>JANOCC010000078.1:0-21285 GCA_031411955.1 Ferruginibacter sp.
TTGCCAGGAGATGGAAGAACATTCTTTGTATCTGTTGGAGCAAAATTTTAAATTAAATAAGAAAGCTGTCTTAAATTTAAGCCAGCTTTTTTTTCAGTAATACCTCGTGTACAATAATTATCAGCTTTTTTATCGTGCCGGGCTCCACCCAATTTACCATAAGGTTACTGTTTAATTTAAATTAGCAGGTGCTATCAACGGTTTAATGACTAACAATCTTGTTACATCACCGCGGGTTAACGAAGCAAGCTACGAAAGCAGGTATTTTAAATTATGGTGCAATAGTCTATTTCGAATAGCTATATTTCAAAAAATAAAAAGGCAGGTATGTCAGCCCTGCCTTTTACTATAATCCTGGTTTCAAACAACAATTTATAGACAGTATGTTTTGAAGAAACGCTTGCTTGAAGTTTGTTAAAAAATTGAAAAATAAATGACTGACTAACTCATAAAAAAAATATCAGCACCTGGCTGATATTTTTTTTATATTTTTTAATAGAATTTTATAAACCATATAAAAAGCTTTCGTGAATATAATCCACAACTTTCTCCATACTTTTTGTTTCTTCAAATACCTTTAACTGCCGGTCGGCTCCTGTACCTTCATCCAGCATTTTATGTACATGGTTGATTGCATGCCTGCTGCCAAGATGAGGCACTACATCATCAACAAAATCCAACAATTCATAGATCAATACCCTGGTGTTTACTTCCGATTCTTTTCCAAAGTCGATCATGTTACTTTCAATACCATACCTGCTTGCCCGCCATTTATTTTCATTTAGTAAAGCTCGGCTGTACATCATGAAATTCAGGTTCTGGCTTTTTAATTTGTACAGTTTGGCACAAATGGCCTGAAATAAAGCCGTTATGGCAATGGTTTCCTGCACCGTAAGAGGAATATCGCAGATACGGAATTCCACCGTATTAAAGAACGGATGTACGCGGAGATCCCACCATATCTTTTTAGCATTGTCGATACAATTAGTTTTTACCAGCAACTTAATGTAATTATCATATGCTTCTATCCCTTCAAAAAAATCGGGTATGCCTGTTCGTGGAAACTTATCGAAAATTTTTGTACGATAAGATTTGTATCCTGTCATTCTTCCTTCCCAAAAAGGGGAGTTGGTACTTAATGCAAATACATGCGGTAAAAAATAGCGGGCTGAATTGGCAATATGTATCGCCATTTCCCTCGTTTCCATTCCAACGTGCACGTGCAGACCAAAGATGAGGTTACTACGGGCAGCTTCCTGTAATTCATTTACAATTTCACTATAACGAATATGATCTGTGATCAACTGCTTTTCCCAATGGCTGAAAGGATGCGTGCCACTGGCGCCCATCCATAAACCCAATTCATCAGCAATGCCACTGATGGTTTTACGTAATGTTCCCACATCCATAAATGCTTCATCAACATCTGCACAGATATCTGTTCCTACTTCAACAACAGCCTGGTGCATTTCAGCTTTTACTTTGTCTTTAATCACCTTATGACCTTCATGAACGATCTTTTGTTCATGACTTTTTAATTCCCGTGATAGTGGATCAATCACCATGTATTCTTCTTCTACACCAATGGTGAAATGTTTGTATGATAAATTGGCCATTTTTTGTATTTAGAATTTAATAGTGGAAGATGATGGTTGATGTGTGATGAATGATGTATGATGTGAAAATATCAACAGTTACATAGATCTGCTATCACTGTCATAAATTTTGTATCAGACATCCTATATCTCATATCACGAATGTTATATCATTTAGTTCAATATAAATCTTTTCCATTTGCACTGCGCTTAATATATTCACCCCAGGTAAGGTTATCTTTTCCTGGTTTGTTTTCCATCGCTTTTTCAATGGCATAAACAGCTGCCGTTTCTACTACCCAATCAAAATTTTCCTGCCCTACACTCGTCACTTCTGCATCCGGTGCAGGATTACAGAAGTCGATTGCATAAGGAACGCCGTCGCGTATAGCCAGTTCAACCGTATTAAAATCATAACCCAAATACCGGCATATCCGCAAAACAATATCTTCCATTAGTTTATAACGTTCTGCAGAGGGTTTAAAATCTGCCACATACCTCAGGTGGTGTGGGTTACGTGGTTCGTACGGCATTATGCGTACATATTTTCCGCCAATACAATAACAGCGGTAGTATTCATCAAATTTTATTTCTTCCTGTAACATCATTACCAATTGCTCGGTTTCTGCATGTTTTTCAAAAAACTCCTCCATGCTATTCAACTGGTAAACACTTTTCCATCCGCCACCGGCAAAAGGTTTCATATAGGCCGGAAATCCAATGTATTTAAATATTCCTTCCCAATCGAGCGGATAAGCAAGATTTGAAAATGATTCTTCGGAAGTATCTGTTGGCAAATCCCTGGAAGGAAGTATCACCGTTTTTGGAACTGGAACATCAATTTTCGTTGCCAGGCAATTATTGAAAAATTTCTCATCCGCACTCCACCAAAACGGGTTGTTGATAACAGTAGTTCCGCACAAGGCAGCATTTTTTAAATAGGCCCTGTAGAAGGGAACGTCCTGGGAAATCCTGTCGAAAATAACCGTGTAGCCACTGGGTTCGCCCTGCATTACTTTGTCTATGCGGACAGACTCGGCCCAGATGCCGTCAATTTTTTTGCTGTTTATTCTTTCAACAAATGCTTCGGGAAAACTTCTTTCCTTGCCGTGTAATACGCCAATCTTTTTCATACTGCTAAATTTAGGGAGTGGTTATATTAAATGTTCTCAAATATATTTTTAACAGGCCAATAAAACAAATTATGTTTTTGACCGTTTACCCTTATATTTTTAAAACTGAAATTTATTTTCTGATGAAAATAAGCCGATACAGTATGCCGGGAATTTTTAAAAATGTTACCGGGTAAATTAATATGATTACCTATTCTTCTATAGTTTTCGGAAATAAAAAAGGATTTTGTTATTTTTGAACCCATGTCTGGAAATAAAACCAATTGTATCACAGTTGATGCACATATACTAACCTCAATACACTTAAGCCGGGAAGTAAAAGTAGACTGTTATTTACCTGCAGATAGCCGGAAACTGTCTTTTTTGCACCTCCTGCTGGTAAACGACGGGCAGGATCTTAGAACGATGCATTTTGAGGACATACTGGATGAACTGATAGCAGACAAACTGATAGAACCTATCTTTTGTGTTGGTATCCACTGTTCGGCAGACAGGAAGAATGAATATGGAACAGCCAACGTGTTAGATTATAAGGGTCGTGGCGCAAAAGCCTATCTCTATACCCGTTTTGTTATGGAAGAACTGTTGCCTTACCTGCGGAAAACATATAATATTCTTTCCTTTAAAGAAAAGTCTTTTGCCGGCTTTTCTTTAGGTGGGTTAAGTGCAATGGATATCGTATGGAACAATCCCACAGAATTTTGTATTGCAGCAGTTTTCAGCGGTTCGATGTGGTGGAGGGATAAAGACCAGGATGACGAAGATTTTGATGAAGATAAAAACAGGATCATGCATCGCCAGGTGAGGGAAGCCGCTTATTATCCCTGGCTAAAATTCTTTTTTGAGGTTGGCACCATGGACGAAACTGCCGATAGGAATAATAATGGCATCATCGACTCAATAGATGACACCCGCGGCCTGATTGCTGAACTAACAAACAAAGGCTACCAGGAACCCGCCGATATTCATTACCTGGAATTAAAAGAAGGCAGGCATGATGTGCCAACCTGGGCCAAAGCATTTCCGGCATTTTTAATCTGGGGATGGGGAAGAACGAAAGGGTAGTGCTGATATTGAATTTGTTTTTGATTCCGTAAAGTATTTTTCTGAAAAACACAGATGAAGCGTTACAAAACGTTTTAATTATAAACACTTAGAAAACACTGTATAACAAAAATGCCACAGTTTTTAACCGTGGCATTTTTGTTATATGAGTATTGATTAATTAAAAGAATACCTAAAGCCAATTTGCCCCTGCCACCTTGAAGCAAAAGTTAAACCCCAGGGTTCTTGTGCTGCAGTGAAGTTATAGCCTTTACCTGCAAACTGCCCGGAAGTTCTGTTGATTGTTGTAAGAAGGTTATACGCCTGGTTGGTTACAGCATATTTGCGGCCCCAGTCGTTATTGATCAAATTAGTAAGGTTGAATATATCAAATGTGATCTGAACAGCATGTTTTTTTCCACTAACATTCAGGAACAGGTCCTGAGCAAGACGGGCATCTACAACGTGTTCAAATGGCGTGCTTCTGCCATTTCTTTCAGCATAGGTGCCTCTTTTTTTAGAAAGGTATTTATCATTGTTGATGAACCTTTCAAAATCCGCAGCCTGCTGTGCAGCTGTTGCAACAACTGCATTTCCTGCACTATTCAACCTGTCTACAAATTTAATTTCACTGCTGTTTCTTGGTACATAAACCAGGTCGTTTCCAAACTGGTTATCACTGTTAAGATCGCCATTAATTACATAGGTAAATTGCTGTCCGGAATTTCCTTCGTAAAAGAATGCCAGGCTGGTTTTAAAATGTTTGGCAAATTCTACATTCATACTAACGATACCGGTTATCCTGTGCTTTAGCTGGTAATTAGAAGTAGATAATTGCTGGTCGTTTGAGTTTCCTGCAACCTGAACAAATTCCCAGTTACTCAGGGCTGTAGAACTGGCACCACTGTTTACATCAGCAGCGGAGTTGTAATTATAAGCAGCCTGAGCAAAGAAATGTTTCCATGTTTTGTTAATGGTTGCGCCAATATTAAAAGCATAGCCTTTGTTGGTATTGCTGATAAGGATAGCGCGGGTAATCAGTGGATTGATATTTCTGGTAGCTGTAGAAGTTCCGTAGGCTACCCTTACATCTGCGCCATTGTTGTAAGTAGGATCTACTACTCCAATCGGATCTTTCAGGTTTACATTCTGGTAGTAAACATTGTTGATGGTTTTAGAGAAAATGGTTTCTACTGTCAGGTTTACACCACCTGGTAATTTCCTGTCGGCAGCAAGATTAAGCCTGGCTACCTGTGGAATTTTGAATTTTTTATCGATCACATTTACTTCATAGGTAGCTGCGCCTGTTCCGATAGTACTTTGATCAATTGAAGGGTCAAATCCGTTTCCACCATTGATATTTGCAGCTCCGCTTTGGCTAGTGGTTTTCAACAAAAGGCCTGTGTTAGAGAACTGGTTAGAGATCCATACAAATGGAACACGGCCGGTGAATATTCCCAATCCACCACGAATAATAATGCTCCTGTCGCCTTCAGCATCATAGTTGAAACCTACGCGTGGAGCCCAAAGCAGTTGTTTGTTAGGTATATTCTGTGTGTTGTATTTTCCGGCAAAAGTAGAATCTACAGCCGGGTTGTAACCGGGTTTTGAATTGATGATCGGAAGATCTGCTCTTAAGCCAAGCGTGATCTTCAATTTTGGGTCTACCTGTATCTCATCCTGGATATAGAAGCCAAGTTGTGCAGCTTTAAAGGTGGCATCGGGACGTAAATTTTCTGATTTATTGCCAGAATAGGTTACGTCAAAATTCCTGGGAACATTGTTGTAAAAATCAGTTACGCTGTTAAATCTCCATCTTCCGTTAGCGTTGTTTATAAAAAGGTTACGAAACTTGAAAAATTCATTGTGTGTTCCGATGGTGAA
This sequence comes from Ferruginibacter sp., assembly GCA_031411955.1. Taxonomy (GTDB): domain Bacteria; phylum Bacteroidota; class Bacteroidia; order Chitinophagales; family Chitinophagaceae; genus Ferruginibacter. The sequence continues at coordinate 5,657 of JANOCC010000078.1, forward strand.
GGTGTTTTTGCCTTTAAATATCTTTACGTTATCTGTGATCTCAAAAATGTCCTGGTCCAGTTCATTGGCAGTTGAACTCCTTTCCGCACCAAGTTGAATTGTTCCGGATCCTTTTGTAATTTCCACTTGAGGAAATAAATTACCAAGGGTAGTGCGGAAATCCCTGATCTCATGCCTTCCAATGATCAGGTTATTAGAAACCGTTTTGCTAAAAGTACTGCGTAATTCCGCTACCGTTATATTCTGTTTATTGTTGAACCTGTAGGTGTTGTTCCCGAAACGGAAGAGCGTGTTTGACCGGGAAATATTATCATCAAATGCTTTGATATAATTGTGGCGGAGGGTTAAATGATGTTTAGAGCTGATGTTCCAGTCTATACGTCCGAAAAACTTGTCACTCTGCGTTTGTGCTGCATAAGCTGCATCTGAGCCTACTTCATAACCATATTTTATTCTCATGGTGTCGGCAATTTGTTGCGCTTCGCTTTTTGTGAGCAATGCATTGCTATCGCCTGCATTAAAAATCGTTGGCGCATCCCTGCGGGCAAGTTCAGCATTTACAAAGAAGAATAATTTATTTTTAATGATCGGGCCTCCTAAACGGATACCATATTGTTTATCATTGAAGGCTGTTGATTTGGTCCTGGAAACCGGGTCTTTACCAATCGTATTTTCGTTGCGCAGGAAATAATAAACTGAACCGTCTAAAGTGTTTGTCCCAGAGCGTGTAATGGCATTTATACCGGCGCCGGTAAAATTACCATAAGTTACATCATAAGGAGCCAATACAACCTGTATCTCCTGGATGGCATCCAGCGAAATGGCAGTTGTAGAAGCTTGTCCGCCCGGAGTACCACTGCCCGATAGTCCAAAAACATCGTTATTTACAGCTCCATCAATGGTAATATTATTATAACGATTGCTCATTCCGCCAAAAGAGTTACCATTAGCCTGTGGCGTTAACCTGGTATAATCCTGAATGCTGCGGGAAAGAGTTGGCAGGGCATTGATTTGTGCTCTGCTGATGCTGGTAGAAGCTCCTGTTTTTCTTCTTGAGTTCTGGCCACCGGTTGCAGATATCACCACTGCACTTAATACAGTTGAACTGCTTTCCAAAGTGGCGTCATAACGGGTATTTTCACCCAATGTAAGCGTAATGCCGGTTTCGTTTAGCGTTGTGTACCCAACAAAAGAAACATCTACAGTATATGGGCCACCTGGTATAAGGTTTACCAGGTTAAAACTTCCATCCTTTCGGCTGGCAGTTTTGTATTTGGCACCTGTAGGCGTATGGGTAATTTCAATAGTGCTTCCCTGCAGTACTTCTCCGGATTTGTTCTTTACAAATCCCGAAAAACTACTGGTGGTTACCTGTGCCTGTAATAAAAATGGCATAGCCATCAGGGCAAGGATAAAAGGTAGAATCTTTTTCAAATGCATATAGTCTGTTTTATGGCTCAAAGAAAGTGAATAATTGCTGAAAATCTGTTAACTTTTATTAACAAATCCATAGGCAATGTGCATTGATTAATAGCTGCATGTAAGCAGGGGAGGTTTGAATTATGAAATTGTTACCTGTTAGCAAATAAACTGAAAAGACAGTGAGTGATGATAAAACAAACTATACAATCTTCCGGGAAGATGAAATTATAAACGCAGAATTGCAGTATATTTTCGAAAAGCGAAAAGAAAGGGCCGGGAATTTTAAACCTCATTAACTTTGCTTAAATTTTTATTGAATATGCTTGATCGAATAGAAGATGCGATAGAAGACATTAAGAATGGGAAGATGGTTATAGTGGTAGATGATGAGGACCGTGAAAATGAAGGCGATTTTGTTACCGCAGCCCAAAATGTTACGCCGGAAGTGATCAATTTTATGAGTACACATGGGAGGGGCCTAATCTGTGCGCCTTTGCTGGAAGACCGCTGTGTGGAACTGAACCTGCAACCCATGGTGGTTGACAATACGGCTTTGCATGAAACAGCGTTTACGGTTAGTATAGACCTGTTAGGTCATGGTTGTACAACAGGAATTTCTGCTCACGACCGTTCTAAAACTATTAAGGCATTGATAGACCCGGCAACAAAATCAACGGATTTAGGCAGGCCTGGCCATATTTTTCCACTTAGGGCAAAAAATGGTGGTGTTTTAAGAAGATCAGGGCATACGGAAGCTACCACCGATCTTGCCCGGTTAGCCGGTTTTGAACCTGCCGGCGTTTTGGTTGAAATCATGAATGAAGACGGCAGCATGGCGAGGTTACCCGAATTAATGGAAATAGCGAAAAAGTTTAATCTAAAGATCATCTCAATTAAAGATCTTATAGAATATCGTTTAAAAAAGGAAACCCTTATAAAAGAAGAAGTAAGGGTTGCGATGCCCACCAAATATGGCATTTTTGAATTGATTGCTTTTAAACAGCTTAATACCGGAGAAATTCACCTGGCTATAAAAAAAGGGAATTGGCTTAAAGAAGAACCCGTATTGGTAAGGGTTCATAGCAGTTGTATGACGGGTGATATTTTAGGTTCTTTACGCTGCGATTGTGGCGACCAGCTTCACCATTCGCTGGAGCAGATAGAAGCTGCAGGAAAAGGATTGGTTCTTTACATGAACCAGGAAGGCAGGGGTATCGGCCTGATAAATAAACTAAAAGCCTACCAGTTGCAGGAACAGGGCATGGATACAGTTGAAGCTAATCTTTTTTTAGGTTTTGGAATGGATGAGCGGGATTATGGTGTTGGTGCTCAAATTCTTCGTGAATTGGGCATTACCAAAATGAAACTGATGACCAATAACCCTCGCAAACGAGCTGGTATACTGGGGTACGGACTGGAAGTAACGGAAACGGTACAAATAGAAATGAAACCAAACCCACACAATGAAAAATATTTATTTACCAAGCGGGATAAGCTGGGGCATGAAATATTGAACGGGTTATAAAAGGAAAAGATTACAGCAGGTAATTATCCCCGCAAACTTTTAAAGCAGTTGATTAGAGGGATGTATATTTAAGGTTTTTTTGCCGGTTGTGCCTGTGGCCCATTTTGCTTTTTTGCCTGTTCGTCTTCGATTTTTTTCTTGCTTTTAAAAATATCTGAAAGCTTGTTAAGGTCTTTTCTATAGCTGAGCTGAATACCAGACCTGTTTCTTTGGCTTAACGTAAAATCTACGCTGCTTCTATTAAAACCTACCACCCTGATAGAACCTTCTTTATTAAGCAGCCACTCAATATTAATATCCGGGGTTACCAGGCCTTTTCTATCTAACTGTTGCGTGTAGGTGGAGTTATTGTAATCAAGGCTTCCACCGATCAGCAGTACCAGCCTGCTGCTTAATAATAACCTTAAACCTGCTCTAACACTTGCCTGAAGCTGGCTGGCACTTTTTTGCAGGTCGAAAGAAGGATTTATGTCAATGTAAGTTGATAATACACCGTTAGTAGCTTTTTCCAGCTGTTTGTTAAAAATACCAGTGAGCCAGCTGCTTAGTACACCGCCGATGGTATTGGTGGCAATCGCGAGTGTGTTGCTGCCGGATAAGAAATTTTGATCTCCCGTAATAAACGAATTAAACAATAGCAGGCTTGCTACCTGTTTGTTCATTTCATTTTCATCATTTTGGAAATCCTGCAATCGTTTAACAATTATGTAATCCCTGCCTGCTTCACCTGGTAGCTGAAATTCAAATTTCACTTTTGGTTGTAGCAATATCCCGGTTAAGTGCGAAATGATAATCACATCTTCTTTTTGCACCAGCTTGCCTGTACTGTTTAAGGAACTGATATCAACTTTCTCAGCAAGATATTGTGCTTCAATGTCAATAGTAGCCAGGTAGGGGTCTCCGTTCCAGGTAATGCTGCCGCTGTTGAGTGAAAATTTCTTTTTTAAGAACGTTTGAAAGTTGAAAGTATATTCTCCTTTGGTTAATTCATATTTACCTCTAATGCTCAGAGGTTCCTTATTGCCCACGCGGATACTGATACGGCCTGTGCCCTGTCCTTTGATGATATCGCCGGTTTCTTCATCCAGGATCACATCAATTTTACAGGCCGGGTTTGCAACCAGGTTAAGGTTAACGATTATGTTGGTTGCTTCCGAACTTCTGATATTATCCTCCATCTCGGTACCAAATTGGATAAATTCGATATAGTCAATGTTATTGGCTTCTTTACCGGCACCTGTTGGTAAAAAAATATGGCTGCTATCGAAGATGCTTGGCTGTCCGTTAATATCCATAACCAGGTTGGTAGTAGGGCCGTTGATATTTAGTGTAGCGCTTCCCGTTATATCACCATAGAACTGGGCATTGTCTTTTTTTGTGTTGTTCAGTAAAAGCAATTTTTCGGTTTCCAGTCTTACATTGTCAAAATTGAGCGCATCAAAAAACTGGTGATTGATCTTTCCGCTTACTACAGCATTATTATTCAATGTATCTTTTAATTGCATTCGGCCAAGGTCTATCTGGTCTTCTGCAAAATTGATCACCTGGTTGTTTAAAATATATTTACACTTTGTGTAATCCACCTGAATCGTATCGCTTACCAAAGTTGCTTTTCCGGTAATATAACGATGACCATTGATGCTGTATATTTTAAGATTTGTAGAAGCCTCTCCATTCATTTTACTGAAAATAGTACCCAGGTAAGGTTCAAGAATATTGATGTTTACTTTCTTTCCAAGGAACTCCAGGTTGATGTTGTTACCGGTAGAATCTTTGTAATTGATGCTTCCTCCTGCCTCAAAAACAAATGCGCTGTCATCTGCAGAGGCTTTAAATTTAACCATACCGCTTTCGGTATTTGCGTTTACATCAAGGGCAACTTTTCCTACATATTTATCATTCAGTGCAAAGCTGTCGGCATTGCCATTAAATTCTATGATTGTTTTTCCGAACGGGTCTCTTACTGTTGCGGTTCCTGTTAAAATCCCTTTAAGGGATGGATTCTTAATTACAAAGGGAGCAAAGTCTGCGATATCTACCTGCTTCAGCCTGGCTACAATATGTGTTTTATCTGTTACATCATCCGGTTCGGTAGAAAGTACGATCTGCTGATTTTCGTGAATGAATTTTATCTCGCTGGCACCTAAATAATTGTTCCTTACAATGAGCTCACCATCTTTTTCAAGCAACCATTTTTTATCATTGATGATAAATGAAGAAGGCGAGAAATGAATTTTTACTCCATCAGAAAATGTTTGAACTGTTGCGTTCAGGTCAGCTTCATTCAACGTTTTTCCGGCGCTTGTTCTTAAATGAATTTCCGAAATGTCGTTATTGGCGGTAAGTTGCAGGTTGGTTCCCGGAAAATGCATGCTATCAGAGATACCGATATCATCTACTGATATATCGGCTTTCAGCGTGTCTCGGTTGCCGTTACCTATGATCCTGGTATTGGTAAATGTTTTTCCATCGTATGCAAAATCCGGAACATTGGCCCGAACAGATAGCTCTGAATTGGCAAGATTTAGTCTACCGCTGATAGATGAATAATTAAAGCCGCTCAACCTTGGATCCAATAGTGCAACATACTCATCTACTTCTCTCGTTTGGATATCGAAATTAAAATCCTGATCGCTCACCAGTTTGTTAGGCTTTTTAATATAGGCAGGATAATAACGGTTTAAGAATGTTTTAAAAGCATCCGGCAATTCGAGGATCCTGAATTTTCCATTCAATTCGGCATCTATCTGGTTAGATTGAAGGGAAAGGTATTTTTTATCTTCCCGTAAAAATGAGCTAAGCTTTAAGGAATCGAAAGACAACAGGGTAGAGTCGTGTTTTAATTGAGCATTGTACACACGGGCTGTTCCAAGAAAGTTATCAATGTTATTGCCGGTAAAATTTAAACTGAATAACCCCGACAAAGAAAGGTCGTCTTTTGTAAAATTGATATTTTTCAGGTTCGCATACGCGAGGTCGGCCATGAGGTAAAATGCGATCTCTTTTTTACCTGCCAGGCTTAGTGTGCCGTCGAGCGTGCTTATTTTCAGGTTAGGGTCATCAATGCTAAGGTGGCCTTTAAAAAGGCTCTTTTCGAAATCGCCATTTAGTGAAATATTCGTAAAATTATACCCATTAAATTCAATTTGCTTTATCTGTCCTTCAAAATTTGCATTTAATGATGCCAAAGTAAACCCGCTTCCTTTCAGGTTTCCGTTTATTGAAATATTTCCTACCTGGCTGTTGTTAATAAAAGACCCAAGTTTAAAATTTTGTGTATTGATTTTGCCGGAGTATAATGGAGCGCCATTTTCGGGCAACTTCATGTTCATATCTGCATTGATGGTTCCCAGGTTGGATACAATGGTGCCGTAGGTTACAAAATCATTAAGGAAGCCGGTGAAATTCCCTTTAAAATAAATGTTGCCGAGTTTGTTTAGCTGCGGTTGGGTGATATTTTTTAATGAAGGAACAATGGCTACAAGATCATTATAGGTTGTTTGTAGATTGTTGGCTTTGAAATCTATAAAAGTGGTGTTGATATCCGGCAGCCCTCTTAATGCAATGTCGCCGTCTACCACTGTGTTGCCACTTTTTATTTTCATGCCACGGGCGGATAGGTTATCAATGGTTCCCTTAGCCTTACCATCAAAATAAAAGATACGCTTCCAACTGGCAAGTTGTGGTGCAAAAAATGCCAGGTCGTCACTGTTTAATTCGCTTTTAGTAAACCTGCCTTCCAGCGTAACATTGCGCAGGAAGCCCTTCATATCTTCATTAAACTTATTAAAGCGCATAGAATAGTAATTCCCCAAACGGCTTTTATTAGTTACCAGGTCCAGATCGCCGAATTCCATGATCTCTGGTGTAAACTTTAAGACTGTCTCCAGTTTTTTCACTTCAAAACCGCTGCGCTCTTTGGTAGCCAGCATCACCTTCGCAGTAAGCGTATCATTGGTAAATGCCATGTTGCTGATGCTTCCATTGATCTGGGAAAATAGAATATGCTGCCCGTCAAATTGATCAACATAAGGCGGCCTGTTAGTTTCCTGGTCGTTTGAGAAACTGCCGTTTTTTATTTCCAGTTTATCCAGTTTTACCTGCCAGCCACCGTTGTTCCATTTGTAAGCAGAAATTATGGGGATCTTTTCAATTATGTTAGACAGGTTAGGTTCATCAGGCCTTTTCCCGGTATAATCTGTCATAGAAAAATGTGCATTCTCTAAATTAACTTCTTTGATGATAATCCTTTTTTTCGAAAGGTTTACACTGTCTACCATCACATCCAGTTTTGTCATGGAGGCGATCATATTTTGCCCTATCCATCCATCTATCTTATTAAATTTAATATTGTTGAAGTGGGCTTCTTTAAAATCAAATTCAATGCCGTCGCTTTTGCTTTTACTTTTAGTAGGACTACTGAAAAAGTCTACGAGGAACTGGTAATTCCAGGTTGAGTCAGTTCGCTTCATATTTACGATTGCATCGTCTAACCCTACATAACTTAGGGTGATATGATTCTTCATAAAGAACCAGTCATTAATGTTCACCCTGGCTGTGCCTGCATATAATAATGTGTCCTTAAGCCTGTCCTCTACCATTAGGCCTTTCACAACAAGTTTGTTGAAAAAAGAAAAATCAACTGCTTTTACCGTAACCCTTGTGTCCAGTTTTTGAGATAGGTTATTCGCTACTTTTTTTACGATCCAGGTTTGTACCGGCGAAAAATGTAAGGCTCCATAAAGAATCAACAACAGCAATAACAAAAAGAGAAAGATCCTTCTAAAAATTTTATAGTAACGGAGAAGAAAAAATAAAATCACAACACCTATTCCGTAAATTATTACTTTAACCACCGTTTGGGGGAAAATGGAAGAACCTTTTTCCACAACCCAGGCATTGGCTGCACTAAAGGGCAACACGCCATAAAGCAATACAACCAGCAAAATTACCGGTAATAAAATGCTTCCTGATATTTTGAGAAATCTCCGCAGATTAAATAATTATTTGTAAAAATAGCCATTCATATCGTACACGCAAAGTTGTAGGGTGTATTTATGAAATATTTAGGGCTCAAACTGGCACAGTATTAATACTTGTAATTAACAAGGCTGAAGATATATTAACCCTTTGCCTGCCGGGAAAGCATGCATACACGCAGCCTATTGTTTAATGCATATTTTAGGTGGGGGATATTGCCATAATGTACACCCTTACCAGGCGTTGTAAGCTCAGATGCCATTTCTCAGTTTTTTCAAAATAAGATGCCGGCAATTACGGCAAGTTTTCTTGTTCGTTGGCAATCCTGTAATTTAGTAGCATAAAATTATTGTATGCGATCATTGTTATGGATTATTTTACTGGTAGCCGATGGATTTACAAGCTTTTCTCAAACACCCGAAACCTATAACTCGGCTGAAATATTACTCAAGTTAAAAAAAATGAAGGTGCTGGGGTCAGTGCTTTACATTGCAGCCCACCCCGATGATGAGAATAATACCTTACTGCCTTACCTGGCCAAAGAAAAATTATATCGTACTGCTTATCTCAGTTTAACGAGGGGAGATGGTGGTCAAAACCTCATTGGAGATGAACAGGGTATTGACCTTGGGCTTATACGCACGCAGGAATTGATCGCTGCCAGGAAGATGGATGGTGCTGAACAGTATTTCAGCAGGGCGTATGAATTTGGATTCAGCAAAAGTGCAGAAGAAGCACTACGGATATGGGATAGAGAAAAAATTTTAAGTGATATCGTGTGGGTTATCCGCCAATACCAGCCTGATATTATTATAAAAAGATTTCCGGGCGACAGCCGTGCAGGCCATGGGCATCATGCAGCCTCGGCATTATTAGCCGATGAAGCCTATGAAGCTGCAGCAGACCCAAAAAGATTTCCGGAACAATTTAAGTATGGTGTGCAACCATGGAAGGCAACCCGAATACTTTGGAATACTTATAATTTTGGATCTAATAATACTACTGCAGAAGATCAGCTTAAGATCGATATTGGAGGCTTTAATCCAATGGAAGGAAAGAGTTATGGTGAAATTGGCGCTGAAGCAAGAACCATGCACAAAAGCCAGGGAGAAGGCAGGCCACGGAGAAGAGGGCCGCTGTATGAATATTTTAAATCTACCGGTGGGGAACAACCGAAAACAACCCTGATGGATGGAATTGATATCAGCTGGGCAAGGCTGGCTGGCGGCAGCAAAATTGAAACTTTGGTTAGTGATCTGATCAGTAATTTTAAAACAGACCGCCCTGATCTGTCAGTGCCGGCAATATTATCATTATACGAAGCCATTGAAAAATTGCCCCCAGGCAGCTGGCGCAATAAAAAAATGCAGGAAGTATCAGAGCTGCTGGAAGCCTGCGGCGGTTTCTTTATGGAAGCTACGGCACAAAACCAGTTGAATGTTATCGGAGATAGTGCCAGGTTTATCCTGGCCTTTAACAATCGTTTAGGCTTGCCTGTTACTAAAGTTACTGTTGACCTTTTTGGCAAATCCTATCTGTTTGAAGCTGCATTACCAAATGAACAAAACACAAGATCAATTACCGTCCTTATACCAAAAGAAACCCCTGCTTCCCAGCCATACTGGCTCGAGAAACCTATAAACGGTGGCGCCTATGAGGTGAGCAGGCAAGAGGATATTGGAAAAGCTGAAAATGATGGTTATATGGCTGCTTTTCAAGTTACGCTGGGCAACAAGCTTTATAAATTTGAGAGAAAGATCTTATTTAAAATTACTGATCCGGTTAAAGGGGAATTATATCAACCCATTCAATTAGTGAAACCGATCTTTATTAAAAGTTCTCCTTCAATTATTATTTTTTCTAATGATGCAAAAAATGAAAACCGCTCCCTGCATTATCTTGTTCAAAGCAACATGGATATAAAAGAAAAATTACAGTTTAAAACAGTATCTAATGAAAAAAAGAAACCTGTATTTGATTCTATTGTAAATTATAGCAAAGGGTCGTCCCGGTTAATTGATGTAGATATCAGCAGCGATCTGTTAGAAAAGAACAGCAGTATTTCTATTGGAGCCGAAATAAGTGCAACTTCATTTTCTGAACAGCATTCTTCTCTCCGAAAGATTAGTTATGATCATATTCCTGATCTGTTTTATAATTTTTACGACAAATCAACTATTATCAAAATGGACCTGAAAACCAGGGGTAAACTGGTAGGCTACATCACTGGTGCCGGCGATAAGGTTCCCGAAGCCCTGGAAGCAATGGGCTATGAAGTTAGAATTTTGGGCGAAGCCGATATCAATGATCAGAACTTAAAACAATTCGATGCCATCATTTCGGGTATCAGGGCTTATAATATTGCAGAATACCTTAGTAATAAAAATGATATTTTGATGCGGTATGTTGAGAATGGCGGCAATATGATCGTGCAATACCTTAAGAGTAACCAGGTTGGTTCAAAGCCTGTAAAAGTTGGGCCTTACCCTTTTCAGGTTAGTCCTTCTGTGAGGGTTACCGAAGAAGATGCACCTGTAAGTTTTTTATTGCCTCAACATCCGGTATTAAATTTCCCAAATAAGATAACAGAAGCTGATTTTAATGGGTGGGTTCAGGAGCGAAGTACTTACCAGGCCACTCAATTAGATTCGCATTTTGAAACACCATTGGGTATGAACGATAAAGCGGATAAGCAAACCAATGGCAGCCTGGCAATTGCTTCTTATGGTAAAGGAAACTTCGTTTATGCGGGGCTGGTATTTTTCAGGCAGTTGCCGGCTGCCGTACCCGGAGCATTCAGGCTGATGGCTAACCTGATTGGGTTACAGGGGAGGTGAGGAAAATACAGGAATAAACTTTTTGAATAACAGAAGCTTTTTTAGAAAGTTCTTTTTGTTGATTATAAAATTTATAGAAATGGAACGAAAATCTGGTATGGACAAAAGATCTTCTTATTGGCTCACCTGGTACGTAATTGTATTTATTTTCCTGGTTATTCAAATTATTATTTTTTATTTTATTAGCAGTCAATTTTCATGAGTAGTATAGATTGGATCATATTGATTACAACTCTTTGTGGTATCATTATTTATGGTATCTATAAAAGTAATACCACAAAAAATCTGGAAGGGTATTTTCTAAGCAACCGGTCTATGCCCTGGGCACTTGTATTGCTTAGTATCATGGGTACACAGGCAAGTGCTATAACTTTTTTAACAGGTCCGGGCCAGGCATACAGCGACGGGATGAGGTTTGTACAATATTATTTCGGGCTGCCGTTGGCCATGATCGTAATCAGCATCTTTTTTGTACCGGTATTTAGCCGGTTAAAAGTGTACACTGCGTATGAATTTCTTGAGAACCGGTTCGACCTCAAAACACGAACGCTTACATCGGCCTTGTTTCTTATTTCGCGTGGTTTGAGTACCGGTATTAGCATTTATGCGCCTTCGTTAGTTTTAAGTTCGCTTATGGGTTGGAATATCTATTACACTAACCTGGTGATGGGAGGCCTGCTTATTATTTATACCATGAGTGGAGGCGCAAAGGCAGTGGCACATACTCAAAAGCTGCAAATGATCATTGTTTTTATTTCTCTTTTTTTGGTAGGATACATTGCTGTAAACTTACTACCGGAAGGCATGGGCTTTAGGGATGCCATCAATGAAGCGGGAAAGTTGGGAAAGATGAATATTATCACAACAGGACAAACTCCCAATGGATTTGACTGGAAGGATAAATATAATATCTGGAGTGGACTGATCGGAGGGTTTTTTCTCGCACTCAGTTATTTTGGAACAGATCATAGCCAGGTAGGGCGCTATCTAACGGCCAGGAATATAACGGAAAGCAGGATGGGGCTCCTGATGAACGGACTAGTGAAAGTGCCGATGCAGTTTTTTATCCTGCTGATAGGAGTGCTTATTTTTTCATTTTACCAGTATCATTCAGCACCCGTGTATTTTGATGAAGCGAAAGTTTTGCGTGCTGAGAAGACCGAATTTCGCGATTCATTGATTCAAACAGAGAAAAAGTATCAAGCTGCGCTCGTTATCGGTGACCCCCAGCAGGCCGGTAGCAAAAGGAATGAATATAAGGCCTTATTAAAGCGAGCCTTGCCGGGCGAAGATGTAAACGATACCAATTATATTTTCCTGCATTTTGTAAAGGACAACTTGCCAATAGGACTGATCGGCTTAATATTCGCCATTATCTTTCTTGCTGCGTGGGGAAGTATTGCGGCTGCACTCAATTCGCTTGCTGCCTGTACAATGGTTGATTTTCATAAGAAATTTAGTAAGGCTTCGGATACGCCTAAGCGGGAGTATGCCTTATCACAATGGTACACGTTGGCCTGGGGGATATTTTGTATCGTGATCGCTATGTTTGCACAAAATATAGGCAACAGTTTAATAGAAGCAGTAAATATCCTTGGATCTTTGTTTTATGGAGTGATATTGGGAATATTCCTGGTGGCATTCTGGATGAAAAGGATCGATGGCAATACTGTTTTTTCGGCAGCATTAATATCAGAAGTATTAGTGATTGTGATCTATCAAATGGATGTAATATCCTTTCTTTGGTTGAATGTTATCGGGGCATTGCTTGTTATCGTGTTTTGTCTGTTGATTCAGCCATTCATGAAAAAAGAAAAGGTTTCAAAGCTTGTTTAACCTTGAAACCTTTCATTTTAAAAACAATTTTAATCGCTGCTTATTTTACTTTTTTCAGCAGAGCATTGTTCATTTTTATATAGTCGTCGTTTTTATCTGCTGTAGCCAAATCAAGTGATTTTGTAGCGCTTTCCCTGGCTCCGGTTTTGTCTCCGGCTGCAAATTGAATCTTTGCTTTATACAACCACATCCAGTATGCTTTCGGATTTTCGTCAAGCGCTTTTGTTATATTTTCCAATGCTTTTGTTGAATTGTTTTCATATTCATTGTAAAATTGAGCCGCTTGCCAGTATGGTTTTTTATCCGATTGCAAGGCAGCTTCCAGTTGGGCTTTTAATTTGTCTTGAATTTTTGCTTGAATAGGGAAGCTGATCATTGTTTTTTCCCACATTATATTCAGCAGACAACTTTCAGGTTTAATATCGTCAAACTGCATAGTGAAGGATTCCAGTTCATTTTTTAATTTCATTGGCTCAACCTTGAACCTGATCACATCGTCTGACTCTTTATACCCGCTTACACCGGAATTATTGAAACCTTTATTTATGATTACTTCCCAGCTTTCCAGGTTAGGGATAGTGTAGATCGCATAACTACCGGTATCAATTTTTTTTCCGCTGATTTCAACAGGCTCAGAAAATTTAATAACGGTAGCAGCGTTAGCACCGGTGCGCCAAAGTTTGTTAAAGGGAACCAGGTCGCCAAATACCTTTCTTCCTTTTGCCGAAGGGCGGGAATATTTAAGTTCGATACTTCCCATAGCAAAATCCTGTTTGATAGTTTGGGTGGGCGAGGGGGCAGGCATTTTAACCTGGGCAAAAATTTGCAGGCATATGAAAGCAAATAATGCACTTAGAAAAATTTTCTTCATGATCTTAATTTAAGAATTGAATAATTATTGTTTGGAAAATTAGTTGAAAAATACTTTTACAGTTTGATAAAACAACCTGTTGTTAATAAATTGCTGTTGCGCATGCTGATGTTGTTTTTCAGAAAATCCCTGCAACCCAAACAGGCCCGCAGCATTACCTTTATTGATAGCTATTTCCAGGTAGCCAGCTGCATTGAACAAAGCCAGTTTTTCTCCTTCTGCAACATCTGCATAGGTTTCGCTTATTTTGTCGATCACTTCATCTCTTTTAAAAACGATCGTAAAACTTCTTCCTTTTCTTTGTTCTTCAAATTCTTCCTTGTTTATATTTACAATAACATTTTCAAAATTGTCTATAAATATGATCTGTCCTTCAATCCAGTTGCTGCCGAGTAGTGGTTTTAAAGGATTTTTTACTTTGATTGCAACAGTTGGGTCACCGGTTTCTTCCAGTGACCTGCCATTTATTATTTCATTAATAGCCTTGCCAAATACACCGATACAGTAAAGAGTGTTCTTCTGATCGGTTTTACTCATAGGAAGTGCAACCACTTTTTGGGGTTCCTCTTCCAATATCATGGTAAGTAATCCATTGTCTGCACAGCCTATAAAATGACCGTTGTGCTCAGCCATTAAAAGGAATTCTGGTTTGTCATCAAAAATATTTACCAGTATCAGGTGAAATGTTCCTGGAGCAAAATTCTTTATAGCATTTCGGCATACATAAGCAGCCTGGGGATAATTGAATGGAGATAAGGAATGTGTGATATCTACAATGTTCAATGAATTATTAGATTGTAGTAACTGACCCTTCATAGCGCCTGCTAAAAAATCCTGCTCACCAATATCGCTTGTAAGGGTTAATAAGGGCATTATATTTTATATCGATTTATTTTTAGAATTATTTTTAGCTTTTAATTCTATTTGTGAATTAATTGAAAAATTACTTGTCCGGCTTTTGCTCACCGTAAAGTTGCAAAGCAACAATTGTTTCTGCAGATTAAATATAATATCTCATTTTTATATAAATTCTCTGCATTTCAGTATGGTACTCAACGGTTGACTACTTCAATCGTTATTTAATTAATTTTCCATCTCTATAAAAAAACCTCCGGGTAAGTGTATCTGCCCAGGAGGGGAAAAATTTATTTACAAAAACGGTTTGTTTCCCTTTTAGAGTGAGCACGATAGTTCTTTTCCTTTTTTCAATAGCATGTATGATGTGAGTAGCGCAATCCTCAGGGCTCATCAATTCGGCCTCATCAATGGGGCTTTCTCCTTGTGCTTCTGCCTTATCGTTTAAAGCAGCGTTACGGATATTACTTCTTGTATAGCCCGGGCAAACCCACATTACATTAACGCCATCATCCAATAATTCAGTCCTAACAGCTTCCAGCCATCCATTTAGTGCAAATTTACTGGCAGAGTAACCGCTTCTGCCCGGAAGCCCACGATATCCTGCAATGGAAGAAATACCAACAATTGTTCCCTTTCGTTGTGTAATAGAGTTAAGAGCCAGTTTTGTGCAGTACACAGTTCCAAAGAAATTTATATCCATCACTTTCCTGAATACATCCAGGTCAGCATCTTTTAACAGACTTCGCATTGAGATACCGGCGTTATTGATCAGGATATCTATTCCGCCAAATTGTTTAATGGTAGATTCTATGAATAATTCGCAGTCGTTGTAATTGCTTACATCGGCAACAACGCAATGGAGAGGCGATGTTGAATGCCTTACCTGCAGGTCGTATAATTTTTCCTGGTTACGGGCGCAGGTAGCTATTTTTGCACCCATCGGCAACAATAATTCTATCAATGCTTTGCCAATACCACTGCTCCCGCCGGTGATAGCAATTACTTTATTCTTAAAAAAATCACTCATAAAAAAATATAATGACAAAAATAAGTGAGTTCAGCGGCTGTTTACGAAGAAATATTGCCTGTTTTTAAGAATATTTCCGAAAACTTTTCTAAAAAAATTTGATGCAATACGTTTTTGCCTTATTTTTGCACTCCCTTATAAATAGGGACGGAAGAATTGGTAGCTCAGTTGGTAGAGCAATACACTTTTAATGTATGGGTCCTGGGTTCGAGTCCCAGCCAGTTCACAAGAAGCGTTCGAAAAAATCGGGCGCTTTTTTCATTTTAGTCATAT
>JANOCC010000079.1:0-139248 GCA_031411955.1 Ferruginibacter sp.
GATATTTATACTAATAAATCGGGATAAGCCCAGGAAGTTTTCAAAACCATTTAGCCCGCACCAAGGCCGGCGAAGGTTAAAAATACCCGCCTTTATAACGGAGAGATGTTTTTTATAGGCTTATACCAGCTTACATACGAACATTAATATGAACACGGAATTTTTTTTAGAAACTATTTTGATCAATTAGCTATCTCTTTCGGGGAGTATGTGGGTTAACTATTTGTAAAAATATTCCTGGTAATAATCAATCATTCCGTCTTTTCTTCTTTTTTAAACATGGATTGTACAAAACCAGATATAAGCGATAATAGCAGGCTGAATAATAATGCCCACCAAAACCCATCTACCTTTATACCATCCAGCAAATAATCTGCTAACAGTATGATCAAGGCGTTGATGGCAAAAAGAAATATTCCCAATGTAAATAGGGTAATAGGAAGCGTTAAGATGATCAACAAAGGTTTCACGATCGCATTTAAAAAAGCGAGCACCAGCGCTAATACCAATGCCTGTTTAAAATCCGGGATATGAACACCTGACAGAACCGTTGATAAGCCAAAAGCTACTGCGGCTGTAATTAATAATTTTACCAGGAAGTTCATGTGTAGTATTTTTTTTAAGATGTTAAATTCGGATCAATATACGATCAGTTCATAAAAATTTTCAGGCTGCAGGTACTTATTTGCCAGTTCTTGCAGCTCACCTGCAGTAACTGTTTTAATTTCATTTACCGAATCATAAAAATATTTTTCATCCAGGTTGTTCAAAATTATATTCTTCCACTTGGCCATAATTTGAAAAGGCCCATCCAGTTCTCCCAATACTCCACCTATAATATAATTTCTTACCAATAACAGTTCTTCCTCATCAATTTTTTTCTCTCTCAGTTTTTTCATTTCCTTGTACACTTCCTTAATGGTAAGTTCGCAAACATCCTTCCCAGCCTCAGTACTTATCATCCAGGCGCTTTGCTGCATATGATTTTGAAGGTAACTGTGGATGCCATATGTATAGCCTTTTTCCTCACGGATATTTGCCATTAACCTGGAGCCAAAAAAACCGCCGAATACATTATTTAAAACAACTACTTTTTTAAAATCCGGATGATGCCTGTTGGGGAAATTAGAGGCGATGCGGATAGCTCCCTGCACTGCCGTAGCATCATTGCCTATCCTATATTTTTTTTCTTTTGCCGGTGTTACTTTTATTTCCGGTAACAACCCGGTTGGTTTACTAAAAGTTAATTGTCCAAAAAAATCATTGAGCAATTGCTTCATTTCTGCTGGAATAATACCTGCCACGAAAATAACACAATAGCCATTTAAATAATGCTGATGATAAAATTGCCTGATAGATGCTGTTGAAAGCGCATCAATATCCTCCATCCGGGTGTACGTACCATAAGGATGATCCTCGCCATATAGGTAACTATCAATTAGACGGCCCGCGACGAACTCTGCCTTTTGCAGGTTTACCTCTAACCGCTGTTTAGAATTCTGCTTGTATATATTCAATTCCTCTTCCGGGAATATGGAAGCCGAAAGCATATCCTGCATTACGGGTAATAGTTTTGTTATATGTTTTGTAAGAGTATGCAGGGAAAGAACCGCTGTTTCATTGTAGCAGGACCTGTTGCAATAGGCGCCATAGTACTCAAATGCTTCATTTAGTTCAAATGCAGTACGCGAAGCTGTACCATTTTTCAACATAAAGTTAGTTGCCGCAGCAATTCCTTTTTGTTGTTCAAAATAATTACCCGCGTAAAAAACCATTTCAATCTGAAGTACATCCTGTGCTCCGGCATTTATCGTGTACACCGGAACGTTATTATCCAGTGTATACATTTCATAAGGCTTTAATTCCAGCTTATAATCAACCGCGTCCTTAATAGGTGGTGGTATTAATCTATCAATCATTTATTTCTTTTTAACTTATTCGGCTATGCTGTTTTCTGAAAGATAATACATGGTACTGCAGTTGTTCTCATCAAAGATGATCCTGCATTCATCCAGTATCTGCCCTGCTGTTACCTCCTGGTATTTAGAAAGTTCCGAGTTAATGAGGTCGGCATCGCCCAACAATTCATACATGGCAATGCTTTGCGCCCTGTTCATCACGCTCATATCTTCAAAAGCCATGGCACTTTCTGTTTTGTTCTTCACTTTTTCAAGTTCTGCAGAAGTTATTCCATCCTGTTGAAGTTTTTTTAGCTCTTCCATTACAGCCGCATCTGCTACTTTAATGTCTACACCTTTTACCAGTTTTCCATCAATAGTAATAATGCCGGCATCCGTACTTCCTAAGTGATAGCAATCAATGCTGCTAAACAATTTTTTCTCTTTTACCAGGCTTTGATACAACCTGGAAGAACCTCCACCGCTAAGGATATCTGTAATGAGGTCAGCAATATAATACCTGGGGTCCGTTCTTGGATAAATATGCCATGCTTTATACAATGCATCCAACGGTACATTTGATTTTACTTCTAAAAAACGTGGCGCAGTTTGCCTTGGCTCGGCGGGCAGATCACGTTCATACTTTATTCCCGTTGGAATATTGCCAAACCATTTTTCTGCGAGTGCTTTTACCTGCGTGGTTTGTACATTTCCGGCTACAACCAACACTGCATTGGATGGTGTATAATGTTTAAAGAAAAAATCTTTTACATCCTTCAGCTTTACATCTTCAATATGCTTTAGTGATGCACCGATGGTCATCCATTTATATGGATGGGTGGTGTACACCAGTTCTCTCAGTTTATGCCATACATCTCCGTATGGTTTATTTATATAATGCTCTTTAAATTCTTCACTCACTACTTTCCGCTGAACTTCCAGGCTTTTTTTGCCAAAAGCAAGACTAAGCATCCGGTCGCTTTCCAGCCAAAAAGCTGTTTCAATATTCTCGGCGGGTAACTGGCAATAATAGTTGGTAAGGTCGTTGGTGGTGTAGGCATTGTTTTCTCCTCCTGCTACCTGCAGCGGTTCGTCATACACCGGTATGTTTTTGCTGCCACCAAACATCAGGTGTTCAAACAAATGAGCAAAACCGGTTTTTTCCGGGTGTTCGTCACGTGCGCCTACATCATACAACACATTTACAACGGCCATCGGGGTACTTTTATCTTCATGTACCAATACCCGCAATCCATTTTGCAGGGTAAATTTGTCAAACTGAATCATCAGGCAAAGTTAGGGGAGAAGATGCTATTAGCTGTATGCTATCCTTTATTGGTAAAATACTTAATGGGGTAAAGATATTTTCAACATTAAAATTTTGTGTACTACAATATAGTGCCGGTATGTAAAATAAGCGTAACCAGTTTACCATTTCTTTTTACAATTACCTGGATCCTTGTTGTAGGTTCCTGCAACAGGTTTTTATATTGCTGAATGTTGTTACTCATATTGTTGCCCACACTTACCACTTCATCTCCATTGATAAATCCTGCTTTGTAAGAAGGCGATTCTTTGATAACCTCGTCTACCAATATTTTTCCATTTACATAATAAATACTGAAACCTGTATAGCCATATTCAAACGTTTCATTAAACCGGTTATTGGGCAGCAGGTGTATTTCTCTTTTCTGGTAATTAAAGATCATGTTAAATCTCCGTAGAATCTCATTGCCCACAAGGCCTCCGGTGAAGGGATAGCTGGTAACTTTATAATCATCTTTGTATAAATAAGTTGGCACATTATAAAACCGATAGGGGCCTAGTTTTACTTCTTTCACCACTGTTAAACGCATTTGAAGTTTTCCTCCCATTCCTTCTGCCTGGGTTACAACAGGCTTTCGTTTACTAAGCAGAATTGAACTGTCCTTCGCAAACTCGTCGCTCATTAAAAAACAAAGGCCTGCGCCAGTATCGAAATAAAAATTAAAATCAACTTTTCGTCTGTCTTTTACAGTCATATATTGAACCGGTAAATAGGTAAAAACAGGATGTAATAAAGTTCCTCCTTTGGGATACTTTATCTTTCCCTGGCTAAAAACCTCCACCTTCATGCTATCGAAATTAAGTTTTACAATATACCTGCTAAAAAAGCTATATCCTATTATTCCATCTATCTTTTCTCCGTATACACTCGTTAAAACAGCATAGTCGATAATATGGAAATTTAATTTTTCAACGGTAAGTCCTGGCAATGCCAATGTTTTATTAAAAGCGAACGACACTTTTTGGGTGCCGGCAATACCGGTGATGGTGGTATCTGTTTGAACAGGGTTTATATTGTATTCGGAACAGGTAGCAGAATCAAGTGAAATACCTCCGCTACCGGTATCTAAAATAAAATTAAAACTGTCTTTCAGGTTTTCATAGGTAGCCCGTACTATCATAACGCCACCACTGTACATCTTAAAAGGAAATTTTGTGATTAGTTCCGCATCCGTTTGCTGAGCTTTTTGTTGCCCATGTAAAAAGACAGGCATGCAGGTAAACAATATGGCTAGTCTTATAATTATCATGCAATCAATTTCCAATATACAACCTAATGGCCGTAATTTTGTTACTGTATTGATACTGTTATTTCATATTAAAATAACAGCACAGCAGCAAAGCACAACCAATGAATTTAAACGATCTATATACAAAAGCTCTTGCCTTTGAATTCCTTACCGTAGAAGAAGGGATGTTTTTGTTTGAAAATGCTGCTTTGGCAGAAATAATGTTTGTAGCGGATGAATTGAGGAAAAAGCAGGTTCCACACGGTAAAGTTACCTGGCAGATAGACCGAAATGTGAATACTACCAATGTATGTATAGCCAATTGCAAATTTTGTAACTTTTATAGAATTCCCGGCCATGCCGAGGCTTACATAACAGATATTGCCACTTACAAAAGAAAGATAGAAGAAACCATCAAATTTGGCGGTGACCAGCTTCTATTGCAGGGAGGCCACCACCCGGAGCTGGGTTTGTCTTTTTATGTGAATCTTTTTAGAGAATTAAAATCACTTTATCCCTCTATTAAACTGCACACGCTGGGCCCTCCGGAAATTGCACATATAACCAAGCTGGAAAAAAGTACGCACCGTGAAGTATTGCAGGCTTTAAAGGATGCTGGCATGGATAGCTTACCCGGAGCAGGAGCCGAGATACTAACGGATAGGGTGAGGCGATTGATCAGCAAAGGAAAATGTGGGGCAAAGGAATGGCTCGACATTATGCATGAAGCACATAAATTAAATATCACAACTTCGGCCACGATGATGTTTGGGCATGTAGAAACGCTTCAGGAAAGATTTGAGCATCTTGTAAAGATCCGTGAGGTACAAAGCCGTAAACCGGCAGAAGCGAAGGGTTTCCTTGCTTTCATTCCCTGGACCTTCCAGGATGCGGATACCTTGCTGGCAAAGATCCGGGGCGTTCATAACTTAACCACACCAGAAGAATATATTAGGATGATTGCTCTTAGCCGCATCATGTTGCCTAATGTAAAGAATATACAGGCAAGTTGGCTAACAGTGGGAAAACAAGTAGCACAACTATGCCTGAATGCAGGTGCAAACGATTTTGGCAGCATTATGATAGAAGAAAACGTAGTAAGTGCAGCGGGTGCGCCACACCGTTTTACAAGTATCACTATCCAGGAATCTATTAAACAGGCAGGTTTTGAACCACAACTTCGTAACCAGCAATATGAATGGAGAGATCTACCGGTAATGGAAGAGCAGGTGATTGATTATTGAGAGGAGAGGAGCGTTGAAGGTTTAAAGGTTTAAAGCGTTTAAGGTTGGTTTTTATGTATTGAATTTTTTTAATTGTTGGAAAAATCTAAATACAGAAATACAACCGGCTGTGGCTTTACTACAGAACCAGTGGAAGAGTCTACAATAGCATACACCAGTATAGTAGGTGTATTGATAGAAATTTTAGGATTATCGTACCTGGCATAATTACCCATAAAAACCAATTGCAATTTACCTTTTACTACAGCACCAAAAGATGAGAGCGAGTATCCAAGGTCATTTTTAGAGGAATTGTTTTTATCAATAGCAGCATTATCAATCGGCTTTCCTGTAGCATCAAATCTATCAATGTAAATGTCCATTAAATTGCCTATTAAGGGCAGATCTTGTTATTTCCTGTTTAAAAAAGATTTTATGCAGTACATTTAAATCTAATTATCACCAAAATGATGAAATCAAAAAAAATTGTGCACTGGTTTCGGCGGATCGCGATTGCCGAAGGAATTTCCTTTCTTGTATTGTTGGGAATTGCTATGCCGCTAAAATATTTTGCTGATTCGCCTATGGCTGTAAAAATAACAGGTTATGTTCACGGTTTCCTTTTTATTGCTTTTGTAATTCTTGCATGGGAAACCCGCAGTATATTAAATAAAAGCATGGCATGGTTTGCCGGCGCCTTCATCGCATCCTTACTACCTTTTGGCACTTTTGTATTAGACAGGCAACTGAAAAAAGATGTGTTAGTTTAATTGTTTCAAGGATGTTTTAGAATAATTTAAAACTAATTTTCCTGGTACGGGTTAAAGGCCTTTTATTTCTGCCCTGGTTTGTTTATCGGCGGTTATTGTAAATTTCGCCGGAATGGTAATGTCATCTTTTCCCTCGCCTGCATCCAGCATTATTTTAAACAGGTGATCAATTGAATAGTCAATTTCCAGTTCATCATTTCCACCGAGCAGCAAAATGGAAAGCTGTTGGGTTTTTTGGGGATTAATTTTTCTTTTATACAAAAGTCGGCCACTAACTTTATCATACATTGTTACTTCCACCAGCCGACCTGCCTTTTTGATGTTTACTTTTTCATCCCGTTTGCTGCCGGTTAATATCATCTTCTTCGAAATAAAGTTATAATACTTCATTCCATGTTTCAATAAACCATTTCTCCTTGCTTTTAAAATTTCATAGATCCTCGTTCCATCCTGTTCATAAATTTCCGGCGGCATATTTTTTACCGCCATTAACAACACTGAGTCATTAAGGCTTTGCTGAAATTCCATTATTACCCGGCGCCAGTCATCTTCATCAAGTTTATTCAGGAGGGCTTTATCTATTCCCCATGATCTCTTGCTTAAACGGGTAAGCCAGCGGTCACTTTTTATAAAATTGGTAAGGTTCTTTAATACCACCCACCTCGTTTGCAACAATATCAATCCATCAGAATAAAAAAAAGCCTGGTCACGGTCACGCACAACCGGGTAATATGTATTTGATTCACCGTTTCTTTTTACGCCCCATTTTAACTGGCCTTTATGGCGGTCCCAATCTGCGATCAACATATCCAGGAGCCTGGCTTTTAAGAAAGTTGTATCACTGATATTGTTGTTGTTATTATCTTCTAATGTCTTAAACAACGTATCTGTTGATACCCCGTTTTCTTCATCATCTGTTAATGATAATTTTTCCAACATGCAAACGCTGTTGGCAAAATAATTTCTAAACTCCTTGAAAGCGCTGTCGTTGGGAACAAAAAAAAGCTGGGGCCAGGGGGCATTTAGATCAAGTGCTTTAGCCAATGGTGCTACAACTAATGGTGCATAAGGATGGGCAGTTGAAATAAGGTCCTGTACGATCATATTGATAACAGATCCTTTTAACACAGGAGGCATTAATTTTTTAACATCCTTATCTACCGTTCTTAATACCCATTCTATGCCTTCCTTATCCTGCAGCCTGAGGCTTTTGGTTTGAGCACCACCTCCCAGCTTTTTTATAATGAAGCCGCCCTTTTCCTTACTGATATCAAATACCGGCATTTTTACAGCAGTTTCCCATGTTTTCCTGTAATTATTGCCCACCAGTAATTTCCTGATAGCAAAGTTGGTTTTATATCGGTAGCTGGCAGCAAGTAGGGCAGAATCCTGCAATGGGGATGCATTTACCAAAAAAGAAACCTGGAATAACAGGAAAAAAAATAACCGCATATTGAGATCTGTTTGTGCACTAACTGCAAAAACTATTCCTGTGCAAAATTTTACTCAGCAGTTGTGTTGTTCAGGATGCGACACAAACGCACTTAGAAACGCTATGGTCGTTTCACTACAATGCTTTAAACATTCATGAACGAGGGATTAATACGCCGATAGGTTCGCAAACAAGGTGGTTTTTTTGAACAGGCAGTTTATACTGAAGGTGGAACTTTTACCTGCATAAGTCAGTTACCACTTCGCCATCTATAATAACAATGCACACTTTTGTAAGGTATTCAAACGGATCACCATTGTATAAAACCAGGTCTGCATCTTTTCCTATTTCAATAGTGCCCACCTGTTTTTCAATGCCTAACAACCTGGCAGGATTGTAAGTAACGCACTTCAGCGCCTCATCAAACGATAGCCCATTGGCAACGGCTTGCGCCGCTTCGGCCAATATCAGCCTGGTTTTGGGTACATAAGATTCATAACCACTTTCTATACTAACCGGTATATTGGCCGCAGTTAAAATAGCAGCACTTTCCCTGTTCATATTTAACATATCGGCATTATTGCGAGCCATCGTTGGGTGTAAAATTATTTCGGCTTTTGCAGCTTTAATTTCATTTATCAGTAAATAAGCTTCCGCAGCGCCATCCAGTACCAGTTTCAGGTTAAATTCCTGTTGAAGCCTGATAGCATTCATGATATCATCTTTCTTATTTGCTGTAATCAATGCTTTTATCTCGCCTTTCAATAATTTTGCCAGTATGTCCATCTTTAAATCAACAGCCGGGCGTTTACTGCTGTCTTTATCTTGTTGCTTTTTTATATAGGCCTGTGTTTTTATCAACTCTGTACGAATCATTGCCATTTGCTTGGCCCTTGTACCAGGAGAAGAAAAATTACCTGAAACAGATGGGCCTATCGTCATCGCCAACATAGCAAGCGGAACAATTGTTACCGTCTCTACTGTTCCCGGTTTTGTTTTTGCAATCATGGTTTGCCCGCTAACAAGTGCGCCAATACCATGGCCGGTATGAATAGTTGTAACAGCATTATCTCTCACAAATTTCACCAGGGATTCATCAGGATTGTAGGCATCGATAGCACGGAGGTCTGGTTGAATGGGGCTCGATTTTTCCAATTGGTCCTGGTCTACCGGGATATTAAGTGAGCCGGATATACCAACCAAAGTTCTTGCATCTATCAAACCTGGTGTAACCACCTTTGCTTCAAACACTTTATAACCTGGCGGAATTGCAATAGTTTCTGCCGACCCTATATTTTCAATCTTCCCGCTTTTTAATAAAACCACCCCATTACGTAAAGGCATACCCGAAACTGTATAAATTATGTCTGCTTTTACTGCAATCTGAGCCTGTAAAGTAAACGGCACTCCAATGAAAGCGGCTAAAACGTAAATTACTTTTTTCATTTTTCTTATTTAAGAAACGTAGCTGTTCTGGTTAATTTTGTAATTGGTTATATTTTGAAAGTAGTATTATTCACCTTCGTCGCCATGAGAATGATATTCTGATCTGTCGGGCGAGTACACTTCAAATCCACCGGTGAGAAATGCTTTATCTTTTGCAATGCTTATATCATACATTTTTATTCCTTCTACCCAGGTTTGTTCCAGCTTTGTGTACACGCTAAACGGATCGCCCGATAAAATAATAAGATCTGCATCTTTTCCTTTTTCCAGTGATCCCAGCCTGCCTCCCAAATCGAGCATCTGCGCACCATTGATCGTTACAGCTTTCATGGCTTCTTCGCGGCTCATTCCTTCTCTTACCATTAAGGCTGCCGATCTTAGGAACAACCTGGAATCTGTAATGCCATCATCGGTGTGAAAGCCAACTTTAACACCCGCTTTTTCAAGTACTCCGCCCGTAGTTAAAGACAGGTTCATGGCCTCCATTTTACCACCAGGGGCATCAATCGTAATAATGGAACAGGGAAAGCCCGAGCTGGCTATTTCTCCTGCCACCTTCCAACCTTCCGATACATGATGCAATACTATTCTAAAGCCAAATTCCTTTGCCAACCGGATAGCGGTTAGTACATCATTAGCCTTATGTGTGTGAAAATGAACGATGCGTTGTCCATTCAAAACTTCTACTAAAGGTTCCATACGTAGGTCTCTTTCGGGCATTTTAGCACTGTCTTTTCCTGCTTTATCTATCTTCTTTTTATACTCCACCGCCTTGGTAAAAAGTTCCCTGGCAAGTGCTGCACTTTTCGCCCTCGTGGCCGGATAGCCCGCTATGTTTCGCATAGGATTAGTGCCATTTGCCATTTTAAGTCCCCCGTACATACCCTTTTCATTTGTGATCAACAGGTCTTCAATCTTTTTTGCGTTTCTCATTTTTACATAGATCGTTTGTCCGCTCATCAACATTCCCGACCCTGGCATGATGTTTATTGTGGTAATACCTCCTGCCAGCGCCTTTTTAAAACCGTCGCTCGTAGGATTCACTGCGTCTAGCACTCTCGTATCCGGACTCAGCGGAGAAGAGGCATCGCCACCATCAGGTCCAGCCAGGTGCGAATGCGTATCTACCAACCCGGGCATAATAACTTTACCCGTTACATCCCTTATCTCAGCATCGGCTGGGATGGTTGTTCCTACAGCTCCTATCGTTTTTATTTTTCCATTTTGTACAATTAATACTCCATTGGGAATTGGCCGGCCAGTAACAGGATAAATGAGCGCTCCTTTAAATGCAATGGGTTTTTCCTGTGCAGCAGCAAAAAAAACGAGTAATAAACCGGTGAAAATTAATTGGCATTTTAGCATGAAATGAAGATAATGTTAAGCGTTAATTTTTAAAGTTTTTTTAGTACGTCTTCGCTTTTTACTGGCGGCTTTATACAGCTGTGCCTATGGCAGAAGATGATGGTTCTTAAAGGAACGAAAATTTGATGTAACTGCCAAAGTAAAGCTTTTTGGTTCTCCTAACTATCCTGCAAGTGAGTTAGCAAAAGCAACTTGAAGATCTATTGATGAGATGAATCCCTTTTTTCCGGCTGTAATATTTAAATTCATTGAATTCAGAAATACTTGTAAAGGAAATGTTTACGCAGTACGAATGATTTAGAAGCATGAAAACGAATTTGAAAGTAGGTTGAAGTAACCATTTATCATACCCTGCTGTTTCCATCATATACAATATTTGTCCCTCATGATGCGTTTTCGTAAAGTTAAATCCCAATAAAACCCTGTATATGAACCATCAAACACAAGTAAATCACACCCATCCAATTGTACAGCTTGTTAAGAATTTTATCAGTAAGCTTCGGCAGCATCCAGACGTTTACCCTATAAAATATTATAAAAAAGGGCAGCGTTTCCGTAGAAACTGGAAATCACCGATGGTGAAATAGCAGTTTTAGTGCGGAAATTACTATTTCCTTAATTCAGCAAAAGCACTCTTGATAAGAGATATCACAGGTTGTACTTTTGAAATACCGTTAAATCCAAATTTTATGAAAAGAAATGAACCACAAAACCTAACTGTTATGTCATCTGTAGTAAAAGCCATATCGGCCGCCCTCAGTAGCTTGTTTTTCTCTAATGATAACAGAGAATTTCAACGCTTGAAAAATTTTATAACATCCTAAATTTGCAGCTTACCTCAACTGCTTAATTCCCTTCGCTGTGGCGTAAGGGAATTTTTGTTTAACTAAACAGGTATTCTACGTCTGCTTTACTCAGGGCTTTTACAAAGCTGCTGTCGTCGGCTATCAGTTCTTTGGCCAGCGACTTTTTCTTTTCCTGTAGTTGCAGGATCTTATCTTCTATCGTATCAATACAGATCATTCTATAGGCAAAAATGTTTTTTGTTTGCCCGATTCGATGCGTACGATCTATAGCCTGTTGTTCTACCGCAGGGTTCCACCAGGGATCTACTATATAAACATAGTCTGCTGCAGTGAGATTTAAGCCCACTCCACCCGCTTTTAATGAAATAAGGAAAACCCTGCATTCATCATTATTCTGAAAATTCTGAATAGCTTTTTCTCTATCTACAGGTGATGTACTTCCGTCGAAATATTCAAACTTGATGTTCTGTTCAGTTAATTTAGCTTTTATCAATGCCAGCATACCCAGGAACTGAGAAAAGATTAGCGCCTTGTGCTCACCGATATTTTCTTCAATTTCTCTTGAAAGTTCATCCAGCTTAATGGAATGATTTGGGTATTTTTCTTCTTCATTCAAAATATACGGGCTATCACAGATCTGGCGCAACTTCATCAATCCTTGTAGGATGGTGAGCTGCGATTTATCGATACCCTGTTGATCGATCGTTCCCATGATCTTATCTCTATAACTGTTACGATAAGCATCATAGATCTTCCTTTGTTCTTTTTCCATTTCACAAAAGAGGATCGTTTCAGTTTTTTCGGGAAGGTCTTTGGCTACCTGTTCTTTTGTGCGCCTGAGTATAAAGGGGTAAAGTAATTTTCTCAGGTGTTCTTTTTGCTCCTGCTCACCAAATTTATCAATTGGCGTTGCAAATTCGTTTCTAAAAAATTCCATCGTACCCAGTAATCCGGGATTCAGGAAATTCATTTGCGCAAAAATATCAAATGTATTATTTTGAAGCGGTGTACCGCTCATGCACAAACGATTTTTAGCCGTAAGCAGTGAAGCCGCTTTGGTAACTTTTGATGAAGGATTTTTAATGGCCTGGCTTTCATCCAATACTACGTAATCAAAAAATATTTTCAGCAACATGTGAATATCACTGCGTAAGGTGCCGTAAGTGGTAATGATGATATTATGCTTTTGTAATTCTACCGCATCTCTTGTACGGTTATTACCATGATGAATATGGTAGGTTAGTTCCGGGGTGAATTTTTTTACTTCATTTTGCCAGTTATATATCAACGTTGTTGGACAAACAACAATAGCTTTTAAATTGCCTGTAGAAGTTCTGTAATAATCGAGCATGGTAAGCGCCTGAACGGTTTTACCCAAACCCATATCATCTGCCAGTATACCGCCCCAGCCCACATCGTTTAAATAACTGAGCCACTGGTAGCCCGCAACCTGGTAAGGCCGTAAAATAGGTTGTAATAGCTCCGGAGCCGGAATTTCCGGTATATTTTTAAATTCCCTTAACCGCTCAAATTTTTCATCAAGTGCAAAACTAAGTTCTGTTTCATCCCTGTTTTCGTAAAGCTCATCTATCACACTCATGTGGTAGCGGGATAACCTTAA
Organism: Ferruginibacter sp.; assembly: GCA_031411955.1. GTDB lineage: Bacteria > Bacteroidota > Bacteroidia > Chitinophagales > Chitinophagaceae > Ferruginibacter. Next base: position 13,117 of record JANOCC010000079.1, read on the forward strand.
CTTATCACTTTTACCGTCGCCTACTTTAAACAGCAATGCGTATCTCTTCAGCCATTCGTCTGGCAAAATTCCAAGGGTGCCATCTCCCAACTGAACAAATGATTGTTTTCCGGCAAGTGCTTTCTTAATATCGGAAATGCCTACACGCTGTTCGCCAAATTCAATTTCCACTTTTGCATCAAACCAATCCAGTCCGCTGCTTACATGAATATGGGTGTTAGGTCGGGCTGTATTAAACCTGAAATTCTTAAGGGCTTCAAAACCATAAACCGGTACTTTCATTTCCTTCATAGCATCTACAAAAAGGAAGAACCAGTTATTGCGCAAAACATCAGCACCCCGAAGTACCAGGCTATTGGTTTCACCTTGTTTTACAAACATTGAATGAAGGCCTTCCAGCTTTGAAAAGAATGCTTCTTCTGCCTCTTTATTGCGGTGTATGATCAGTATCTTATCTCCATCAGGTATGGTGATTGTTAGCTTATCTGCTGTTTTAGCGTCAAAACCCTGGTAACTAAAAATGGGTTGAAACACGAGGTAATCACCCTTTTCCAGTAACTGTAGTTTAACATCGGGTACACCACTCTTTACTTCCCTGATAAGACTTTTATCAAATTCTACCTGGTATTCCCTGGTTAAGGGCAGTATCACCTGCTGCATTTTATCGGCCCAGTTGGCCTTACTCAGTTTGATATTACCCTGCTTAATAAATTTTTCAGCCTGCAACACATCCTCAGCTTTTTGCCAGATATACAATGTATTTTCATACAAAAACACCAGGCTGCTATTGCATTCATTTTTACTGAACGGAACTATCTCTCCATTTAATTTTAGTGTACAGGCAATTTCAAAATGATCATTAACGGCCAGTACTTTAAATATGGGAGCTATAAATTGATCGCTTAACTCAATATCAACCAGGTTGCCCGTTTTAAATGCTTTGGTAGCCGGCAAATGGAATATAAAATTGTTATGAGATTGTTCTTCAAACAGTTTCTTCAACTTAGGCTGCAGGTATTCTGTTATCAGTGCTTTTGTTTCTTCGGGCAGGTCTTCACCATCGGTATGAATGATATTTTCCCAAATACCACTAAAGGGAGAATTACGGTTGAGGTATTTATTTATCTCAGAATCCTGTAGTTTTCTTACCTGTTGAAATAAAGCCTTATCATCTTCACTATACAGGTCGGTATTTACAAATTTGGTCAGATCGAGTGCTTCTGTTTTATTGATGAATTTCTTTAAGGACTCATCTGCATCTCCCTGGATAGCTTCAATTGTAAAACCCGGATATGTTTTCGCATTAAAATTGAAAACGATACCCAACTTTTTTAATGCTGGAATTTCTTCCGCCACAACTTCTTCTGCCGGTGGTGCTGCGCTGTATGATATTGGCCTGCTGTATGATTGAGAAGAAGCCGAGGAACCTGCTGCAACACGCTTAATACTCGTATCCAGTAATTTTAAAAATGGCTTTCCGTCTTTATAAGTGAATTCGAATTTTCCGTCTATATCATCTTTTAAACTGTAGCCATAGATCTGCAGCAGTTTATTCTTTTCTTTATCCCAATTGCGGATAGAGTCAAAATAATTGGGACCGAAAGAATTTAATAATTGAAGAAATAATAATGTTTTATGTTCGCAGAGCGGGTGCATTGATTCGCTGCAAAGGCAGGATGTGTCGAAATTGCGTTCTTCGTTTTTCTGAATTACAAGCGGATAAGTGTCCCCGTTATAAACCAGTTCTGCTTCTACTCTTTCATCTTCTGCTTTAAGTATTGTTGCCTTTACAGACCTAAGCATGTTTTCTGCTTCATCATAAATTGCTGGTGAGGAAAGCATTTTGATCGTTTTAAGATCGATGTGCTTCATTTTAGCAACTGTATGATATTGGTTGTACTGGATATTTGTGCCTCCAAGCATGTTCTTATCCACCATGTCCTGTAACCGGAACAAAGCAGCTGCTTCGTGGCGGCAAATATCGCCCAGGTTATAAGGGCAACCACAACGGAGCGACATTAATTTGGGATCGGCGTATTTTTGAATATATACTTTATAGAAAGTACTGTAGCTGTCGTCTTTTACACGGAACACAATACCACCCATTAATTCATCGTGTTCCACCAATTCTACGAAACCCATGGAATGAATTTTCTTTCCACGCCGGATCACTTCATCGGTACCGTTATTATAAATATGCTTTATTATGTGTGGTAATGCCAAACTTAGGGTCCTTTTTTTAATGAATGTCTTTCTTTAATTGCATCAAACCCCTGCTGCAGGAAAATGTGAATTCAGAAAAGAGCAATTCGCAAAAGTAAAGGAAAATAACTGAGGTGAAAAAAGGTTTGTGCAGTTATTACAAAAAAGCTGTTCCTGTTTAGTTTATGGGAATTTATAAATCGGTTATGTTCAACTGATACCTGTCTTCTTCACCAGTTTGCCATCGGCATACACAGGCAAAACTGCGGCTGTATTAGTTGTGAGGCAATACCTGATATCCTTTTCCAGCCCAAATGAAGTTAGCCGTTTGTAATGAGAAGCATCCTTTTGTTTCATGAATTCGTATAGATCGCCGGATGCGTCTTCAAACATGGTTTGTGCCAACTGGGAAGCGTCGCAATTGATACTAAAATTCTCTTTTACTTTTTGTACCACAGCCCCGGCAAAAAGGGTGTCTTCGATGTTTACGCGGTCCTTCCAGGCTGCGCATGCTAATAAAACGGGCTTGTTCTTTTTCAGGAGGTAATTGCAAACTGTATCAAGGTTACTAAAAGAGCCTATCACGATCTCTTTAGCACCTTTATCGAGCGCCATATGAAGTAATTTTGTACCATTGGTGGTAGTTAACACCAATGTTTTTCCGGCAACAAATGATTCGGGATATTCAAATGGTGAATTTCCGTACTGCAGGCCTTCGGCTATCTGCCCATCTCTTTCACCGGCTGTAATAGCTGCAATTTGTTTCCCGATGCGAATACATTCGGCAACGCTATCTACAGGAATGATCGATTTTGCTCCGTTGTTTAAAGCCGTGGTAATGGTAGATGTTGCCCTTAATACGTCTATGATAACAACGATACTGTTGCTGATATCATATAAATGTAACAAAGCCGGAGAAAGGCAGGTATATAGTTCAGGTTTCTTTTTATCCATTTCTATTAGTTGTAACCTTTTTATCCAATCATTTTGTTTTAATGATTCAATGTAAATATTCCGGAGGTTGCCTACTTTATTTCACAGTTAAGCAAAGGGCATTTTAACCACTTTTGCTTTTAGCAGGGTTTGCCGCACTTTAATAAAGATCTCGCTGTCGATCGGCGCATATTTAGCATCTACATAACCCATACCAATTGCTTTTCCTAACGTTGGAGATTGTGTACCAGAAGTAACTCTTCCAATTGTGCTGCCATCAAAATCTTTTATTTCATAATCATGGCGTGCTATCCCTTTTTCTATCATTTCAAATCCAACCAGCCTTTGCTTAAGTCCGTTGAGTTTTTGTTTTTCAAATATATCCCTCGAAATAAAATCTTTACTGAATTTGGTGATCCAACCCAATCCTGCTTCAAGTGGAGATGTGCTGTCGTCAATGTCGTTTCCATAAAGGCAATAGCCCATTTCCAGGCGCAGTGTATCCCTGGCGCCAAGCCCGATAGGTTTTATACCCTGTGTTGCGCCGGCAGCAAAAATCGCATTCCATATTTTATCGGCGGCACCATCTTTGTCTTCAAAATAAATCTCTACTCCACCGGCGCCTGTATAACCTGTAGCGCTGATCAATACATTATCTACACCAGCAAATTTTCCTTTCTCAAATGTGTAATACTTTAAATTTAGTATATCTATTTCCGTTAGCTGCTGCAGTATTTTTGTAGCATTAGGGCCTTGTATGGCAAGCAGGCAGGTTTTATCAGAAATGTCCTCCATTTCGGCATTATTCACATTCTTGTCGCTGATCCATTTCCAATCCTTATCTATATTACCAGCATTTACAACCAGCATGTAAACCTCCTTTTCTTTAATACAATAAACCAGCAGGTCGTCTACAATACCTCCTTCATTATTAGGCAGGCAACTGTATTGAGCTTTGCCAGCGGTTAATTTTGAGGCATCGTTGCTTGTAATACGTTGAATAAGGTCGAGTGCATGAGGACCTTTTACCATAAATTCTCCCATGTGGCTTACATCAAACACACCAGCATTATTTCTTACGGCAGCATGTTCATCGTTTATGCCCGTATAAGATATCGGCATATTAAAACCTGCAAATTCAGCCATTTTTGCATTAAGTGCCTGGTGCTTTTCAGTAAAAGGAGTATTTTTCATTTCTAAAAATTTTGTTGCAAATGTAAATTAAAATAGCTGCAGAAAAATACTTTGAAAATAAAGGGTCGACAGTTCCTTTTTTTACTCATTTCTTTATCAATTAGACTTTGAAAAGTACCTTTCATAAGAAAATTACAGAAAATATAATTTGATATAATTTACAATCCGCTAATTATTGTGATAAAAAAAGAATCCCGCCTTTTGGCGGGATCTGTGTGCTTCAACTTTACTTCAACTCAACTATTGAAACGCATTTAATTCATTATCAGCAAAGGATTATAGGCCGGCAAGCTGTAAGCGATATTACTCCTGCGTTGTTCACTGGCAACTTTGTTAGCTGTTTTTTGTTCCTGCTCTTTTAATTTTTCCTTTGCTTTTCTTTCCAAAGAATCTTTTTTCATCTGTTCCGCCTGCTCTTTTTGCGCTTTTTGTTTTGCGGAATCTTCCTTTATTTTTTGTACCTCATCATACCGGTAAACGTCATTCTTCATATCCACTCCATTAATATCTTGTCTGTTCGATTGTGATTCCTCTCTTTCTTCAATTATGCGGCGCTTTTCGTAAGAAGCCGGCCTGCCTTCAAGATCATATAAACCATCAGCTTTCATAATATAATCCACGTCACGGTCCCAGCCTTCTTCTACATCTTCAAAATCAATATTCCAGTCGTTGTTATCCCAGGGACCAAAACTTATATTTCCGCCCCATCCAATATTTTTATTTATCCTTACTTGTTTCCCCACAGGTACATAAATTGTTAACACCACACGTTGGTTGCGAAACTTATCAGAACGGGTAACAGGAATACCTTTGTCAATTACCAGCAACGAATCTTTTTGGGTAGCATTAAAATCGATCAGTGAAGCAAGTGTATCTGCAAAACGCTTGTTTCGCCCATTTGCCATTCTCAACATCGTAACCCTGAAACTATCTGAAGAGGATTTGATAATATGTATAGAAACATTTTGAACCAACAAAGTGTCTTCGTCAAGGCCTGTAAAAGGTTCCATCTTAAACCAGCGGTTACGATAAAATTTCTGATCAGGAGAAACTGAAGTGATCTCCAGTTTATTTACTGCCGGGTTAGATAAACTAATCTCCTGCTCATTTAATGTGTTGCCGCTGCGGAAATCCCTGCCAACTGAAACTATCAGTGCGATGAAACAAAACAATCCGATGAGCCAGAGTGCTGTAAAAGAAAGGCGCATAGTTTTCCTGTTGCTTTTTATCCTGGCGATTTTTCTTACTATCCAGGTGATAATCCCAATTATTGGTGCTGCAATAAAGAAGATGAGTGTACCCCAGGCAAAAACATTTTGCCATCCGTCTGTTAATACAAAATCCTTCATAGGAAATAAACCTATCGCGGAAATACCTAGTGCAAATAGTCCAACAACTATTGCAAATCCAATACATCCAAGAATAAAATAGGCGAATATTTTAAACAAAAGTACAATGATATCACCCAGTGAACGCCCACCTCTTCTGGCTACTGAACCTACTTCTGTGCCAAAGGTTTTGCCCTTTTCCTGTGCAAATATTTTTGCTTCTTTTGTAAATTTGTCTGCCCGTTGTTGCACACCCTTCATTTCTTCCACTACAGAGTTTTTAATGGAATTCATGTCTACCTTTTCTCCTTTCATTTCCAGTTTTTCTGTAGTTGAAAATGCTTCAGGAATAACAAGCCATAAAATAATGTACACGATCAATGCGCCCGGACTAAAACCCACTCTTAAAAAATCAGGAAAGTCGCCGCCACCCCAATTTCCCCATCTTGAAACAAAACTCAAAAAAGGGAGCAGGAACAACACCCGCGGAATCCAGGCATTTACGCCAAAATAATTACCGATACCACTACAAACACCTCCAATGATCTTATCATCACTATCGCGATAAAGTTTTTTCTTTAGGCTGCCAATCACAGTAGAAGCTGTGCTGGGTAATGCCACCCATAATACCAGGTAAGTTATAAGCCCAAAGCCAAAAGAAATACCCAATACCACAAAAATGATACGAACTACTACCACGTCAATTCCAAAATAATTTGCCAGGCCACTACAAACACCTCCGATCACTTTATCGTTCTCATCTCTAAATAAGCGTTTATGCGTACCTGTTGAATTGGTATAAGTGTAGTTAGGTTCTGCTTTTGCCTCGCTACCCTGGTAGCTATTTTTTTCAGTTGTACCGGCATTGGTTTCTTCTGTTTCAAAATCTTCGGGCCTTCCCATACTACGGATGATTGCCTGTACGTCTTCGTCAGTAATGCAGGTCGATCCGTTCTTAAGGCGCTCCTGAAAAAGCTCACCGATCCTGCTCTCTATATCATTAATGATCTCTTCTTTGCCTTCTTCGTTGGCAAAATAGCGGCTAAGGCTTTCGGTGTAGCTTTTTAATATTTCAAAAGCAGTAACTTCTATCGGTACTACACGTCCCTGGAAGTTGATATTTATTACTTGTTTCATGACAAAATAATTATTGATTGTTGTTGTGCTCTGTTCCGGTTGGCGCTTTACACAACCTTAAATTTTGTTTCTCTAGTTGATTCAATCAAAAAAAGTATGGCTATACTTTATTCTTATTGACAGTTGAAGTTTTTTATTGATCCCCTTTTGTTGTTAAGGCCTGAACCGCATTGGCCAGCTCATTCCAGGTAGATTCCAGTTCCTTGTAAAACTCTGCCCCTTTTTCGGTGAGACAAAAGTATTTTCGGGGTGGCCCGCTGTTACTTTCCACCCATCTGTAAGTAAGTAATTCTGCGTTCTTAAGCCTGGTGAGCAAAGGATAGAGTGTACCTTCAAAAATATTCAGGTTCGCGGCTTTCATTTTGTCTATGATATCTGATGGATACGCCTCGCCCTGTTTAATAACTGAAAGTATGCAAAACTCTAAAACTCCCTTGCGCATCTGGCTCGCTGTGTTGTCAATGTTCATGGCTATACTTTTTAAAAATTCATGGCTTTACTTTATCAGGATTTGTTAGTGGCTGTCCGGAACAATCGCTAAATTTCACCTTGATAACACAAAGATATAAGAATTTTAGTACTATGCAACACATAATACCATTTATTTTAAAGTAGTGGGTGGTATATTTTACTAATAATTCTGTAAAAGCCAGTACAGTATTGGTTTTAATGAATTTTTAAAATATATATATTTTTTAATTTTGGGTTAAACGGCAAAAAAAGAGAGATAAATGGCTATTCTTTTTTAGAAAATATGCTCGAACAGATGTTAATTATAATGCAATAAATAGCCTTTAAAGCCAACGGCTTGTATCATCCAGCAAATTTTATAGTCGTACAATCATTAAACTTTAAGCCATGAAAGGAATTATACAATTACTAATTGTCATTAGCTTATTTAGCGCCTGTGCCAGTAATAAAAACTACCTGGAAAGGTCGGATGCAGATAAGGCACTGCAAGATGCCATTAAAAAAATAAACAAGAATTCAACTGATGAGGATGCAGCTCTTGCTATTCCGGTGCTTTATCGCGGTATCACTGAAAACCACCTGGAAAAGATCAAATCTTATAGTAATTCAAAGGAACTGAGCCGATGGGACAAGATCATTCGCGAATACGATTATTTACAAGACGCCTACGATATTATCATCAATTCTACTGCGGCTTTTAAGCTTACCAATCCCGTAAGTTATAGCACTCAGATGCTGGAAACCAAACAGTCGGCTGCAGAAGAACATTATGTAGCAGCAAATATATTTTTGGAGAAACCGGGAAGAGATAATGCAAAAAAGGCATATAACTATTTTAATAAAACCAATAAATATATTCCTGGTTACAAAGATGCAGAAACGGCCATGGATAGAGCTTATGAAAATGCTACCGTAAATGTTGTGATCAACCCTGTACAAGACAATTCTTATTTTTTTAACGGCGGGTGGGGTAACACCGGCTATAATTATAGCAACGAATATTTTCAACAAACACTTATCAGAGAGTTAAAAAATAGCAGCAACCGTTATCCTGCCAGGTTTTTTACCGAATGGGAAGCCCGCCGTGATAACGTGCAGCCCGATTGGGTGATCGACCTTCGGCTTCGTAATATGGATATCCCTTTTCCCTTAACAAATACTTATTCCAGGAATGCCAGTTCACAGGTTCAATCTGGTACAGATAGTTCCGGTAAAGCCATCTATACAACTGTTTATGCAACTTTAAATATAACCCGCATGAGTTTTACTGCCCGTGCAGAAATGGAAGTGAATATTCAAGAGGTGACTAGTGGAAAAAATATCAGCTACCGTTCTTTTCGTGATGATTACCGCTGGGAACAGGAAAGAGGAACATTTACCGGCGATAGCAGGGCGTTATCTCCCCGCGACTGGCAACTTGTAAATGGCAATAATTTTGGAGCACCAGGAAAAGAAGAAGTTTTAAATGAATTATATAGAAAAATATATCCGCAGGTAAAGAATAATATCAGTTACTCAGTAGATTGGTAAATAGCAACCTAAACGGTGTTGATTGCTTAAAATATTATTTGAAAATTATATAAACCACCCAACTTAATAAATAGGCCAATCCCGTCATATACACGAGTTGTATAACAGGCCATTTCCAACTTTTGGTTTCTCTTTTTACCACAGCAATCGTACTCATACATTGCATAGCCAGTACGTAAAATACCAGCAGTGATAAACCTGTAGCCAGTGTGTAAACTTTTGTACCATCAGCTCTTACGGCAGCATTCATTTTTTCCCTTAATGTAGAATTGTTTTCGTCTGCATCCTCTCCCACGCTGTACAAAGTTGCCATCGTACCAACAAACACTTCGCGGGCAGCAAAAGAAGTAACGAGCGCTATACCTATCTTCCAATCGTAACCAAGTGGCGCTATCACAGGTTCAATAGACCTTCCGAGTATACCGGCAAAAGAATTTTGTAGCAAAGCGGCCTTTTTTTGCTTGATCAGCTCTGCTGTTTTGTTGGAATCTGCTTTGATCTGAGCATCATAATCAGCAGCAACAGAATGCATCTTTTCAGAAGGCCCGTATGTACTTAGCGCCCATAATAAAAGGCTTATAACCATAATCACTTTTCCGGCTTGGAATACGAATATTTTCGCTTTTTCAATCATGGTAAATACAATATTCTTCCATCTTGGTCCGCGGTATACTGGCAATTCCAGAATAAAATAACTTCGTTCTGTAGATCTGATAAACCACTTCATCACCCAGGCTACTATTAACGCCATTACAGTTCCCAGCAAATACAGGCACATCATCACCAATCCCTGCAGGCTTAAAAAACCAAGGTATAATTTAGACGGAATTACCAGGGCAATGAGTATAGTGTAAACAGGCAGGCGTGCGCTGCAACTCATCAAAGGTGTGATCATGATGGTTAGCAGTCGTTCCTTTTTATTTTCAATATTGCGGGCACTCATAATAGCGGGAACCGCACAGGCAAAACCACTGATCATGGGCATTACACTTTTTCCATTAAGGCCGGCTTTTCGCATAAGCTTATCCGTTAAAAAACTAATGCGTGCCATATAGCCTGTATCTTCCAGCAGAGTGATTAAACCAAAAAGTATCATGATCTGTGGAACAAAAAGCATGATCCCGCTTAATCCGGCAACAAACCCATTTACCAGCAGATCTGTGAACAAACCATCCGGTAAAATGCCGGATAACCATCCAGCCAACTGACCAAAACTCCATTCAATAAAATCCATTGGGTATTTAGCAACCCAAAAAATGCTTTGAAACAAAATGAATAATACTCCTAACAAAATCACATAACCCCAGGTGCGGTGCAACAACAGATTATCGAGCTTTTCTGTAAAAAGTGATTGTTGCAACGGATCGGATTCTACCACTGTTTGCTGCATAATATGCTTTATCCTGGCATACCGCTGCATGATCTCTTCTGCCTGGGTTCGGGTTGGGTTAAAGCTGTAATGCTGTTCAATATGCTCTACCTTCTGCTGAATGGCTTCAGGCAAAACAAAGTTTTCGTGATTTATTAAATAATGAACAGCCGAATAACTGCTGATATCCGGGAACAGATCTTTTACCGCTTTTACTGCATCGGGAGCTAATAATTCCATATCAATAAAGTCCCGTGCAGCAGATTGCTGCATATTATCTATTGAAACCTCAAGGGCTTTCTTCAAAGCACTTACCCCTTTATTCTTACGCGGGTTGATGGCAACTATTGGAACACCTAACTCCCTTTCAAGTCCGGCAATATCTATTTGTGTTCCTTTTTGCTTGGCAAGATCCATCATGGTGAAAGCCACAACAACAGGAATCTTCAAATCTATTATCTGTGAACAAAACAACAGGTTTCTTTTAAGGTTACTCGCATCGGCCACAAGCAAAATCATATCAGGCTTAATGGTTTCATCCTGTTGCAGTAATACTTTATAGGCAACCCATTCATCGGCTCGTTTGGGATACAAGCTATAGGTGCCCGGGAGGTCAATAAAATTTGCTGTGATATTTTCTGATATTACGCTGCTGCCTGTTTTTTTGTCCACGGTAACTCCCGGAAAATTTCCAACCTTTTGATTAAGTCCGGTCAGCACATTAAAAAGCGAGCTTTTTCCACTATTGGGATTGCCTACTAATGCTATATTGATTCTCTTGTTCAATGGCTGTTAAAATACTAACACTTTAGTTTTCGCAAAAATAGCATTAAGGATGTTCAACTGTTTACGATTTAAAGAAAGATGAATGCCGCATCGGGAACATAAAATATTGTTGCACAATCGCTGGTTGGTTAACTTTGCAAATATAATAACGCACATATGAAATATATCCTGTTACTGTTGCTAATAGTCTCTCAGCACCTAACCGCCCAGGAATTAAGTAAACAAAACCGGAAAACACTGGCAGAAATAAAAAAGACGGTCCTTTTCCTGGCAGATGACAAACTGGAAGGAAGAAGAACCGGAAGCGCTGGTGAGAAGCTGGCTTATGAGTATATTTCAGGAGAATTTAAAAGCAATGGTTTAGTTCCTTTAGGAGAGAAAGGAACTTTTATTCAACCATTTGCAGTGAATGATGGAAAAGAATTAAAGGGAAACAACTATTTAACTATCGGCAGCCAGCAGTTATTAATAAATGAAGATTATTTTCCTATGCCATACGCCGCAAATGGCATACTGGATCAATCAAAACTTACCTTTAAACCTGCAGTGCTTTTTATTCATGCTTTGATGGATTCAAATAAAACAAATCCACATTTTGATATTAAAGAAGGAATATTAAACAAGATAAAAGATGCAGAAAAAGATGGTGCCACGGTTTTTTTTATTTTTGATACCGCATCTGTAAACGAAAAATTTGATTCGAGAGATAAAACGCCTTTGCTGAGTATTCCCGCTTTTTACTTAACTGCCTCCGGTACAAAAAAGTATTTTAATTCTAATCAAAAGGAACAGCAGATAAGTTACAATGTTGCTATCGGTTCAAAAACCAGGGAGGGTCACAACGTGGTTGGTTATATAAACAATGGCGCTAAAAATACAATTATACTGGGAGCTCATTACGATCACCTTGGATATGGCGAAGACCATAATTCATTGTATACTGGCCATGACCCAATGGTGCATAATGGTGCCGATGATAATGCCAGTGGTGTAGCAGGACTTACAACGTTAAGCCGTTGGCTGAAAAAATCTAAACTGAAAAAATATAATTATGTTTTTATTGCTTTTTCAGGTGAAGAACTTGGTTTATACGGTTCAAAATTTTTTACAGAAAACAGCCCGGTAGCAATGAATACAATAAATTATATGCTAAATATGGATATGATCGGAAGGTTAAATGACAGTGCGCACGGTGTTACTATCGGAGGGTACGGAACATCGCCAACATGGGGCACACTTTTGAAAAAAGAGGACGCAAGTTTTAGGATAAAATTCGATAGTAGTGGAAGCGGTCCCAGTGACCATACTTCTTTTTACAGAAAAGATATACCAGTCTTATTCTTCTTTACAGGTGCCCATAGCGATTACCATAAACCTACCGATGACGCCGATAAAATTAACTACAATGGTGAACTTGCTATTATTAATTTTATTAAGAAAATAATTACGGCAACCGATAACCAGGAAAAACTTGTATTTGCAAAAACAAAGGAAACTACCGCGGGAAAAAGTAGTTTCAAAGTAAGTATGGGTATTATGCCTGATTATACTTTTGAAGGAAACGGAGTAAGAGTGGATGGAGTTAGCGACAATAAACCGGCACAAAAAGCTGGGATTAAAACCGGTGATGTTGTATTTCAGTTGGGAGAACATGCATTTAGTGATGTACAAACCTATATGCAAACACTCAATAAATTTAACAAAGGTGATGCTACAAAAGTGAAATTAAAACGTGGTACTGAAGAATTAGTATTAGACATTGTATTTTAAATGCTTTAATAAGTTTATAAAAGCATGGCAATGAAATTAAAAATAGATAACGAAACTCTCGCAGAAGAATTTTTTGAATCTTCTCATTTATTTGGTATTGTGGCTCCCGTGAAAGACTACCTTTTCACCTGGCACATTAATCAAAGAATGGGATTTAAATTCAGGATCAACAACGGGCTTGAGATACAATTAAGAAAAAAAGAAAGGAATTATTTTTTCTCTATCTACGAGTATGAAGTGCCGGGATGTTGCCTGGTTCATTACCTATATCATAATCAATACGATGGCGAATACCTGCTTCCAGAATTTAAACACCTCGATTTTTTGTGGCTAATAAAAGGGGAAGAAATTGACAGGCAGGAACTGAATAATCTGCAACAATCCATAAAGTTATTACCTGCTGTGCAGTTGGTAAATGAGATGACGCATGAGAAAATAAAAAACAAACAACATTTGATCTTTTAGTATGATGCATCAATTGCATAGACGCTTCATAAATTTCGTTGCCTGCTACCTTAGCCTATCTTAACTTCGATAACCTTTTCCTTTTTAAAAACAAATCTTCCTATCGGCTCTATATGGGCTGATAAACCATTCTCAATTAATAGTTCTTTAATTTTTCCTTCATACCCAGCTTTAACACTGAACAATAAACCTCCGTTAGTTTGAGGATCGGGTAAAATGCTGAAAGCTTCCATAACGTTCACATTTTTTTCAAAGCTAACTTTACTGCTGTAGCTGTTCCAGTTTCTGAATGTTGCATCGGGTACAATCTTCTGGGCAAGGTATTCCCTTGCTCCTTCAGCTATTGGTAACTGTGAGTAGTACAGTTCTGCTGAAAGACCAGCGCCTTCAGCCATCTCGATCAGGTGACCTAACAATCCAAATCCTGTTACATCAGTCATGGAGGTAACTTCTGTTATCTTTCCCAGTTTTTCTCCAAGTTTATTTAAAGCTGTCATTTGCTCTATCATAGCACCCAAATATTCTGCCTTAATTGCAGCCCTCTTTTGGGCGGTTGATAAAATGCCTACGCCAACCGGTTTTGTAAGAAATAACAGGTCTCCTTCCCCGGCTGTATTATTCTGCTTTAAATTTTCAATTTCCAAAATTCCTGTAACAGCCAGCCCAAACATTGGCTCTGTACTATCTATGGTATGCCCACCCGCCAGTGGAATTCCGGCTTCTAGGCAAATGGCCCTTGCACCTTCTAAAACTTTTTGGGCCAATGATGCCGGAAGTTTTTCTATTGGCCAACCCAATATAGCAACCGCCATTAGAGGTTGGCCACCCATTGCATATACATCGCTAATTGCATTTGCAGAAGCGATCCTTCCAAAATCGAACGCATCATCCACAATAGGCATAAAAAAATCTGTTGTAGATATTACTGCACGGCCATTACCTATATCATAAACAGCGGCATCGTCATTACTACTGTTTCCAACCAGTAAGTTTTTATTTTGCGGGTATACAATACCGGTATACAGCATTTCTTCCAGCAATTTCGGAGCTATTTTACATCCGCATCCTGCTCCGCGTGAGTATTGCGTAAGTTTTATTGTTTCCTGTATGTCGTTTCCTTTATCTTCCGGCATTATTTTTTTCTCCTTTTTAATATGATTGCTGCGTTTTTTTGAAGATCTCCACTGAATCTGATCTCATAAATATCTTTCCCATCCCTAACTACCAGCAACCCGGTATTTGGTGCGATGTCTCCCAGGTTTTCTGCGTACATAATAAGTTCAATACTATCTGCAGTAGCCGGAATATTAATACTTTTCCTGATAGCGTTAGTACTAAGGCCCTGTTTAGCCATTATGATAACTCCATTCATTAAAACACTAACCGTATCACCATCTACTTCTCCGTTATCAAACAACGAAAGTTCCAGGCTATCTGCTTTAAAATACATCGTTTCCTGCAAGATATTTTTCCGTGATGCTACATCTGCCGCAGGAACGGAAATTTTTAATTCAGGTGCAGGTAATTTTTTAGCTGCGGCCGCTTTAGCTTTTTCTTCTGCTACCTGTTCCTTGGCTTTTAAAATAGCTGCCTCTTTTTCTTCTTTTTCCTGAATTTTTTTAATGGCCGCATTTTGTTTCGCTTCCTTTGCTTCTGCTACTTTTCTTTCTTTTTCTAAACGGGCAGTTTCTTTATTGTCTATCCTGGCAACTTCCGCTTTTTCAGCAACAGGGGGTTGTGTTTTTGCTACTAAACTTTTACTGGCAATCTCTTTATCCCTAACAACAAATGAAAGTTCGTCTTCTTTGCCGGTTTCTTTTAATAGTGGCACAAGCGTAGAATTCATGTAATCATTCTTTCTTTGCAACCGAACTGTTCCCGTTGCCGGACTGTACTGTTTTGTTCTATTGGTTGAAAATACGCCTGATAAAACAAGAAGGCTGTCTTTTGATTCTAAGTTTAATACATGCAGCCGGCGCACACCCTTTGGCGGTGACTCGGGATAGTTGTATGAAATGATATCAATATCTTCAATAATTATCTTACCATCAGCTTTTTTAATCTTTACTTTTTTTAAAACGAAGTATTTTGCAGAGTCGTTGTACCAGGTATGTGAAAAACCAACTAGTTTACCTTTTTCTTCGCTGATACCGATTTCGTAATCATAATTCTGGTGAGTGCTGTCGTTATATAACGTCCCTTTCCATAAACCTGTGAGGTCTATATCGTTGACCGAAATTTGCGCCACTGCAAAAAAAGGTGCAATAGTAATCAGTAAAAATATCAGGCATTTAAAGTTGCGCATGAAATCAGTTTTTCTGTATTTGAAATTGCATCAACGAAAGTACAGGGAATTTTATTGAGAAGATGCGGCAGGTTTGCCCTGTTGTGCAAACCTTTTGTGTACATCTTGTCGTAATAGGTAAGCAGTATTTCGAAGCAGGCTTTATAATTTTCCTCTACAAGAAAGCCAATAGCAGTTTTAGTTTCCAGCGGACCAAGCCTTTTTTGGATCCTGATGATAGAGTTAACCAGAACTTCCTTGTTTATTTGCCCATAACTCTTAAGCAAGTAATCAAGCCTGTTTTCAAATGGTATATCCAAAAACTGTATGGGCATACTACGCATCTGTTTCCAAAACTGGTTGGGAATATTTATTTTTCCTATACGCTGGCTTTCGTCTTCTATCCAAATTGGCTGCCCGCTTTTACGTTGAAGGAAGAGTTCTGTTGCTAAAAAATTTTCGAACATTTCCTGCGATGGCTGTTCGCCTAATGAACCAAAAGCTGAACCTCTGTGATTGGCAAGTCCTTCAAGGTTTATCACCGGACTACCATTTTTTTGTAAAGTATTTAATACCACTGTTTTTCCACTACCTGTGTACCCTCCCAAAATATTAAGCTGGTATTCCTTTTCAAATTGCTGCAATACCCAGTTTCTAAAAGCTTTATATCCACCAATGATAGTGTAAACATCAAAACCATAAAGATCGAGTAACCACGCTACACCTGCGCTGCGCATGCCCCCTCGCCAGCAATGTACTACGAATGTATTGTTCCGTGAAGCTGATGCTGTTGTGGTTGATGTATGATTATTGTTGATTTTTTCTGCTTCCTCTATCATCCCTTTCATTTTTACTCCAAAAAAATCGAGCCCTAATTTAATTGCCGGCTGCTTGCCTTTTTGTTTATAGGCGGTTCCAACAATTTTTCTTTCCTCATCATTAAATAACGGTAAGCTGTAGGCGCCGGGTATGTGGGCATGTTTATATTCACCATCGCTGCGAACATCGATTACCGGTTGCTCACCGGCTTGTTCTATAAATTGTGATATGCTTATTTTTTTTATTGCCACAATAGGTTGCGAATAAAGTTAATGTTTTTGATGATAAAATACCAAAAGTAAAACCGCCCTGGGTAAAGGCGGTTTTGATTGCAACTTATTTTTAACAGTCATTAAAAAAACTGCTTTTTAAATTTATTTATCCATTCATTGATGTAAGAAACTCTGCATTATCTTTTGTTCCCTTCATATTCTTCAACAAAGTGTTCAACGCTTCTTCAGGATTCATATCTGCCATATGTTTGCGTAATACCCACATGCGCTGGAAAGTATCCTTGTCCAGTAACAGATCGTCGCGGCGGGTGGAAGATGAAACGATATCAATTGCCGGATAGATCCTGCGGTTCGATAATTTACGTTCCAGTTGCAATTCCATATTGCCGGTGCCTTTAAACTCTTCAAAAATCACCTCATCCATTTTACTTCCTGTATCTACAAGCGCGGTTGCAATGATAGTAAGTGAACCACCGTTTTCAATTTTACGGGCGGCACCAAAAAATTGCTTTGGCTTTTGCATAGCATTTGCTTCTACACCACCGGATAATACTTTACCGGATGAAGGTGCTACCGTGTTATGAGCCCTGGCCAAGCGGGTAATAGAATCTAACAGGATTACAACATCATGCCCACATTCTACCAAACGTTTAGCTTTCTGTAAAGCAATTGTGCTCACTTTTACGTGCTTTTCTGCAGGTTCATCAAAAGTTGATGCTATCACTTCTGCTTTAACACTACGTTCCATATCGGTAACCTCTTCCGGCCTTTCATCAACAAGCACGATCATCAGGTAACATTCCGGATGATTTTCAGCAATCGCATTGGCTAGTTCCTTTAGTAGCATCGTTTTACCTGTTTTCGGTTGGGCTACTATCAATCCACGCTGTCCCTTACCGATAGGTGTAAAAAGATCCATGATCCTGGTGCTGTAATTATCAGACCTCGTAGTAAGATTCAATTTTTCAAATGGAAATAACGGTGTGAGGTAATCGAAGGGCACACGGTCTCTTACTTCTTCCGGACTTTTCCCGTTTATGGTTTCAACCTTTAGTAATGCAAAATATTTTTCACCTTCCTTTGGAGGGCGAACAGAACCGTAAACAGTATCACCTGTTTTTAATCCAAATAATTTTATTTGAGAAGGCGACACATAAATATCATCCGGTGAAGAAAGATAATTATAATCGCTGCTGCGCAGGAAGCCATATCCATCCGGCATCATTTCCAATACACCTTCTCCCAGTACCACGCCATCAAATTCAATATTAAAAGCTGGCGGTTCCCTACGCTGCTGTTGCTGGTAGGATCTACCATCCCTGTTTTGTGTAACCGGCTCTTCCATAGAAACCTCCGGCTGTTGTATATCTTCTTCCTGCAACATTTGCGCAATAGCAGGCGGAATGGTTGTTTGTTGATCAGTAATTGGCTGAAGGTCTTCCTCCTCCTCCTCTTCTTCCTGTTTATATTTTTTTGGAGGTAGTTTTTTTTCCGGTTCTGCTTTTTTGGCCTTTTGTGCCGGAACCTCTTTTTTGGGTGCTTCAACCTTTGGTGCTTCTTCTTTTTCTGGCGTTGGCTCTACACCAGGCGCTGACGGAGCAACATCTGTTTTCAAAATCCTTTTGCGTTTTGGCTTTTCGCTTTCGGACCCTTTATTGTCTGCTTTCATACTGGCTTGTTTTGATAGGATATTGCTCACCAAATCCTGCTTATTAAGTTTTTTAGAATTGGTGATGTTTAATTGTTCTGCTATATCCAGCAGTTCAGGAACGAGTAGTTCGTTCAGTTGAGATAAATCGTACATAAAATATGAGAAAATGCGTTTTTCAAAAATTCCGCTCTAAAATGAATGTAAAAATTGTAGTTGAAAATTTATGCTGATGGAAGAGACTGCATTGTTGAAGTAATTAGACAAGGGTTATCTTCTCAGCCCATTCCGATGCAATAATACACAGAATTTGGATAATAAAAGAATTTTTTGTGCGAACACATGATTTTTAAAGCATTCGGGTACTTTTTAACCGGGTTTAATACCATCTCTGGGGAGGCTTAGTTATTTTTTTTGCCCTGTATAAGTAGCTGTAAAAGCCATTGATACCCATAATCCCGAATTTTAACTGTACATTTGCTCCAGTTCATTTATTTCCGCGGCATTTTAAGCCAGTTTTTATTGATAATTATCCATTCCCAATAAATTGCTTCTTAAGCACACTAGTTTCTGATGATGAAGTGTAATCCTTCATTTCCGCACTCATTTTAATATTTAAAACATTGTTATTTACAGATTTAAAGATCATTGAGCCCATTTTAAATGCGGTTCTGAAAGAAGGTTATACCAAACCAACACCCATCCAGCAAGGAGCCATTCCTTTTATTCTGGCAGGAAGAGACCTGTTAGGTTGTGCTCAAACTGGAACAGGAAAAACTGCAGCTTTTGCTATTCCTATGTTGCAGTTATTGAGTAAACCACATGCCGCTCACGCCGGTCAGCGGCCAATTCGTGCGTTAATACTAACACCTACCCGTGAGCTTGCCATACAAATACAGGAAAGTTTTCAGGCTTATGGCAGCGGTCTTCGTTTAAAGCACCTCGTAATTTTTGGTGGCGTAAACCAACAGCCTCAAACGATGGCACTTCAAAGAGGTGTGGATATACTGGTTGCTACACCAGGTCGCTTACTCGACCTGATGAGCCAGGGTTACGTGAACTTGAAAGATGTTGAAATTTTTGTTTTGGATGAAGCAGATCGTATGCTTGATATGGGTTTTGTTCATGATGTAAAAAAAGTGATCACTAAACTTCCGGTAAAAAGGCAAACGCTTTTCTTTTCGGCTACAATGCCTAAAGAAATACAGGGACTGGCCAACGCCATATTAACTAACCCCGAAAAAGTGGAAGTAACACCTGTTTCTTCTACAGCAGACACTATAAAACAATCATTGTATTTTGTTGATAAGAACAATAAGCGTGCTTTGTTGGCTGATATTTTAAAAGATCACACTATTGAAACAGCCCTTGTTTTCACCCGTACCAAACATGGGGCAGATAAAGTGGTGAAAGACCTTGTAAGAATCGGTATAAAAGCCGAAGCCATACACGGTAATAAATCTCAAAATGCCAGGCAAAGAGCACTTACCAATTTCAAGAACAGGGAAACCAGGATATTGGTAGCAACCGACATTGCAGCCCGTGGCATTGATGTGGATGAATTAAGCCATGTGATCAATTATGAATTACCCAACGTTCCTGAAACTTATGTTCATCGAATTGGCAGAACTGGCCGAGCAGGCCTGAGTGGTATCGCATTTTCCTTTTGTGAAGCAGAAGAAATAGCATACCTGAAAGACATTCAAAAGCTGATCGGTAAAGAAATCCCAAAAGAAATACATCATCCTTACCATATTGATCTTTCGGGTTCCAATGCTCCCCGTCCACCAATGAGGCAGCCGCAACAGGGAAATCAACGCCAGGGTGGAAACCGCAGGCCCGACGCCAATAAAAGTGGTAATCGCAGGTTTGGAAACTCCCGTTCGCATAGCGGACCAAAAAGTTATTAAAATTTATCCGGCAGATGAAACTACATCTGCCGGATTTTTTTTAATTAGCAAGATTCGGGTAGGTAGTAGCATTTTTCATTTTTATTTTTGCAGTATAATAAAAGGAAATGAAAGAACAGGATCATATCAATTATAACCGAATAGCTGAAGCCATCTCCTATATTCAACAACATTTTAAATCGCAGCCCACCCTTGAAGAGCTTGCCGAAAAAATGCACCTTTCCCCATTTCATTTTCAACGGATCTTTACAGAATGGGCAGGCACAAGCCCCAAAAAATTTCTACAGTATATCAGTGTTGGGTACGCAAAATCTTTATTAAAAGAACAACAGGTTAGCTTATTTGATGCTGCCATAGAAACAGGTCTTAGCGGTACAGGCAGGTTGCACGACCTCTTCATAAATATAGAAGGAATGACCCCGGGCGAATTTAAAAATGGAGGTGCTTCGTTGAAAATAAACTATAGTTACGCTGAAAGTCCTTTTGGAAAAATTATGGCAGCTTCTACCTCAAAAGGAATATGCCAACTTATTTTTGCAGAAAATGAATCAATAGCATTCAATGATCTTAAAAATAAATTTCCAAATGCTACATTAAATTTGCGTGCAGACGGTTTTCAACAAAATGCTATGCATATTTTTTCACGCAACTGGAATAAGCCGGAAGAAATTAAACTGCATTTAAAAGGTACAGATTTTCAATTGCGAGTATGGGAAACACTTTTAAAAATTCCCTTTGGTAAATTATCTACTTACGGCACAATTGCCAAACAAATTGAAAACCCCGCGGCATCACGGGCAGTTGGTACCGCTATTGGCGATAACCCTGTTGCTTTTTTAATTCCCTGTCATCGTGTTATACACTCTACCGGCACTTTGGGTGGATACATGTGGGGCACCAGTAGAAAACAGGCGATGATTGGCTGGGAAGCCTCAGGAATTTTTGAGGAGGCTTCGTTTACTGAGCACATTTAATTGTAAGAAAATTAAGAGTAAATATAACCCACTAATTAAATTATATGCTGCTTTTTAATGATCCTATTGATGAAAATATTAACCTGCTTCCAAAAGACGGCATGGTGAATTACTTTGGTAAACTATTTTCATTGAAGCAGGCAAACGAATATTTTGATTTGCTAATGAACGGCATTGAGTGGAAGAATGACGAAGCTGTTATGTTTGGAAAACATATCATCACAAAAAGAAAAGTTGCGTGGTTTGCTGATAAGGAATATGCCTATACTTATTCCAATATTACCAAACAAGCTTGTAAATGGACAGATGCATTGCTGAGACTAAAAAACATTGTAGAAGAAAAAACCGGGGCAACTTATAACTCCTGCCTGTTAAATTTATATCATGATGGAAGCGAAGGAATGGCCTGGCACAGCGATGATGAAAAAACATTGGGTAAAAATTTGGCCATTGCCTCGTTAACGTTTGGAGCTGAAAGAAAATTTTCGTTTAAACATAAAAGATCAAAAGAAACCGTATCTGTTTTTTTAGAACATGGGAGTATGTTGGTTATGAAAGAAGCTACACAAACAAACTGGTTGCACCGGCTTCCTCCTACAACTAAAGTAACAGCTGCAAGGATCAATCTCACCTTCAGGACAATGATCGTTTAAAAAATAAATATTTTAGGTTTAAATACGGGACACACATTTATTGTGTGAACTTTTATGCAGAAAGCCGTTTGCTGTGCCGATGAATTTCTATCTTTGCCAACCTAATTTTTGATAATATGTTCAATAAGAGAATTAAAATAAAAGAACTGTTGCTGAGTGAAAAAGCCAATTATGAGGCTACTGTAATGGGATGGGTACGCACTTTTCGCAATAACCAGTTCATTGCTTTAAATGATGGAAGTACCAATAACAATATCCAGGTGGTAGCAGCATTGGGAACTTTAGATGATGCCACTATGAAGAGAATTACAACGGGAGCTTGTATTAAAGCAGTAGGGGAAGTAGTTCCTTCATTAGGAAAAGGTCAAAAAGTAGAACTCAAAGCAACGTCAATTGAAATTTTAGGCGACAGCGATGCAGAAAAATTTCCTTTACAACCCAAAAAACACAGCCTGGAATTTTTGAGGGAAATAGCGCATATGCGTTTTCGCACAAATACTTTTGGCGCAATTTTTCGCGTGAGGCATTCGCTTGCTTATGCAGTTCATAAATTTTATAACGACCGTGGATTTGTTTACATGCATACACCCATAATTACAGCCAGCGATGCAGAAGGTGCGGGAGAGATGTTTAAGGTAACTACGCTATCGCTGGATGGAACAGCACCAAAACTGGACGATGGTAGTATTAATTTTAAGGAAGATTTTTTTGGCAGAAGCACTAATCTTACGGTAAGCGGGCAACTTGAGGGAGAATTAGCTGCTATGGCTTTTAGTGAAATTTATACTTTTGGCCCAACCTTCAGAGCTGAGAACAGTAATACAACCCGCCACCTGGCTGAATTCTGGATGATAGAGCCCGAAGTTGCTTTTGCCGACCTGGAAGATAATATGAACCTGGCAGAGGATTTCATAAAATTTATCATTCGTTATGCCATTGAAAACAACAAGGAGGACCTGGAATTTTTAGCACAGCGGCTTGATGAAGAAGAAAAACAGAAACCGCAAGCGGAACGCAGTGAAATGGGATTGATGGAGAAACTGGATTTTGTTGTAAATAATAACTTTGAGCGAATCACATACACCGAAGCAATAGAGATCTTAAAAGAGAGCAACCATAATAAGAAAAAGAAATTTCAATATCTAATCGAAGGTTGGGGAGTAGATCTTCAGAGCGAACATGAACGATACCTTGTAGAAAAGCATTTTAAGAAGCCGGTGATTCTCACCAATTATCCGAAAGACATAAAAGCCTTTTACATGCGCCAGAATGATGATGGAAAAACTGTAGCAGCAATGGATATTCTTGCACCAGGAATAGGCGAAATTGTTGGAGGATCTCAAAGGGAGGAACGAATGGACAAATTATTGCAACGAATGAAAGAAATGCATATCCCTGCTGAAGAATTAGACTGGTACCTTGACACAAGAAGATTTGGTGCCTGCCCTCATGCCGGATTCGGCCTTGGTTTTGAAAGGTTGGTATTGTTTGTTACCGGTATGACAAATATCAGGGATGTAATTCCTTTTCCACGTTATCCTAAAAGCGCCTCATTTTAAAATATAACCGCAGTTTGCCTGCGGTTTTTTTATTTGGTTTAGTATTGGGATATTTATAGCTTCTATTATTATTAATAATTTATGGACACAAAGAAAAATTATCTTGAATATATTTTAAATCCGCTGGATCTATTGCGAACAAAAAAAGTGCTGCAGGTAAACCCTACCGTAGCACCCACCAGGGAAGAGCCGGCAGAGATCCGAATAATAGTTTACGAATTTGATACCAACGAAACTAAATGTATTGAATTAAAAAATGTAGAAGAATGTTACAGGTTTCTTGATACGCCATCCAACACATGGATAAATATTGACGGACTTAGAAAAGATGATGTAGAAAAAGTATGTAATCATTTTGGTATACACCAACTGATCATGGAAGATATACTAAGTATAAGCCAGAGGCCAAAAATGGATGATATCAATGGATTGGTATTTTGTCTTTTGTACATGTTGTATTTTAATGAACAGGATTCAACGGTAGAGGCTGAACAGATCAGTATTATTTTGGGAAAGAATTTCGTTATCAGCTTTCAGGAAGACGCTAAAAGAGATGTATTCGACAGCCTAAGGGATAAAATAAAATTAGGTGGGAGTAAAGTGAGGCAAAATGGTACAGATTTTCTCTTTTATTCCCTTATCGATCTTATCGTTGATAAGTTTTTTATTGTAATGGAAAAATTGGGCGAACGGGTTGAGTCGCTGGAGGAAGACATCATGAGAAACCCATCCAAGAGAAGCCTGGTTAAAATTAATACCCTTAGAAAAGAGATGATCGTTCTTAAAAGAAATATTTCACCTGTAAGGGAAATTGTAAATGGTATTCTCCGGGGCGATTACGATTTAATCCAAGAGAAAACAGAAAAATATTTTAAAGATGTGTACGACCATGTAATACAGGCTAATGATCTTTCTGAAAACTACCGTGATATGATGATGAACTTACAGGACCTCTACTTAAACACTGTAAACCTGAAATTGAATGAAGTTATGAAAGTAATGGCGATCGTTACCTGCCTGCTGGCACCCGCTACCGTTATAGGAGGAATTTTTGGGATGAATTTTGAAAAGATTCCTTTGCTACACAATCAATGGGGGTTTTTTATTTCGGTAGGCCTGATGCTTTTCATACCAATATGGATGATTATTGTTTTCAGAAGAAGGGGTTGGTTTTAAACTTCCTTTTTATTTATATCAGCTGATAAATTAACCAAGGGTTTTTCTTTCTTAAATACCGGAACAGTACTGCAAGGTTCTCCATACATGATACTTTTTGCAACAGGCCGCAATATTTTGGTTATCTCCACATAAGCTTCTTCGGAAATTGGGAGTTCACCACATCCTTTTATAACTACACGATTATCTTTAAATTGATCGGTAGCTATAGCTGCAATATTTTTCAACAAGATTTTCTTTTTTGCTTCCGCTTCATCTGCAAAAATAATTTCTTTGGCAACAGGTTGTAAAACTGTAGCCACAAGCATATAGGCCCACATTGGTATTACTGCATCAGCCGAACAGGTTATTGCAGCAATCTTATCCTGGTAAACAGAAACATCCATTTGCTTTAAGGATTCCCGAAAATCTTTTTCCTTTAATATCAGTCCCATAAAAAGGTAATCCTTCATATCAAACAGCCTTACCTCTTCCTTCGGATAATAATCTCCCAGGTCTATCGTGATGATTCCGCTTTCCGCCACTTTATTTTTAAAACCTTCATTCATCTTGCAAAATTAATTCATTTTGATACAGGCTCCTGTAACCGCTATTTCGAAATCGGATATATTCTGTTAACAAAAAAACCGGCTTCTAAAGAAGCCGGTTCATTATTTAAATTATCTTATTATAAATCAATAAAATTTACTTCGGTTGTCTTTAATATCTGCTGGTTTTCTTAATCCTTCAAACCAATTATTAAGCTGGCTGCGCATAGTTGCTTTTCTGCTGTTTACCTGGTTAGCGATCATGTCTGGCGAATCTGCCGTTTTTGCCTGTATACTGTTTACTTTAACTAAATAAACAGCACTTGCTCCAACGATAGCTGGTGAAACTTTTGTCTGGTACTCTTTGTTAAATGCCGCTCCAATTACTTTTGGTTCTACACCTAATCCGTTAATGATCTGCGACGAAAAAGTAATGCTCGAATCTGCACCAACTTGTTGTACCTGTTTGTTATTAGCTGTAGCAACTGATTCAAGCGTTGCATTAGTACCAATTTTTTTGATCAGTATTTCTGCCTTCTTCCTGTTCCTGATGATTGCTTCACAACCCGACCTGGCAGTGGCTGCATCCTGAACACCTTTATCATTTATCTTATCTACCGTTGCAACTACAAATTCTTCCCCTATAGGAAACGGCTCACTCACATCTCCTTTCTTTGCATTAAAAACCCACTGTACCAGGGAACGTGCATCCTGAAGTGCACCTACGCTAAAATCATTTTCTTTAACCAGCGTTGGTACTGTGGTTAATTTCAACCCGTTCTTTGAAACATATTTAGCAAGGTTGGCTGCATTTTTTTCATTGGATGCTTTTGTTGCTTCAAGGCTCGCATTGTTTATTGTAACATCGCTGGCTGTAATTTCCTTGCCCATATAAGCGATCTTATAAGCTGGCTTAAAATCTTTTTGGTTCATTACTTCAATGATATGGTAACCAAATTGTGTTTGTACCACAGCTTTTGAACCTACCGGTTTGCTAAAACTAAATTCATTGAACTCCGGAACCATCTTTCCAAATTCAAATGTTCCAAGGTCGCCACCAGAGGTTTTGCTTCCGTCTGATGAAAATTGTAAAGCAAGTGTTGCAAAATCCGATCCGGCGTTGATTGCTGCAAAAAGACTATCTGCCAGTTTTTTCGCTGTAGAATCTGCCTGTACTTGCTGACCTGTTTGTGGATCTACCGTTGGAATAAGTATATGTCTGGCTCTTACACTGTCTGGCAGTTGCTTGATACCTACCATCTTTGCTAAAACATAACTTCCATTATCAAGGTAAGGACCATATACTTCACCTATCGAAAGTTTTGTTATGGTATCTGCCGCCGGAGATGTAATTTTTGTTTTCGGTATATATTCATCTTTGAATTCTATAGAAGATGTATTTCTTGCAACAAAAGCAATTGAGTTTGTGTCTGTAGCAAATTGATTTTTTAACTCGGTAATATATGTATTGATTTTTGCGCTATCATCCCGGCCCGGTAACTGGCTAAAAGATACATAAGAAATATTACGCCCTTCTTCCTGCTTAAACATGTCTTTGTGTTTTTGCACATAGTCGTTCACCTCGGCATCCGTTACTTTTATGGTGCTATCAGAAATATCTGAATAAGGAAGGCTAACATAAGAAATAACCGCAAAGTTTTTAGCTTCGGTTGCATCTTTCTCTTTCATCCATGTTGGATAATAAGCGCTGGCATTTAAAAGTCCGGTATATTTTGCTACAGCTGTTGATATTTTTAATGGTTCAATAATTTGTGCATCAACTGCATCTCTTTGTTCACCTTTAAATTTTTTGATGTTTGTAACTGCTGCCTGAGCCTTGGATATATCCAGTTTTCCTGTAGCAGAGTCCAACATACCTTGTTCTTTTAATAGTGGGTTAGATGGATCATTACTTAATAATATAGATGACAATTCTTTAGACGTAAATTCTATTCCTAGCTTTTCAGTCTCACCAAAAAATATTCTTTCTGCAATTATCTGGTTCCAGGTTTGTTCTTTAACCTGGTAAGCTTGTGTACCACTTGGCCTTTGGCCACTGCGTTGTGCCTGCATATCTTCTGCCTCTTTCACCCTTTTATTAAACTCACCTAATTCAATCTCTTCCCCGTTTACTTTACCCACATTGGATGATAAAGAACTAAACAGCTTGCTGCTACCTTGTTGGGCATCCATTAAAATAAAGCCGATTAAACTCAAGGCTATCACTACAATAACGATTGCTGCACCTTTATCACGAATATTTTGAATAATTTGCATATAACTTAAATGTTAGATTTTTGGATGGCAAAAATAGGGTAAAAAAGCATATTAATACAGAAAAAACATAGTTTAAAGCCTTGTTGGATTGCAATTCAGGTTATATTGTATCAGTTTTTAAAACTTTTTTAAAACTTTTTCAAAAACGAGTAAAAGCAGTACCACAGCGCTATTAACACAAAAAATGTGTATAAACATGGTTTTAGGTGAATATCCGTGCTTTTCTCAATTTAGAAGAAGGATAAGATAGGGGATAAGTAAACAAGTTATTTTACCTGAAAATTTTTATGTGTGTATCCTTTGTATTATCAAGGCTGTATTAACATGCCTTTTTGTAAAAAACATTAAAATATTATCCTCCGGTAATTTTATTAACAGCTGTTAGTTTAATTATTGCGCTGGTAACAAATAATCAAGGTGAGTAATATTATAAAGCTGATTTTTGAAAATTTTATTAATGTTAATTAATTGTTGATGAACGTGGATAAACTAAACTTTTTAATTTTACATCAGTTAACGAAATAAATATTTCCACTTATTAACAGCCCTAGTAGTAATAAGTGATTATATAAATAAATAGTATTAATACATATTATGGTAGATATTAACAATGAAACAATCAGAAATTTGCTTGTTGCAGAAAAGGGATTTTTAGATGTGGAGATCGATGTTAGATTAGACTTGTTTTCGGAGATCGAAAAATTGAAGAAAGAAAAAAATGCTATTATCCTGGCCCATTACTACCAGGAACCAGATATACAGGATGTTGCTGATTATATTGGAGACAGCCTGGGTTTATCTCAGAAAGCGGAAAGTACTGATGCCGACATCATTGTTTTTGCCGGTGTACATTTTATGGCAGAAACTGCGAAGATTCTCAATCCTTCAAAAAAAGTTCTATTGCCAGACCTTAACGCGGGTTGTTCATTGAGCGATTCTGCGCCTCCTGCTTTGTTTAGAATTTTTAAGGACAAGCACCCTGAGCATTTGGTAATTACTTATATCAATTGCAGCGCAGGTATGAAAGCGTTGAGTGATATCATTTGCACGTCCTCTAATGCTCAAAAGATTGTAGAGAGCCTGCCTCCGGAACAAAAGATAATATTTGCACCCGATAAGAACCTGGGAGCATACATAAACAAACAAACCGGCAGAAATATGTTATTATGGAATGGTGCCTGCATGGTGCATGAGATATTTAGCCAGGAAAAAATAACAAAATTAAAAATCAGGCATCCTCAGGCAAAAGTAATAGCACACCCCGAGTGTGAAGAACCTGTATTAGCCTTAGCAGACTATATAGGGAGCACTACGGGACTTTTGAAATATACACAGACATCTGGCAGCAAAGAATTTATTGTGGCAACAGAGACCGGAATACTACACCAGATGCAAAAAGCCAATCCCGGAAAAACATTTATTCCAGCACCTCCAAATAATGCCTGTGCTTGTAACGATTGTCCATACATGAAGTTAAACAGTCTTGAAAAATTATACCTCTGTATGAAGTACGAACTGCCCGAGATCACAATGGATGAAACACTTCGTTTAGCTGCAAAAAAGCCAATTGACCGGATGCTGGAGATCAGCGCCCGCTATGGATTGTGATTTTTTTTATAAATACTGATCCTTGTTTTTACATTATTTCTGATATTCATGTAAAAAAGGTTGATATCGCCGATATGGTAATTTTTAGTACGAAGTAGAAATTTTCCAAATATATGAGGCTTGCTTGCCCATAAAATATTACCATGAATTTGAGTGCTTACAACATGAGGTACTATTTTATTGAAGTTTTTTAAAATACCTCCGTTATTATCTTTTGATGAGATCTTTTCGGTGGTATTTGTCCATGTTAAGGGGTTAATTACTATTGCTTTAAATTTTTCTTCCTGTACAAAAACAGGCTCATATCCATGCAGGTAAGTTCTCCACGAAACAAAGCAGCCTGTAGAAAGTGAATCATTGCAGGGTTTTAAAACAGAAAAATAATTATCTGTAATAGGTAATCCAATAAGATAGGCACAAACCAGTTGTGCCTGTAATTTTTTTCCATCTACAAATTCTTTTAATAATCTTGCTGCGTGCAAGGTTCCCTGGCTATGGGATGCTATAACAAAAGGCCTTCCGTTGTTTTCGTGTACCAGGTAGTACTCAAATGCGGCTTTTATATCTGCATAAGCAATATCAAAATAGGGAGCAGCAGTTGTTTGATCAGTAAAAAAGGCTCTTAAATGTGCCTGCCTGTATCGTGGTGCAAATATTCTACAACTTTCATTAAATACGCTTGCCTGGTATAGAATACTGGACATGTCTGTTTTTTGGTTGATAGCAGCATTGTCAATAGCAGCATTCCAGCTACTATCTTCTTTGCTGGTAAGTGTTGTTGGGTGTATAAAAAAGACATCTGCCGATATGGCTGGGTTGTAAGAGGGAGAAAGGGCTGCTGAAACGCTATCTGATGGATCTTTCTTTCCTGGGTGAGACGCCCAGTATTGCAAGTTGTTATAATCAGGTAAACCAGAAACGGAAGTAAAATTATATTCTTGAGGTTGTAGTGGATAATTTTTATTTGCACACGAAACGAAATTAAATAGAAGGCTTATTAAAAAAACAACTTGCCAACAACGCTTAAATAAAAAATAACATTTGTAAATTTTCATAATCAAATCTACATTCGTTGCATCAAAACAGAAAAATAATATGTCGATACCTACGGTAGACCTTGCTGCATTTTTGCAGGCGGATAAAGCTGAAAAGGAAAAATTTGTGCAGCAATTAGGAAAAGCCTACGAGGAAGTTGGGTTTGTAGCGGTTAAGAATCACGGAATTCCTGATGCGCTGATCAAAGATCTTTACCAGCATGTGCAGCAGTTTTTTTCATTGCCATTAGAGCAAAAAAGAAAGTATGAACTTCCTGAAATGGCGGGCCAGCGTGGTTATACTAGTTTTGGTACTGAACATGCAAAAGGCAGTGACGCGCCTGATCTAAAGGAGTTTTTTCAGTACGGACAGGTTGCATCCGATGGTTTTACTGCTGATAACTATCCTGCAAATGTTAGAGTAGACCAGGTAGAAGGATTTAATAAAACGTTTGAAGAAGCGTACAGGGCTTTTGAAACTTCCGGAAAAGCATTGTTGCAGGCTATTGCTTTATACCTTGGTTTGGATGAATCATATTTTGACGAATTTATTAACAATGGTAACTCAATTTTAAGGGCCATCCATTATCCGCCGATTACGCATGAACCAAAAAGTGCGATACGGGCAGAGCAACATGAAGATATTAATTTGATTACGCTGTTGGTTGGAGCATCTGCAGATGGTTTGGAAATTTTATCAAAGTCTGGTACATGGGTAGCGGTTACTTCATTACCAGACCAGATTGTTGTAAATGTTGGAGATATGTTGCAAAGGCTCACCAATAATAAACTTAAGAGTACAACGCACCGGGTTGTTAATCCAGACAGGAGTTTATGGCACACCAGCCGGTTTTCTATTCCGTTTTTTCTGCACCCTGTAGCGGCAATGAGTTTGAAGTGCCTGGATAATTGCATTGACGAATTGCATTCGAAAGCTTATGATGACACTTCTGCAGGTGAATACCTGGATGAGCGTTTAAGGGAAATTGGTTTGAAAAAATAAAATTATTATTCTATTTGAAATTGTTGAGACATATACCTTTTCTAAAAGCTGTATTGATGTATAGTGTCACCGCTTTTGGCGGCCCGCAAGGCCATTTAGGTATGATGTTAAAAACCTTTGTTAATAAGAGGCGATATATTACGGAAGAAGAATTAATTGAATACAATTCTTTTTGCCAGCTTTTGCCGGGAGCTTCAAGTACACAGGTTATTACATTGATTGGCTATAAGCGGGGAGGTGTTATGTTGGCAGTAATAACTCTACTGATATGGATTTTACCAGCTTGTTTCTTAATGGGCCTACTTTCGTTTTTGCTAACAAAGTTTACTGACAGGAATCTTACAGACAACCTTTTTAAGTTTATTCAACCCATGGCAATTGGTTTTTTAGCTTTTGCCGCTGTTAGGGCATTTTCTATTTCGGTAAAGAATATTATTACACAAGTTATCATGTTGATAGCAATGGCCGTTACTTATCTTCTTTTTAAGACGCCCTGGGTATTTCCACTTTTGATTGTTGCGGGTGGTATTGCAACAAATTTTAGTGATAAGCGTATACCCATGCAGGTTGCTATTAAACCTAAACAAATACGATGGACAAACATCTGGTTATTTGTGATGATCTTTATTGTTGCCGGTGTGCTTAGTGAAACTGCAAGAAAGCAGGACTGGCCTAATAGAAAGGCTTTTAATCTGTTTGAAAATTTTTACCGTTTTGGTAGTTTTGTGTTTGGCGGCGGGGATGTTTTGTTGCCTATGATGTTAGACCAATACGTTGCCAGGCCTAATTCTCCTAATATCAAAGAAAATAATCCTAATGCAATTCGCTTAAATAAGACAGACCTGTTAACCGGGTATGGAATGGTTCGTGCAATTCCTGGTCCGGTATTTTCTGTAGCCTCATTTGCTGGTGGCATGGCGCTTGAAAAGCAGGGGCATCGCATGCAATTTATTGGTTGTATTATCGGTTCAATTGCTATTTTTTTACCCAGTGCTTTATTAGTACTATTTTTTTTTCCGGTGTGGCAATTTTTAAAGAAATATGTAATTGTTTTCCGGGCACTTGAAGGTATCAATGCTGTTGTTGTTGGAGTTATGTGGGCAGCTACACTTTATCTATTGAATGGTATTCACCTGGATCATGTGGACAGGAACAGTATGCTGAGTTTGCTTGTTATTATTTCAACATTTGTTTTACTTAAGTATACGAAATTGCCGGCTCCGGTTGTTGTTTTAGGATGTCTTTTTCTTGGAAGGATTTTCTAATGCCGACTGGTAATAATGATTAGCTTCTATTACATCTTTTACTTCATCGGTTACAAGATACCTGATAGATTTTCCTTCAGCGAGCATCTTACGTATAAGGGTAGACGATATTTCCAAAAGCGGTGCATCTACAACTGTTATCCTGGCATTCAGTTTATTTTCTATTTCAAATCCTGGCCTTTTATATAGATATAAGTTGTAATTTTTTATAATAATTTCAGCATTTTTCCATTTGTTCAGGTTTTGGAAACTGTCGCTTCCCATTATGATAGCAAAATCGTGAGTTGGATACTGTTCCCCTAAATATGCGAGTGTATTTACTGTATAGGAGGGTTTTGGTAATTTAAATTCTACATTACTTGCTTTTAATTTCTTTTCAGAATCTATAGCAGTTCTTACCAGGTTCAGGCGGTGATTTTCGTTCAACAGTGTATTAGAAGGTTTAAATGGATTTTGAGGAGACACAATGAACCAAACTTCCTGAGCATCTGTGTTGTTGGCAATGTGATTTGCAATTATCAGATGCCCGATGTGTATAGGATTGAAGGAACCAAAATATAAACCTATTTTCATATATAAAACTAATATACTATATAATTTCCTCTACTATTATATTTTCCGCTTCATTTAACCTTAAACTTAGCTGATAACCTGCCACCATGATCGATATTGGATCTTTAAATGGTGAAATTTGATTTACGGTAACTATTTCTCCAGGTACGCATCCCATTTCCATAAGTTTTAAATAAATATCATCGTCAACAAATGATTTAATTATAACTTTTTTCCCAATTTTGATCTCTGATAATTTCTTTGTCATTCTTACCTTAATATGAGCGTAAATGTAGGGTGATATAATTAGTATCCGTTCCGAGATTAGAAATATTAACAGTATGGCAATTTATTTTAATTTTCAAAAAAGGGTATACCTGTTAAACAGGACAAGATTAAAATCATTTATTTCCTTATTGGCAAGTAAAGAAAAAATGGTAGTTAAAGAATTGAATTTTATTTTTTGCGACAATGCGTATCTCCTGGATATTAATCGTTCCAATTTGCAACACGACTATTTTACGGACGTTATCACATTTGGCGCTAATGACGGTAGTAGCAATAGGATCAGTGGTGAAATTTATATTAGTGTTGATATGGTTAAATCGAATGCCGCAACATATGATACTACCTTTTCGAATGAGTTACACAGAGTTATTTTTCATGCTGTATTACATTTATGCGGATACAAGGATAAAACTAAGAATGACATTATGCTAATGAGGAGTAAGGAAGATTTGTATCTTGAATTGTATCGACAGTTTCAGTAAATTTTAATTAGTACTCAGTTTCAGAAGCAAGAATAATTACCCTTGTTCCACGTGGAACAAATATTTCCATCTCATAAATTTTACCTGTTTCACGTGGAACATGCCCGACTCCACTTTTTTTAGCGGGCACTATACAAGCTTAATTAGTGGATAAATCAGTAGTGATGGGGGCCCTTTCAAAATAAGCAGCAGTGCATTACCTTTGCAGCATGTTTTCTACATATGATATAATAGTGGTTGGCGCTGGCCATGCAGGTTGCGAAGCGGCTGCGGCTGCAGCAAATATGGGCAGTAAAGTGTTGCTCATAACAATGAATTTGCAAACAATTGCTCAAATGAGCTGTAACCCGGCAATGGGCGGAATTGCAAAAGGTCAGATTGTTAAGGAAATTGATGCAATGGGAGGATACAGTGGTATTGTAACGGATAAGAGCATGATACAATTCCGGATGTTGAATCGATCAAAAGGGCCTGCAATGTGGAGTCCCAGAGCGCAGAATGATCGGATGTTATTTGCTGCTACCTGGCGGGAAATGCTAGAAAATACGCCCAATGTAGATTTTTATCAGGACACTGTTATGGAATTAATCGTTGTAGAACAAGTGGTTAAAGGTGTTGTTACAGGATTAGGCCATCATATTTATTCAAATTCGGTGGTATTAACGAATGGCACCTTTTTAAATGGAGTAATTCATATTGGTGAGAAGAATTTTGGCGGGGGTAGGGTTGCAGAAAAGGCGGCAACCGGGTTAACCGAACAATTAGTGAGCCTTGGATTTGAATCAAGCCGTTTAAAAACAGGAACCCCTCCCAGGGTGGATGGAAGAAGCCTCGACTATTCTAAGATGGAAGAGCAAAAAGGAGACGATGAAATGGTTGGATTTAGCTATTTAGCTAAGCCATCTCTAAAAGCGGCTGATCAAAGGAGTTGCTGGATTACTTACACCAACCAGGCAGTTCATGATATACTTAAAACCGGATTTGAATCAAGCCCCATGTTTAAGGGAAGGATTCAGGGAACGGGCCCAAGATACTGTCCAAGTATAGAAGATAAAATAAACAGGTTTGCTGAGCGAGACAGACATCAGTTATTTGTAGAGCCTGAAGGATGGAATACCGTAGAGATATATGTTAACGGTTTTTCTACGTCCTTATCAGAAGATGTTCAGTTACAGGCACTTAGATTAGTGCCAGGCTTTGAGAAATGTAAAATGTTTAGGCCGGGATATGCGATAGAATATGATTATTTTCCACCAACCCAACTTCAATTCAACCTTGAAACTAAATTAATCAGTAACCTTTTCTTTGCTGGTCAAATTAATGGAACTACGGGATATGAAGAAGCTGCTTGCCAGGGTTTAATAGCCGGAATAAACGCACATCAAAAAAGTATCCGGCAGGAACCATTGGTGTTAAAGAGGTCGGAAGCCTACATTGGTGTGTTGATAGATGACCTGATAAATAAAGGCACAGATGAACCATACCGAATGTTTACCAGCCGGGCCGAATTCAGGACCTTACTTCGCCAGGACAATGCGGATATGCGCTTAACAGAAATAAGTTACAGGCTTGGATTGGCTAGCCAGGAAAGGATGGATCTGCTGCAGGACAAAAAGGATAAAGTAAATGAGGTGAAAGCATTTATTGAACAATTAAGCCTGGACGGAAAAGATGTCAATGACTACTTAAATAGCGTTTGTTCGTCACCGTTACTAACAAAGCAAAAAGCAGCGCAGGTATTGTTGCGGCCCGGAATTGACCTCAAATCTATGATTTTGCACATTCCTTCAATAGCAGAAAAATTAAGTAATTTTAACTCGGATGTTATAGAACAGGCAGAAATACAGATAAAATATGATGTGTATATTGAAAAAGAAAAAGAACTGGTAGATAAGATGAGCCAGCTTGAAAATCTTTCGATACCAGAGAATTTCAATTACAGTAAATTAGTGTCATTGAGCAACGAAGCAAGGCAAAAATTTCTGAAGATACAACCCCGGACACTTGGGCAAGCGTCGCGTATTTCAGGAGTTAATCCCAGCGACGTGCAAATACTCATGGTTTACATGGGCAGGTAATAATAAAAGAATAACAAATTTGTATGATGGATAAGGAAACAATATTTTCTGAGATTGAATTAATGCTAAACGATAATCAACTTGCTATAAGCAAAATTGATAAGGAAAGGCCATGGGGCGGCTTTTTTGTAATTGATGAAAAAGATTCAGAAAAATTTATTGAATTGTTTTTTTCCGAGCTTGATAAAGAAATATTGATGCAGGGAAAATTAAGCCCTAAAATATTGATGGTGGCACCAAATAAAAAATTAAGCTGGCAATATCATCACAGGCGTTCAGAAGTATGGAAACTTATCAAGGGCAATGCAGCTGTTGCCACGAGTGATACAGATATTGAAAGCCATAAAGCAAACCTGGTAAAAGGCAATAGCCTCACTTTAAAAAAAGGCGAACGCCATCGTTTGATAGGCTTGAATGAATGGGGTATCGTTGCTGAAATATGGGTACACACAGATAGCAACCATCCAAGCGATGAAGATGATATTGTGAGATTACAAGACGACTTTGGCAGGCAAAACCCTCTCTAATTCATTTTCTGATTTTTTTTCGAAAGCAATCATCCATTTTAACTCGGAATAACTCATATCGGGCAGCTGATCTTTTAAAGCTGTAAGAGTTTTAATTTCTGAAATATCCATTACTTTGCTAATGGCTTTCTGCTTTTTCTTATCCAGCAATTCATCGATGTTAATATCACCGGTTTCTATAAAATGAATTAAGTGACCCTCAATAGTATTAACACTAAGATTTCTTTCCTTTGCTATATCGGTTAAAGATTTACCGGAGCGGAAAAGATCAAAACTGACTTTTTTAGTATCTATTTTTTTAACCTTCTGTGTTTTAATTTTCTTCACCTTGATTTCTGCAGGATAATGGTATTGCTGCCCTGTTTCAATATCATTCAACCCGCAATATTCCTGAATGATCTTTATAAAATCATTGCCATATTGTTTTAATTTAACCGCACCAAAACCAGTTATCCTGCTCAATTGATCTAAAGAGCCGGGCAGGAATTGAACCATTTCATCAATTGAGATTGTATTGCAAACCATATACACGGCAATATCTTTAGAGGATGCAATTTCGTTTCTTTTATCTTTTAGTTTTGTATAAAGCTCAGGGTATTTTATTTCCTTTGATATATAAGAGGACTTGCCGGAATAGGCACTTATAGTGAATGGCTCTTTTTGAAAAGAAGACTTTTGTTTTTTATACCCGGAAAGAGAAAAACCATTCCTGGATTCGTTTAACAGGTGTTGTTGATAAGATAGCGTATCAAATATCTTCTGTAATTTAATATTGTAATCACCCGCTAATTGCCTGTTGTCCGTTAAAGCAGGAGATTGTAATATAAACTTCTTTGTTTTTTCAACTTCTGAATAAAACCATTCGGCGGCTTTTTTAAAACGCTCCTGCAATAAATCATTGTTCTCCGGCAAACCTTCCTGCATAAAATATTTAAAAAGAATATCTTCAAATTTTCTTCCATGCCCACTAAAAACAGCCAGTTGAGATTTCAATGCGTTTAACCATACCGGTAAGCCATCGTTTAAAGTGTTATTGTTTCTTACCCAATCAGAAAGATCAATTGCCATAAGTTCAAGGGGTACAAAATTAAATAATTGCAGAATAATTTCCTGTTGATACTGTTTGGTAGCATTTAATAACAGTTGTTCCTGCATTTTATTGTTCTGCTGTTTAGTGGCGAACTCAACAATCCGCTCGTCGCTATGAAGGCTGTTATATGAAATTTTACTTTTCAGTATTATTCCTTCCAGTGATGTACAACGGCTTAAGGCTACATATACCTGTCCCGGAGCAAAAGCACTTCCCGCATCAATAACAGCATTTTGAAAAGTTAATCCCTGGCTTTTATGTATCGTTATTGCCCAGGCAAGCCTTAAAGGGTATTGGATAAAAGACCCAAGTTCTTCTTCATCAATTTGCCTTGTTTTATTATTAAGTGAATATTTTATATTCCGCCAGGTTTCTTTTTTTACCTCGATAAGCTGGTAGATTTTATCCTGGTTACATTCAACCCAAATCTTATCCTCCTCTATTTTTTTTACAACTCCGATCTTTCCGTTATAATAGCGCCTCACTTTTTCCTGGTCATTTTTCAGGAACATAACCTGCGCACCTATTTTTAAATGCAGCACTTCGTCGGCAGGAAAAGAATTTTCATTAAAGGAACCATTAACACTTGCAAAAAATGAATGGGTTTTTTCTATTAGTTTAGACAGTGCCTGAACATTGATGGCATCTGCTTTATTGTTGTGCGTTGTTAAAGTAATAAAATTTTCTGCATCACCTGTTTCAAATTCCGGAAGATACCTGCTATGGAGTAATTCATAACCCTCTTCATCCATTTCATTATTGCGAACCTGGTTCAACAGATTTATAAAACCTGCATCATTTTGACGATACACTTTTTTTAATTCGATATAAACAGGATACTGTTCGGCAACAACAAGGCTGCTAAAGAAATACTGGTTACTATAAACAGTGTTCAACATTCTCCATTCGTCGTCCTTTACAACCGGCGGCAATTGGTACATATCACCAATGTACAAAACCTGCACGCCTCCAAACGGCTTTAAGTATTGTCTTCTAACATGCCTTAAAATTGCGTCTATAGCATCCAGTAAGTCGCACCTAACCATACTTATCTCATCTATGATCAGCAACTCCAGCATTTCCATTATTTCCCTTCTTTCAGCGGTAAGCCGTAAATTTCCTAGTAAACTATTTTTGTCGGCCGTGCTGTTGTTACTGAAATGATTATTGTTAACAGGAAGATACGGTCCAAAGGGTATCTGGAAAAAGGAGTGGATGGTAGTTCCTCCCGCATTAATTGCGGCAACACCGGTTGGTGCAACAATAGCAGTATTTTTTTTAGTATTTTCTTTTATAAATTTTAAAAAGGTAGTTTTTCCTGTTCCGGCTTTTCCGGTCAAAAAAACCGGGTAGCTGCTGTTATTGATAAAATCCGACGCTGTTTTAAATATTATATTATCCTCATCTGGCTGTTGCATAAAGCAATGTATAAAAAATTATGTTGTTGGTGATATAAACTGCTAACTTTTACAAATTGCTGTTAAATTCTTTCTAATGAACATGCATGTTTATTAGAATTCGTATTTACTTTGTAACCAATTATTATTGCAGAGATGACAATTTGATCTGATCCACAAAACTACTTATGAAACGCACCTATACTATCCCTTCAAAATCAAACGCCATCTCCTGCAATAAATAATTACAACACACAAAAATACCCGGTGTTAATCCGGTTGTTTACCACCCAACAAAAGCAATTCATTCAATTGTACTTCTGTTACATACTTCTTATTACCCTCTTTGTCATTATAGTTTCTTGTAATAAGTTTTCCCTCCACGGCTACTTCAGATCCTTTATGTAAGTATTTTTCGGCAATCTCTGCAACCTTGCCCCAGGCAATTACATTGTGCCATTGTGTTTCTTTTACCTTCTCTCCTTTGTTATTATTGTACACTTCATTTGTAGCTACAGAAAATTTCACCAGTTTTTTACCGGATTCTGTATTGCGTACTTCCGGGGCATTGCCAAGGTTGCCTATCAGCTGAACTTTGTTTCTTAATGCATTCATTGTTTTACTTTTTACTTTTTAAGAATAGTGTTTCTTTAATTACCGGTACCGTTTTACTGAACAAAGATGTGCGCAACCACACAAAACAATCGTTTTTTAATCATTTATAGTTGTATAAAAGCACTTGTAAACGGTTGTATTCATTGTTATCATTGCAGTGTATTTCAATAAAATATTATGGAAATGTTGGTACCAGATAAAATATGTGTCTCTTGCGCCAAGCAAATAAAGGGGAGAGCAGACAAGAAGTTTTGTAACGATCATTGTAGAAATAACTACAACAATCTTTTAAATGCAGAAGCAAATAATCTTGTAAGAAACGTAAATCACGCATTAGGAAAAAACAGGCGAATATTAGAAAGTTTTATTCCGCCAACAGAAGAAATGGGAAAGGCCTCTAAAGAAGCTATGTTGCAATGTGGTTTTCAGTTTAAATACTATACACACATCTATATCAATAAAAAAGGTACACAATATTTATGCTGTTACGATTACGCATACCTGCTATTGGAGAATGACTGGTATTTAATTGTAAAAAAAGGCGATTAAAATTCTTATATAGAATGCCTTTCCTGGTTAGCTTTAGAACTTAATTGCCCTGCTGTCAATTGAATTTCCGGTAATACCGGAGATCGTGCCTTTGCAATTCTTAGCACCGCATTTGCAATTAAAAGCCTGCATATGTTCATCTAAAAAAAGAGCGTAATCAAGGGTTAATTCCTCTCCCTTTTGTATATCTCTAACCGCATATACGTTTAAACCCTGATAAGCTGTATTAGCATTACAACTATGGTTTTGAGGGGCCCATTCCGCTGGATTATCATCCCATAAAATAAAGACTTCTTCACTGATGGGATAAGCATATTTTCTAAAGTTCTCTAATTCTTTATCATTCCAGTTATTTGTAATGTATGATTTGGTTACGATCCGTTGTGCTTTTTCTTCTCCTTTAAAGATTATTTCATCTTTATTAATGTTAGTTAAAGCATAAATTCCAAAACCAGCAATTGCATTCCCTTTCATTGTATATTTTTTCTGCTTCCTACGATGCCTGCCAATGCCTTCGTTGATTATCTTTTCTAAAAAACCAGCCTGGCCTGTTCCGTCTATTTTTAAAATATAGTCGGCAGAACCTTCATAACCATCTGTGTAAAATACAGAGCAGGTAAAGTTGATTTCCAGAAAAAAAATATCAGCATCTGTATTCATTCTAAAATCAAGCCTTCCGTAACCCAGGCCGCTAAATCCCAAAAAAATACTTTCTGCTGCTGTTATTAATTTTGCTTCAAGAGTTTTATCATCTACAGGTACATTGCATTCGGGGTGTAATTCGGATGTTTTTAACGCATAGGTTTTAAAACTTCTGCCGGCAGGAAAAATATATTCAACAGGCTTAAAAACCTGCACTTTCTTTGCATCGGTAGCATCAGACACAAGCATAACACTAAATTCCCTTCCCTGAATATATTCTTCTATCAATAATGGACCGTAGTCGTTAATGATGCAAGAGGCTTGCTTATAAAGTTCCTCTTCATTTTGTACGAGCGAAAATTCATCTATACCAAGGCTATCTCCTGCTTTTGCAGGTTTTACAAAAAGCGGGTAGGTAAGTTGTTTACAGGATTCATGAATTTCATCTAGTTGATGAATGATGGCAAAAGCAGGTGTGGCTACTCCTTGTGTATAGGCCACATATTTCATAAGGTCTTTTGATGGGTCGTATAAAACAGACGAGGGGCCGGTAAAAGGAAGGTTCAATAATTCCAGGAAATAGATAACGTCGATGGATGGTACTTCCCATTCCAGGTAACCTTCGCAAAGGTTGATAAAAATATCATAGTTCTTTTTACTAAGTTCCCTTAACTGATTGTAGGTAGTAAGCTTATTTAAAAAAACATGATGAACCTCATCATTAGGTCGCAACGCTGACAGGTCCCTGGGTGGATCATAATTTTTATAATCTACATTGCTGGTAGAATAATCCGGCTGTAATACACAAATTTTCATAACAACCCATTCCTCCTTATTAACCTTTGGGATTTTAAACGCCATGAAATATTTGCTAGGAAAATAAGTTGCATGAGGATGTAAAAAAGTTATGAAATGATTTGTATTTAATAAAAAAGTAAAACTCCTTATCAGCCATTATTTTAAAGACCAAAACAAATCTAGTTAAAATGTTTTTAATAATGTTACAAGTAAACCTAAGCGATCTTTCTATTAGATTCTTTTTTCTTTCTTTTCTCTTTTTGTGAAGCTCTGTTAAAGGCATCGTTCAATATTTCAATCACTAATTGCGAAAAACTTTTTCCTTCAAAACGAAGGATGGCACCAATAGAAGTAAAATTCTCGTCTTCACTTATACCACATTGGGCATTTACTTCCAATACATATATTTTTTTGGTAACGGCATCCATTCTAAGGTCAACGCGGGTATATCCTTTCCCCTTTGTTGCACAGTAAGCGTCCCAGCTTATTTTTTTAATTTCATCTATTACTTCAGTTTCAGGAACCTGGTATTCGTAAAAGTTTTCGTCGCGGGGCATGGCATCTTCCTCCTCATAAATTTCCCAAAGCCTGTCGAAGGATAGAAATTTTTCTTTTTCAGGAAGCGAAGCATGAAATACTCTTTCTACAGGAGTATAAATTACTGCTTTGTCCGGCTCATTATAAGAGCCGGTTATTAATGTTGTGAATTCCCTTCCGGAAATAAACTTTTCAGCAATAATTCCATCAGCAGTTAAATTCCATCCACGATAGCCTTTAAACATTTGTTTTAATAATGCCGAAAGGCTTTCCTCATCCTCAACTATATTTTTTACTCCTATACCCATACTTCCACCAGACACAGCAGGTTTAATAATTAATGGTGTACCCAGATCCTTAAAAATAGTTGAGCAATCTGTTTCGGCATTAAGAATCGATTTCCAGGCAGCATTTGGAACAGCAGCAGTATCAAATGCTGTTTTCATTGGTATTTTAGAAGTAGTAATTGTATAAAAAAATTCATCTGCGCCAGTAAAAATTATATCTTTTTCTTCTAAAAGTTTAACTACTGAAACACCTGGTGTACCATTGATCTCATCGCCGTCACAAAGATTTAATACTACCGGAATATTATTGCCCTCTTTTTCTGCTTCTATATTATCAATTACCTGGCTAAAGCTAAGCATGGTTACCGGCTGCCATTGCCAA
This sequence comes from Ferruginibacter sp., assembly GCA_031411955.1. Classification (GTDB taxonomy): domain Bacteria; phylum Bacteroidota; class Bacteroidia; order Chitinophagales; family Chitinophagaceae; genus Ferruginibacter. The sequence goes on from JANOCC010000079.1 coordinate 55,496, forward strand.
TTAATATTTAATTCAGAAAACAACCTGGTATATTCTTCAATGCTTTGGGTAAAATCGTAATAGTAGTCAATGTTATCATCCTTACTTTCAATAGCGGGCGATAATACCCAAACTTTAATTTTCTTTGAAGGTGATTGTTTAAATAATAATGGGGTTAGTATCATCGTAAAACTGTTACAGGTATTTTAGCTGTTCTTTAATAAAATCTGTGAGATGGTATTTTGCCAGGACATTGTAGTCGGTATATTTTGCCCCTCTGATATTTTGCAGGCAACCCCTGCTTCCGCAATAGCAAATAAAAGGCTGTGCCATATCAAATTCGGTAGATGGGTAAAAAAAGCAAAATTCATCATTGGGTTTTATATCTTTTAAAGCAGTTACTTCCATTGTGGTTGTATTAAAAAAGATATTTGGACTGCAGCTATGGTTGCAATACTGTAGAAACCCTGGAACTAAAGTTATATGCCGGTTGATATCCATTTGAATAGTTCGGTAATCAGGTTCTGAAAAAACCCCACCCGCAGAAAAAGTACAGATCAGCTCATCTTTAGAAAAAGATTTAAGGGAATGAATTGAATGCTGTTTTGTTAATAAATTCTCAATCACTTCGGCGAATGAATGTTGGCTAATAACCCGGCTGTACGGGGAATCTAAAACTGTGTTCGTCATACAACAGGATTAATAAGAATGATCAAATAATTGTAGTCCTAAAAATTTACCAATAGAAAGGTAAAAAGTATAATAAAGTAAACCTATAAAACTTATACAAAAGTTTTCAACAAAAGTAATAGAAGTCTATTGATGACGTACGATAAATTATAACGCAATAATCCTGCAGAGCTCTTATTGACAATTCAATTTTAAAGTTTATAATAATTATCTGACGAATTCAGTTACAGACAGAAGTCGTTTATTCTTTTCCGTTATACTATTTAAATAAGCTGTTGGAAGAAATCCTCTAAAATTTGCATTTATGGATATTAAACCTGCAAATACAAACACATATAAAATTATACGGCTGCTTCATTATAAAATTTTAAAGTGTATTGCTGCAGAACTTATGATAGCTAGGGCAAAATATTATGGAAAGTTTAAAGTGGCTTTCATCTGAAAAAGGCATTAAAAAACCGGTGAACAATTCACCGGTTTTTTAATGTGTATCTAAGCTGGTTATTGAACATTCATTTTTAGAACCTGCCTGTTATTGATGGATTCAATTATGATAATATAAGTTCCTTTTGATAACCTGGATATATTAAAACTGTGTTGGTTTATACCTGCTATTGATTGCATCCTTTCTGTTATCAGTTTTCTTCCTGTAATGTCTGTTACTGATAAATTATAGACTTCTTTGTCTTTAGCAAAAAACCTGATATTGGCAATATCGCTGGCAGGGTTGGGAAAAACTTCTGGTTTTTGATTGACGGAATTTACAAAAGCTTCTGGCCTGGCCGAACAGGAAATAATAATTTTTACAGATCTTGATCCAGAGGCGCCACAATTATTTACTGCTCTGGCGGCTAATGTTCCTCCTCTTGATCCCCAAAGAATACTAATGGAGTTGCCTGTAGAAGAGCCCTGGGCAACAGCACCCGCCGGCAACGTCCAAGCATAAGAAGTTGCACCCGCCACAACAGGAACAGCATAAGATGCAATGGTTCCTGCGCAAGGTACAAGGTTACCGGAGATAGAAGCCGGAGCCGTAGGAAGGTTTCTTGCGATGGTTAAGGTTCTGGCTGTACTACTTCCACAAGAGTTGTTTGCCGTAACACTTAAGGTTCCGTTAGCAATAAAGTTTGCTGTATAAGTGATAGAAATAGTTGCTGTACCCTGTCCGTTTGTAATGCTTGCACCAACGGGAGCCGCCCAATTATAAGTAATACCTGCCACCGCAGCAACACTGTATGATCTTGTATCTCCACTACAAACTTTTGCAATACCACCTGCCACACTTATGGATCCCGGCCTTGTAAGAACGGCTTTACTTATCGTAAGTGTTGCTGCGCTACCAGATCCGCAGCTATTGGATGGAGTTACCGATAAAGTGCCAGGGCTTGTAAAGTTGGCAGTGAAACTTAGGTTGATGCTGTTAGTTCCTTGTCCGCTGTTTATTATTGTTCCCGCCGGTGCATTCCAATTATAGGTTGTTGCTGCAACCTGCGGTACAGTGTAGGTTCTGTTATCTCCTGTGCAAACCGCAGCTGTGCCACCTGTAATAGTGATCACAGCAGGAGTTGCAGGGGCTGTTCCACCGGCCGATACTGCCAGGTTTCTTGCTGCACCAGTTCCACATCCGTTAACTGCATTCACGGTTATATTTCCAGCTCCCGTTCCTGCGGTAACATTAATACTGTTGCTTGTAGAAGTGCCGGACCAACCAGCCGGCAATGTCCAGTTATAACTTCCAGCACCTGCAATTGCTGCAATACTAAATGTTTGAACTGTACCCGGACAAACAATAGAAGGCCCGCTGATATTACCAGGTTGTGCCGGGGCAGCAGCTGTAATACTAATTGCCAGCGACCTGGCTGTTGAATTGCCACAAGTATTATTTGCAATTACTGTAATATTTCCACCGGCTGTTCCGGAGGTTGTGTTAATAGAATTGGTAGTTGAGTTTCCTGACCAACCGGAAGGTAACGTCCAGGTATAGCTGCCGGCACCGGAAACCGCCGCAACAGAATAAGTTTGTGCCGTACCTGGGCAAACAGCCGTGTTTCCTATGATAGCACCTGGCTGAGGCGGAGCCACTGTTGTTATTATTGACAGCGTTCTGGCTATGCTGTTTCCACAGCTATTTGTTGCTGTTACGGATATGCTGCCACTGCTTGTTCCGGTAGTTACAATTATTGAGTTAGTTACAGAGCTTCCTGAAAAGCCAGCAGGCAACGACCAGGTGTAACTGGTTGCACCGGAAACTGCTGCAACAGAATATGTTTGCGATGTAGCTGCACAAACCGCTGAACTACCGGTAATTGCAGCCGGTTGATCTGGAACAGTACAACCGCTGTTACAATTAGTTAAGCAAGCTGCATTGTTCACGTTATTTATTATCAGTGCTGTTGGCTGAGGTCCGAATCCAAGATTAAAATTGATACCCACCCCGGTAAGGTGGCAATAGCTCATGATGGTACCACCGCCTGCAGGATTTGCAGGAACAGTACAAGTTCCGGAAGTATAACCTGCATTGTCACCACAACCATCGATCTTGGTATTGTTACCATTCCAAACACAATCGTGGGTATGACGGGAGCCAAGCTGGTGGCCCTGTTCGTGTGTTACCACTTCAACCGTCCAGGAATAAGTGGGCACAGTAGCAAAGCTGGTTCCAATGCCGCAATAAGACATTTTATATTTCGATTGGTTATTGCACAAACCATTGATCCACGCAATTCCTCCACCGCCTTTGGTCCCAAGGAGCGTAGCGAGGTCGCCATCAAAAGTGGTTCTATATGCGCCAAACTGATCCAGGTAACCACTGGTGCTGGTACCGGTGTATGGGTCAGTGGTAGTCCACACAAAAAGTGTTTTCAGGGTAATGCTGATACCGTCATTTGCATATAAGGTTTGTACCTGGTTAAAGATTCCCTGCATATAAGTATTTACATTAGCAAGAGAACCTTTTGCAGTAAAAATATCAACATCCGTTTCCCAATACCAGTTTACACATTTCGTAGTAAGACTGGCAGTGCTGGTTGTTGCCCTGTAGTAATTTCCCGGGCTAACCGGAATATCCGTGTTGGTGCCACAGGATAAAAGATTGGGTTCGGTGAGGTCTTTATCGTTATAAATTATGTGTTTCCCGGTATTATCCTGTAGTTTTCCGATAACAAAATTACCTTTTCCACTATTCACAAAACCCGCAATCTCATTATTGGAAAAACTGAAAGCTGCCACCGAATTAGATGCTCCTTCAACGGCTCCTTTGTAGTGAACTATATTTCCGGCATTAGCCGTATTGCCATCACTGCTAAGTAAAGTAAAACCATTGGGAGAAATGGATTCTTTATAGAGCAGCACCCTTGTTGGCGTACTTCCATCCGGTGAAGGAAGGGTGAAATTCAGGAAATCAGGTTTGGAACTTACAATTTCGTTGGCACCGGGTATTTCCAGTAAGGTAAATTTGCTTACCAATTTAGATAAGGCAATTTTTGCAGTGCCGGAGCTTGCTTCAAAAACATGATACTCTTTTGAAAAAGCTTGTTTTTTATCAAGTTCGGTTACTTTTTGAAAAATTTTACCTGCAGATTGATTAGCCTGTGCAAAAGAAAAATTTGAAATAAAAATAAGAATGATGCTGGCATAACAGGTTGCCATACCTTTTAAGGTAGAGAGGTTTCTCATTGTATCAGATTGTGTTTTAAATAGGTTTTAAATTTTGCAGCTCTTATGTAGATGCGCTAACAAGATACAATGCCATAAAATTTTTGGCTGTATATTTTTTGCTTTTAATTCTGTAGTCTTTTTATTACAAATAATTAAATACAAAGCCTTTCTATAATTTTTAGATTAACGAAATTATTAATGCGTTAGTATATTAAAAACCCGGGAACAGGGATATTTCAAAATACCTGGTTTGTAACGACCATTGTACCGGAGATTTAAAAAGTTTTTGATTATCGAACCCTGGTTGTCAAAATTAGCGGGCCGTTTAAAATGTGAACCAAGGTGGTTGCTTTTTTATTTGCTGTAATTTTTTAACAACCCGGGTAGGTTTATGAGTTAATGAAGCAGTTAGCCCCCGCCTTTTTTGCTGGACTTACACAACAAGATACCCCTTGCCTGGCCCGGCCCGCATGCATACGCTCAGGGATCCCTAAAAATCCGGATGCTATTTAAAGCACCATCCGAATTAATTAACTTCGTAGGGATGAATATTTGTAGAAACTTTCAAATCTTATTATGATCCACCAGGCATCCAACAATAATCTAGAGCAATACAAAAATCTCGTTGCATTAAAATTTCAGCTTTATAACAGCCTTTTCACTGCGTTGCCTTTTCATAAAATTGAAAAGACTGGCATACTGCTTTCCCTGTTATTAGATAATTGTGAAGAAGGCTATGCAACCAGGCAGAGTCCTGCAGCGATCATGGAAAATTTTTTTTCAAATTATGTAAAGTATAATGAAGAAGAAAAAAAACTAGACCTTCTCTTTCGGCTTATACAATTTATAGAAAGGCAGGTTGTATTATTTGATGCGTTGGAAGATGCAGCTTTTTCTGAAGTACATGACACAACAGGATCTGGTACATTAAAACAACTGCAGCTGGAAGTATTGGAGGAAAACAAAGAGGAGGAGTTGAAGAAGAAATTAAATGATTTTTCGGTAACACTTATCTTAACTGCACATCCAACACAGTTTTACCCCGATTCTGTATTGGGTATAATTAATGATCTCTCCAGGTCGCTGGCAGAAAATAATGCAGGGCAGATAAATATGTACTTACAGCAACTCGGTAAAACTGCTTTTTTAAAGAAACAGAAACCAACGCCATTCGACGAGGCGACCAGCCTTATCTGGTACCTAGAAAATGTTTTTTATAGTGCAGCAGGAAAAATACTTTCATTTATAAAAAATAAATTCCCGGATGCTGTAAATAGCAAAAACCCTATCATTAGGATGGGCTTTTGGCCAGGTGGCGATAGGGATGGAAATCCATATGTGCAGGTAGGCACTACTTTAAAAGTTGCTGAAGCTTTAAGAAGCGGAGTCATAAAATGTTATTACCTGGAAATAAGAAGATTACGGCGCAGGCTTACTTTTAAAGGTGTAGAATCTATACTGGCAGAAATGGAGAGGGATCTGTATAATGATGTATTTATTCCGGGTGAAAGAACTGTTTTAAATGCGCAACAGATAATGGAACCATTAAACAAGGCAAGGCAGATCATCATCGAGAAACATGATGGATTGTTTTTACCATTAATTAATAACCTGATAAATAAAGTTCAGGTTTTTGGTTTGCACTTTGCCACATTGGATATCAGGCAAAACAGTTCTGTTCATTCGGCTGTGTTGGAGAAATTACTTCCGGCAACCTACAAGGCTTTAAGTGAACAGGATAAAATGCAGGAGATGGCCAGTATTCAACCACTAGATTCTGCCGTTATAGTTGAAGACGAAATGGCCATAGATACAATTGAAACTATCAGGGCAATAAAGACTATTCAACAACAAAACGGCCAGGCGGGTTGCAACCGGTATATCATCAGCCATTGCGAAAGCGCTTTACATGTAATGGAAGTGTACGGGCTCTTTCTTTTAGCAGGCTGGAAAAAAGATTCACTTACAGTTGATATAGTTCCGTTGTTTGAAACCATTGATGATCTTCAACAGGCAGCGGGAATAATGAAAACACTATATGAAGACAAAGATTATAAAAGCCATCTTGCTCAACGTAGCAAACAGCAAACGATCATGCTTGGTTTTTCTGATGGTTCAAAAGACGGAGGTTACCTTATGGGGAACTGGAGTATCTACAAAGCCAAAGAGGAGTTAACAGCAATTTCAAAAAAATACAATGTAGATGTAATATTTTTTGATGGCCGCGGAGGTCCACCTGCAAGAGGTGGTGGCAAAACAAACCGTTTTTATGCTTCTATGGGAAAGAATATATCTCAAAAAGAAATTCAGCTTACCATTCAGGGCCAAACGGTTAGTTCGAATTTTGGAACGGTGGCTTCTGCACAGTATAATATGGAAGAACTTATTCATGCCGGCATTTCCAACGAATTATTTTCCGATAAAAACATAACGCTGCAACCCGAAGAAGAGACGCTTATACAGGAACTTGCCGAGATCAGTTTAACTTCCTATAGTTCATTAAAAACTCATCCGCAGTTTTTTAATTATTTATCTGAAGTGAGCCCGCTTAAATTTTATGCCGAAGCAAATATCGGCAGCCGGCCAAGTAACCGCACTGGTAAATTAAATTTAACCGATCTGCGGGCCATTCCGTTTGTAGCATCATGGAGCCAGATCAAACAAAATGTTACCGGTTATTTTGGTGTAGGAACCGCATTGCAGGAAATGGAAAAAAGAGGAAAGTTTGATGCTTTAAAAGCGCTGCATCAAAATTCATTATTTTTCCGAACGCTTATAGATAACTGTGAAATGTCTATGCTGAAATGTTATTTTCCACTCACTGAATTTTTATCAAAGGACGAAAAGTTTGGAGAAATATGGAATAAGATCCACAACGAATTTGAATTAACTAAAAGCTATGTGTTGAAGCTATCAGGAAAAACAAGCCTCATGCAAGAGTATCCGGTTGATCAATTATCTATCAGTATGCGGGAGAGAATTGTGCTCCCGTTGGTAAGCATACAACAATTTGCCATTACGCAATTGCGTAAGATGGATGATGGTAAACTTTCGGCAGACCATCGGTTTAATTATGAAAAAATGGTTATACGGGCTTCGTTTGGAATTATAAATGCAGGAAGAAATTCTGTATAGATGTAAAAGCTTGATTTAATTTATTTAAGAAATAATTATTAATTTTTGTGCCGTTAATGATTTCAAATCATTTCCCGGCCTCACCTCCCCGGTTTTATGGCTATAAAAAAATAAAACACCCCTTTTATTTGTACCCAGGTTATGCAATGCCCGTGGTACAATTATGGTATTTTTCAAAAAGCAACAGTAATAGCGAAAACCCTTTTTAAAAAAGGGAAAAACCCTGTTGATTCCTCTTCTAAAGATGTTCAGATTTGTGAAACGGTTCTAATCCTGTTTAACCAACTGCTGTAACCTGTATTGAAAACTGCGCTACTGTTTTCATGAACAGTAATATCCCTATTCATTTTAAAATAACAGACAATGAAAAAATTTATCTACCTGATTGCGGTATTATTTTTTGCCTTAACCATTAATGCTGCCGGCCAATGTGGGAAAGTGCTGGTATTAAACAGCAATCCCTGGGGGCAGTTGTCGGATCAAACTGCTATGAATACAGTGTTTGGTGCCGGAAACTGGTCTCAGGTAAACTATGCAACCAGCCCGGCCACTATATTTTCAGCAACAAACTGTTTTGTTATGCTGGAAGGAAGTGAATTAAACAATCCTACAGCCCTTAAAAATTTTTTAACGGCAAATATTACTCTAATAGAAAACTGGGTTGCCAATGGCGGCCGGTTGTTCATCAATGCTGCACCTAATGAGGGAGGTAATATCAGCTGCGGCTTTAATGGCACTGTAATTAATTATAACACCGGACCCTATTGTGGTTCGGCTGCCGCAGTAAATACAGCGGAGGCTGTATTCCAGGGGCCGTTTACACCCGTTTCTACTACATATACAGGTGGTTATTTCTCACATGCTTCAGTAACGGGTAGTGGCCTAACCAATTTATTAACGGGCAATAATCCTGCACCCGCAGGCACTGTTATTCTTGCCTATAAAAAATGGGGCATAGGTGTTGTTTTTTTTGGCGGCCTAACACAACCTGCTTTCTGGAATCCACAACCCCAGGGGCCAAACCTGTGGTATAATATTTATAGCTACGTAAATATAGTACCAACATTCAGTATTAGTTGCAATGTAAACAATAATAGCTTTTGCTCTTTCCAGGCAACTCCGGTAACAGTGTCCTACACGGCTGTAGGAACTTATAATGGCGCAAACATATTTACCGCACAATTAAGCAATGCCAGTGGAAGCTTTGCTGCTCCTGTAAATATTGGCAATGTAACAGCTGTAACAAGTGGTACTATCAATGCAACTATTCCTGCAGGCACCGCAGGAGGATCTGGCTATCGTGTACGGGTAGTAGCAAGTGCGCCATCAGTGAATGGCAGTAACAATGGCACCAATATACAAATCAATGCGGCTTTAGCTCCTTCTGTTAGCATTGTTACCGATCACCCGGATCCCATATGTTCTGGAACGTCTGTGATTTTTACAGCTACGCCCTTAAATGGAGGTATTGCCCCATCTTATCAATGGAAAAAGAATGGTAATAATGTTGGAACAAACAGTAATATTTATACAGATGCTACATTGATAAATGGTGATGTTGTTAATTGTGTGCTCACCAGCAATGCCGCTTGTATAAGTGCTGCTACAGCACAGAGTAATAGTGTGAGTACGTCTGTAAACTCCATCACTTCCAGTACAACAACGGTGGAAGTTTGTTCCAATGATCTGCCCTATATTTGGAATAATATATCTTATAATAATAGTGGTTCGTACTCACTTATCTTTACCAATGCTGCAGGTTGTGATTCAGTTGCAACGCTCAATTTAACATTGAAGACATCCCCTGTTGCTTCTATCATAAACAATACCGGCACAACAGTATTAAATTGTACCATTGCTGCAGTTAGTGTTACGGCAAACGGCGGAGCAACTTATTCATGGAACAACGGCCTGGGTAGCGGCGCTTCTAAAACTATAACATCACCGGGCACCTACACAGTAACAGCAAGCAGTGTACAGGGATGCACTTCACAGGCGGCAATCAGCTTAACACAAAACCTGGCTGTTCCGGAAGTACCCGAAACCATCAATGGCCTCACAAATGTTTGTCCATATGTAGGAACAGCTACGCAGCTTACTTATTCAGTAAACCAGGACCCTGTTGCCTTATCATACCAATGGATTGTACCTCCAACGGTAAACCTTGTATCCGGGCAGGGCACCAACAGTATTAACATTACCATCGGTGCAGGGTTTACTGCCAGTGCCAATAAACTCTTTAGAGTAAAAGCAATATCCGATTGTGGAAGCAGCGCTGATAAGATCTTTTACCTGGTTGCTCAATTACCCGGTACGCCGCAGCCAATTACAGCATCTGCAACCAATGTATGTGAAATATTAAATACCGCAAACAGTATCACCTATACAATTTCTAAAGTAACAGCGGCAACATCATATTTGTGGACGGCACAATCCGGCTCTACAGTAATAACTCATCCTAATGGGCCGGGTGAAAATGATACTACTGTGCTCATTACTTTCGGCTCAGGCTTTTCGAGCAGCAATATATCCGTAAGGGCGGTAAACGACTGTGGAACCAGCAATGCAAGAAGTTTACTGATCAGCCGAAGTAATCCTTCTACACCGGGGCTCATCAGCGGACCTATAAATGTATGTGCCAATATTGCACCAGGCGGCATCGCTGCAACCTATTCTATCGCAACAGTTGCCAACGCAACATCGTATACATGGAATTTGCCGCCGGGCTCAATATCCATTACCGGGCAGGGAACAACATCAGTTTCTTTTATTTATCCAACAGGATTTACCAGTGGTTCGATCAGTGTAACGGCAACGAATGGTTGCGGTACCAGCGCAACCAGATTATTGGCAGTTACAAGGCTTAACCCTTCCACACCCGGTGTGATAGATGTTATACAACAACAGGCATGTAGCAACCGGATCTACAGTTACACCATTGCAACTATGCCTGCAAATGCCAGTTCCGTTCAATGGACGGTTCCTACAACATCCGGTGCTCAAATAATAAGCGGCCAGGGAACAACCAGTATATTGGTTTCTTATCCATCAACAGCAATAAATGGATTTGTTACCGCAACCGCACAAAACAATTGTGGCGTAAGTGTAACCCGTCAATCTATTGTAAAACTTCCTTTTTGTGCTCCGGAGTTTGTAACAAAAGGGATAGAGCCACCTTCATTAAAAATTACCGCCAGTGGAAGTGAAACAGCCTTTTCGGTAAGTGTTTTTCCCAATCCTTCGGTAAATGAATTCAGGTTAATGATATCATCAGCCTCACGAGAAAAGATACTGGTAAAACTGTATAATATTCAGGGCAGCTTATTGAAAGAAATTAAAGTAAACGCGAATGAAGTAACAGTAATTGGAAACGAACTCGCTCCCGGAACCTACCTGTTAGATATTGGGCAGGGCTCATTCAGGAGTATAAAAAAGCTGTTAAAATTTTAAGCATAACAAAAAGCAGGTAATTGAATAAAAAAACAATCCAGCTTTTTTAGAGCTGGATTGTTTTTTTATTGAAGAATATTTCAGTGAATTGGGTGATTAAGAATTTATAAAAGTAGAAGGTATTTCCCTGAACATTTCCTTTTTCATTTCCATTTTTTTTATGAGCCATTCCGGCCATTGTGAGTTGTCTTCGGCATCATAGATGCGCACTTCCTGCCCTTCCTGCCCCTTGGTCATGTCGTCTAATTTTTTATTCAGGATCTTTGCCGCTGTTTGTATACCGGAATTAATGGCGCCTCCAACACCATGCGCCAGGATACTTGCCCCACATAAATAAAGGTTTTCAATTTCAGCTTTGTTGCTGTAAGTGAATGGTCCAACCTGCCAGATATTTTTTTCTGTTCCATATACATTTCCTTTTGTAGCCCTTATGTAAAACTCGTTGGTGATGGGCGTAGATACATCCATTTGAACGATATGCTTTCTCAAATCCGGCAAAACTTTTTCCAGGTTATTCAACAGTTTTTCACCGATCCTTTCTTTGTATTGCAGGTATTTGACGGAACGCACGGTACCTTCGTTTTCAAACTTGCTGAAAGAATCGTAACTGATATAAGTTACCACTTCAATATTATGGTAGCGTCCGTTGAAACTTGCCGGGTCTTTTATGCTGCTGCAGCTGATGAAAACAGCAGGAAATTCGTCTTCAGTAATAATATCGATACCCGACATTTCTTTAAAAAGCTCATCCAGGCTTTTATCCCTCATCATCCAGATATTTCCGGAATCCATCCCCGCTTTTCTAACGTCCATGTCAACAGTTACAAAAAGCATCAGCGAGGTTACAGAATATTTTGTTTTTGCCAGCTTTGCATTCAGTTTTTTACTCAGGTTTTCGGTACCAATCATTTTATGATATGTTTGGTAAGGATCTGCGTTAGATACAATCCTTTCTGCTCTTAGTTCTTCCCCATTTTCCAGCAGCACGCCAACGGCCTTTTTTTTGTTGCCTGTTTGTTCCAGTATAATTTTTTGTACACCTACACCAGTCCTTATTTCTCCACCTAGTTTTTTTATGGCTGTAGTCATAGCTTTTACAATACCAGCGCCGCCGCCCATTGGGTAAAATCCGCCGTCAAAATAATGGTCCATTGCCACACAATGAACAGGAAAGGCTGCTTGTGATGGTGGTAATCCGTGATCGCCGCACTGTACGTTCAACACTTGTTTAAGTAATGGGTCTTTAATATGCCAATCTATCACCCGTTTAAGTGTAAACAGGCCATATTTGCCCAACTGCGCTGTTCTGAATGGAATCGTAATATTGTCCCAAAAGCCGCTCATGGAGGGTATCAGGTATAATTGTTCACTTACCTTTCTAACCAGGTCAAGGTATTTTTTAAGGTTCTTCTTTTCGTGAGGAAATTTTTCTGCCAGAGAAGTATATAAATTTTCTATTCCGGCAGGAAGGTGAAATCTTTTTTCGCCAATCCAGCAATGTTCGTAGGCTGTTGGCTTCATTCTAAAAAAAACCAACTCATTGGCAATTCCCAGCGCCTCAAATAAACCACTGGTGGAGGAACCTTTGTCCATTTTGCCAATATAATGTACACCCGGGCTAAACCGTTGCCCGTTCATGTAAAAGCTATGGCACCAGCCACCGGGAACATAATGCTGTTCAATAACAACAACTTTTTGTCCGGCCTTTGCAAGCGACAAAGCAGCTGATAGCCCGCCGGCTCCCGAACCAATAATAATAGAATCTATGTGCTTCATAAAATACAAAGATTAAGCAAATATTTACAGAAGAAAAAAGTTTTTATCACAACTTTCAAACTCACCTTAAGCTTTGCCTGGCATTATTTAACAATCTTAAACTACCAAAGTTTAAAAGCCTGCACTGCATTTGCTTATGCTGTAGCTGTTATGGGGGAAGAACAACAGCATTCTTCTTATCTTTGAATTTATTAGAAATCATAATGAAAAAAAGGGCCACCTATTTATTAGTATTAATTATATCTGCATTATTCGTTAATGTACATGCTCAGCAAAAAACTTTTGACAAACCGACATTTTACCAGGTGATGGAGAAGGGAAGTGTTGAAGCTGTGGATAACCAGATAAAACTTATAGCCACTACAACTGGTATTAACAAAGAAGCTTATACCGGCTCATTGCAGATGAAGAAAGCGAGCCTTGTAAAAGGAGCATCAAAAAAGTTAAGCACCTTTAAAGAGGGCCATGAAAAGCTTGAAGCGGTAATTAAAAAAGATAATCAAAATGCTGAATGGCGTTTTCTAAGGCTTATTATTCAGGAAAATGCCCCCAAAATATTAAAATACAAAAGCGAAATTAAAACTGATGCGGCTTTTATTCAAAGCTCATTCAAAGGATTGTCTGCCGATGTTCAATCGGCAGTGATGGATTATCGCAAACATTCCAATACATTACAGGCACTAAATTTTTAACAGATCAGCAGAATGAATAAAAAGGTATTGGCCATATATTTTTCCCAATCGGGACAACTGGGAGAAATTATTGACAATTTAACTTTGCCTATTTCCATTCCCGGTGTTACGGTGGAGAAGGTAATTGTTCAAACTGCAACAGCTTATCCTTTTCCGTGGAAAGGCAATAGTTTTTTTGAGGTAATGCCCGATTGTGTATTGTCTATACCTACTCAACTGGTACCCTTTACCTTAAAAGAAGATAAATACGACCTCGTAATTCTTGGCTACCAGGCCTGGTTCCTTTCGCCCAGTATACCATTTAATTCAGTTATAAACACTCCATCTGTAAGGGCTGTATTAAAAGATACACCGGTTGTAATGATCACGGGGGCACGTAACATGTGGATTACGGCATTTGAGAAATCAAAGAAAATGCTTGCCGGTACAGGAGCAAAATTGAGTGGTCATATTGCTTTGGTGGATAAGCACGCAAATTTCATTAGTTTTGTAACCATTTTTTACTGGATGCTGACGGGTAAAAAAGGGCGTTTTCTGAATATATTTCCGAAGCCCGGCGTGTCTGATGAAGATATTTCCGGTGCAAAAGAATATGGAACGATCGTTTCGCAGCATTTGAATAATGGAAACTGGGAAGGATTGCAGCCGGCATTGTTAAGTAAAAAGGCTGTCGTGGTAAAATATAGTCTCATGTTCATTGAATCAAAAGCTTCCCGCATCTTTTCAATATGGGCAAATATTATTGTTAAGAGGAAGAACAGGGGCTTTTGGCTTAGTTTGTTCAAGTATTATCTTATCATTGCGTTGTTTGTTGCAGCGCCTATTATACTTACTGTAGACGCAATCTTTTTCAAACCATTTTCAGGCAAGAAAATACAGGCAAGAAAACAATATTTATCAGGAGTGAAATAATTAAATAACAGTATGTCGTTGAACAAGGTTTACATTAATAACACATCGTCTTTTTTACCCGGGGAAGCAATTTCTAATGAAGAAATGGAAACATACCTGGGCATGATCAATAATAACCCTTCCAAATCGAGAGGTATTGTTTTACGAAACAATGGTATTAAGCAAAGGTTTTATGCTTTAACAAAAGAAGGAAAGCCTACCTACACCAACGCTGAAATGACGGCATTGGCAGTAAGGGAATTATTTAAGGACAACCCCGAAAAATTAAAAGATATTCCATTATTAAGTTGTGGTACTTCATCGCCCGATCAGATGATGCCTTCTCACGGAGTAATGACGCATGGATGGTTACCGGAAATAGCTGCAGCAGAAGTTGTTTCGCCGGCAGGTGTTTGCTGTGCAGGTATGCACGCATTTAAATATGCTTACCTGGCTATAAAATCGGGAGATGTTTCAGAAGCCATTGCTACAGGGTCCGAACGTTTTTCTGCATCGCTGGTAGCCAATGTATTTGAAGAAGAAGCGCATAAGCTTGGTGAATTAAAGGACGATCCATACATAGGCTTCGAAAAAGAATTTTTACGCTGGATGCTTTCTGATGGAGCTTCGGCCTTTTTACTTTCAAATACACCTAATAAAACAGGCATCAGCCTTTCGGTAGACTGGGTAGAAGGTATTTCCTATGCCAACGAGTTAGAGGCCTGTATGTACATGGGATGTGAAAAACAAGCTGATGGTACATTAAAAAGTTACCTCGATTTTACCCAGGAAGAACTTATCAGCAAGTCAGTTTTAAGCATAAAGCAAGATGTAAAATTATTAGGTAAGAACATCATTGTGCAGGGGGGGAAAAAACTAAAAGAGATTTTCGTAAAAAAGAACCTGGATGTAAATACGGTAGATTATTTTTTACCCCATATGTCCAGCGATTTTTTCAGAAGTAAAATATTTGACCAGTTGATCGTTAATGAAATGGGGATACCTTATGAAAAATGGTTTTTCAATTTACCAACGGTTGGCAATGTGGGGGCAAGTTCAGTTTACCTGATGGTAGATGAATTGTTTCATAGCGGTAAACTGAAGGCAGGACAAAAGATACTGTTACTTGTTCCCGAGAGTTCAAGGTTTTCTTACATGTATGCGATGCTTACCGTGTGTTGATAAACCTTTCGATCAGATAAACGTTTGATATCAATTACAGGAAAGTAAGTTGTATTTATACCAGGAGACTATCTCCGTTGTTCAATAATTTTCTTCATAAATATCAAATGTAAAAATTTTATGAAAAAAGAAGATGTGCCACAAGACCTTAGTTCGCTGGGAAAGATCACCAAAGAAGTTTGTTATGCTACTGACAGCAATGGAAAATATGTTACGGAACTTAGCCAGGGCTGGGATGTAAAGATTAACGCCCTTGATGTGGCCTGGCAGGATATTGAAGACCGGGTAACAGCCGCAAGGCAAAAGGTATTAAAAAAAGAAGCGAGCCAGATATTATACTTTATGGAACGCCGGATCATGGATATCGGGATTGTTTCGGCCTATACAGGTTTCTGGAAATGGCAGATCAAAAGGCATATTAAGCCTTCGGTATTTAATAAATTATCAAATAGTAAATTACAGCGGTATGCCGATGCATTTAATGTAAACGTGCAGGACCTTATTAATATGAATGTGCATGAAGATTAATTTTGAACATAAGCAGGCTGCACATTGTGAGAACGGTGTTACCACCAATCTATTAAATTTCAATGGTGTAAATAAAATTACGGAACCGCTTGCTTTTGGCATTGGCGCTGGGTTGTTTTTTGTACACCTTCCTTTTATTAAGATCAATAATGGCCCCGCCATTGCTTTTCGTACTATGCCGGGATTGATCTTTAAAAGAACCTGCAATGCGTTGGATATACCGATAGAAAGAAAAAAATTCAGTTCAAAAGAAAAAGCTTCCGAAGCACTGGATGAATTTATAAAAGCTGGAAAACCTGTTGGTTGCCAGGTAGGAGTTTATTACTTAACCTACTTTCCCAAAGAATATCGTTTTCATTTTAACGCCCATAACCTCATCGTATATGGAAAAGAGGGAGACAACTACCTTATCAGCGATCCGATAATGGAAACTGCCACTACTCTTACCAGTTATGAACTGGAAAGAGTAAGGTTTGCAAAAGGCGCTTTAGCTCCACGAGGACAAATATATTATCCCAAAGAAGGAAAGGTTGTAACGGATGCCCAGATTGCTATGGCAATTAAGAAAGGGATAAAGCGAAATGTATTTCATATGCTTGGTATCCCGGGAACGGTAGTGGGTGTAAAAAGTATTGCCAATACAGGTAAACTGATTAAGAAGTGGAGAGACAAACATGGTCCGCAAAAAGCCGGGTTATACCTTGCACAATTGGTACGTATGCAGGAAGAGATCGGAACAGGAGGAGGAGGATTCAGGTATATTTATGCCGCCTTTTTGCAGGAAGCCTTTTCATTTTTACCGCAAGATGAGTTATTGAAAATATCAACTTCGTTTACAAAATCCGGCGATCTATGGCGTACCGCAGCGGTGCAGGCAGCCGGTATTTACAAAGGCCGACTGGGCAGCCAGCAGGATTTTGACACGATGGGTAATTACCTGCTTGAAATTGCTGAACTGGAAAAAGCGGCATTTAAAGCGTTATCTAAAATTAATTGGCACAATGGTTAATGCAGCCATCAGCATCAGCAAGCTTGGATTTGCTTATGCCGGCCAACCGAAAAATTGTTTCACTAATCTTCACCTTGAAATTCCCGAAGGCGCAAGATTTGGATTATTTGGCCCTAACGGTGCCGGTAAAACGACCCTGATGCATTGCATGACGGGACTACTTTCTGACACACAAGGCAGTATAAAGTTACTGGGTAATGAAATCGCCCATCATAAAAAAGCAGTGAATAATCTTTTTGGTTTTGTTCCGCAAGATTTTTCATTTTATCAGGAACTAAGCCCTGTTCAAAATCTTGAATTTTTTGGTGCATGGAGTGGTTTACGGTCATCTGTTATAAAAAAGAGAATCGCAGAATTAATGGAAGTGCTGGATCTCTCGGAAGTGCAGCATAAACAGGTACAAAAATTTTCGGGAGGAATGAAACGAAGGGTTAACCTGGCGATAGGCGTGATCAATAACCCGAGGGTATTATTTTTAGATGAACCCACAGTTGGGGTGGATATACAAACCCGCAACGCGATTATCAATTACCTGAAACTACTCAATAAGAATGGCACTACTCTTATTTATACCTCACACCAATTAAGTGAGGCAGAAGAACTATGTGATACGATCGCCTTAATTGAAGATGGAAAAATAATTATTAATGATTCACTGGATGCTTTGTTATGTGAGCACAAGGAAGATGGCCTGGAAGGGCTATACCTTTCACTTACAGGAAAGAAGTATAAAGATATTGATCCTGGTTAGCAGCAAATCACAGCTGGAAAAAATAGTAAAGCAGGTAAACGGCAAAAATTAAAATGGTAATTACAATACATGTATAAACTTAGGGCAACTATAACTAAAGATATCCGCATTTTATTCCGCGATAAAATGGGTGTGCTGTTCATGTTTATCATGCCGATAATTCTTGCCATTGTTATTACCGCAATTCAAAACAGCACATTTGAACTGGTGAACGATAACAAAGTTTCATTAATATTAAGTAATCATGATAAAGGTGCGGCAAGTAAAGAATTGATAAAATCAATAGAAAAAATTGGCATGTTTCATATAACTGTGGCAGATGGACAACAAACAGATGCGCAGGTTATTGAAAGAATGCAAAGCAAAGATGCCTTGCTGGCAATTGTGATACCTGCAGATTTTTCTGCAAAAATGAAATCAAAAGCTGAAAATATTGCAAGCAAAGCACTTATCAATTTTGGTGCGCCTGTGGATGCTGTTCCTTCAAAACTTGGGAAAGATTCGATGGAGCCCATCACTTTATACTACCATCCGGTGCTACAGGAAAGTTACAGGGCTTCCATTAATGGTGCTTTGCGAAGTTCCCTGCAGCTGGTAGAAAGCAAACAGATATTACAAACAATGTATTTTTCATTGAACGAATCGGCATTACCCGACAGCCTTGAAAATGAAATCATCAATGCCAATGTTACCATCAACCAGGTTCCTGTTTCAAGAGATGGAAGCAGGGTTACACCAAATGCTACGCAGCATAATATTCCGGCGTGGACAATCTTTGCCATGTTTTTTATAGTAATTTCATTAGGTAGCAGTATTGTAAGAGAAAAAATGAATGGAAGTTTCATGCGGTTAAAAACATTGCCTACCAATTACCTGGTTGCCTTACTTTCAAAGCAGCTCACTTACCTGGCGGTTACCTTATTACAGGCAGCCGTTATTTTTGGGATTGGCGTTTTATTATTTCCCCTACTGGGATTGCCCCAATTAAACTTGCCGGCTGATATACTTGGTTTGTTTATTGTTACACTTATCAGTGGCTGGTGTGCAGTAAGTTTTGCAATATGCATAGGTGTTTTTGCACAAACCCAGGAGCAGGCCAACGGAATTGGGGCTGTTTCCATTGTTTTAATGGCAGCTATTGGTGGTATTATGGTACCAAGTTTTGCCATGCCAGCCTCTTTTAAAACTGCCATGAACCTTTCGCCCCTGCATTGGTGCCTGGAAGCGTTTTACGGATTGTTTTTGGAAGCAGGGAAATTAAAAGACGTTTTGATCAATATTTTACCTTTATTTGTCATCACCGTCGTGATACAACTGGTATCGTTGTGGGGTTTAAAAAAGAAAAACCTGATCTGATCGGGTAAAAAGCCGGATATTCTGAACCATTTCCGTCGACCACAGAAAGAAATGATAATTTTGAATCTTACTATTAATAAGTTGTATACAACAAAGTTTGAATTAGCATATAATGGAAACAACACAAACGCACCTAAAAACACAATTGAAGGAACAGATAGTGAAATTTTTAAACCTGCTATCCGTAAAACCAGAAGATATAAAAGATGATGAACCTTTATTCGGGGAAGGTTTAGGGCTTGATTCAATTGACTCGATAGAATTGATTGTTTTGCTTCAAAGAGAATATGGTATTGATATCAAAGATCCAAAGGAAGGAAGGAAAGTATTAGTTGATATTAATACAATGGCTGCCTATATTGAACAACACCGCACAAAATAAATAGCTTTCCATTGAGCAATATTGTTGTTACTGGTATTGGGGTGATAACTTCCATTGGAAAAACTGTGGAAGAAAACCGCGTATCCCTACAGCAGGGTATATGTGGAATTTCAGCCATAAATAGTAACTTTCCCTCCAGGTTTGCCGGCGTATTACCATTTGGGGAAATAAAAGAAACAACCGAAAGTTTTAAAGAGAGACTGCAGGCATTTGAAAAAGGCGTTACCAGGAACAGTTTACTGGCACTGCATGCAATGGAGCAAGCTATTAAAGACAGCTCGTTGTCACAAGAGCAGGTCCAGTCTTTTCACACAGCTTTTATTGGAGCAAGTACTATTGGCGGCATTAGTTTAACAGATGAACTATATAGCGATGCAAAGCTGGCAACCGGTGGATCAGAGTATCTGTCTTCTTATGATTGTGCTTCTGTAAATATGTATTTGCAGGAACGCTTTAACATGCACGGCATTGTAAATACCATTAATACTGCCTGTTCGTCTTCGGCCAATGCAATTATGTATGGAGCCCGCCTGATAAAAAGCGGACTCGCAAAAAGAGCCATTGTTGGTGGTGTAGACTGTATTGCAAAATTTACTATCAATGGGTTTAATTCACTTTTTATTTTATCTCCCGATATATGTACTCCTTTTGATGAAGCAAGAAGAGGATTAAACCTGGGTGAAGGTGCTGCGTTTCTTATTCTTGAAAAGGAAGAAGATTGTGCAGGAAAAAAAATATATGCCCGCCTTTCCGGTTATGGCAATGCAAATGATGCTTATCATCCATCTTCATTATCAGAAAATGGCGACGGACCATATCTCGCCATGAGCCAGGCATTGAAAACAGCCGGGCTTGCTCCGGGGGAAATCAGTTTTATAAATGCCCACGGCACTGCTACAGAAAATAATGATGAAGTTGAAAGCAGGGCAATGATGCGTTTATTTGAAAAACAACCCGCCTTTGCATCTACAAAATCCAACACGGGTCATACATTGGGTGCATCGGGTGCCATTGAAGCAGTGTACAGTATACTTAATTTAACGCACCAGGAAATTTATCCTGCACTGCATTTTACTAATCCAATTTCATCAACAGGGCTTGTACCTGTGAAGGAATACAGCCAATCTGTTGTAAATCATGTGATGTCAAATTCATTTGGTTTCGCCGGAAATTGCAGTTCATTAATTTTTAGCAAAGCATAACAATTATGTTGTTCATTCATCAAATAGCCTGTATCTCTCCCCAGTACACCTTTTTTCAGGATGAAGTATTTACGGATACTATTGATGAGTTAAACCAACCCAAAGAAAATATACTATATGCTATTGAACCTGCTTACGACGGAATACCACCAGGTATTCTACGCAGGATGGGGCGTGCCGTACGGTTAGGTATAGGCGCAGCTATTCCCCTGATACATAATAAAAGCAATACTCCCGATGGTATCATCATCGGAACGTCTATGGGTGGTATGGAAGATTGTGTAAAATTTTTAATACAGATCATTGAATACAACGAAGGAACACTCACACCTACTAATTTTGTTCAAAGTACACCCAATGCCATAGCCGGACAACTGGGATTGATGACAAAAAACAGGGGTTATAATATTACCCACGTACATCGTGGTTTTTCTTTTGAGAACGCCTGGCTGGATGCGGCCATGATGATAAAAGAGAATCCCGATCATGTTTATTTAACCGGAGCAGTAGACGAAATTTCCCTCTATAACCATAATATTGAAAGATTGGATGGTTGGTATAAGGAATTACCATGTACCGGCGCTGAACTATATAATACGGATAGTACCGGAACTATTGCCGGAGAGGGATCCGCTATGTTTATGGTAAGTGGCCAGCGCCAAAATGCTACAGCATGTTTAACTGGCTTACACTTTTTTCATACACGGGAAAACTCTGTGCTGGTGGATGAGTTAAAATCTTTTTTAGAAAAGCATTGTGCCGGCGATAAACAACCAGACTTGTTGCTAAGTGGCGAAAATGGCGACAATCGTTTTTTGCATTTTTACAAAACCTGTGAAAATATAACAGGCGCTCACGTGCCTGTAGCGAGGTTTAAGCATTTAAGTGGCGATCATCCCACCGCAGTGGCGTTTGCATGCTGGCTGGCTTGTAACCTTTTACAAAAAAAAGACATGCCAATACACATGAAAAAAAAAGGAGAACCAGGTAATATACAACGCATTCTTATTTATAATAACTATAAAGGCCTTCAACATAGTTTCATATTACTGGAAAAGGCATGATTTTATTAAACTGTTTATCGTTTTTTAAATTTAACAGGTTAATACATTAACAGCATTAATTATTTCGTACAAAAAATGTTCACTAAATCTTATCTTTAAAATGGCGTTGAAGCGCCTGCTGAGAAAAGAATAATGAATTACTAACTCTTTAAGGATTTACAAAAATGGAAAATAAATACGACGTAATGATCTTAGGCGGCGGGCTTGCAGGCTTAACGCTGTCAATTCAGTTAAAAAGAATGAACCCTTCTATTTCAATCCTGGTATTGGAGAGGCGTGAGAGTGGCGCTGCAACCGCAGCACACAAAGTAGGTGAATCAACGGTAGAACTGGGAAGTCACTACCTGAGGGAAGTACTCGGACTGAAAGAATACCTGGAAGAATTTGAATTGCCAAAGCATGGCCTAAGGTTCTTTTTCAGAACCGAAAATAAAGATGATATCGCATCCCGTGTAGAGCTTGGTCCAAGAGAACGATTACCAACACCCAGCCATCAACTTGATCGCGGAACTTTGGAAAACTTTTTGGCAAAAAGAGCACAGGAACTAGGTGCAGAATTGATTATGGGGGCAACCGTAAAAGATGTTAGCATAGGAGCCGATAACCATACCGTTAGTTTTTTAAAAGACGGGCAGGAGGTAAAGGCAACCTGTAAATGGGTGGCAGACGCAACTGGCCGTGGTAGCTTTATGAAGCGTAAACTCGATTTTCACAAACCAATGGAACATCATGTAAATGCAGTTTGGTGGCGTTTAAAGGGAGTGATTGATGTGGATGACTGGAGCGATAATACCGCCTGGAAAACTTATCTTAAACCGGGTCTTCGTTACTTAAGTACCGTTCACTTTATGGATAAGGGCTACTGGTTATGGATAATTCCGTTGGGTTCTAAAAACACCAGTATCGGAATTGTGGCAGATCCTGCTGTGCATCCGTTTGATACTTTTAATAAGTATGACAAAGCGATGGAGTGGTTAAAAGTTAACGAGCCAAGAGGATATAAAATGCTTGAGCCACAAACAGCAAACCTGTTGGATTTTAAGATCCTGAAACATTATGCACACCATACCGGAAAATTATATTGCGCCGAAGAACGATGGGGCGTAACCGGAGAAGCAGGTGCGTTTTTAGATCCTTTGTATTCTCCCGGAACAGATTTTATTGCTTTAAATAATTCATGGTTATCAGATCTCATTGTACGTAATATTGCCGGAGAAGATGTAACTGCCAGGGCTAACGTGTACGAACAATCGCACCTTAGCCTGGTAAATAACTGGATCCCTGTTTACCAGAATAAATACCTGTTGATGGGTAATACCCAGATCATGGTGATGAAGATATTCTGGGATTGGGCAACCTACTGGGCAGTACCAACTTTGCTGTTTACCAATCATGCTTTCACAAACCTATCGCTTGTAAAAGAATTATTCTCTAATTCCCGCGGATTGGGAAGGCGCTTTGGTGAATTAAATGGCATAATGCAGCAAATGTTTTTGGACTGGGCACCACACGAAACTGAATTATTTTCAGATCGCTATATTGATCCATATGATCTTAAATATATGCGTGAATTCCAGCATGGGCTCGATGTGAAGTATGAACCAAATGCGCTGATTGAAAAGATCAGTGCCAATATGAAGATACTGGAGCAGGTGGCTGCTGATATGTTCCGGCTTGTAAGTGCCCAGGTGAACGGAACTTCATTGAATATGAAAGTAGATCCTTACAAGATTAACCTTAATGCACCCGACTCGCCAATGGAAACTGAAATGGCCGAAAACCTGGATGCCTCAGTTACAAGAGATGTTGACCTGATGTGGTTTTATCCAAAAAGTGAATTTGCATAATTAAGTTAAGCAGGAATAAAAATTATAACCGGAAGTAATACAACACCTTTAAAAGCTGTTTGTTACTTCCTTTTTTTTAAGGAAACCTCAAAAGCGTTTACTCGTATAAGGTAGTATTCAGGTTTTTACCCCTTGTTCCACGAAGTCGTTTCCAGAACCCTTCTCTTTTTTTTATGGAAATAAAGCTATCGTTGTATGCCAGTTTATAATCTATGCTCGGTGTAACTACTGTAGAATCCAGGTGTTTTATTATCGGCATATACCAGGGAACTACTCCAATAGTTGTGTCTATTATTTTATGAGCAAAGCTGCGTAATGTTTTTGTTTGAAACTGGTCAGACGCTATTGCGATAGTATTGAAACCTAATTTCTTTGCTTTCTTGTAAGAATAATAAATATTTTCAGTACTGTGCTCGGCGTAAGTTTCTGTAAATATATTTTTTTTGGGAATGCCCAGCGCCTCTGCATACAAAGCCATTATCTGTGCTTCATAGTAGGGAGTGTAAACTGATGAACCGGAGTACATCACATTTTTTGCTATTCCGAGATCAAATAGATATTTTGACCAGTAAACCCTTCCTTTCATAACCCTGTCCCAGTTTGGCGCGTAAAACGGAACTCCCGGTACAACGATCATATCATAGCTTTTTGTTTTTGCTTCTTCCAATAATTTACCGGCAGCATGTTTGGAATAAGAACAGGATTGAAAAAGAGAACACGAAATAAGAATTAGCAGCAATGATATTTTTTGAAAGCCAGCTTTCATACATGAAATTTTTGTGATTAAGTTGTTATAAGCCGGATTCATTCAAAACCGCCGACGGTGTGACGGTTTTTACAGAAACATCCTCCTCCTTAAATAGATAATTGATCAAATTAAGTAGAGGGCCTGTCATAAAAGTGGTGACCAGCGCCATTATTACCATCATTGTAAACATGACGGGAGTTATCACTCCCAGGTCGTATCCTATATTTAAAACAATCAATTCCATTAAGCCGCGTGTATTCATTAGCGTACCGATTATAAGGCTGTCTTTCCAGCTTTGCCCTACCGACTTTGCTGCAAAAGCGCTGCCAACAAATTTCCCAAAAGAGGCCACCAAAATTATAAGCCCTGTAATCAACCAAAGATAGCCATCATTTAGTAGCGCAACTTGTGTGCGTAAGCCGGTAAAAACAAAGAATAATGGAAGCAGCAATACCAAAGTAACATCTTCCATCTTTTCGATAACTATATTTTTGAAGTTCATATTATTTGGCATAATCACACCTGTCATGAATGCACCAAATAAAGCATGGATGCCAATTACTTCAGTTGCAAATGCTGATATTATTAGTACAACAAAAAAGATAGCCATTACGGATTTACTGAGGCGTTGCCGGGATGCGTAAGTATCGCCAACTTTCTTAAGAAATGGTTTAATTAGTTTGAGCATAACAAGAATATAAATACCGGCTAATAATATATTGTACAACGAACTTGCAAACGAACCCGCTGTAACAATTGCGATTACACTTGCCAGTAAGCACCAGCCGGCAATATCATTGGCAGCGGCACACGTAATTACCATGGCGCCCAGCCGGGTTTTATGCATACCTCGCTCCTGCAGTATCCGGGCCAATACAGGAAATGCCGTAATACTCATTGCAATCCCTAAAAAAAGAGCGAAAGAAGAAAATTTTACACCAGATGGAGCAAACTCTTCATAAATATAGTAAGCTAATGTCATACCCATTGCAAACGGGATAATGATGCTCGCATGGCTGATAACAACAACGTCTTTAGCTTTATTTTTAAGCATTTTAAGATCCAGCTCCATTCCTATGATAAACATAAAAAGTATCAAACCCACCTGGCTAATGAATTGAAGGTTTCCCAAAGATGCTATCGGGAAAAGCGCTGCCGCCGTAGCCGGAAAGTAATAACCAAATAAAGAAGGTCCCAAAACAATTCCTGCAACAATTTCACCCATTACAGTAGGTTGTCCTATTTTAGAAAAAAGCCATCCAAAAAATCTGGCAACCAATATTATGGTAATGATCTGTAAAAGCAAAATAGCAAGCGGATGATGAAGGTTATTTGTGAGGGAACTAATAAATTGGTTCCAATGGCTTTCGCCTCCAACAACATCTGCCTGTATCGTTTTTTGATTTAGCTGATCACCTTTTACAGCAATAAAATAGATAAGGGCAGAAAATGCGCCAATTACAGTGGTATATAGAAGAATATTTTTTACAGATTTCATTTTATAATTGTTTCAACGCTTGCCGTATAAAAGTTTATGTAGCAGATTTACAAATATATTATATTATATTAAAGCGTTTATGAAACGCAAATTGTTGCTTTTTTTTCAGTTATTGTTATGGGTTAATAGCGATAAAGATAAATTAAACGAAAGTTAAATACCTTTGCGATATCAAGAATACCAGCCGGTGGCAACGTTCCCAATTTACGGTTTTACTACCTGGGTTTAAAAGACCAAAACATTAAATGAGTAATTTAGAAAGCATCCGGGCAAAGTTTGAAGCCTTGCAGGCCTGCGTACTTATTCCCACTTATAATAATGCTGCTACACTGGCTGCTGTAATTGAAGATTTGTCGGCCTATACGAGTCATATAATTGTTGTTAACGACGGGTCTACAGATAACACAGAAAACCTGGTGCGCTCTTTTCCATCTATACAATTTATCAGTTATAATAAGAATGTAGGCAAGGGTTGGGCGTTACGCAAAGGATTTGAACATGCAGTTGCAAGAAATTATCATTATGCAATTACGATCGATTCAGACGGGCAACATTTTGCCAAAGACCTGCCGATGTTTATAGAAAAATTGGAAATAACCAGAGATGCGATCATTATAGGTGCCCGGAATATGGAACAAGCAACTGTTCCAGGCAAAAGCAGTTTTGGAAATAAATTCTCAAACTTTTGGTTCAAGGTAGAAACGGGTATCAACTCTCCGGATACGCAATCAGGTTACAGGCTGTATCCGTTACAGTTATTAAAGGGCATCCGATTCATAACCCGTAAATATGAATTTGAGATAGAGGTATTGGTTAGGGCAGCGTGGCGGGGAGTAAAAATAGAATCTGTACCGGTATCTGTGTACTATGCCCCCAAAGAAATACGGGTATCCCATTTCAGGCCATTCAAAGATTTTACCAGAATAAGCATACTCAATACTTTCCTGGTGATCATCACATTTTTATATATTAAGCCACGGAACTTTGTTAGGATGCTGTTTGATAAAAAAAAAATGAATGAATTTCTTAAAGATCATCTTTTTCAACCGCATCAATCAGATCTTTTAAAATCGGTTTCTGTTGCATTCGGAATTTTCATGGGCATCATTCCCATCTGGGGAATACAGCTTGGAACCGCAATATTTTTTGCCATCCTCTTCAGGTTAAACAAAGCGTTGGTAATTATTGCTGCCAACATAAGTTTACCACCGATGATCCCACTGATCATATTTGGAAGCTATAAGATCGGCGCTTTATGGATGGGCGATCGTGTTGGGCACCTGGAGTTTAGTAAGGATATCACCCGGGAATCTATCCGTACCAACCTGGAACAGTATATTTATGGAAGTATAACTTTAGCTGTATTTGCGGCTTTGTTATTTGGGATAGTAACTTTTGGGTTACTTAAATTGTTTAAAAAAAAATCGGTTTTGGCGAGTTAAGCAGTAAAGCATGGCAACAGTTTTCATCCACATTCATCATTACTTTAAAAGGCATCGGCTGCTTTTTTTCATATTATTTGCCTCTAGCTTCCTGCTAACCGGTTTTTTTGCATCCCGCGTAAAATTTGAAGAAGACATTTCCAAAATATTACCAAAAGATAAAAAAATTGAAAAACTTAACCAGGTCTTTCAAAATTCCAAATTTTTAGACAAGCTTGTAGTGATGGTATCATTAAAAGATACCACAATGGAAGAACCAGACAGTCTGGTAACTTATGCTGATAATTTGGTGACTGCGGTAGAAACAAAGGCAACTCCATACATTAACAAGATCAATGCAAGAGTGGATGATGGCATAGTGCTGGATTTATTCAATACCATTACCGACAGGCTGCCGGTTTATATAAGCGAAAAAGATTACCCTGTTATCGATTCCATGATAGCACCGCATACAATAAGCGAGACCCTGGCGCAAAATATCAGAACGCTAACGTCCCCAGCAGGAGTTGCCATGAAAAATATTATCAGCAACGATCCTGTTGGTATTTCCTTTATCGGGTTAAAAAAACTTCAGCAACTTCAGTATGATGAGAATTTTGAATTGTATGACAGCTACGTAATGACGAAGGACCACAAGAACCTGTTGTTGTTTATAACGCCCAAATATTCACCAAATAACACCGGCAAAAACCTGTTGTTTTTAAAAGTTATGGATAGTGTGATCAGCAGCAATGCCGCTTCATACAAAAATATTGATGCCAGTTATTTTGGCGCCACTGCAGTTTCTGTTGGTAATGCGATGCAGTTAAAAAAAGATACGATGTTCACGCAGGGAGGTATTGTTTTATTTCTTCTGGTATTCCTGGGTTTATATTTTCGTCAAAAAAGAGCTCCTGTTGTTATACTGATACCGGTTTTATTTGGCGCCTTATTTTCACTGGCAGCCATCTATTTTATTAAAGGCAGCATTTCTGTTATTGCTCTTGGTACAGGTTCTGTTATCCTGGGCATTGCAGTAAATTATTCTTTGCATGTTTACAATCATTACCGGCATACAGGAAACATTGATACAGTAATTAAAGACCTGGCTATCCCACTAACTGTGGGAAGTTTTACTACCATCGGTGGTTTTCTTTGCCTGCAGTTTGTAGAATCTGAAATGTTGAAAGACCTTGGCCTGTTTGCTGCTTTTAGTTTAATTGGAGCATCTCTCAGTTCATTAATTTTTTTACCGCATTTTATTCAATCAAAAAAAGAAACGGCTGCTTATACAGAAAAAGAATTTTCCTGGCTCGACAAGTTTGCATCTTACAGGCCCGAGTATAATAAATACATCATCGGCAGTATTTTTATTCTAACTATAGTATTTGCGTTCCAGGCAAGAAACGTGAGTTTTGAATCAGATATGCTGAATATGAATTTCATGTCGGCCGATTTAAAAAAAGCAGAAGCAAAGCTGAATAAAATAAATGAGTATGCATTAAAGTCTGTTTACCTGGTGGCGGAGGGTAAAAATCTGAATGAGGCATTGGTTAATAATGAAAAGCTGGTAACAGACGTTGAACTGCTGAAAGAAAAAAATATCGTAAAAAAATATTCCGGTGTTTCTTCCCTTATCATTTCAGATTCGTTACAAAGGGCCAGGATCGCTCTTTGGAACAAATACTGGACAACTGATAAAAAGCAGCAATTATTTGCAACACTGCAAAAAGAAGGAGCTGCGTTAGGATTTAAGGCCACAGCATTCGATCGGTTTAAAACATTACTGGATAAAAATTATGAAGCTGCCGACCAGCAGGCAATGGCCACCGTTAGGAAAAGTTTCCTGGATGATTTTATTACGGAAACGCCTGGCAAAGTAACAGTGGTTACTATGTTAAAAGTAGATGCAGCCAATGCCGGCGAAGTGTATAACACTTTTGATAACGATCCTGATATTACGGTAGTAGATAAACAATACCTCACAACCCGGTTTGTTGAGATCATTAATGCCGATTTTGGATCAATAGCTTTGATGTCTTCTATACTTGTTTTTGTTGTATTGCTCATCATGTATGGCCGCATTGAATTAACACTGGTTTCATTTGTGCCCATGTTCATCAGTTGGATATGGATACTGGGTTTGATGAGTATTTTTGGCATTCAGTTCAATATTGTAAACATCATTATTTCTGCGCTCATCTTTGGTTTGGGAGATGATTACAGCCTTTTTATCATGGATGGTTTATTGCAGGAATACAAAACCGGGAGGAAGAACCTTTCGTCTTTTAAGAGCAGTATTTTTCTTTCTGCTATAACTACCATCGCCGGACTGGGAGTCCTGATTTTTGCGAAACATCCCGCACTTCGTTCTATAGCAGGTATTTCAATCATTGGTATTATCTGCGTCGTGATTATGTCGCAAATATTGATCCCGTTTTTCTTTTCGTTGCTGATAAAGAAGAGAGTGCAGCGTAATAAATTTCCGTGGACTTTCACCGGGTTCTTAAAATCCGCTTTTGCCTTTTCTTATTTTGCTTTTGGGTGCATCTTGTTAACTATTATAGGGTTGCTGCTGAAACTGAATCCCTTTAATAAAGAAAAAGGGAAATACCTGTATCATGTGATCCTATCAAAATTTACCTGGTCGCTGATGTATATAATGGGCAATGTAAAAAAGAAGATCATCAACCCAAATAAAGAAGATTTTTCAAAGCCTGCGATTATTATCTGTAATCACCAGTCTTTCCTTGATATCCTGTCAGTTGTAATGCTCACGCCAAAGCTGATCCTTTTTACCAATAAGTGGGTATGGAATTCACCGGTATTTGGAGCTGTTGTGAAAATGGCAGATTATTATCCTGTAGCCCAGGGAGCACAGCCCAGCCTGGAATTGCTTGAATCAAGAGTTAAAGAAGGATATTCTATCATGGTTTTTCCTGAAGGCACCAGGTCGGTAGATGGTAACATAAAACGATTTCATAAAGGTGCTTTTTTCCTGGCTGAGAATTTAAAGATAGATATCCTGCCCATCGTTTTGCACGGCACAGGTTATTCCATGAGTAAAAATGATTTTTTATTAAAAGATGGACAGATCACAATTAACTATTTACCAAGGATCGCCACGGATAACGGTAGCTTTGGTGAAGGATATGCAGAAAGAGCAAAGAATATTGGCCGGTATTTTAAGAAGGAATATGAACAACTTGCCTTGCAAATTGAACGGCCAGCTTATTTTAGGGAACAATTAAAGTATAATTATATATATAAGGGTCCCATGTTGGAATGGTATATGAAGATCAAAACCCGGTTGGAAAATAATTACCAGCAATTTGATCAGTTGTTACCAAGGGCAGGAAAGATACTTGACATCGGTTGTGGAAACGGATTTCTTTGTTATATGATGAATTTTACTGCCCCGGAAAGGATCATTACCGGAATAGATTATGACGAAGAAAAAATAGAAACTGCACAAAATTGTTTTAGTAAGAACAGTAGTATTAATTTTGAAACAGCAGATGCTTCATCTTACTTATTTGATCAATATGATGCTATCGTGTTGGCCGACGTTTTGCATTACCTGCAGCCAGTACAGCAGAAGTTGGTAATTGAAAAATGTATCCGCTATTTAAATAAGGAAGGTGTTATCATCATAAGAGATGGAAACAGCGATCTGGAAGAAAGGCATAAGGGAACAAAACTAACAGAGTTTTTTTCTACCAGGTTTATAGGTTTTAATAAAACTACCACGCAGGGGCTTTCTTTTATGTCGGGTAAAATGATCAGCCAGATTGCGAAAGCCAATAACATGAATTGCAAAGAAATAGATGAAACAAAGTACACATCAAATGTTATTTTTATAATCAAACATCAAAAGGATCAGCAGCATGCATCAGTATGACGTTATAATTGTTGGTAGTGGAATGGGTGGGCTTGTGTGCGGAAACCTTCTTAGCCTGGAAGGATATAAAGTTTGTGTGCTTGAAAAAAACAAACAAATAGGCGGTTGCCTGCAGATTTATGTAAGGGATAAAGTAATTTTCGATTCGGGTGTGCATTATCTGGGAGGACTAAGTAAGGGGCAGAATCTTTACCAGATATTTAAATACCTGGATATTCTGGATAGGCTTAAACTTCAACAATTAGATGAGAATGTTTTTGATAAGATCCTTATTGAGAATGACGATACCGAATACGAATATGCGCAGGGCTACGAAAATTTCATCAATAAAATGCTCACCTATTTTCCGGATGAAGAGAAAGGCCTTCGGGAATATTGCGATAAGATAAAAGACATCTGCTCCCGTTTTCCTTTATACAATTTGCAATCGGGAGATGAAACCAATGCCAAAGCAAGTGTGTTGGAAATTGATACCAAATCGTTTATAGAGTCCTGCACCAGCAATCCGAAATTAAGGGAGATACTTGCTGGAAACAATGCCTTGTATGCAGGGCAACCGGGAAAAACGCCGCTTTATGTACATGCACTTATACTTAACAGTTATATTGAAAGTTCCTGGAAATGTATTGATGGAGGTTCGCAAATCGCAAAGTACCTGGCCCGTAATATTCTTGATATGGGCGGAACAATTATAAAACATGCGGAAGTAAAAAAGATAGTGGAAGATGGCGGCGTAGTTACTCATGTTGAATTGGCTGATGGATCTAAAATGTTTGCAAAACACTTTATATCAAATATACATCCTGTAAAAACACTGGAGCTAACCCAAACAGACCTTATCAAAAAAGCATACAGGAACAGGTTGAAAAGCCTTGAAAACTCAATTTCTTCTTTTACGCTTAATATCGTTTTTAAGAAGAATAGTTATAAATATTTCAGGCACAATTATTATGTTTTTAATGATGGGTGCGTATGGACAACTGGCGATTATACGGAAGAGAACTGGCCAATGGGTTATGCAGTGTTTGTAGCCGCCTCCTCTAAATCGCCTGAATATGCCGATGGAATGACAATACTGGCGTATATGAAATACGAAGAAGTGAAAGAATGGGAGCATACTTATAATATTGTTTCAAAGGAAGAAGACAGAGGAGCATCCTATGAAGCATTTAAGAAAAGAAAAGCGGAAAAATTGCTGGAAAGTGTAGAAAGAAAATTTCCGGGCTTAAGAGATAAAATACAAGCCTATTATACAGCTACGCCATTATCCTACAGAGACTATATAGGAAACGATGATGGTTCATTATATGGAATCGCCAAAGATTATAAAGACGCGTTAAAAACATTTATTTCGCCCCGTACAAAACTGCCTAATTTGTACTTTACAGGCCAGAATCTCAATTTGCACGGAATTCTTGGTGCGTCTATGAGTGCTATTGTAACCACCAATGCCCTGTTAGGACATGACCATATAATAGAAAAAATACGAAATGCTTAAAAGAAAAAAATTTTGGAAAAGGGTTTTATATGTGGTGG
The DNA here is from genome assembly GCA_031411955.1 of Ferruginibacter sp. Classification (GTDB taxonomy): domain Bacteria; phylum Bacteroidota; class Bacteroidia; order Chitinophagales; family Chitinophagaceae; genus Ferruginibacter. The sequence goes on from JANOCC010000079.1 coordinate 88,191, forward strand.
GTGTATTCGTATTATTACTGATTGCGGGCGCAATATATTTATACACGGTTGCCATTGCTCATCCGCCAAAACCGGCAAACAAAACAAGCCTCTTATTACAAAGAACAGAAGTTAGCCCCGGATTTTATACGATAAAAAATAACTGGTTTAGAAAAAGCAAAAGCGGGCTCTTTGAAATGTATGTTTCCGGGAGTCCTTTTGAGCGGGGCGTGATAAATGGAAAATTAAGCAAGGAACTTGTGATATTGCAGGAAGATTATTTTAACGAGCAGATAACAAAGTTAGTGCCGTCACAATCTTACCGTAATTTTTTAAAATATTTCATTGCCTGGTTCAATCGCAACCTGGAGAAAAATGTAACAGAAGAGTACAAAGAAGAAATATTTGGCGTATCGGAATCTGCTTCGGATAAATATCAATACATCGGAAGTAATTATCAACGCATCTTAAATTACCATGCTGCTCACGATATCGGTCACACTTTACAAAACATGGCCTTAGTGGGTTGCACATCATTTGGAACCTGGGGTGCCAGATCGAAAGACAGTACCATGATCATCGGTAGAAATTTCGATTTTTATGTAAGCGATAAATTTGCACGCGACAAAATCGTTGCTTTTTTTGCGCCAACCCAGGGATATAAATTTATGTCCGTAACATGGGGAGGTTTTATTGGTGTTGTTTCCGGTATGAATGAAAAAGGGCTAACGGTAACTATAAACGCTGCCAAGTCGGATGTGCCATCGGGATCTGCAACACCCGTTTCACTTGTTACAAGAGAGATTTTACAATATGCAAAAAATATAAGTGAAGCAGTTGCCATCGCCAGGAAAAGAAAAATGTTTGTATCAGAATCATTTTTAGTGGCCTCTGCTGCCGATAACAAAGCTGTTATAATTGAGAAAACACCTGATGACTTGGATGTGTACGATCCAAAACAGGATTACATCGTGTGTACAAATCATTTTCAAAGCAATGGTTTAAACAAGTTGAAAGACAACGAAGAGCAGTTAAAAGAAAGCGCATCACCATACAGGTATCAGCGTATGATGGAGTTACTGAATTCCGACGGACCCAATACAGTTCAAAAAACGATCAACATTTTAAGAGACAGGAAGGGTTTACACGGAGCTGATATTGGAATGGGAAATGAAAAAGCAGTAAATCAACTGATTGCCCATCATTCTATTGTATTTGAGCCAAAAAAGTTACTTGTGTGGGTGTCTACATCTAACTGGCAATTGGGGCAATATGTTTGTTACGATCTTGCAAAGATCTTTTCATTTAATGGGCAGCAACAGGATAAAGAAATTTACGATAGCAGCCTGAGCATAGCACCAGATTCTTTTTTACTCACAAACGATTTTAAGAATTTTAACCAATTCAGGAATTTTAAGCAACGCATGGCAGATGGCGACGAGGTAAATACCGACAGCGTAATTGCCAGTAATCCACAATTTTACAATGCGTATGTTTTGTCTGCAGATTATTTGTATAAGAAAAAGCAGTTTAAAAAAGCGCTTGAATATTACCAGCTTGCCCTTACAAAAGAGATAGCCACGAAGAAAGAAGAAAAGCATATTACTGACAGGATAACTAAATGCAAAACTAAATAAGGAGTGAAATAGTTGTTTCAGGTAATCATTATCTTTAAGTAATTACAAAAAGGTTTTTGATGTGCATTGCCGGTTAGGAGGTTTACATTATCAATTTATTTCTATGATCGCAGGAATTGGAACAGATATGATTGAGATAGACAGAATCTCAGAAAAGATCGGTAAGGAATCGGGTTTTAGAGAATTGGTATTTTCTAAGAATGAGATTGAATATTGCGAAAAAAGAACCAATAAATTTGAACATTATGCTGCACGATTTGCTGCGAAGGAAGCCTTTTACAAAGCTATAGGATCGGGTTGGATGAATGGAACAGCCTTCAATGAGATAGAAGTAAGCAATAATGAAAAAGGAAAACCCTCGTTAATATTATTGGGTAATACGGCGTTACTGATGGCGGATTTAAAAATATCACAAATACATGTTTCTTTAACACACCTAAAATTGATAGCATCTGCTGTTGTAATAATAGAGCAATAATATGTATCAACCGGAAATAATATTCAGGCCGAGTGAGGCTAATAAAATAATGCAGGTACAAAAGCTGCAAGAATTACTGGCTTATCTTAATCAACATTCCCCTTTTTACAAAGAACTTTTTGCATCAAGCCATACAGATATTACTGCTATTAAAACATTGGAAGACCTTCCCCTTTTACCAACTACCGGTAAAGAAGACCTGCAGAAAAGAAATTATGATTTTTTATGTGTTCCCACAGATAAAATAATTGAATACAGTTCTACTTCAGGTACGCTGGGTAGTCCGGTTACGGTTACACTTACAGAGAATGACCTTATCCGGCTTGCTTACAATGAGTATGATTCTTTTGTTTGTGCAGGCGGAAACGCTATGGATATTTACCAGTTAATGCTTACCCTCGATCGCCAGTTTATGGCAGGCATGGCATATTATTCGGGCATTCGAAAATTGGGAGCAGGCATCATTCGTTTAGGCCCGGGCGTACCTTCCCTGCAATGGGAAACAATAGCCAGGTTAAAACCAACAGCTATTGTTGCGGTACCGTCATTCATATTAAAATTGATAGAATATGCCCAGGATCATCGTATTGACATCAACGCAACATCAGTAAAAAAAGCGATCTGTATTGGAGAGAATATCCGAAACACCGATTACTCTTTAAATATACTTGGAAAAAAGATCAGCAAAGATTGGAATATTAAACTCTACTCAACCTACGCATCAACAGAAATGCAAACAGCATTCACAGAATGTGAAGAAGGCCGGGGTGGTCATTTGCAACCAGAACTGCTGATCGTTGAATTACTGAACGACCATAACCAACCGGTTGCTGATGGCGAACCCGGGGAAGTTACCATTACCACATTGGGTGTGGAAGGAATGCCATTGCTTCGCTATAAAACCGGAGATATTTGTGTTTACAATAACGAGCCATGTTCCTGTGGGCGCACCAGTATCCGGTTGTCTCCTATCGTAGGCCGCAAAAAGCAAATGATCAAATTCAAAGGCACTACGCTTTACCCGCCAGCCTTATTCGATCTGCTGAATGAGATGGAAGAGATAAAGGATTTTGTAGCAGAGGTATATTCTAATGACATTGGTATGGATGAGGTATTGCTGCACATTTTACCGGTTAGCCATACGGAAGAGGCCGATCGTAAGATAAGGTCGTATTTGCAGGCAAGGTTACGCGTTAGTCCGCATGTAAAATATATCACTGTAGAAGAGTTACAGAAAATTCAATTCCAGGAAACGTCCAGAAAACCGGTTAAGTTTATTGACAAGAGAAATTGAGCACGTACAAATATAAATTACCAGTTTGTAGAATTTAAAAGATAGAATAAGCTGATAATGTAGGCTTACAACCCCATAGCTGTTAAAACTGATGAGCAGTATTACATGGGTGTTTCAATAATAACGAATTTTCTGATGCTGGTAGATGATCGCAGGTCCTAATACCTACGCTTTACCGTTACTTAACTTTAAGGTAGTTAAAAATATTTTTTTAAGCGTTACTAACTTATTTTTTGTGGTTCGCTACCCGGCATTGCATAAGAATAGCGTTCTATCAATTCTGTTGTATAATATCCGTCCACGCCATTACTGCAGATTGAGGCCGATTTATCCAGGTTAAGAAACCCATCTTCAGAAATAATATCATTTTCCACTTGTATTGAAATAATTTTTCCAATTACAAGCACGGTATCATTTAGCGGAATGGGAATAATCTGTTGCAGAGATAGTGCATATTTGATATAACTCTCTTTTACAAAAGGCGCTTGTATATTTTGCTGGAACTCCGGTGTTAATCCCACTTCAGTAAATTCACTTATTCCTGCTTCATATTTTGCACTTGTTTGATGCGCCTGCTGAACAAATGAAGGATGGATATGATTGATGGTATAAACTCCCGTTTCCCGAATATTTGCCAATGTGTGTGCTGATGCTTTTACAGGCCGGTTAATATATCCTACCAACGGCGGATTTGAACCAATATGCACAATACTGTTGAAAATGCCCAGGTTTGTTTGTCCGGGTTTATTTACAGTGCCAATAAGGTTTACGGACTTAAAGCCAGTGAGGCTATTGATAAAATTAGCTCTGTAAATACGTTCCCACGATTCTATATTTGAAGTAGTGAAAGATACCATGAGGTTACTATAGTTGAAGGCTGAAACATTATTTACCGCAAATTGTTTGCTATTAAACAATTTATATTGCCAGCCTTATTAATAAAGTACTGCTTTACTGTTTAAGATGTTTCCCCCTCTTCTTTTGTTCTACAAAAAATTGACGCCACAAGTTGCGAATGTTGGCCGTATAATATCGTGCTGTTTGTTCATTCATTACTGCATTATATTAAGAAACAACTTCACAAAATATTGCGCCACTAACGGTTCTATTCAAATAAACTGAATTTTCAATAAAAAAAATATTTATTTAAACCTTTTAACATACAAACTGTTTAATCTTTTACGAAAATGATTAAACAATTTACAATTAACCATTTTAATACCAATTATTCTTTTGTAAACTAAATTCTAGATATATGCATCCAACACTACTGGGGGTTCTCCCAATCGCTACAGACAATTATGTTGCCTTCACATTTTTTGTAGGCACCATGGCCATGATGGCCGCATCCGTTTTCTTTTTCTTTGAATTGAGCAATGTGCCGCAAAAGTGGCGTACATCTGTTCTTGTTTCAGGTCTTATCACTTTTATTGCCGCCGTACACTATTACTACATGAGGGGTTACAACCTGGATACAGGTGAATCTCCCATCTTTTTCCGTTATGTAGATTGGATCTTAACTGTGCCACTAATGTGTGTTGAGTTCTATCTGATTACAAAAAAGGTTGGTGGAAAGGCAGGGCTGCTATGGCAACTTATTTTTGCTTCAGTTGTAATGCTGGTAACCGGCTACATAGGCGAGGCGATCTACGGCAAAGAAACACAAAGCTGGATTTGGGGATTGATAAGTGGGCTGGCTTATTTCTACATTGTGTATCTCGTTTGGTTTGGCGATGTTGCTAAACTTGCAGGAGATGCAGGGCCAGCAGTTTCCAAAGCAGTGAAAACACTGGGCTGGTTTGTTTTAGTGGGTTGGGCTATTTACCCAATTGGCTATATAGCAGGTACAGCTGGTGGCCTGTTTGGCTTCCGCGTTTTTGAAGGGCTTTCTATGGATATTGTTTACAATATTGGTGATGCCATCAATAAGATCGGATTTGGCTTAGTGATCTATGCACTGGCACAATCTGATAAAACTTCATCCCCAGCTTATTCTTAACTGATACCAGGAAGTGCAATACAAATTGTATTGCACTTCTTACTTTTTAAAGTTCATCTTTTAAAAACGTTTTATGCTAAGAATTGTATTATTGTTTTTAGGTTGTATGTTGTTGTTATTCCAACAATATATTTTACCCTTTAATAACAGCACACAATTCATTATTTTTTTATCAGGAATACTTTTATTAGGCGTACCTCACGGAGCGGCGGATTTACTGGTAGCAACACAAAATGCAACAAGCGTTAAAAAATCATTTTCAAAATTTCGATTTCTAACGGTTTATGTTTTCCGTCTTTTTGCCTTTGCGGCGATATTATGGTTTTTCCCGTTGGCAGGTAATCTATTGTTTATTCTATTTGCAGCTTACCACTTTGGTGAAACAGATTTATACCAGTTTAAAACAAATACATTATCAGGCAAAGCCTTCGTTATTTCTTATGGATTGCTGATTCTCTCTGTTATACTACTACATCATTTTGAAGAAGTGAAACCGCTTTTTCAACTCTTCAGCGCAGGCAAAGAAAATATAATTTTTATTAACTGGCTTGACGCAAATCGTTATAATATCATTTCTGTTTCCGGAGTATTATTTTTTACAACAACATTTATTTATTTTCTACGAAACACTAATACCGCTGCTAATGATAAGGGACAATTCCTGATCCGTTTTGCAGTTATTCTGTTAATCCTGTTCCAACTGCCCATGCTCCTTGGTTTCACATTTTACTTTGTGGTATGGCATTCTGTTTTATCGCTCAATAATATTATTACTTATCTAAGAAAGAATAATTCTTTTACACAAAATAGTATTAACAGAGACATTGTATTGTACAGTGTATTGGCAATTGGTGGAATCGCCTTATTCGGCTTAACAGGTTTTATGTTTATCAATAGTAACGCTATGGTGGGGTACCTTTTTTTAGGACTTGCTGTGCTTACGGCCCCGCACATGCAGATCATGCATGATATGTACAATAGCCTGAGGAAAATAAAACCCGTTTAGAGTTAAGGACCGAAAAAAATTATTTACAACAAAAAGTTATTCAATGTTCAAGAAATTTAAGGCGTCAGAATTGTTAATTGTAGCTATGGTGATCATCCTGATTTTTGTATCAGAATATTACTATGTGATACTGAAAAACCCCAACCGGGCCATCTTTATTGGGCTTTGGCCGCCAACTATTATGGGATTATTAATCTTTTTCAATATGAAAAAACAATAATAATATTTTATGGAAAACAATACAGATATCATCGTTTTAACAAGTGTTATTATTGTGCTTTTTATTGTATTTATCATCGCAACAGTGAGAGAGTTCAACGCTATGGGCATAACTAAATTTGAAGATAAAGTTGAAGGCGGGCCAAGGGCGGAAATGATGCGTTTCATAGGTAAACTTTTTACCGACGACAGGATTGCTGCCGATAAAAAAATAATATTTATGAATGCAATAAAAACTGTTATGGAAGATCTGAAGACGGACGATGAAATAAAGAAAGAATAGAAAATGTAAATATGGATGCACTGTTTTTTATTTCAGGTTAATTAACAATTAATTTCCAAAGATCCCGAACTTAATTTACGGGGCAGTGTTATTCATCTGAGTATAAGAGCATACATACTTACACCTTAATACAATTACACTCACATTTTAAAAATCTAAAAAAGAAATTATGAAATCAATTAAAATCGTTGCACTTTTTGTTGCATCAGCATTCATTTCCATTACCGCGATGGCACAAACAAGTAAAGACATTGTTGATGTAGCCGCAGGTTCTGAAGCACACAGCACACTTGTAGCTGCTGTTAAAGCTGCCGATTTGGTAACTACTTTAAAAAGCGAAGGTCCATTTACTGTATTTGCTCCTACAAATGATGCTTTCGCAAAACTACCTGCGGGCACCGTGGATAATTTACTAAAGCCAGAGAATAAAGCTGCACTTGCTGGTATATTAACCTACCACGTTGTTGCCGGAAGCCTGGATGCAAAAGCAGTTTTAGCCGCTATTAAAAAGGGTGGTGGTAAAGTAGTTTTAACAACAGTAGCAGGAGGTAAATTAACTGCAGCTGTAGTAAAAGGAAAAGTTGTATTAACAGATGAGAAAGGTGGTAAATCAACTGTAACCGCAACTGACCTGAAAGCAAGCAATGGAATAATTCACGTAGTAGATGCAGTGTTGCTACCTATGTAATTATTTTTGTAATTCATTTTAATTTTTTAAAACGGACACAGTAAACCCTACTGTGTCCGTTTTAGTTTTAGTATTTTTTTAAAGCAGATCATTACCCTCTTTTTTTATAAATATTTTTTTAATTGCTCCCGGATTTCATTATTCTGATCAAAAGTCTTTTTAAGAATCGAATTGATATTATAAAGTTGTAATCATGGTTTGTTTTGGCATTCCGATTACAAGCAGGTTTCCAACCTACTTATTATCTTGGGTCAAATAAGAAATCGGCGAAGGAGAGAAAAGCAGCTGCGAGTTTTGTTTAACTTCAACCCAATAACGGATGTGAAATTTTTTAAAAAGGAAATACACTTCTTTAATTGAAAAATGAGAAGTGAAAGTCCTGAAAAATCTTCTATAAAGTAAAGCCTATACAGGATTTTACCTTACTTTTGTCCACTTTGAATTGAAGTAATTAAACTACTACCATGATTAATGTTGGAGAAAGCCAGCTTTCTTTAAATGATTTTGCAGAAATCATATTTAAAGAAAAAGGCGTTGTTTTGAATGCATCGGCAATTGAGAAGGTTGAAGAAAATCATCGTTTTCTACAGAATTTTTCATCAAATAAATTGATATACGGGATCAATACTGGGTTTGGTCCGATGGCTCAATATAAAGTAAGCGAAGAGAACCTGCTACAACTTCAGTATAATCTTATAAGGAGCCATGCATCCGGTGGAGGTAAGATCTTATCACCCGTACTTGTAAAAGCGGTGATGGTTGCACGGCTTAACAGCCTTATGCAGGCTTACTCAGGAATTCATACCGAAGCAGTTGAAATACTTGCCGCCCTTATCAATAAAAATATTACTCCCTGTATTTATGAACATGGAGGTGTTGGTGCCAGTGGCGACCTTGTTCAACTGGCGCATCTTGCTCTTGTTTTAATTGGTGAAGGTGAAGTAGTGTATGAAAACAAGATTCATCCAACCAAAGAAATATTTGAGAAACTTGCAGTTAAACCCCTTTCTATACATATCCGCGAAGGGCTTGCAATACTAAACGGCACTTCTGCCATGACGGGAATTGGCATGGTGAACATCATCCAGGCAAAAAAACTATTGGAATGGTCGGTGATGATGACTGCCATGGTGAACGAAATTGTAGAAGCATTTGATGATCATTATTCCTACGAACTAAATATAGTAAAAGCGCATAAAGGACAAAATAAGATCGCTTCCATGTTGAGGGAAATTTTATCTGATAGTCATATGATCCGCGACCGTTCTGAGCATTTGTACAATCCTGATAACCTGAACCAGGAAGTATTTTTGGATAAAGTGCAGGAATATTATTCTATCCGTTGTGTAACCCAGGTGCTTGGCCCCGTGTTCGACAGCATAGCCAATGCCGAAAAAGTAGTAGTGGATGAATTAAATTCGGTGAATGATAACCCGATAATTGATCATAAGAATAAAAATATCTTCCACGGTGGAAATTTTCATGGCGATTATGTTTCCCTGGAGATGGATAAATTAAAAATAGCGATCACAAAATTATCTATGTTGGCCGAGCGCCAGCTTAACTACCTGCTGAATAACAAACTGAACCAAAAGTTTCCCCCGTTTGTTAACCTTGGTGTGCTAGGCTTCAATTTTGGGATGCAGGGAATGCAGTTCACCGCAACTTCTACCGTAGCGGAGAATCAAACACTCTCTTTTCCTATGTATGTACACAGCATTCCAAACAACAACGACAACCAGGATATTGTAAGTATGGGCTGTAATGCCGCATTGATGACGAAGAAGGTGATCGATAATAGTTTTGAAGTGTTGGCAATTCAAATGATGACGATTGTTCAGGCTGTAGATTACCTGGAATGCCAGTCGCGTTTAGCACCGCAAACAAAAGCTGTGTACGATGCTATCAGGAGCATTTTTCCAAAGTTTGTGGAAGACATGCCGAAGTATAAAGACCTGGAACGAATCAGAATATTTTTTGAAACTGCCGATCCCATTGTTTCATCAAAGAATATACCCAAACCTACCAATGGAATTGTTGCTTAGATGATCCGTATCAATAATACACGGATGTATTTCAGTATCAAAAAAAGTGATCTAACCAGCATCAAATTAAAAATTTAAGGAAAGCAAATGAAATGTGCATTAGTAACAGGCGGATCAAGAGGAATTGGCAGAGCCATCTGTGTTAAACTAGCCGAGATGGGCTATCATATTATCATTAATTATAAAGGGAATGAAGAAGCTGCCAATGAAACACTTTCGTTGGTAAAGCAAAAGGGAAGTGATGGAGAGTTACTGAAATTTGACGTGTCCAGCAAAGACGAGATTCAGCAGGTATTAGGAAGCTGGATAGAAAATAACACGGATAAGTATATTGAAGTGCTTATAAATAATGCCGGGATAAAAGAAGATGGCCTGATGATGTGGATGAAAGACGAACAGTGGGAATCGGTAGTTAGGACCAGCCTGGATGCCTTTTTTTATGTTACAAGATTGGTTCTCAATACCATGTTACAGAAAAAATATGGAAGAATAATAAATGTGGTATCCCTCTCCGGCTTAAAGGGATTACCCGGACAAGTAAATTATTCTGCTGCTAAAGCCGGAGTAATTGGCGCAACAAAAGCACTTGCCCAGGAAGTTGGAAGACGCGGCATTACCGTTAATGCTGTTGCCCCCGGTTTTATAAAAACCGATATGACGGAAGGCCTTGACGAAAAGGAGCTAAAATCTATGATACCCGTAAAGCGTTTTGGTACCGCAGAAGAAGTTGCGCATGCTGTTGGCTTTTTAGCTTCGCCCGAAGCTGGTTATATTACCGCCGAAGTGCTGTCAATCAATGGTGGCTTGTATTCTTAATTAATTTTAATATGAGCAGTAAAGTTTTAATTGTATTTATTATAATTGTAGTTTACCATTAAAAAAGGTAGCTTCAAAACTGAATAGTATAAAAAATAAAAACTAATTTTAGGGTTTATTTGTATTCGGTAAATACCATTTCTTAACTGTTTATCAACCAGTACTTTTAGTTTAAGGCAATAAGTTGCATTAAATTATGGTATAAGTAATAGTTATGCCGACGAAAGTTCATTTGCCAGATATCTTTAAGGACCATTTTGTTATTTTTTCACCAGATTAGTTGTGAATATGAATAGAGTTGTGATTACGGGTATGGGAATTTATTCTTGTATAGGAAAGAATCTTGATGAGGTTCGTGATTCACTGTATAAAGGTAAATCCGGGATTGTGCTGGATGCTGTTCGTAAATCATTTGGTTACAGATCTGGACTTACTGGTTTTATTGAAAGGCCTAATTTAAAAGGTTTGCTGGATAGAAGGGCCCGTATCATGCTGCCGGAACAGGGAGAATATGCCTATGTGGCAACAATGGAAGCTTTAAAAAATGCCGGTATCACACAGGACTATATCAATCAAAGTGATATTGGCGTGTTGTATGGAAACGACAGTTCTGCCAAGCCTATTATTGAAGCAACCGATATTATCAGGGAAAAGAAAGACACCATGCTGGTAGGCTCGGGATATGTTTTTCAAACAATGAATTCTACGGTAACGATGAACCTCGCAACTATTTTTAAGTTGAGGGGAATTAACTTTACCATCAGTGCAGCCTGTGCCAGTGGCTCACACTCAATTGGCGTAGGCTATCATTTTATAAAAAGCGGATTGCAGGATTGTATCATTTGCGGCGGTGCACAGGAAGTTAACCAATATTGTATGGGAAGTTTTGATGCCCTATCGGCATTTTCTGTTCAGGAAGCAAATCCCGAGAAAGCTTCACGGCCTTTTGATAGAGACCGCGATGGGCTGGTACCCAGCGGTGGTGCAGCTACAGTTATACTGGAAAGCCTGGAATCTGCGTTAAAGAGAGGAGCACCTATTTTGGCAGAAGTTGTTGGGTACGGTTTCTCCTCTAATGGCGGGCATATTTCAAACCCATCTGTAGACGGGCCGGTTCGTTCTTTACAAATGGCATTAAAAGATGCTGGTTTGGAAGCATCAGAAATTGATTACATTAATGCTCATGCAACATCAACTCCTGCGGGCGACTGCAGCGAGGCAAAGGCAATAGACGAAGTATTTGGGGCAACCCGCCCCTATGTTAGTTCTACAAAATCTATGACTGGCCACGAATGCTGGATGGCAGGTGCAAGCGAGATCATTTATTCTATGCTGATGATGCAGAACAGTTTTATAGCACCCAATATAAATTTTGAAAACCCTGATGAGGATTCTGCAAAATTGAATATTGCAAAAACGACAATTGAAAAAGAAATAAATTTATTTTTGTCTAACTCCTTTGGTTTTGGAGGCACAAATTCATCGCTGATTATTAAAAAAATGACCTAAAAACTACCCGATTTATGAGAAATGAAGAAATAATCGCCAAAATAAACGAATTCCTGGTGGAAGAATTTGAAACAGAAGCAAGCAAAATAACACCGGAGGCCAACCTAAAAGATACCCTGGAATTAGACAGCCTCGATTATATCGACCTGGTAGTTGTAATAGAAAGTAACTTTTCCTTTAAGGTTAAGCCTGAAGATTTTGTTGGTATTGCTACCTTCCAGGATTTTTACGATTATGTTATCAATCGTGTAAATTCTAAAGAACTTGTATAATGCCATCATGGCAAGGTAAATCTAAAGGGTCTCCGCTGGGTTATCGCATTTTTGTATGGGTGTTGAAGAACTTTGGTGTTACGCCGGCATATATCCTGCTGAGATCAGTAGTATTACATTATCTTTTATTTTCCTACAAATCTTCCAAACCTATCTATTACTATTTTCACAGGAAACTGGGATATAGTGTGTTCAAGTCTCTATTTAAACTATACCGTAACTATTATTGTTTTGGCCAGAGTATTATCGACAAAGTGGTGGTAATGGCAGGTATCCGCAATAAGTTCAGTTTTCATTTCGACGGGGAAGAAAACCTGCGTAACATAGTTAACTTAAAAAAGGGAGGCTTGCTGCTTAGTTGTCATATTGGTAACTGGGAAATTGCAGGTCACCTCTTACAACGGCTAAATACAAAAGTGCATGTTGTAATGTACGACGGTGAACATGAGAATATAAAAAGGTATATGAAAGGAGTAACTGGTGAAAGAATGGTAAACGTTATCATCATCAGGAACGACCTCTCCCATATCTATGAAATAAGTGAAGCTTTTAAAAGGAATGAGCTGGTTTGTATGCATGCCGACAGGTTTCTTGATGGAAACAAAACACTAACAGCTAATTTTTTGGGGGAAGAAGCGATGTTTCCAATGGGGCCGTTTGTGTTAGCTACCACTTTTAAAGTGCCTGTTTCTTATGTGTTTGCAATGAAGGAAGGCAGGTTACACTACCATTTGTTTGCCAGTAAAATAAAAGAGTATACGCACGCAGGAAAAAATATTGTAATGCAGGAAATGTTGCAGGAATATGTACAGGAAATGGAATCTAAAGTAAAGCAATACCCGGAGCAATGGTATAATTATTATAATTTTTGGCAAAAAAAGCAATATGCTGGTTAACAAAGAAAATATTCTTTCACTCATTCCTCAAAGGCCCCCCTTTGTAATGATTGATCAATTGATTGCGAATGAGCTGGATAGTACAAAAACCAGTTTTACCGTAAGGGGAGATAATATTTTTATAGACCAGGGGCAATTAGCTGCTGCAGCGCTGGTAGAGAATATAGCGCAAACTGCTGCAGCCAGGGCTGGCCACTATTCTCAAACAGAAAACAAGCCGGTTTTGGTAGGTTATATAGGGGCAATAAAAGACCTGGAGATATTTAATTTGCCAAAAATAAACGATACCTTGGAAACCGAAATCATCATAAAAAACCAGGTTTTTGATGTTACATTAATATCAGGAACGGTTAGCTGTAATGGGAAGTTGCTGGCACAATGCGAAATGAAAATTTTTATTATTCAACCAAAATAAAATATAACATGACTCGTACAATTAAACTTAGCTGGTTATTTGCAGTACTGTTTTTTTTACAGGTAAAAAATGTAGCTGCACAAACAAAAGAAGAACTCTTAGATGGTACTGCAGAAATTACCTGGCTGGGTATGGATTTTACGCAGGTAAAATTCATCGGCTCTGCCACCCAGTTTAAAGATGCAGGAGAAATAACCAATTCAGATTTCAGGGATAAGTACATCACCGGTTGGAACCAGCTATTTATCAACGAACAGAAAAAGTATGATGTTGCTAAAGTAGTTCACAGAACACAAGTTAAATATGCAATGGATGTCACTGAAAAAACTAACAGTGGTATTAAAAAAGATTTCTTTTCTAATAACCCCGATGAGTACATGACACTGGATGCGGAAAAAGTAGCCGGGCTTGTAAAAAAATATAATTTCCAGGGAAAAACCGGCATCGGTTTAATTTTTTTCATAGAAGGTATGAGCAAAGGTAAAGACCAGGCCTCTGCCTGGGTGGCTTATGTGAACATGGGAAATAAAACTGTATTGCTTTCTAAACATTTAACGGGAAAAACCGGCGGTTTTGGATTTAAAAATTTCTGGGCTAAAGCTTTTTACGGCATCTTAAAAGATTCGGATTATAAAGACTGGAAGTAAAACAGCTGTAACGGAAAGAGGCTATTGATAATAAAGAAAACATATTTATTTAAAGAAATCTTAAAGGATTCCGTAAATAAATATGCCGGCAAAACTCCGGTAAAAAAGGCAACTTGAAAACACTGAAGCATACAACAGAATTGGAAGTTAAATTCAGCGAAGCCGACTCGTTAGGTATCGTATGGCATGGCCATTACATTCGTTATTTTGAAGATGGCAGAGAATCTTTTGGCAAAAAGTATGATATTGGTTACCTGGCTTTTTATAAAAACGGTTATGTAATTCCTGTTGTAAATATTCAATGTGATTACAAAAAATCGCTTCGATACGGAGATACCGTTATGGTAGAAACAGAATACATACCCACTGAAGCGGCAAAAATGCTATTTAAATACAGGCTTTTTAATGCAGCTACCAGCGAACTGGTAGCTTCCGGTTCGTCTATACAGGTATTTTTAGATAAAGAAGGATCCGTTTTGCAATTAGCCAGTCCATCATTCTTTGAGGAATGGAAAATTAAAAATGACCTGATATGAGAAAACCTGTGTACATAACATCAGATAATATCTTTACTCCTATTGGTTTTACAACAGGGGATAATATTGATAGTCTGAAAAACAATATTTCAGGTATCAGGCAACACACCGGGCTCTCTATAAGTGAACAAACATTTTTTGCTTCACTTTTCGCTGATGATAATTTTCAACCAGCTAACGGTACTACTTACACTAAGTTTGAACAGTTGCTGGTAGCTTCGGTTAGTGATGCTTTAAAGAATTCGCCGATAGATCCTGCAGATAGCAAAACAATACTGATCATCTCTTCTACAAAAGGCAATATCAGCCT
Source organism: Ferruginibacter sp. (assembly GCA_031411955.1). Classification (GTDB taxonomy): domain Bacteria; phylum Bacteroidota; class Bacteroidia; order Chitinophagales; family Chitinophagaceae; genus Ferruginibacter. Next base: position 103,220 of record JANOCC010000079.1, read on the forward strand.
CCTGGAAACCGAGGCTGATAATCAACAGACGCACAGCCGCATCGCTATGCATCATTCTGCCAGGCTTGTTGCAGAACACTTCGGCTTTGTACATAACCCGGTAGTAATTTCAAATGCCTGCATTTCCGGCATACTTGCTTTATTAACAGGCATGAGGTTGATTCAATCCGGGCAATACGAGCATGCCGTGGTAGCAGGTGCAGATTGTATTTCCAGGTTCGTATTATCCGGTTTTCAATCTTTCCAGGCAGTGAGCCCAGAAGTTTGTAAGCCATTTGATGCAGCCCGTAACGGAATAAACCTTGGAGAAGGGGCGGCATGTATCATCTTAAGTTCACAGAAAGAATTTTCATCCGGTACTATGCTGGCAGGCGGTGCCGTTAGTAATGATGCCAATCATATTTCAGGCCCATCCCGTACCGGCGAGGAGTTATATTTCGCAATAAAAAAGGCAATGAAAGAAGCAGACGTTTCCCCTGGCGAAATTGATTTTATTTCTGCCCATGGAACAGCTACTGTTTACAATGATGAAATGGAAGCTAAAGCCATTAACCTTGCCGGCTTACAAACAATTCCTGTAAATAGTTTAAAAGGTTTTTATGGCCATACACTAGGTGCTGCCGGTATAATAGAAACGGTAGTCTCAAATCATTCGTTAATGAATAATATCATATTCCCTACACCTGGTTTTACAAAAATGGGCGTTCCAACGCCGGTAAACGTATGTAGCCAGTTAACCAGTGCCCCATTAACCAATATTTTAAAAACAGCATCGGGCTTTGGCGGTTGCAATGCAGCCCTGGTGCTAAGGAAACAATAATTATTTAAAAAACATCAATCAAATTAATGGTTTACTTTAATAAAGATAAAAAGTCTGCTTTCGAAGCAAAAGAAGCTGCGCAATGGATCGCATTTGGTCCGGTTATTTTCCAGGTTTCCCGTGTATTAAGAAATTCGGGTATTCTGCAGTTAATTGAAGAAAGCGGAAAAGAAGGTATACCAATAGCTGCTATTGCAGAAAAAGTAAAACTACCTTTGTATGGTGTTAGGGTGTTACTGGAGTCTGCCCTTGGTATTGGTTTATTGATTGTAGTGGAAGATCAATATATCCTTACCCGTACAGGTCATTTTATTTTAAATGATCCGCTAACCAGGGTAAATATGGATTTTGTTCATGATGTTTGTTACAAAGGTTTATATACATTAGACAAGAGTATTGAAACCGGTACACCAGAAGGGTTAAAAGAATTTGGAGAATGGCAAACAATTTATGAAGGGTTATCACAACTGCCGGAACAGGTGCAAAAAAGCTGGTTTAATTTTGATCATTTTTTTTCTGATGATGCGTTTAAGGCAGTGCTTCCGATGGTGTACAAACATAACATCAGGAAGTTACTTGATATCGGTGGTAATACCGGAAAATGGGCCATCGCATCTACAACTTACAATGAAAACGTGAAGATTACGATCATGGACCTTCCGGGCCAGTTGAATGTGGCTAAAGAGAAAATTGAAAAGCTAGGGTTACAAAACAGGGTTTCATTCCGCTCTGTTAACCTGCTGGATGAAACAGCATCTTTCCCCACCGGATATGATGCTATTTGGTTAAGTCAGTGCCTGGACTGTTTCTCAGAAAAGGAGATCATTTCCATTTTGAAGAGAGCTGCCGAAGCGATAAACCATGATGGTTTTATATTTATAATGGAGCCATACTGGGACCTTCAGAAATTTGAAGTGGCTGCGTTCTGCTTACAGCAAACGTCTATTTATTTTACAACGATGGCTAACGGAAACAGCCAGATGTACAGTGCACAAACATTTTTTAGTTGTATTCATGAAGCCGGGCTTGAGATCATAGAACAGGTAGATCAGATCGGATTAAGCCAAACGCTGCTGAAATGTAAAAAGAGAAATTATAATTAGAAAATAATAAATCTAACTGAAATGAAAACTGAGCAAGTTGATGTACTTGTAATTGGCGCAGGGCCTGCTGGTACTGTTGCAGCATCCATTGTAAACAAAGCCGGGTTTAAAGTTAAGATCGTAGAAAAATTACATTTCCCGCGTTTTGTAATTGGCGAAAGCCTGCTGCCGCGTTGTATGGAAGCACTATCGGAGGCAGGTTTTTTAGATGCAGTAAAAGAGCGTGGTTTTCAGGAAAAATTCGGGGCCAAATTTGTTAAAGATGGCAAAGTGTGCGATTATTTCTTTGCCGACCAGTTTACACCAGGCTGGAGCTGGACCTGGCAGGTGCCAAGGGCAGAATTTGATAAGATACTGGCAGATGAAGTTGTAAAAATGGGCGTGCCAGTTAATTATCAAACAACCGTTACCGATATCGTATTCAATGGGTCCGGTTCTGTTACAACAGTAGAGGATAGCGGCGGGGAAAAATCTACAATTGAAGCCAAATTTATCATAGATGGAAGCGGTTACGGAAGGGTTATACCAAAGTTGTTTAACATGGAAAAGCCCTCAAACCTTCCCACACGAAAAGCATTGTTCACTCATTTTAAAGATACCAACCGCTCTATGGATGATGAGCCTAACCGCATCACTATCATTGTTCACAAGCCAGGTATCTGGATATGGGTAATTCCATTTTCAAATGGCATCACGTCTCTTGGCTTTGTTGGCGACCCATCCTTTTTTGAACAGTACAAAGGCAGTGATGAAGAAATATTGCGTGAGATCATATCCACACAACCATATATCAACGAAAGGTTTGATAATGCAGAAATGGCATTTGAACCAAAAACGCTACAGTCATGGTCGGCCACCACAGAAAAATTTTATGGTGAAGGATTTGTATTAACGGGTAATGTAACAGAATTCCTCGACCCTGTTTTTTCTTCAGGCGTTACGCTTGCAACGGTTTCCAGCCAGCTTGCTGCCAACCTGGTGATCCGGAAATTAAATGGTGAAGAGATAGATTGGGAAAAAGAATATACCGAAGAAATGATGCAGGGGGTAAATACATTCCGGTCGTATGTGATGGCCTGGTACGAAGGAACGCTTGATACTATTTTCTTTGCTAAGGACCAGGATATGAAAGTAAAAAGTATGATCTGTTCGGTATTGGCAGGCTATGTTTGGGATAAGAATAACCCTTATGTAAAGGATCATGAATTTGGATTACAAAAACTGGCCCGCCTGATTGATGTGAGAGACAGGATGATTTTATCAGCTGATCAATTCTAAAACTTGCCAGATAAAAAATATATTACGGCCAGCTGTGTTATTAGCAAAGGAGTGGTTTACCGGAACGGCATTTCTTTATTTACAAATACTGAACTAGCTTTATCTGAGTTTCTATTGGCGGCTTATCGTCACTTTGACTTTAAGTACCCGAAGTTCTATAAAATGGATAACCTCAGTAAGTTAGGTTGGCTGGCTAGCGAACTTATTATGCAGGATGGACCGGAGCCCGGGCACTACCAGCCGGAAGAGATCGGACTTGTATTTTCAAATGCCAGTGCAAGCCTGGATACAGATATTAAATATTATGATACAGTAAAAGAGATTGCCAGTCCGGCACTTTTTGTATACACATTGCCCAACATAGTGATGGGAGAAATTTGCATAAGGCACCAGTTTAAAGGTGAAAATGCATTTTTTATCTCCGAAAAATTTGATGCGGCATTTATCCAACAATATGTGAACAATCTCTTCAATAATAATACCTTGCAGGCTTGTATTTGCGGCTGGGTAGAAGTGCTGGAAGATCAATATAAAACCGTATTGTTTCTGGTAGAAAATAATGACACTTCGGAAACAGCTTCGGGTAATAGCATAACATTTACAACAGAAAACTTACTAAAAACATATCAAACAGAAAATGGATAAATTAATGTCAGATCTGAAAACCCAGATCATCGCCCAATTGAATTTGCAGGACGTGAGGCCGGAAGATATCGGTGATGATCAGCCGCTTTTTGTGGATGGGTTGGGTTTGGATTCAATTGATGCGCTGGAACTGATCGTGTTATTACAGCAATATTATAAGATCAAGCTTTCAAATGCTGAAGATGGTCCAAAAGTTTTTAAATCTGTAAGAACAATTGCTGAATACATTACTGCTCATCAAAAAGAGGTTGTTTAAATGAGTGCACCTGTTTTCATTGCCGGCGTTGGCGCCATTGCTGCTATTGGTAAAAATACAGCAGCCTGTATGGAATCGTTTCGTAACGGTAAAGCCGGTATGGGAGATATGACTTACCTGGATTCTGTACACCGGCAAACTATACCAGTAGCAGAAGTGAAATACAGTAATGCAGAATTGGCATTAATGGCGGGTATGCGTCCCAACGTTAGCCGCACCGCCCTGCTTAGCATGATTGCAGCAAAAGAAGCCTTGCAGGATGCGGGTATTGATAACCTCGCTTCATTAAGAACCGGTTTTATTTCTGCTAACACTGTGGGAGGAATGGATAAAACTGAAAATTTTTTTTCGCAGTTTCTGGCTGATCATTCCAAAGGAAAATTAAGGGATGTTGTGAACCATGAATGTGGGAGTGTTACCGAACTGGTGGCCGATGCACTTGGTGTTAAGAATTATATCAGCACCATTAGTACAGCCTGCTCATCGTCGGCCAATGCTATTTTTTTTGCTGCAAGAATGATAAAGAATAACCTGCTGGATGTTGTGGTAGCCGGTGGTGCCGATGCTATTACAAAATTTACGTTAAATGGTTTTAATACACTGATGATCCTGGATGGCGAACACTGCAAGCCCTTTGATGAAAACCGTAAAGGGTTAAACCTGGGAGAAGGCGCAGCGTATGTTGTACTTGTATCGGAACGTATTGCCCGGCAATTGGCAAAACCAATGTATTGCACACTCAGCGGATATTGTAATGCCAATGATGCCTATCATCAAACTGCGTCTTCACCTGATGGGATAGGATCTTACCTGGCCATGGCGGGCGCTTTAAAGTTAAGTGGTTTGCAACCGGCAGATATAGATTATATCAACCTGCATGGCACAGGCACTCAAAATAATGATATTGCAGAAGGCACAGCTATAAAAAGATTGTTTGATCCTGTATACCCAAAAATGAGTTCAACTAAATCATTCACGGGGCATACGCTGGGCGCTTGCGGTAGCCTGGAAGCTGTATTTTCAGCAATGGCAATACACAAAGGCATCATTTACCCCAACCTGCGGCTTCAAACACCCATGAAAGACCTTCCGTTTATACCGGAACGCGAATTTTTGCAGAATATAACGGTAAAGCATGTACTATCAAATTCTTTTGGATTTGGAGGTAATTGTTCATCATTGATCTTTTCAACTTTGTAAGATGAAAATGTATATAAGGGCAACCGGAAATATTTCTCCACAACAAACATTTGGCGATGTTCCGTTTTTAGAGAGTATTGTGGAGCATACCGGCACTATGTTACATTGCACGGAACCTGATTACAAAAATCACATAGACCCAAAAATGATACGAAGGATGAGCCGTATCATACGGATGGGTGTAGCCGCTGCAAGTGCCTGCTTAAAGGAAGCCGGAATCCAGGCTCCGGATGCTATCATTACCGGAACAGCCTACGGATGTTTGCAGGATACAGATATTTTTCTTTCAAAAATGGTAGAACAAAATGAAGAATTGCTTACACCAACAGCCTTTATTCAATCTACCCACAATACAATTGGCGCACAGATCGGCCTGATGATAAAATCCAATAACTATAACAACGCTTTCGTACATCGCGGCTTTTCCTTCGAAAGCGCTTTACTTGATGGAATTATGCTGCTGATGGAAAATCCTGCTTCCAATGCGCTTGTAGGGGCAGTTGATGAGATCACGGTAAACAGTCACGAAATATTAAGGCGATTTGGATTGTATAAACAAGAACCTGTTTCTAATCTTGAACTGCTTAAGGCTTCATCAAAAGGAACAATGGCGGGGGAAGGGGCTGCTTTCTTCCTGTTGGCTAATGCTGCTTCAGATAACGATTATGCGCAACTTAACGGGCTACATACTTTTTACAAACCATCAGGAATAGAAGAAATTGAAAATGAAATCAATGGGTTTTTAACTGCTCATAAACTTTCAATAAATGAAATCGATCTCGTTGTAACGGGAAGAAATGGCGATATAAATAATGATTCAATATATGATAAGCTGGAGCATGGGATATTTAACAATTCTATGTTAGCTAATTTTAAGAACTTGTGCGGTGAATATCCCACTGCTACTGCATTTGCGCTTTGGATGGCGGCAAAAGTATTGCAAACGGGAGGTTTGCCGGCTTTGCCCGGTTTAAAGCAGCCGGCTGCAAAAAAAATCAATCACATTTTAATATATAATCAATATCAACAAAAACACCATAGCTTATTATTGGTTTCAGCATGTTAACTTTTAAAAATGTAAATATTTTCTTTGTTGCGGTGCTAATCATATTGGTTGCAGCAGATATATTATATGACCTGCCTTTTATATTATTCCCGGTATTGCTGTTAATTTATTCTCTTATTGTTTTTTATGGATGTTATTATATCAGGTCCAATTTTTTTATAGAGGTTTATTGTGCATCAACAACTACCAATAAAGAAATAGCCATTAGCTTCGACGATGGACCCGCACAAAATTATACGCCACAGATACTGGAAACCTTAAAAGTAAACAATGTTGAAGCGGCATTTTTTTGTATTGGCAACCGAATTGCAGGAAACGAAACTTTACTTAAAAAGGTTAATGAATACGGGCATATCATAGGCAATCATAGTTACAGCCACCATTTTTTCTTTGACCTTTTTTCGTCAAAGAGAATGCTGAAAGAATTAAGAAGGATGGATAAGGAAACAGAAAATTTAACCGGAGTTAAACCGAAGTTCTTCAGGCCACCTTACGGAGTAATAAATCCAAACCTTAAAAAGGCCATACAGGAAGGTAATTATATAACCGTTGGTTGGAGTGTAAGATCGATGGATACTGTTATCACAGATGAAAAAAAGTTGTTAAGAAAAATTAATAAGTCAATAGCCCCCGGAGCTGTTTTTCTTTTTCATGATACCAGCAAAGCAACTGTAGATATATTACCTGCCTTTATAAAACATGTAAAGGAATTGGGATACAATTTTGTTAGGCTTGATAAATTATTAGCATTAAAACCTTATGCGTAGAATATTAATTTTCCTATTTGTTAGTCTGTTGGCTGTTTCCGTTAATGCGCAATATGCCGGGTATACTGTTGTAAATGACCTCGCAAAGTTTAAGGCAGTTTTTTCCCAGGCGGCACAAAGAACAACCAGTATTACGAGCGACTTTATCCAGGAAAAAAATCTTAGCATGCTTTCTGAAAAGATAATATCCAAGGGCAAATTTTGGTTCAAAAAAGAAAGCCTGGTTCGAATGGAATACGATGCTCCATTTAAGTACCTGATGATCATTAACAAAGACAAGGTTTTTATAAAAGATGGACAGAAGCAAAACACTATCTCAACCAAATCGAACAAACTTTTTCAACAAATAAATAAAATAACTGTTGATTGTGTGCAGGGAAATGTTTTAAATAATCCCGACTTTAAAGTAAAGCTTTTTGAAAACAAAGGGAATTACCTCGTAGAGCTCTCGCCCATTCCAAAAAATTTAAAAGAATTTTTTAAAAGCATAAATGTAATAGTTGATAAAAAAGATTACGCGGTAACCAGTATAGATATGAATGAGCAGTCGGGTGATAATACACTTATCCGTTTTACAAATAAAGAAATGAATGCAACGATCCCTGATACTTTTTTTATTATTAACTAGTTGCCTGGCAACAATGCTTGCCTGTACTACTGTTTTTAAAGGATTAACGGATGTACCCGGTGACGTTGCTGCTGTTCAGAAGTTTAAACCTGAATTTACGGTTGCACTTTATAAAACGGAAGTGAACGTGATGGGAAATTACCTTAGCGGATTATTATTAATAAAGAAGATGCCCGATAGTAGCACCAGGATGCTTTTTTCCAACGAAATGGGTTTTAAGTTTTTTGATTTTGAGTTTTCCGGGAACGGAGATTTTAAAGTACATTATATCATAAAACAGATGAACCGAAAGGCTGTTGTGAAAACTTTGCGAAAAGATTTTGAGTTGATACTGATGCAGCATCCCGAAAACGGCGCGGCTAAATTAAAAGCCAGCAGCGAGGGGTTACGATATTATATTTATCCTCAAAGTAAAGGCTTCAATTATTATATAACAGACAGTACAATAAGTAATTTGCTGTGCATGAAAAGAGCCTCTAAAAGCAAGGAAATTGTTACCGTAATTGCAAGAGATTATAAAGATGGCTTACCCGATACTATAGGAATTGAACATCATAATTTTAATTTCAGTATAGCGTTAAAAAAAATAATACGATAATGTTACTAGGCAAATTTTTTAATATTAGTGAAAGAAACATAGGCGAAAATAGTATACATGCTACCCTCGAAATAAATGCAAGCCACCCAATATTTGATGGCCATTTTCCGGGACAGCCGGTTGTGCCCGGCGTATGCATGCTGCAAATGATAAAAGAATTACTGGAAACGGCAATTGAAAAAAAAACAGCTTTGATAAAAGCCGACTTCATGAAATTTTTAGCGGTAATAAACCCACTGGAAAATCCATCTGTAAAAGCAGAGTTTTCTTATACCCCGCAGGAAGATGGAGCTATCCAGGTAAGCGGGAGGCTATTTAATGATTCCATCACTTTCTTAAAATTTCGTGGAAGTTTTCGTTTGTAAATTATTACGGTAATTGCAGCCAATGCTCCCCGCTTTTATTAACCAGGGCTCTGGAGCCGCAAAAAAATCAGGCTTTACCTGGAGCCTTCATTCTTACAAGTTTCCAGATTTCTACCCAGCAGGTTGCAACAAAGGCAATTGCTATACACAGAACAATTTCTTTAAACTGAAGAGTGTGAAGAGTAAAAAGCCTTTGCATAAATGGAACATAAAGCAGTGCCGCTATAAAGATCAATGTAGCTGCAAGGATACCAGGCACCAGATTGTTTTTATATTTTAAAGTAGTGAATATAGTGTACCGGAAAGAACGGTTAACCAGGGTTAGAAAAACATTGGAGAACAAGAGCGTAGAAAAAATGATCGTCCTCACAACATCATCAGGCGCCTGCATTTGCAGATAATAATAGCCAGCACCCATGCATCCGGCAGTTATGGCCAGCCCTTGTAAAATACTTAACATTAATTGCTTAAAAGATAGAAAGTTGGTCCCCATTTTTCGTGGCGGCATATTCATGGTGCCGGGCTCCATAGGTTCGTTTTCGTATATGATAGAACAGGTTGGCCCCATGATCAACTCAAGGAAAATCACATGCACCGGCGAAAAAATGGTTGTAAAATGCCAGCTCAGTAATAAGGGCAATGTTACTATAAGAATGATGGGTATATGAATTGACACGATATACTGAATCGCTTTTTTTAGGTTATCATATATCTTTCTTCCAAGCGCAACAGCATCTACCATATGCGCCAGGTCATCATCTACCAGTATAAGTGAAGCGGCAGATTTGGCTACCTCGCTTCCTCGTTTGCCCATCGCAATGCCGATATGGGCCGCTTTTAAAGCCGGCCCGTCGTTAACCCCATCACCCGTCATGGCAACAATTTCCCCGTTTTCCTTTAATGCGTTTATCACTTTCAGTTTTGCTTCAGGAAACATGCGGGCATATATATTTATATTTTTGCATTGCTCACGAAGATCTTTTTCACTCAATGCTACAATGTCTTTTCCTTGTAACACTGTTCCATCATTGCGTAGTCCTATTTGCCCGGCAATGGCCATTGCTGTTTCAGCATAATCTCCCGTGATTATTTTTAACTGTATACCTGCATCATAAAACTGGCTGATAGTTTTAGCAATATTTTCTTTTGGCGGATCCTGGAAAACGATCAATCCGAGGAATTGAAAACTAAATTCTTCCTGGGATAATGGCCAATCACGTTCATGCCAGTTTCCTTTTCCTACTCCCAAAAGTCTAAAACCTTTTGCGGCATAAGCAAGTGATTGCTCTTCAATTTTTTTTAATTCTTCAGCCGAGAGGTTTGTGCGTTGCAGTATTGCCTCGGGCGCACCTTTGGCTGCTATGATAACTTCGCCGCTGCTGTTTTTAAAAATATGTGTCATCATTGGCGGTTTTCCTCCAACCGGGTATTCGTGTACCTGTTTAAAATCCGAACGTTTATCCGTAGACGCTGTTTTTTGATAAAGTTGGTGGATTGCTTTTTCCATCGGATCAAAAGGATCGGTTTCACTGCTCCACATAGCAAATTCAATAAGTTCGGGCGGCATTGTAGTTTCATCAGTTACCTGTATAGATCTTTTTTGAATGGCATCGTACAGGAAAGCAATACTCATTTTGTTTTGAGTGATCGTGCCGGTTTTATCCGCACAAATAACGGTGGCAGAGCCCAATGTTTCTACATATTGCGGTTGCTTCACTATTACCTGGTTCTTTAATAACCGGAAAGCACCCAGCGCCTGAAAAGTGCTGAATGCAACCGGTATCTCTTCCGGCAAAACGCTCATCGCAAGTGTAAGCCCCTGCAAAAAAGACTGCAGCAGGTTGCCCGAATGGTAGTAGTTAAAGCCAATAACCATTAAGAATGCAATAGCGCCAATCCAAACCATATTCCTCACAAATGAACGGATCTGTTTTTGCAGCGGTGTTTTAATTATGCTGATCTCTTTTAGAGATAAGCCAATCTTGCCCAACATAGTTTCATTACCTACTGAAGTAATCTGTATGGCGGCGCTTCCACTGGTTACTAACGTTCCTCTATATACGACACTGTTGTTACCGGCCGTTTTATTTACCGGAAAAGATTCGCCTGTAAGGATCGATTCATTTAAGGAAAGGTCATTTGATGTAGTGATCAACCCGTCGGCAGTTACAATTTCTCCTTCTTCTATCATCAATATATCATCCACAACAATGTCATCCGCTGGCACACTGGTCTTTTTCCCGTTTCTTATTACGGATGCTTTTGAAGCAGATAGTTTCTTTAATGCCTCCACAGCGTTTTTACTCCGGTACTCCTGAAACAAAGAAATGCCCGCAACAATACAAAGAGACACTGCCATAATGATCCCTTCTTTAATCTGCCCTACAACAAAATAAACTATACAGGCTGCAAGCAACATTATAAACATAGGTTCCAGTACGATCTCTTTTACAACCTGCCAAAAAACCCTTTCCCCTTTCATTTCAATAGCGTTGCTTCCATGCAACACCCTGGAAGCGGTAACCTGCTCATCACTTAATCCTTGTACTGTATTTAATTTTTCCATGGTGGGTTTTAAGTTTTTTTATTTATTCTTCAACCTGAATAAGCAGATGCATTATTTCATTTATCGATTCACGATCGCATAAAGCTGTTCCATCCTTCATAGTGGCAGCTGTGCCGCATGCCACAGCAAATTGTAAACATTCCCTAAATGATTTTTTTTCTGATAAAGCCATTACAAATCCAGCCATCATGCTATCGCCGGCGCCTACTGTACTTTTTATTTTTACTGCGGGGGCTTTGATATGAAAAGATTCATCAGCTGTAACCAGCAATGCACCGTTTGCTCCCATGGAAACTAAAACAAGCTCACATTGATTTGTTTTGATCAATTGTTTTGATGCGTCAATGGCAGATTCTTTATCCAGTTCTTTTTTACCAGCAAGAGAAGCCAACTCACCCAAATTAGGTTTTATCATGTATACGCCTTCTCCGAGAGCGGCTTTTAATGCTTCACCAGCTGTATCAAGGAACAGTGGTACATTTTTCTGTTTTGCGAGGGAAGCAATCTTTGCGAAAAAGCTTTCCGGTACTCCTGCTGTAATACTTCCGCTGGCAACGATGCATTCTACATCTTTCAGAGATGCAATTACATCCAGGCATTGCATCCATTCCTCTTTATTAATTAATGGCCCGGGCATGCCAAACCTGTATTGGCGACCGGTAGCTTTTTCTGCAACAACAAAATTTTCCCTGGTATCATTCTTCGTATTGATAGCTATTGAACTTACATTTTCATCCTGCAACATGGAAGAAAAGCGGGAACCTGTATACCCACCGGCCAGGTAAATAGCTGTGGTTGCTGCACCAAGCCTGTTTATTACCCTGCTGACATTTATTCCTCCACCACCAGGTTCTTTTTTAACAATACCGCAATGAAGTTTTTTATCAGGTATTAATTCCGGAACTGAAGTACTGATATCTATACAAGGGCTTACTGTAACGGTTATTATTGGCAGCATAATATTTATTAATAAAATGAACGAAGAGAATTTATAATTTGTTTCAAAAGTAAGTAACCATGTAAAGAAATTCTTGTGAGGATATTTCACGATCATCAAAATCAAGTGCAGTAATATCCCATGTTAGCCAGGCAAATTCCCTTCATATAATTTCCAGATCACATTTTTAATTTGCATGGAAATCTCAAACATAAATCACTTTATACTTTTTAAGGAAATGCAACCTATTTCAAGACTGGTTTTATCATCGAAAATATTTCCACGAAACTTATCAAAGTGTTTTGGTATCATAGTACGACTAAGAATGGTAGATAACAGATTCAAACTAAAACCATTTAGAAATAGCACTAAACAGTAAATATAAATTTTATAAAAGAAAACTACCAGCTTTTGTATCAAATGCATGTGAGTACAACTACATATCATTATGATAATAATCATACCATTAATTACCAATCGTCATTAGCTAACATTGTATTTGCAGTTATTTTTGGAACTTTTATAACGATTAAATTTATTTTATGCTGGGAGCTTTAAATGAATCACAGATCAACAACCTTTTAGTAAGCCAGGTAGTTGGCCGAATTGGTTGCAGTAACAACAAGCAATCTTACATTGTACCAGTTACCTATGTTTTTGATGGAGTGGATATAATTGGTCAAACACATGCAGGCATGAAACTTGATATGATGAGATTGAATCCCAACGTTTGCTTCCAGGTAGATACGATTATGAATATGGCCAATTGGCAAAGTGTAGTTATACAGGGAGTTTTCAAAGAATTGAAGGGAAAACAGGCTATAAAAGCAAGGGATTATTTATATAACCACGTTTTACCTTTAATGACCAGTTCAACCATACACAGTCATGAACACGAGGTTACTGGCAAAATAGATGATAGTAACAGAGTGAAGCCTGTTATGTACCACATTAAAATAAAAGAAAAAACCGGCAGGTTTGAAAAGCAATAGGCCTTTCAGCTTCATAAATGCTACACATAAATCATGACCAAGATCGCTATTTACAGTACACATGCTTTTGAAAAGCCTTACCTGCTCACAGCAAACCAACAACGGTATGAGTTGATATTTATAGAGGAAGCATTGGCAGCAGATACTGCAATCCTGGCAAAAGGCTGCAAGGCTATAGCAGTATTTACATCCGATGATGTTTCTGCTGAGGTTTTAAAAAAGCTTAAGGATGAAGAGGTTTCTTTTGTAGTAACACGTTCTGCAGGCTATGATCATATAGATCTTCCTGTTGCACAAGAATTAGGAATCAGGATCGCTAACGTTCCCGAATATTCGCCGCACGCCATCGGTGAACATGCAGTAGCTATGATGCTGGCACTGGACAGGCATCTGATAAAATCTGATAAAAAAGTGAAACGCCATGATTTTACCATAAACGATCTTATCGGGTTTAACCTGCACTATAAAACAGTTGGTATTATCGGTACCGGCAGAATCGGTGCTGTTGTATGTAAAATACTGTTTGGATTTGGCTGCCGTTTGCTGGCTTATGATATAAAACAAAATGAAATGCTTATATCTAAATACGGACTTCAGTATGTTCCGCTAGATCAATTGTGCAGAGAGAGTGAAGTGATCACCTTACACACACCTTTAAATGAACACACTACCTATATTATTAATAAGGAAAATATTAACATCATGAAAGATGGCGTGATGCTTATTAATACTTCGAGAGGAAAATTGATAAATACTGCCGAAGTAGTAACAGCACTTAAATCTGGTAAGATCGGGTATCTGGGTATGGATGTTTATGAAAAGGAAAAGCCATTGTTTTTCCATGATTATTCCAAAACGGGTATAAACGATCCCATCCTCACCGAACTGATGGAAATGGACAATGTGTTGATAACTGCTCATCATGCGTTTCTTACCAACGAAGCTTTAAAAAATATAGCCGATACCACCCTTGATAATATACATTGCTTCATTTTAAACCAGTCCAATCCCCGGCAAATAAATGATTAACATCATTTTTACTCCTTATCAGTATCATGCTATCCTTGTTTTTACAGGGATATTTTTGTATCGGAAAAAATACCGGTATGAAGAAAAATATGGGTGATACAGACAGGGGCATAAGATTACCAATATCAGTTATACTTATAACTTTAAATTTTAGCGGCATCATACCATATCCGGTGAATTTAGCTATGTGGGTAATTATTACTGTTTTGTCTATAACTTCTCTTATTGGCTTTTGTCCTCTTTATTCATTATTCAACATCAATACCCGCTATCATCAAAATGCTAATAAGTAACAAGCTTAAATTTTGAATTCAGTAAATATGGCCTCAACAATAACCCTTCCTTCCATTAAACTAACCTGTTATCATTGCGGAGATGAATGCGACGGTTCTATTGCCCTGGAAAACAAGAACTTTTGTTGTATGGGTTGCCAACAGGTTTATTTGTTATTGAATGAGAACAATCTTTGCAGTTACTACGACCTGGATGTAACACCGGGAATAAAGGCGAAAGGAAAGTTCACCAGCGGAAAATTTGCCCATCTCGACGACCAGTCCCTGGTATCAAAGTTGGTTCAGTTCAGCAGCCAAACACAAACTAACGCCAGCTTCCAGTTACCACAAATGCACTGTTCCTCCTGTGTGTTCCTGTTAGAAAACCTCCATCGCATTAACGAAGGAATTATCAGTTCAAGGGTTAATTTTCTCCGAAAGGAAGTATTTGTGTCATTTAATCCCGGGTTGATAAGCTTTAGGAAAGTTGTGGAACTACTGGCTTTCATCGGCTATGAGCCAACAATCACTTTAAAAGACCTGGAAGCTGAGCGACAGTTAAACGACTCAAATAAACACAGCAACCGCTTCAATCGAAAACAGATCTACCAAATAGGCATTGCCGGCTTTTGTTTTTCAAATATCATGATGCTTAGTTTTCCTGAATACTTTTCATCAGGCCATATTGGAGATGGATTGAAAGAGCTGTTTGCCTGGCTCAACCTGGGATTGAGTTTGCCAGTACTGATTTACAGTGCTTCCTCTATTTTTATTTCTGCCTGGAAAGGATTACGCCAGCGTTATATCAATATTGATGCACCAATTGCACTGGCCATCATGGTAACTTTTGCAAGAAGTTATTTTGAGATAATCAGCGGCCACGGTGCCGGTTACCTTGATTCAGGAACTGGAATCGTGTTTTTTATGTTGATTGGAAGGTGGTTTCAGAATAAAACTTATGATGCACTTTCATTTGAAAGGGATTATCGATCATACTTTCCATTAGGCGTTACAGTTATAAAAGAAATTGCACGCAACGGGCAACTATTCAGGGAAGAGAAAAACATGCCTGTTACAAAATTAGTGGCTGGCGACAGGATCATCATCAGGAATGAAGAGATCATTCCCGGAGATGCCATCCTGCTAAAAGGAAAAGCTAATGTTGATTACAGTTTTGTAAATGGGGAGAATATTCCGGTTGCGAAACAAAGCGGAGACCTGATCTACGCCGGCGGTAAACAATTAGGAACAGCAATAGAACTTGAAGTGATCAACGAAGTTTCTCAAAGCTATATTACTTCCCTCTGGAACAACAAGGTTTTTAAAAAACCAAAAGAAAGAAATGCTTCTTTTATTCATTTCTGGAGCCGTAATTTTACAGCAGGCTTATTCAGCATTGCCCTTGCAGCAGTTATTTACTGGTGGATAAATGACCCCTCCAATATACTTCCGGCACTAACTTCTGTGCTTATTGTTGCATGCCCCTGTTCCCTTTTATTGTCTGATACATTTACTAACGGTAATATGCTTCGCATCTTCGGAAGAAATAAAATTTACCTGAAAAATGCAGGCATCATTGAGTCGGTGGCTGCAGTTGACACGATTGTTTTTGATAAAACAGGTACTATCACAGAACCTGGCGGAACATTATTACATTACCACGGTGCGCCCCTTTCTGATCAGGAGAAAAACCAGTTGCGGCTTGTAAGCAACCAATCTGCTCATCCATTAAGCAGGATGATCACCACCCAGCTTAGCTACCAAAATTATATTGAGTTGCCTGTTTCCCAATTTAAGGAATATGCCGGAAGCGGATTGGAGGCGATCGTTGATAATACTGTTGTAAAAATGGGATCTGCCAGCTTCTTACAACACGATTCACAGAAAGATCTGTTATCCGAAAAAGGTTCCAGGGTAAATGTTGAGATAGGCGGTGTACTAAAAGGTTATTTTAGTTTGGGTAATCATTACCGCAAAGGAATTGACAGGGTTGTAAAGTCATTGCAAAAATCAGGATACAAATTACATGTATTATCGGGCGATAATGACGCAGAACAACAAAACCTTAAACAAATATTTGGATCTTCAGCTACAATTAAATTCCGGCAATTACCGCTTGATAAGCTGGAATATATAAAAAATTTACAGGCAAACAACTTTAATGTGTTGATGATGGGTGATGGTTTAAACGATGCCGGAGCATTAATGCAGGCAGATGTTGGCATCGCGGTAAATGATAATCATGCCCAGTTTACACCAGCCTGTGATGCTATCCTTGACGGTAAAAAAATGAAGGACCTGGATAAGTTTATTCGTTATTCCAAAGCAGGTAAAAAAATAGTTACTGCCAGTTTCATATTATCATTATTATACAATGTGGTAGGAATTAGCTTTGCCGTAAGCGCTTCTTTATCTCCAATTGTAGCAGCTATCTTAATGCCCGTCAGCAGCATCAGCATCGTTTTATTTGTAACCCTTGCAGGTAGTGTTGTGGCTAAAAGATTAGGGCTGTAGCCACAGTGGCGGTGTTTTTAAACGTGCGGCTTTCGTAATAAGCACATAGATCGGCAAATCATTTTATAATTGCTCCCGCTTCAATTCATGCTTACCAAATTTTATGTACCTGATAATTTATCCGGGCTTAAAAGCAGCTTGCTTATTACTACCTGGTATTTGCCGGTTATTTATTGTGTTTGTAACAGTCTTTAAAAACTGATTCTTATCATAAACAGCTTTGATTATCATCATTTTCAATCAACTTCCCACAAGATACTTTTGCCCAATAAAAATTGAAAAGCATGAGTGCATTATTCATTTTAATAGGTTTCAGCATTATGGTGGCCGGCAGCTTTCTCGTAGGATTTCTATGGAGCGTGTCAAATGGACAATATGATGATGACTATACACCTTCAGTAAGAATGTTATTTGATAACAATATTCAAAGTTTGCCGAATCAAAAAAAATCACCAAAACAACATAGAAAAAATGCAGGTAGAAAAATTCAATTATGATAACAGGATAGTCAGGAATTTTGCTTACGCAACCATGATCTGGGGAGCTGTTGGGATGCTGGCCGGTTTATGGGTTGCCTTGCAACTGGTATTTCCTGCGATGAACATTACACAATATGGCTCCTTTGGCAGGCTTCGTCCATTACATACAAATGCGGTAATATTTGCATTCGTGGGTAATGGAATTTTTATGGGAGTGTACTATTCGCTTCAACGCCTGTGCAAAGCGAGAATGTTTAGTGATGCATTAAGCAAGATACATTTTTGGGGATGGCAACTTATCATTGTTGCTGCAGCCATTACCTTGCCGTTAGGCCTTTCGCAGGGAGCAGAATATGCTGAGCTTATCTGGCCCATTGATCTGGCGATTACTGTGATTTGGGTATTGTTTGGCTGGAACATGTTTGGAACTATCATCAAAAGAAGAGAGAAACACCTTTATGTGGCTATTTGGTTTTATATCGCCACATTTGTTACCGTTGCTGTTTTGCACCTTGTTCGTTCGGGAGAATTGCCATACAGCTGGCTAAAAAGTTATAGTTTTTATGCAGGTGTACAAGATGCGCTTGTTCAATGGTGGTACGGTCATAATGCAGTTGCCTTTTTCCTTACAACGCCCTACCTGGGATTGATGTATTATTTTATGCCAAAAGCGGCTAACCGTCCGGTTTATTCCTACCGGTTGTCTATCATACATTTTTGGGCATTAATATTTTTGTACATCTGGGCAGGCCCGCATCACTTGTTGTATACAGCGCTTCCAAACTGGGCACAATCTCTTGGAGTAGTGTTTTCTGTTATGCTGATCTTCCCAAGCTGGGGAGGTATGATCAATGGCTTGCTTACATTACGCGGCGCCTGGGATAAAGTAAGAGACGATGTTATTCTGAAATTTATGGTAGTGGCTGTTACTGCTTACGGTATGGCAACCTTTGAAGGCCCGATGCTTTCCCTTAAAAATGTAAGCGCTATTAGTCACTATACTGACTGGATCGTAGCACACGTTCACGTTGGTGCACTGGGCTGGAACGGAATGCTCACTTTTGGTATTTTATACTGGATGATGCCTCGCATATTCGGAACCACGCTTTATTCTAAAAAGCTTGCAAACAACCACTTCTGGCTTGGAACCCTGGGTATTGTATTTTATGCCGTACCGATGTATTGGGCAGGATTTACCCAAAGTAGCATGTGGAAACAATTTACAGAAAGTGGCCAGTTAAAATATACGTTTCTTGAAACAGTTACTTACATGAAACCATTTTATGCCATGCGTTCATTGGGTGGTACATTATACCTGGTAGGTGTTTTAATAATGCTGTATAATATTTATAAAACGGTAAAATCAGGAAAACTGATCGCTGATGAGCCAGCGGAAGCAGCAGCATTGGCAAAAGATAGCGGAAGGCATACCGGCGAACACTGGCACAGGTGGATTGAGCGTAAACCTGTACAGTTGATGATCCTTAGCCTTGTAGTTGTTTTGATCGGAGGAATTATTGAGATCGTTCCCACTTTCATGATAAAATCCAATGTGCCAACTATCAGCAGTGTAAAACCTTACACGCCACTGGAATTACAGGGACGTGATATTTATGTAAGAGAAGGTTGTTATACCTGCCACTCTCAAATGATAAGGCCTTTTAGAAGTGAAACAGAAAGATATGGTGAGTATTCTAAAGCCGGCGAATTTGTATATGATCATCCATTTCAATGGGGTAGTAAACGTACAGGCCCGGATCTGGCTCGCGAAGGTGCTGGCAACCTGAAGAAATCTAACGGCTGGCATTTCCGCCATTTTAGAGAACCGTCTTCTATGAGTGAAGGTTCTATCATGCCTCCTTATCCGATTTTTCTTGAACAGGAAATCGACACATCAGAAACCGCCGCAAAGATCAGGGCGATGCAAACACTGGGTGTTCCTTATGAAAAAGGATTTGATAAAATTGCCAACATAAATCTGATGCAACAGGCAAACAGTATAGTAGAAAGCCTGAAAACAGACAGTATCAGGATAGGCCCTAATAAAGAAGTGATAGCAGTGATCGCTTACCTGCAAAGAATGGGAACTGATATCAGTAAAACAAATAACTAAAATATAAAGTCTAACAACATGTTCAAGTTTATAAAACAATATGCCGAAAAAATAGAACACGCCCAGGTGTATCCAATGATCTCCCTGGTGATATTCTTCCTGTTTTTTGTTGTGTTGCTGTACTATGTAAAGAAGATGGACAAGCAAAGCATTGCAACGTTATCTAATATTCCATTGGATGATAAGGACGAATCAACAATAACCAACTTATAAAAACCAATTTATGTATTTCATTAAAAAGCTGGTACCAAAACTATTATTAAGTATATGTATTGCTTTAACTGCAACAGCAGTATATGCACAAACAGCAACTACTGCCACAAAAACAGTTACTTCTTCCAATAACCTGGTGGTATTATTGATGGGATTTATTTCCCTGATATTGGCGTTCGTTATCTGGGGTATGGGTAATGTACTTGTTACACTCGGAAAACAGCTGCTGAACAGGAATAAACAGGGCCAAAAAATACTCGCAGCAATCATGATACTCGGATTTTCACTATTGTCATTAACTTCAAATGCACAAGCGGCACCTGAAGTGATAAAGGAGGTTCCTAACTATGGTGGAATGGACAGTACCGGTTTCTGGGTACTCGCTACCGTTATCTTCATGGAAACAGTGATCATATTGTTTATGATGTCTTTTATCAGCAGGATACAATCTGAGTTGATAATAAAAGAGAAGAAAGCAAGTTTTGTTGGATTGAAAGAGTGGTGGTCACGGATGGATAAGAGATTATTTACAAAAGCAGTACCTGTTGAAAAAGAAAAAGATATTTTGCTTGATCACGATTATGACGGAATTAAAGAGCTCGATAATGCCCTGCCACCATGGTGGAAATATGGTTTTATGATCACAATTGTGATTGCAGTGATCTATCTGTTCAATTTTCATGTAATGGGATACGGAAAAAATCCTACAGAAGAATACCAGGTAGAAATAGTTAAGGCCCAGGAAGCTAAAGCAATTTATGAGGCACAAAACGCCGACAAAGTAGATGAAGCTAATTTAAAGATGCCTGCGGCGGGTGAAATAGCATCTGCAAAAGAGATCTTTAATTCGGTTTGCTGGACGTGCCACGGTAAATTGGGAGAAGGCGGTGCCGGGCCAAACCTTACAGATGATTACTGGATTCATAAAGGCTCATTAACCGATGTTTACCTGTCTATAAAGAATGGCTACCCTGATAAAGGAATGCAATCCTGGCAAAAAAACTATTCTCCAAAGGAGATGAATAACCTGGCAGGATATGTTCTTACGTTAAAGGGAACCAATCCGCCTAACCCCAAAGCACCACAGGGCGACCTTTTCACAGAAACCATTATTGCAGATTCAACTACAAAAACCACAACAGTAACGGGTAGTAAAGACACAATCATTTTGATAACCGACAGTAGCAGAACAAAACCTTCGAAAAAATAAATCATACAGCTATGCCTACTACGTTATTGGAAAAACAGGAAGAGTTCAGGGATTCAGTTGCTACTATAACGAAAGAGGGCAAACGCAATTATATTCATCCTAAAAAGCCCAAGGGTAAATTATACAATAAGCGAACGCTTTTCAGTATTTTTTATCTTATCGTTTTTTTTACTCTTCCTTTTATTAAAGTAAATAATGAGCCTTTGATCATGCTCAATGTGCTGGAGCGTAAGTTCATAATTTTTGGTATGATATTCTGGCCACAGGATTTTTTCATTTTTGGGATTGCCATGGTAACATTCATTGTGTTTATTATACTTTTTACAGTTGTTTTCGGACGGATCTTCTGCGGCTGGGCCTGCCCCCAAACCATTTTCATGGAAATGGTTTTTCGTAAGATCGAATACCTCATAGACGGCGATGCTACACAACAAAAAGCACTGCAAAATATGCCATGGAATGGAACAAAAATCCGTAAACGTGTATTGAAATTCATACTCTTTTTTGGGCTTTCTTTTATCATCGCAAATTTTTTCCTGGCTTACCTTATTGGAATGGATTCGTTGATTCAGGATATCAGCCATCCTGCAGCTAACATGGGTACTTTTATTTCGCTGATGTTGTTTACCACAGTTTTCTTTTTTGTTTACTGGTGGTTTCGCGAACAGGCTTGTATCGTTGTTTGTCCTTATGGCCGGTTGCAGGGAGTGTTGCTTGATAAAAATTCGATTGTAGTTGCTTATGATTATGAACGTGGGGAACCAAGGGGAAAACTAACCAAGGAGAATAATTTTAAAGTAAAAGATGATCATGATTGTAAATGCACAGACTGTAAAGGAGATGGCGGATGCAACGACAAGGTTTTAAAAATGCTGGATACAGTTCAACCAATAGCAGTTGCAGGCGATTGTATTGACTGCCATGCCTGTGTTAAAGTATGCCCAACAGGAATAGATATAAGAAACGGTACACAGTTGGAATGTGTAAACTGCACTGCGTGTATTGATGCCTGTGATGCCATTATGACGAGTATACATAAGCCCGAAGGATTGATACGGTATGCATCAGAGAATAGTATAAAGAAAGGTGTGCAATTGAAATTTACGAGGCGTATAAAGGCTTATACGGCGGTGCTTACCTTGCTGATCTCTTTGTTGGTATTCCTGATGGTAAGTAGAACAGACCTGGATGCAAGGTTGATGCGTACTGCCGGTATGACTTACACTTCCATGCCGGATGGAAGAGTTGCTAATTTATACAATCTTAAGCTGGCAAATAAAACACACAACGATATACCCGTACACCTGAAGCTCGAAAATATACCCGGAGAAATAACCATGATAAATAAAGAAGCCCCAGTTATAAAAAAAGAAGATTATACCTCACTGCAGTTTTTTGTGAAACTGAACAGGGCTGATATTAAAGGATGGAAAACCCAACTGGTGATCGGTCTTTATGATTCAACAAGAAAAATAAAAACAATTGAGGCAAAGTTTATCGGCCCGGAAAATTATTAATCAATAAATTCTACAATAAATGAACTGGGGATATAAAATACTGATAGTTTACATACTTTTTATCGCAGGTATCGGCTTCCTTGTATTTAAATCAACAATGCAAAACCAGGACCTGGTTACACCTGATTATTACGAGCAGGAATTAAAATATCAACAGAAAATAGATGAGATTGAAAGATCTAACCAGCTTTCTGCTTCCATTAAATATGTGCTTAAGGATGGTGTTATCAATATTAGTTTTCCGGAAGAAATGAAAGATAAAGAAGTTACAGCGCAGGTGCTGCTATATTGTATAGCAGAAAAGAGCAAAGA
This sequence comes from Ferruginibacter sp., assembly GCA_031411955.1. Classification (GTDB taxonomy): domain Bacteria; phylum Bacteroidota; class Bacteroidia; order Chitinophagales; family Chitinophagaceae; genus Ferruginibacter. The sequence continues at coordinate 126,100 of JANOCC010000079.1, forward strand.
CATAAAGAAAGAATATACAACAAACACGGCAGCCATCCTTTTCAATCTTCCTGCAGTAAATAAAGGTTTGCATGAACTACAAATAAACTGGCAGTCGCAAGGGGTTACTTACTATTTTAAAGATAAAATCCTTGTTCCATGATCACGTTGTTTATAACCGCGTTAATAATGGGGGCCGTTGGAACCTTTCACTGCATAGGCATGTGTGGGCCGCTGGCTCTGGCATTACCGGTTGTAACTGATAACAATATTTCCCGTTTTTTTTCTACGTTGTTATATAATCTTGGAAGGGTAACTACTTACGCAATATTGGGTGCAGTGTTCGGTATGGCCGGCAGTAGCATTGCCTTTTTTGGTTACCAGCAATGGCTGTCTGTTATCTTAGGTATATTGATCATCATTTTTATATTATTACCTAAGAAAGCCTTTGCCCGGCAAAATCCGGTGATGCATGTTTTTGAAAAGATCAGGGCTTCGCTCGGCAAACTATTTATCAGGAAAAATTATCATTCTGTTTATTTTATAGGATTATTAAATGGATTGCTTCCCTGCGGCCTGGTTTACCTGGCAATTGCAGGAGCTGTTTCTACTGGATCTGTTGTGAAAAGTAGTTTGTTTATGGCGGCTTTTGGTTTGGGTACATTGCCGGTTATGTGGAGTATAGCGTTCTTTGGAGGTTTTATAAATTTGAGGGTAAGGCAGGGAATAAAAAAACTATATCCCTATGTGATGTTGGCAATGGCCATCCTTTTAATTATAAGAGGCCTGGATCTTAATATTCCATACTTAAGCCCTTCTGTTAACAGCCGCCATCATGGAGTAGATCAATATATTGAGTGTCATGATTAAATTCAGCTACAGAACTGATAATGGTTTTGTGTAAACCAATACAGTATAAATACTTTTACTTGAACGAGGTAAATATAATGAGTGCTACAAAAAATACCGGGGTAAATCATTATCTGCAAGAAGATCTTGCCTGGGAACGGGCACTTGACTTTTACTTACAGGAGAATGCTTTCCTTAAAACCAGGCTTTCTGAGGTGCTTGATAATAGCATGAATAATGAGCTTATTGCCAGGGCCGAATACTTTCAGAATGGTTTTATTCATACCGATGACTGCCTCAAAGACCTGAAGAAAGATGTAATAAATTTACAACGTTCGTTGAAAGATTTTATAGCCGGAAAAAACTCTGATGAAAAGAAGTTTAAGGTGAGGTACCATAAACTAAATAATGAAATGGGACATTTTGATAAACAATTTTTAGCACTCAAAGCAGAATTTAACCAATACTTATTGCTTTTTCTTTGAGCCGGTATATTGGAGCTGAATAATACAGATGATCCCAAACATAACAAACCTGTTTTGAAATTTTTTACGAGGTTGCTTTCTTTTAGGATGAAATTATTAATAGCATATAAGTAGCTGCTTAATCAGTTTAACATTCCAGAAAGTTTTTTCTCATTTATCACAGATATACGGCTGCCTTGGATGTCTATCAGTTTCTCGTTCTTAAAATCACTCAGTGTCCGGATTAGAGATTCGGTTGCGGTGCCTGCAATATTAGCAAGATCTTCACGGGAGAAATTTATTTCAAAAATATCGTCACCTTCCTTTCCGTATTTTTTTTGTAATGAAATGAGGGCGGTTGCTACTCTTTTACGCAGAGAGTTATAGGCGATGTTTAAAAGCTGCTGTTCTTTCTCAGTAATATTTCTGGAAAGCAACTGGATGATCTTTTTTGTTGCGGTTGCATCGTGATATAACAATTTATGGAATTCTTCAGTAGGTATATCGCTGATCACGCTCTCTTCTATGGCTTCCGCCGTTTCGTGGTAACTAGTTCCCTCCAGTAATGCGGTGTAACCAAAAAAATCGCCTTCTCCAAAAAGTCCGGTAGTAAGTACTTTTCCATCATCATTACTGATAAACGTTTTTACTTTTCCGCTCTTAATAAAAAAAAGTTTATGAGGGTGATTTCCTTCGATATATATTGATTGTTTCTTCCTGTAAGTATTTTCTTCCCTGTTTTCTGTCATGTTATTCAGGCTGTCTTCCATATTAAATTCACTCAACATTTCCTTCATTCCTTCTATGTTGGAAGCATACTCTTTTTTAAGTATCCCGATTTTTTTAAAACGACTGTCAATCGCATTTAAAAGTTCTATGTCAGTAAAAGGTTTGGTAATGTAATCGTCGGCACCCATTTCCATTCCTTTTCTAAAATCGCCCCGTTCAGATTTTGCCGTTAGAAAAATAAAAGGAATACCTGAAAGCTTTTCGTTTTTATTTAGCAGGTGCAACACGCCATAACCATCCAGTACTGGCATCATGATATCACAAATTATAAGATCTGGTTTTTGCCGCAATGCTTTTTCAATACCAACCTTCCCATTTTCGGCCGTATCTACTTCGTAGTTGGATAATTCCAGGATCTCTGCCGTATTTTCCCTGATCTCTGTGTTATCTTCTATTAATAAAATCCGATTTTTCATATTGTTATAATTGATTTGCAAAAGAGATAGTAAAACTGCTTCCTTTCTCCAGCTCACTTTTAAAGCTGATAGTTCCATTCATTAATTCGGCATACTTGCTTACAATATGCAGTCCCAACCCTGTGCCCTGAATATTTGTTGCGTTGGAGGCCCTGAAGAAGCGTTCGAACAGATGTTTTTGATCTTCATCGGAAATACCGATGCCATTATCAATAACGGTGATGGTAAAATTATCTTTTTCAACTATAGAATTTACTTCTATGATGCCATCATTTCCTGTAAATTTAATTGCATTGGATAAAAGATTAAAAATTATATTCTTTAAAAGCGAATCATCCAGTTCTACAAATTTTTCGCCTGAATGACTAAACCTAAATTGCTGGCCGGCTTTGGCAATCATCTTTATTTCTGTGCAAATATTGCTAATAAAATCCTCTACATCAAATCTATGGTAACGTGCCTCAATTCTTCCGTCTTCAATTCTACCGATAGAAAGAAATTCATTCAGGATATCAGTTAAGTTATTAACTGAAGATTTAATTCGATCGATGTGTTTTGTACGTTTTTCCTGTTCAGAACTGTCTGTATATTTAGCCAGTAAAGATGCAGATGAAAGGATGGTGCTTAAAGGAGTTCGAAATTCATGCGATGCCATCGATACAAATCTGCTCTTCAGATCGCCGAGCTCTTTTTCTTTACTCAATGCATTTGTTAATTCATCGCGGGAAGCTTCTATAAGTTGCAAAGCCTGCTGTAACTGGCTGGTTCTTAATTCTACTTTTTGCTCCAGTTCATTATTAAGCTGCTCAATCTTTAAATTATTTTCTGCCAGTTGTTCTTTTTGCAGAATAATTGCATTTTCAATTTCTTTTCGTTTGGTGATGTCTATTACAAATGCAATAATAAATATGCTGTCTTTAGCGGTATAGTTACTCAGGCTTACTTCTACCGGGAATTCAGATCCATCTTTTTTTCTGGCAAACAGATCCCGCCCCACACCCATTGGCCTGCGATCTGGTTTTGACACATAGTTTTCCCTGTGATTATGATGAACATGATCATACCTGGAAGGTATCAGCATCTCTACCGGCTTGCCAATAAGTTCTTCCTTTGTATCATATCCAAATTGCGACAATAAATAGCTGTTTGCCATTTCAATAATACCTGATCTATTGGCAACAAGAATTCCCAGTGACGCATATTCAAATAAGGCTTCAAACCGTTCTTTTTCGTTGATCAATGCGTTTGCTGCAATGCTATCCATTTAGGGAAATTATGATATAAATTTAGATTATAAAGATAAAAGATATACCTCAGCAAATTCGTAACCAAAGTTAATTTACAGGTTAGAGCTTACTATAATAGTATTGGTTTCCGTTATTGCCGAAGAACTGATGAATTAGTGCGATAGTTTTTATTGTTACTTTTCGGTGGGAAACAAATACCTAAACCCGCATATCATCAGCCTGCCAGTTTCGTATGGATCTTTTGATGTCATCTGCACTTAAATTTTCTTTGATCGCCTTATCAAGCAATAATTTAAATTCCATATCATCTGCAAAACGAAGTGCTGCCAGCTGCGAAAAACTCAGTTGTTTCTCTGTTTCAATTGAACTTTTGCCAAGCAGCTCAAAATGTCTTAACCTAAACTCCAACCTAACGATCCTGTTTTGGTTTCCTAATGCATAGTGTTGCCGCATCATGATGGCCAGGTAAAGGATGCAGAAGCATACAATACTGAATAAGGACCACTCAAGCGCCTGGTTATTTTGTTGCGAAGCCTTTACTGCTCCAAATGTGGTGAGGAATGCCATCAACGGCAGAAAAATAAAATGATGGGGAGCGTAATATTTTTTGTGATTGGAGTATTGTTGCTTCATGTTACAAAGATGGTGAAAATGGAGCAATACAAATTGTAAATCAGGGGTAGTTTAAGAAAAGAATTTCCGAAAGGAAATAGGTCAGTTTTTCTTTTTTGCAATGATGATAACATCGTTGGTTTCCTCATCATTGATGATAGCTACACGATGTAAATAAGTAATGGTAAGGTTAATAGATTCCATCAGCAACCGGAGAAATTTTTCAGAATAAAAATGCATAAACACCTCATCGCCGGTACTAGCTTTTTTGTAGGTGGAATTGTTATAATTTGCTTCAATTGTGCTCAGGTATAAAATCCCTTCTTTATTTAAAAGTTTTTCGATATCAACAATTAATTGCCTGGTTTCCACTTCATTTAAATACGGTAAGCAAAAACCACAAACCACCGCATCAAATGTAGTTTTCAGTGAGTTTATTTTTCTGCAATCCATTTGATCAAATTTTGCACCGGGGTTATTGGCGCGGGCTAATTCAACCATATTTTCTGAAAGGTCAGTTCCCAGGATGATAAGATCCGGCCGTTTGTTCAATAAATATTTTGTAATATTTCCGGGGCCGCAGGCAATTTCTAAAACGGAAGAGCCTTTTTTTTCAAGTTGAGAACAAAAGAGATCCAGGCCGGCTCCGTAATTATTTACATCCATGTATTTTTCCTGGTATAATGCGGCCAGTTTATTAAATAATGCTACAGCTTGAAGGTTTTTATCCATAAAAATAAAAGCTTTTTTGTGTAATAGAATTATCAACATTTTGCCAGCGCCCGTATCAGCAGCAATACCACCCAAATTACCCACCAGTAATTGGCTGGGCCAGCGCCTGTTTTTTGTTTAATGTTGGTGCCTTTATAAACACGGTCATTATTTTCGATAGTGTCTAGTAAATCCGGACTAAGATCTGTTAATTGAACCAATTCATTACTAATGGTGCGGCATATCTTTTTATGAGAATGCTGGATCTTTACAGTTAAACTAATCAGGTAAACTACGAGGTCGTTTTTTGTTGAATCAAATTCATAGGGAAGGTAGTTGATAAATTCGTACCAACCAGCTTTGGTCCAGGCTGCTAGTTTTGTTAAGGTTGCATCTAGATTTACTTCACTTACATTTTTTAGCAGGTAAATATTTTCATCCAGGTACAAACGTATCGATTTAAATCCCAACTCTCTTTCTGCCGGCTGTAAAAAATCTTCATATAATAATAGTTCGCCGAGATCAGAAAATTTAGATTCATTTAAAAGCGCTCTTGATATAGTATTGTAAGGGATCGCAAAAAAAGGAGAAAAGAATTCATCAAAATCTTTGTTGTTATTAAATTTTTTTATTTCAGGTCGAAGATCGGTTTTATTAAAAATATTTTTTTCCAGTAAAACCAGGATACTTTTGTTTTCCCAAACTCCAATATGATGAGGAAGCCTTTGCAAAAAATCTTCTTTATCCAATTCTTCAAAAACATCATTTTTATTGTACACGTATCCCTCCGTTTCAATAAAACCGGAGGCGCTTAAACTGAATTCTGCGTTTAGTTGTTTCTTTATCCTTGATATATTGATATCCCCTGTATACGGGATATTGCCATGTTCAAAGAGACGGATGATCGATATATATTGTTTAGCCAATGCCGGTACCTTTAAAATCTCTATTATGAATATGGGTGCTTGTTTTCAGCAATGAAGATAAATGGAATACATTTCTCCGGAACTCCGGGTATTTTTCGTTTGCCAGCGAAGTGTCACCCATTTTTATGATCGTTTTAGCGGCTGCAAAATCTTTAAAATCCTCCGCTTCGTAACCTTTAAATTCTATGAATTTAGAAATAAGAAAACTTGTAGTGTTGGAAAGTGCTGCCCAATGAAGATCGTGTAATTGTTGCAGTTTATTTTCTATTACTGAAACATTTTTTGAACGCATGAAAGAACCTTCCGACTGTTCTATTTTTTGAAGCTGGCGGTTGAGGTCATCTTTTTCAAAATCAACGGTTTTAATTATATCAGCAACCTGTTCTTTTTGTTGAAGATAAGTTTCAATCAGTTGGGCAATTCGTTCATTACCGCCCAGTTTATCTACATCCTGGGAAATACGTGTCATTTTCTCTGCAATGATATATTTCTCATCTGATTTGTCGTTGTCTTTTAATTTAAAGAGAGTTTGCTTCAAAGATTGCAGGTCTTCCAGGTATGCCGAACCTTTTATCTCCCACATATCATCTTCATTAAATTGAAATTTACGCAATGTAACGATCAACTCATTCTCCAGTTGAATGAACTGTTCTTTCAACCTTGGAATATTTACCTGTTTTTCTGAAATTGAGAAAACATTTTTAAACTCCTGCTGCGTCATCACCAGGTAAACCGAAGTGTTTAGTACTCTTGATTCTGTTAGCTCCAGTTGAATCTCGATGTCAGAGCCTTTTACTAGGTCTACCGGAATATCTTTGCCCGATATCTCAATACAACCGATGGTAAGATTAGAGGAAGCACGCGAATTTTTTTCTCCCTCAAGGATATTGATGATCAGTGAATCTTTGCTGTCTTTTTTAATTGTTTTGGAAACCTCACGGTATAAAGTTCTTTTCTGTGGTAACAAAGTATTACGTTCAAATATTACTTCCAGCCGGGTAGTTTTATTTTCAACATCATCCACCTCAATGGATATGTCGTGAGGAAGCGGTTGTCCGTCAATGTTATAGATCCCCTGCGTTATGCTGATGTCTTTGTGTAATGAATGTATTTCGTTTTTCTGATCGTCGTATATATGCAAATTAAACAGGTTGCAAATTCCTGCAATCAACGGAAGAAATTCGGTTTTCTTAGCTCTCAGGTTGATCAATCCGGTATCAAATCCGCCGTCGGAACGAATGATACGGTAATATTTATTGTCATAATTTCCACTGCTTACTATCAGCAATACTTCTTCAATATCCCGGCTGCTTTTGTTATACGAAACTTCCACCTTCAGGTCAACCGGGTTAAAATCAACGCTCGAAAGAATATCTGTTACGATCTGATCAGTTGCCGCAGCGGGTTTTGCCAGCCTGGGCTCATAATATTTATTAGCCGCATAATAAGCGGCACCAGTAGCAATGGAGGTAGTAGGATCGATAGTGAAATTTACCGCTAAACCGGTTTGTACAACCAGCTGTTCTCTCACTTGCGGCAGGTAAGTGCTTCCCCCCACAAGTACGATCTGGTTTATATCGGTGGCGGTTAGCAAGTTCCTCTGCAGTATCCTGTTCAGCAAAGTAATTGTTTCCTGTATGATAGGCAGAAAAATTTCATCAACGGCCTCTTTTGTAACCGGTATACTGAAATCGTAATTTTGCCCATCCAAAGTTGCGCTGAATTCAATTAGTGTAGAGGACGCATTCGAAAGTTCTTTTTTCGCTTCCTCGGCATAATACATCACCTGGTAATACAGCATTTCGTATTTACCATACTTTACCCTAAACTCTTCTTCAAAATCTTTAATGCCGGTTTGCTCAATGATTGCAGGAACAATAATATTGTTGATGATAGTAAAATCAAAATCCATTCCGCCTAAAAAATTATTGCCTTCATGGTCAATTACCTTTAGATCATTTTCGGTTGATTTTACCAATGCTACGTCAAACGTTCCACCACCAAGATCGTACACCAGCCAGTAACCATCTTTTTTTTCTTTACCATCTGAAGACGAATTAAAGAATGCAAGGCTGGCGGCGATAGGTTCCTGTAAAAGAAATACTTCCTGAAAACCTGCTTCCAGACCAGCTTTCAATGTGGCGTTGCTTTGCATACTATCGAAGGAAGCCGGCACAGTTATCACGCAGGCTTCTAACGGCTCGTTTGACTGTACAAAATTTTTTAATTCTTTCAACACAAGTGTAGAGAGTTCAATTGGAGTTACATTCTCATCAAGGTTTACAACATAGTATTTCTCATCGGTTCCCATTTTTCTTTTAAACCCGCCAAAAACATTCACGGCATCTTTGGTAAGATATTCTCTTGCCTTGTCCCCGATCAATATCCTGTCTTTGCGAAATGCAACAACAGAAGCCAGTGTTTCTTTTTGACCAACAGGATTCTTATATACACGCACCTGGTTATTTTCCATTTTCGCGATGAGCGAATTGGTTGTTCCGAGGTCGATACCAATATTTACAGATTTCATTTTATTTAATTTTTCTCTACAAGCACTACGGCTTTTTGTACCAGTTGTATATTACCATTTACACTGCGGTAAATAATGGGTTTTATCGTTTTGGCGATCTTCATCCGGCTCGAAGGTTCGCCAATGATACTGGCTTCACAATCTGTTCTTGATTCGTTGTAAACTTCATTGGTAGGATCCTGGATCATATATCCTTCATCTTTGAATAAAGCGTAAAGACGGTTAAAATTCCTTTCAAAGGCTGCTGTTATTTTATGGTCATTAATCTTATGTTGTATCTCATACAATTGATTAAGAATTTGAATATTAAACTGCATTTTTATTTTGTTTCAAATATAATTGATTTGGATGTTTATTGGCGGAAGAACCAGTGTGTTTGTAAGTTTATTACGGATTAATTTAAATTGATTAAAGGATGGTTTTGGCGCACAGGAATAATGAAAAAGGATATTGGGTTATTTGTTCCTGTTAAATATCGATGTTAAAATAAAGTAACATACAAAAGCTACGATCAAAACCAGGTAGCTGTCGGCAGCTGTGGGAGTGCGGTTAGGGTTTCCGGTACTTATATGGATAAGTTCAGTAACCATTCCGCCTGCTAAAAGGCTTAAGATTATTCTAACCCAGGATTTTTGTAAATATTTCATATAGCATTATAAAGAAACCAGCATTGTTAATTTACCACGCTTTCTTATTCAATTTCCTATCTTATTACATTAAGCTACTTTTTGATGAGTTTATTTATTATTGAATCCTCCTCAGGAGATTTAATGGGTAATATCGAGTCAAGCACGCTGTTGGGAATAGTCATTGACAAAACGTATTGCTTTATTTTCCAATCCCCGCCTCTTTTTACTAACACTCCCGATCCCCTGCATATCTTCATCTGGGTATTCAATAATTCATCAAACCAGGCCAGGTTTCCTGTTTCATCAAAGTAGATATCTCTTTTTAAAGATGTAAAATCCCAGGCTTTGCCTCTGTCAAAAAAGGGTTTCGACCATGCCATGAAACTTGCTTTATCCCATCTCTCAGTGGCATCGGTGCCTATAAAAATGGCATCGTCTGCATAATATTTAAAATAATTGTTATAGTCTGCTTTACCAGCATAGATATTAAATGAGTCTAGCAAACTGGCTATTTCCCTGCTTTCATTCACCGCAACCGTTTTCTTTTCCGAACAACCGCTTGTTGCAAACAATGCCATAATTGCTATTAACCAAAAGGGTTTTAAGTAAGTTATCATACATGCATACTTTATAATTTGAGACCGGTAAAGTTAAATTGCTTGATACAAGCGAATACAACCTGCACTAAAATAATAAATAAATTCAATATGACTAAATGTTCTTTAAAGCTGGCCAGGTAGAAATTAAACGGCGGAGAACTGATTAGTTTCTGTCTATAACAGCATACTCACACATCAAGGCATAAAAAAAGGGGCTGTCTGTAGAAACAGAGCCCCGCTTTAAATCCAATATCCTATGAAAAACCAATGATAGATAATCATTTTTCGTGCCACCGGTTTTTATACTACCAGTAATGGATATACGATGATTATAATCAACAAGTAACAGAAAAGTATAAGCTGTTTTCCACAAAAGGGGAATTTATTTGCCGATTTCCAATGGAAATGTGTTTGCAGTAGCACCCTTTCTTTAGATCTTGGTTACAAAAGCAATTTGGCATTGAATATGTTATTTATACCATATCAGGAATATCTGATTCAGGTATGATCTTTTGATTAAGCAATCTCAAATTTATGTCCTGCTTTATTATCCAATCAGTTCTTAAGGTACTGACAAAAAAAACCGGCTTTAGAAAAAGCCGGTTTTTTTAATAGGATGTAAAGTGATCAACATGATCTAATGATGTATGATCGCTACAAAATTGAGTGAGATATTTTTTTATTTAGCGGTCACTTTCCAGATAACATTACTGGCATCATCTGTTACCAATAACGAACCGTCTGGTATAACGGCGAGGCCTACTGGCCGGCCGTAAACTTTTTCTTTTTCCAGGTCTTCAATAAATCCGGTTAAGAAATCTTCAGGTTTGCCCGTTGGTTTACCATTTTTAAATGGTATAAAAACAACTTTATATCCGGCCAATACCGACCTGTTCCAGGAGCCATGCTGTGCTACAAATGCACCTCCCTGGTATTTTACAGGGAATGTTTTTTTTGTATAGAATTGAAGGCCAAGTGAAGCAGTGTGAGAACCCAGGTCTACTTCCGGAACAATAGTTTTTTTCACCAGTTCATTTTGTTGTTCTTTAACTCTCGCGTCAATATGTTGCCCCCAATAGGCGTAAGGCCAGCCATAAAAACCGCCGGGTTTTACAGATGTTAAATAATCCGGAACAAGATCATCTCCTAATTCATCTCTTTCGTTCACCGCTGTCCATAAGGTACTGGTACCCGGCGCCCATCCCATACCAACAGGATTACGTAAGCCTGAAGCATATACCCTCATTCCGGATCCATCGGGGTTAATCTCCAGTATATTTGCCCGTAGAAGTTCTTCATCAATTCCTTTTTCTGCAATGTTAGAACTTGAACCTACAGCAATGTATATTTTTGATTGATCTGCATTGGAAATGATGTTCCGGGTCCAGTGCCTGTTATCCCGGAAATTTTTCCCTGCGGGAAGATCAATTATTTTTTTCCCTGCTTCAGTTATCTGTGTTTCGCCGGGTTTGTAGGTAAAGCGCATCACAGCATTGGTATTAGCTACATACAACCAATCTCCAATTATTAGCATTCCAAATGGCTGGTTAACACCATTCTCCCTGCTTAATAGTGTAAATTTTTCATCTACTACACCATCCTTGTTACTGTCTCGCAATAACATGATACGGTCTGCACTCTTAGATAGATCTTCTGCCTTACTAGCGCCGATCAACACCGCGCCGGCTTTTTCAATAAAAGAAAAATTAGAATTGCCCTCAGCCACCAACACATCGCCATTGGGCGTTACGTACATACAACGTGGATTTTGAAACCCGTCTGCATACCTGCTAACAGAAAAACCTGCCGGTGCTATGGGAGTTTTGCCCTCATTACCCCAACCCGTTACATTACTAAAGTTCTTTGCTGATTTAGTGGCATTAGGTAGCGGAAGCGTATCGTTTTTTTGAGCAATAGCACTTAAGGTCATTAATGATATAAGTAAAGCAGCACATTTTTGTAGACATTTCATTAGAATTAAATTGATTTAGTTATACAAACAGATCAACAGTATGCTATCAATTATAATTCCAGATTATTCATTCCATAGTTTTTATGAAGACGGGTTGATAAACAGATCTTTCAGGGTGCTATTTTCTGCCATTACGTTGATGGCAGTAACCTGCATTTTTTCAATTTACCTGCGAAACGTTTTATTGGAAACAGTTTGGGAAATTCGGATAATGAATTATTAAAGTTCAGCCAGGTGCTGCTTTTTAAGTTTCAACATCAGTTCCTTATACAATGCCACACGGTCTTTCTCATAGGCTTTCTTGTTTCCTGCACAGGCAGAAGCGCCCGGATTAAATTTTGCCATCCAATGCATCAGTTCCATTACTACGGGAAGTAATTGGATGCCTTTTTCTGTAAGAAAATACAAATACCTTCGGGAATCTGCCGGGTCTGCATCCTTACGAATGAGCCCGTTTGTTTCTAAAGTTACGAGGCGTGCTGCAAGAATATTGGTTGCGATTTTTTCTTCAGAAGCTTGTAATTGCCCGTAAGAACGTTTGTCGCTAAACATTAGGTCGCGGAGGATCAGTAGCGACCATTTATCACCAACAGCATCCAAAGCCATGCTCACAGCACATTGTGAGCGAATACCGGCATCCTCATTATTTTTTTTCATATTTTTTACTTGCAATTTGAAAGTAATTAGTATGTTTGCACTTGCAATTTGCAAGTAAAGGTAGATTTTTTTACCGTTATTGCAATGCGCCCCTCATTCTATTTAGAATATAACCCGTTGTGCTATTAAAAGTTTTATGCTTTCGCTATCAGGGAACTATAGTTGAAGCTACAGTAGTGCAGAAGCTTAATCAGGGCTCCCTCCCGAAAAAAGGATGTAATTTTTTTCGGGGCTCTTTTTTTGTTACTTTTTTGTGGTACATCCCGATTCATCGGGGGAGAAGCAAAAAAGTAAGAGATCAATTTCTAAAAGAATTTCAAATAGTTATTTCTTTTTTAGATTAATCAATAGCACAACGCGTTATATTTAGATCTTTATTTTTAACCAGCGATGGTGCTGGTTTTATTTGGGAGTTGGTTGGTAATGAGCGCAAAAACGCATACCACGGGGGAAATTTACTTTCCTAAAACCATTTCCGGTAGTAATATCTTTACCTCAATATGTTTCTCCTCATCCCTCCAATAAACAATAAAGTTCACCCTCGCTTTTTTAATCTTAAATCCATTTTTCTTCCATGCCTCCAGGATATCTTTAAATCGCTGAGAATACCGAAGAACCTGTTCGCCTTTATTATTTCCCAGGCCGTCTTCTAATATCTTTAAATCATCACCGCTGTGCAATGCATTTATCCGTCGTTGCACATATTCGAAATAGCTTAACTGTACATCTTTATGATTCAGCAATAGCGTAACATGTTGTACTTCCGGGT
>JANOCC010000080.1:0-43766 GCA_031411955.1 Ferruginibacter sp.
TCAGGCATTTGAATCTGCAGCATGGCAGCGAGCGTTGGTGCAATATCTGTCATGTACACTTCCCTGTTAGTTTTACCGTGTTTCACCTTCCAGCCATAAAATATTAGTGGAATGTGTGCATCGTACGGATTCCATGCACCATGGGTGGTACCTTTTTCTCCTCCATCAAAATGGGCAGGTTTCACGGTGAACTGGATAACACCGCTTCGTTTTGCAACATACCCATTGATCATTCGTTCCCGCTGAGGCTGCGGGATAGCTGCAACATTTATTTTTTCGGTTTCAAAAGCATCTGTAATGAAAATGTTTTGCTTAAGCTGCATGATCACATCGCGTGTGATGTCCTCCATTATTTTTCGTTCTGCTGTAAAAACCGCTTTGCCAAAATAAAGCTGGTAATTCTGCACAGAAGTAACCGCCTTATCAATTCCGTACTTTTTTTTCACCATGCTATTCAGCTGTTCTTTTATAGCAGCATTACTGAAAACTGATGCAGGAATATGATGTTCTCTTAAAAAGCCCGGAATATGAGATACGGCATGGTCGGCAGATAAAAAGAGAAGGTAATTGTCCTTACCAAGTTTTTTATCGAGGTATAGAAGAAAACCGGCAATATCTTTATCAAGCCTAAGGTATGTGTCTTCAATTTCAATTGAGTTGGGGCCAAAATTATGGCCGGCATAGTCGGTTGAAGAAATACTTACAGCAAGAAAATCTGTTGAAATACCATTACCCAACTTTTCATTTTCAATGATGGATGTTGCAAAATCAAATGTAAAAGATGAAGCAAAAGGTGTGAACTTAAAGGCTTCGTATTTATCCTTTTTTATTAAGTCAAGCTGGTGTGGAAAAACCGTTGTGCTTAAACCGGGAATAGGATTTTCATAACTTCTATCATCTTCATCACTTGCCGTATATTTTTCAATTGGCAATAAAGTATTCCAGGATGTTTTCATGAATGCACCGGCCTTATCCTGCTTATTAAATTCATCAACATATAGAGGAAGATTTTTCATATAATAGCTGCTGCTGATCCATCTTCCTACACTTGCATCAAACCAATAGGCTGCGTTGGCACTATGCCCTGCCGGTAAAATAGCCCCGCGGTCTTTGATGGATAAACCGATCACTTTACTTTCAAAATTATTACTCAACCGTAATTCATCAGTTATAGTGGTAGCCCACATGTTTTGAGGGCTCATTTTACCTGCATTGCTGGTACTGCCAACAGGCAGCACGGTTGAGTCATCAGTACAATAAACCGATCTTCCGGATTCGTTATCAAACCAGAAATTTCCAATTATACCATGTACAGCCGGTACAGAACCGGTATAAATACAGGTGTGGCCCGGGGCCGTATACGTGGGTGTGTATGGTATCATGGTATTTTCGAAACTGAACCCTTCTCCCAGTAAACGCCTGAAGCCATCGTTGCCATATAAAGAATTAAACCGGTAGAGATAATCCCACCTCATCTGGTCTATCACCAACCCTATAACAAGTTTCGGCTTTGGAGTAAACAACTCCACTTTTGCCGATTGCTGTGCAGCAAGATCATTTAGAAAAATAAAAAACATCCATATAAAAACATGTATCCTGATACGCATCTGAATATAATTTGAACAAAGATAATCACAATCCCGTGCTGTAACCTGTGAGCCTGTTTGTTAAATGAACGTTATGTAATTAGGCCTCAAAACCTTAATTTTGCAACATTACAATCAATTCAAATCTTAAATTTTAGTCAGATATGGACGTATTTGAAAAATTAGTAAAAGATGGCGGGCCAATTGGCCAGCATATGGACAGAGCTCATGGATATTTTGCTTTTCCGAAACTGGAAGGGGAGCTGGGCCCACGGATGCAATTCAGGGGAAAAGAAATGATCGTATGGAGTTTGAACAATTACCTCGGCCTGGTAAATCATCCAGAGGTAAGGAAAGTGGATACTGAAGCGGCTGCAAAATATGGCATGGGAAATCCGATGGGCGCAAGGATGATGAGTGGCAACAGCAGCAAACATGAAGCTTTGGAAAAAGTGATCAGCCAGTTTGTAAACCGGGAAGATACGATGCTGCTTAATTTTGGATACCAGGGTATCATGAGTTGCATTGATGCATTGGTAAACCGCCGTGATGTAATTGTATATGATGCTGAATCGCATGCTTGCATTGTAGATGGTGTTCGTTTACATATGGGCCACCGTTACGCTTTTAAACATAATGATATTGAAGATTGCGAAAAACAACTGCAAAGGGCAACAGAACTGGCCAATAAGCAGGGCGGCGGTATCCTGGTGATAACAGAAGGTGTTTTTGGAATGGATGGAGAACAGGGCATTTTAAAAGAAATAGCGGCATTGAAGAAAAAATATGAATTCCGGATTCTTATTGATGATGCTCACGGTTTCGGATACATGGGGCCAACCGGCGCTGGCGCAGATGAAGCACAAGGATGCCAGGAAGATATCGATCTTTATTTTTCCACTTTTGTAAAAAGTATGGGTAGTATCGGCGCATTCATAAGCGGGCCAAAAGCAGTTGTAAAATACCTGCGGTACAATACCCGTTCGCAAATTTTTGCAAAAAGCCTTCCTTTATTAATTGTAGAAGGAATGCTTAAGAGAATGGAAATGGTTACCAGCATGCCCGAATTAAGAGAGAAATTGTGGAGTAATGTAAAAAAACTGCAGACAGGCCTTAAAGAGAGAGGATTCGATATTGGCCATACCAACTCACCGGTTACGCCAATTTATATGAAAGGCGATGTGCCTGAAGCTACTCAAATGGTGATGGACCTCAGGGAAAACTACCACATCTTTTGCTCTATAGTTGTTTATCCGGTAATACCTAAAGGTGATATAATTTATAGGATAATTCCAACAGCAGCACATAGTGACGAAGACATTCAACTTACGCTGAAAGCTTTTGAAGAAACTAAGAAAAAACTGGATGCAGGAGAATATAAAGCTGCCCAAATTCCGGATATGGCGGAAGTAGTTTAAAATAGATCCGATTATAATTTTGAAGGTAAAATGTAGAAGACTACTAAACTGGTCTTTTACATTTTACCTTTTTTATTATTAAAGTATCAGTACAAAATGCTATTTACCTGTATTTTTATCACTTGTATTTTAAATGCAAACTAATAATGTTTGCATGCAAACCATTGCTTCTATCATAATAGCCATACCTCAGTTCCAGGCTGTTCCAGTGCTTCTTCCCCAACAAGCCTTTGGGGGGAGAAAACCTTAAGCCCCCGCCAAAGAAATGACTGTTGAATTTAGAAAGGTCATAATTACTGCTATAATAACTTTCGCCGATCTGGTGCTGTGCATAGCCTGCAAAAAAATCAATGGCCGATTGGGTATAATACCTGTAAAAAGGTGTGACCGATAAAAATGCTGTGATCTTTACAACAGTTTCAATATCTGCCGTATGAGCATTTAGGCCCCAATCATCCTTGTAAAAACGGTATAATCCCCGAATCACCATTTTGTCTGATAGAAAATAATTTGCCCTCACGGCAACTGGTATCTTAAACCTGGAAGAAGGTAATTTCTCTGTCGTTAATTTGTAACTGTTCAGGTACACACGGTGGAAAGGAAGCCCAAGAAACCCTTGCTGATAGGTTAGATCTGCCAAAAACATCAATTGAAACCGGGAATTCAGAATTTTAGAGAATGTAAAGGAAGTACTGAAAGTATTCCGGTGTTTCCAGGGATACTTATATTGATTTGGAGCTCCTGTAATACCACCGGTACTGAGTGTACGAAGTTCGATGGGTAGAATGATCTTTACATTATCCAGGTAAATTTGTGCTCTTGCTGTAAATTCAGCACTCTTGTCAGTTGATTTTTTTGAAAAGCCTCCTGCGAACCCATACGATCTGTAATCTGATTCATGTGAGTATGAAAGAATGCCTGATGCTGTACTACCCTTGTTTTCATCAGTAACCGTTTTACTAACGGAAGGATATAACCGAAGATCGTGTTTGGAAGCAGACGATATAGTTGTAGGATCAATTTTATCGGAAGAGGCGGAAGTGTAATAGTCAACACCAACATTTACGTCGATATTTATTTTTTGTTGCTTTTTATTGTACTTTAAAAGTTTTACTTCAAACCCATTGGAATAGTCTGTAAGCTTTTCCGTGCCAATACCACCTGTAATGGCAGAATTATTTCCATCCTGGCTGTAATAACTGCTGACAAAATTAATTTCGTCGATCTTTAACTTTCGGGATAAATACTTAGCAGAATCGGTACGTTGAGCAAATACTGCAACCAGGTTAATATACAATCCTATAACCAGCAGGCATATTCTCTTCATCGTACCAGGAAAAAATTATTTGAACCGCAAATTTAAACTAATAATGTCTGAATTTAACCCGGTTGTCCTGTTATAATGGCCATATCTAATTTCTACCATATTCCATTGCCGGATACCAAATACTCCTTTTGGCGGCGCAAACCTGAATCCTGCTCCAAAAAAATGGCTGTCGAATTTTGAAAGGTCATAATTACTCGTGTAATACTGTTCTGTTTTTGAGTACGTAGACTTTGCAGAAAAATAATCTACTGCCGACTGGCTATAAAAACGATAAAAAGGCGAAACAGAAACAAAGGGGGTTAGCTTAACTGCTGTTTCAATATCAAATGTATGAGCATTCAAACCCCAGTCATCATGATAGAATCTGTAAAATGAGCGCACAATGATACCGTTGCCAATAAAATAATTTGCCCTCACCGCAACCGGCAATTTAAGCCTGGTATCGGGTAATTTTTCATTGCTTACACTGCCATCATTAAAATAAACCCGGTGAAAAGGAAGTGATAAGTATCCCTGTTGCTGCACCACATCTAACAGAAACATTAGCTGAAGCCGCTTATTTACGACTTGTGATAATGACAATGAACCACTGTAAGAATTCCTTGCAGAAGTACCCGTACCAGCAATTGTTCTCAGTTCTATGGGCAAAATCAATCGCACCTGGTCCAGGTAGGCTTGTGCCCTGATGCCAAACTCCCTGTTCTTATCAGCCGATTTTTTATTGAAATGAGCACCAAATCCAATGGAAGTATAATCAAATTCAGTAGAACCGGATGCGTTTAAACCCCAGTTAGTGCCTTTTTTTTCATTCTCTATGCTCCAGCCAAGAGAAGGGTAAAACCGGGTATCAGCCGAAGAAGCAGAAGAATTTGCTTTTGTGTCTATCATATCAGAAGAAGCCGAAGAATAATTATCTACACCGATCTCTCCTGTAAATGTATGCTTGCGGTTACGTTTATCGTATTTCGTTAGTTTTATGTCCAGCACATTAGCGATATCAGTAAGTTTTTCTGACCCAGCACCTCCTTCAACGGCACTATTATTACCATTCTGCTGGTAATAGCTGCTAACGAGATTTACTTCTTCAATCTTTAATTTCCTGCTTTTATAAGCCGACGAATCCGTTGTTTGCGAAAATGCACTCAGGATGCCAATGTAAAAACCAACAACAACCAAACAGATTTTTTTCATCTAAAATTTTTTATACCAGTATTACCTGGCAGAGTATGCAAAATTTAAAAATATACCAATTACATTGTGAGTTTAACAATGTAAATAACTGTAACAGTTAGTATTTAGTTGCACCCGCAACCCCCGCCGGTTTTACCACCATTACCACCTGAAGCGCCTTCACGGTATGTTTGGAAACTCAGTTCAGTCTTTTGAATTTTTCTCGCACCTAATTCCATCTCTGCATCGTTGATCCTATTTTTCTGGTATTCTTTAACGGTAGTACAACTGCTAAATATTAGCCCGGTACAAAAAACCAGGAAGCTGATAAAAAAAAGACGTTTCATTTATTTCAGGTTTATGTTTTTAGATGTATAAATATTATCCTGTTCATCGATGATGATGCAGGCTATATTTTTTATCTGGTTGATCATGTTAAGCCCAACTTCAATTCCCATCACCATAACCGGTGTGGCCATGGCATCTGCAATTTCTGCATTTGAACTGATAATTGTAACACTCTTAATTCCTTCTACAGGCAATCCTGTTTTTGGATCAATAGTATGGGAATATCTCTTTCCATCTATCAGCACAAATTTTTCATAATTACCGGAAGTTGCAATAGCTGCATCTGTAATATCGAGGTATGAAAATGGCTGGTGACTTGCGTCCGGACTGGCAATCCCAATCGTCCACCGTTGTCCATCTGGTTGAAGACCCCAGGCTACCAGGTCGCCGGCTGCATTAACAATACCACTTTTTATTCCCACTGATCTCAGAACAGCCTTTGCCATCTCTGCCGCATATCCCTTTCCTATACCACCAAAACCGAGCCTCATTCCAATTTCTTTTAAAAAAACAGTACGCTCTTCTTTATTTAATATGATATTCCTATAGTTGATAAGCCTTACCATTTTTTTTGCTGTAAATGCATCTGGCAGTGAGGTCATCTCCTTGTCGAAATTCCATAAACTTTTGTCAATTGACCCATAACTCAGATCAAATGCACCCTGGGTAATTTCAGAAATCCGGAGCGAACGTGCAATTAATTCAAAAACTTCCGCATCTACTTTAACCGGATGCAAACCTGCCGCCTGGTTAATCCGGTTAGTTTCACTTGACTCATTATAAGTAGTCAGCAATTTTTCAATCCGTTGAATTTCTACAATAGCGGTATCAATCGAAGCTTCAGCGAATTTGCCATTGTCGTGAGATTCCACTACACTGATCTCAAAACGATTACCCATCAGTTTCAGTACACGCTTAAAGATCATCTGCGGTTGTGCCATGAGGTCATTTCAACTTTTCTGTAAACTTCCTTATTTCTTCAACAAATTCACCGGGCTTAGCATCTGGCAATCCCTCCCATTCTTTCAGTATTGTTCCATCAGCAGTTAATAACAATGTAAGAGGAAATTTACCATTCGTATTATACTTTTCAGCCATGCTATCATTTTCGGTAGCTTGTTCTTTGCTCAATTTGTTTTTTTTGCTTCGTGGAAAATCAGCATTAACCAATACCAGTTTTTCATTGGCAAAACTTTTAAAATCTGATGATTCAAATATCTCCTTACGCATACGCATGCAGGGGCCACACCAGTCGGATCCAGAAAAATTCAGTAAGATCAGCTCATTTTTTTCGATGGCTATTTTCTTCGCCTGGTTTAAATTAGTGAGCCAGGCCTGGTCTGTATTAAATACTATTGCGGAGAGAAATATTAATAAAAGCTTCATAAATGGATTTTTTAGCTAACTAAAATTAAAAGAATCAAACGGCAGATTTAAACAAATAACTTTCTTATAACACAGTTGATTTATACCACATTTTAATAAACGGATAAATTAAAAAATAGTTCATCAACTTTAAACTACGTTTTAAATGGCCACTGCTTCCTTAGCTTCGATAAAATAAGATACATTGTTAGTCCACTTCCAAATACCAATAAAAAAGACGCCATAATTTTAATTCCCGTTGCATAAAAAACCAACAACCACATTATTATCGCCATTATTACCGGCAATGGATAAAGCGGCATTTTAAAGGGAAGCTTTGAACTACCGTTCCTTTTTCTCAAAAGTACTACACCCACTGCCTGCCCAACAAATTGCACCATTATCCTCATGGCTAATATGCCACTGATAATATCACCCATTCTAAAAAGCAAACTAAATATAAAAGCCAAACCTGCCAATACCAGCAGGGATACATACGGAAAATTTTTTGTTGGGTGCAGTTTTCCGAAAATTTTGAAGAAAGCACCGTCTATTGCTGCTGCATACGGAACCCTTGAATAACCCAACATAACTGCAAAAAGAGAGGCCAATGCAACCCATAGAATCATAACGGTTATTACAATGGCGGCAGTACTACCATATAGACGTTCAATAAAAATACTCACCACGTAGTTATTTTGCCCGGTGCCTTGCCAGCCTTTTATTTCCTGCCATGAGATCACACTACCAATGCTTAAGTTCATTAACAAATAGAGTACGGCAATGCCGATAACGGAGATGAACATACTTTTAGGTATTACCTTGCCGGGGTTTTTTATTTCACCTCCCAGGTGACATACATTGTAATAACCAAGGTAACTGTAGATGGTTTTAACGCATGCCTGCCCAAATGCAAAAGAGAATAATACCTGCCAGCTAAAAGAATCTCCCATGTTACTTAATGGTGCCAGGATATTGCCGTGGCTGATGCCCGCAAAAATGATCCATCCTAGCGTGCCAATTACACCTGCCCAAAGCAAAACACCGATCTTCCCGATACTTTCTATTTTGCGGTATAACAATATAGTAATAAAAATGATCACAGCACCAGAGATCATCTTCTGCTGCCATTCTTCTAACGGCACCAGGTAAACGAAATAAGAAGAAAAACCAATAGCTGCAGAAGCTGCTACCAGGGGAGCCTGTATAACAGTTTGCCAGACATATAAAAAGCTCATCATTTTACCAGCGCCATTTTTTCCATAAGCTTCTTTTAAAAAATTATAACTTCCTCCTGCAAGTGGGTATTGTGCACCCAATTCGCTCCATATCATTGCATCTACGATGGATAAGAACGCACCCGCTATCCATGCATACAGGTACATGCCTCCAATTAATCCCATCACGATTGGCAAAGTAATGAAAGGCCCTATGCCCACCATATCTATCATATTTAAAACCGTAGATTGAAAAAGCCCTAGCCTTCGTTGAAGCATTGAGGAAGCAGTTGCCATATCGTAAAGTTAAGGAGGGAAAAGGTAAGCTGGTGCGAAAGGCGGATGATGGACATTCTCCGTTAAGATGCCGGATATCCTATCGAATTCATAGCAGCTGGTTTTATAACTGACAAATTACGACCGATATTTTTGTTAGCATTGCAATACGAGTGCAAGATCACCACTCTTTCTTCATCAGCTTATTAAACTCTACGAAAGTTTGGGTAAGATGAATCCCATCTGCAAAATATTTAAGTGGAGCTTCCATATCTTTCGCTTTCATATAACCTGACAATGGAGCCGGACGGGCATCGATTGAAGGCATAAAAACTGTGGTTGGGAATTCCATTCGGCTGAATAAGAGAAACTCTGCAAGTTCATTGGATTTATTGCGGGCATTAAAACCGAAAGCTCTTTTATTAAAAACCATGCTATCAGGCGATTCTGCATCTAATTTTACTGCATAATAATGACTGTTAACAAAGGCAACAAGCTTTTGATTGTGGTAGGTTGTACGTTCCATTTCTTTGCACCACCCACACCAATCGGTGTAAACATCCACCAGGATAGGTTTAGGATTGTTGTAATATTGCTCATTAAGCTGCTGAATGCTGATCCAGTTGATCTTTTCTTTTGGAGGATTTAAAAAAGATAGTAAAGAGAAGGCAACAATAATAAATATAAATAAACGGATAACTTTTTGCATCACTGATTGTTTAGTAGCTTAGAATATAAAACGGAAAAATAATGCAAAAAATTGTAGTAGCAGTTACGGGAGCAAGCGGATCGGTATATGCCAGCGTTTTATTAACCAAACTATCACAATTAAAAGCGCATTGCAGTGAAATTTCTGTAGTACTTACAGAAAATGCAAAAATGGTATGGGAAACCGAGCTTAAGAATAAAGACTATGGGGATTTTGATGTAAAATACTTCACGCAACAGGATTTTAATGCCCCATTTGCCTCAGGTTCCGGCCAATATAATACAATGATCATCATTCCCTGCAGTATGGGAACACTGGGGCGTATAGCAACCGGAATATCGAACGACCTGATAACCCGTTCTGCCGATGTTATATTGAAAGAAAGAAGGAAACTGATTTGTGTTGTTAGAGATACTCCGTATAACCTTATCCATATAAAAAATATGGAAACTGTTACGCTTGCAGGGGGAATTATTTGTCCGGCTACACCATCGTTTTACAGTAACCCCACAACAATTGAGGAAGTGGCCGCAACAGTGGTAGACAGGGTAATAGACCTTGCAGGACTTCCTGTTAATACATTCAGATGGGGTTCCTGATCATAATATTGTGATCATTTTCTTAATAAATTCATATAAAAAAAGGCTTCCGGAAAAGAAGCCTTTTTTATTCTATTCATTTGTTATTATCTAAGATCTACTACTTCTACACCTGGATATTTCTTTGCATCAAATACAAAAGTGAGATCAGGGATTGTTCCATTAGTAACCATATTGTTCACACTATATGTATAGCGATTTCCTGTTTTCTCAAATACTTTAGTAGTGTTTATGGCAGCATTATCAACATACACCAACACTTTATGAAATGCTTTGGTCTTGTCAATTGGCGTTAACTCTATCTCATGCATGTTTTTTCCATTCATCTTCACATTATCATTCAATTTATATAAAAAGTCTTTATCGTAAAAATTTGTAAAGAGTTTTTGAGGAGTGATTGAATTGGCAGATGGGTCTATTTTATTGATAGTTACCTCATTAGCTGATTTATCGTAAGTCCATGTATTTATACCATCAGAAAATATCTCCTGTCCCGGAACTGTTATCCTGTATTTAGTACCTTTCATAAACACCGTGCCAGCCTTATTTCCGAGGTTCTTACCTGCGGCATTTTCGATCTTCAATAAAAATTTTGCCTGAACCGATTTAAAATTCTTGAATTTTGCACTCACCGCATCCAATACTTTTTTAGCTTCCGGATCACTTTTACCCATACTCGCAGGAGCCTGGGCAAAGTTGCTAGCTACAAGTAAGAACATAAATACAAGCACACTTCCTAATTTCTTCATCATTATAGTTTTATTAATCCTAAAAAATATTGCTCCATTTTGCGGGGCAAAGATAGTCAATAGACGGATGTACATAGTGTTTGTTTGATTCGATCTATATAAGAAACTGTTAATCTCTTAAACAATCTAAAAATATTGATCTGTAAACACTTTACATCTATTTCAACGCCTGTCCTAATCATAATACAACTATCAGACCCATTATTTATTTTAAAAAGATAAATGAGCTCAAAAATATATCCATCCTCTTTAACCTGGTTATTTATAGCATTAATCAGCTATTACATTGATAAGTTAATGATACAAAAAGAGGTTTATATAAAGCGTAATTTTTATTACTGTCATTTTCGATGTGCTAAGCCTTATTTATCAGGAACGATTTCCACTTTTTTACTTGATAAAAAGTTGAAAAATAGTGGTTGTTCATAAGCGCCATCGGGTTAAATTTGTTGCCCCATGGCAAAAGCAACAGCAGAAACACCCTTAATGCAGCAGCACAATGCTATCAAGGCCCGGTACCCCGATGCAATATTGCTTTTTAGGGTGGGTGATTTTTATGAAACGTTTGGCCAGGATGCCATCAATGCTTCCGCAGTATTGGGTATTACTTTAACTAAAAGAAATAATGGCAATCCCGCTGCAGCAGAACTGGCTGGGTTTCCCTACCATGCATTAGACACATATTTACATAAGTTGGTAAAGGCCGGCTACCGGGTAGCCATATGCGACCAGCTGGAAGACCCAAAAACCGCAAAAGGAATTGTAAAACGTGGAGTTACCGAATTGGTTACACCCGGAGTGGCAACCAACGACAAACTCCTGGAGCACAACAGCAACAATTTCCTCGCTGCCCTTCATTTCCAGGAAGAGAAGATTGGCATCGCTTTTCTTGATATTTCAACAGGTGAATTTTTTATCGCGGAAGGAGATAAGGAATATACGGATAAACTATTACAAAGCCTGCAACCTGCAGAAGTGATCTTTCAGAGGAACAGGCAAAAATTCTTTAAAGAGACTTTTGGTAACTCTTTTTTCACCTACACATTAGATGAATGGATCTTTGCAGAAGCGTACGCCACAGAAAACCTGCTTAAACACTTCGGAACACATAGCCTTAAGGGATTTGGAGTAGAAGGGCTAAATGCCGGTATCATTGCCTCTGGTGCAATATTACATTATCTTAAAGACACGGAACATCCTAACCTGCAACACATAACCTCTCTGCAGCGCATTAATAAAGATGATCACTTGTGGATGGACAGGTTTACAATTCGTAACCTGGAGTTATTAGGTAACGATAACGCCAACACGCTATTTAAAACCATTAACAACACTGTTTCGCCCATGGGTGCCCGACTGTTGAAAAGATGGATGCTGATGCCGTTGAATGATATCATCCGCATAAATGAACGGCTTACCGCTGTAGAATACATTGTGAAGGAAACTGATATAAGATCTAAAATAAGCCAGCATATAAAACAGGCCGGCGATATTGAAAGGCTGGCTGCAAAGGTTCCCCTAAAAAAGATCAATCCCCGGGAAGTGCTACAGGTTGCAAAAGGATTACAGCAAACAGAGATCATAAAATTTATCTGTAGCAATTCTACAAATGAATTCTTAAAAAGGATGGGAGATTCATTAAACCCCTGTAATTACATCCTGGAAAAGATCAGCAAAGAAATAAATGAAAATCCTCCGGCAGCAGTTAATAAAGGAGGCCTGATAGCTACCGGCATACACGCCGAACTGGATGAATTAAGATCTATTGCAACTGGCGGAAAAAATTACCTTTTAGAATTACAACAGAAAGAAGCTCAACAAACCGGCATCTCTTCGTTAAAAATAAGTTTCAACAATGTTTTCGGCTATTACCTGGAAGTAACAAATCTTCATAAAAATAAAGTGCCCGAAACGTGGATCCGCAAACAAACACTTGCCAATGCAGAAAGGTATATCACCCCCGAATTAAAAGTGTACGAAGAAAAGATTGTTGGAGCTGAAGACAAGATCTATCAAATAGAACAACAGCTTTTCCAGGAATTACTGAATGAGTTGCAGGATTATATTGCCCCGCTTCAATTAAACGGACATGTAATGGCGGTGCTCGACTGCCTAAGTTGTTTTGCCAATAATGCCATGCAGTATAATTATAAAAAACCGCAGATGCATGACGGGGATGAACTGGAACTAAAAGATAGTCGCCACCCTGTAATTGAACGGAACCTTCCTCCCGGAGAAAGTTATATTAGTAATGATATTAGCCTCTCGGCATCTGTTCAACAGATCATAATTTTAACAGGGCCCAATATGAGCGGTAAAAGCGCAATTCTTCGGCAAACAGCGCTGATAACGCTGCTGGCTCATATGGGAAGTTTTGTTCCCGCAAGGCAGGCGAAAATTCCTTTAACGGATAAAATTTTTACCAGGGTTGGAGCATCTGATAACCTGAGTGGCGGTGAAAGTACTTTTATGGTGGAAATGAATGAAACTGCCAGTATTATTAATAACCTCACTTCTCGCAGCCTGATTCTCCTGGATGAAATTGGACGGGGAACTTCCACTTATGATGGTATATCCATCGCGTGGAGTATCGCTGAATACCTTCACCAAAGCAACTTTGCACCAAAAACCTTGTTTGCAACCCATTATCATGAATTAAATGAGCTGGAAAATAAATTCGACCGCATCAAGAATTACCATGTTACCAATAAAGAGGTTGGCAATAAAATAATTTTTCTGAGAAAACTCGCTGAAGGTGGCAGCACCCATAGCTTCGGGATACATGTTGCCCGAATGGCTGGTATGCCGGCTTCATTAATAAACAGGGCAAACGAGATCCTGGCTCAATTGGAAGACAGCAGAGATAATCAACAGGGCAGCAGTAAAAAAAATATAACTGAAAGTATTAAAGATATCAGCCACCCAAAAATGCAGCTAAGTATTTTTGATGCGCATTCAATTACTTTTGAAGAAATAAGGACCCTGCTAGAAGCTGTAGATATCAATCGGCTTACACCTGTGGAAGCATTACTAAAATTGCAGGAGATAAAAAGCAAAGTAAAGTGATCAACGCTTTTTTCTCATGCAATTATTTAGCTTCTGTCTTGATATTTTAAAAATTAACTGCTACTTATTTGCTTTTGATTTAAATATCAAAATAAACAGAACGTTCTACGATCCTATTTTGTTAAAACTATTCTAACACTTGCAGCAAAAAACCGGCGAATAAGGTCTTTAAAATAACTTTACAGGCTCATGATGAGATGTTTACTAATAATAATTATTTTTCTATCTGTAACCGGAAGCAGTGTTAAAGCTCAATGTACAACGCTGGGTCAAAGCCCCACTTCTGCTTTTCCGGTTTGTGGCACCACAGTGTTTGAACAGTCTACTGTTCCAATATGTTCTTCTAATAATCTGTTTGTTCCAGGTTGTTCAGGCGATGGGGCCGACTACGAAAATAAAAATCCATTTTGGTATAAATTTACCTGTTACCAGGCAGGCACGCTGGCTTTTATTATTACGCCCAATACCAGTAGCGATGATTATGACTGGCAATTGTTCGACATCACGGGCCGAAATCCCAATGATGTTTTCACCGTTAGATCACTGGTTATTGCCGGCAATTGGTCGGGATCTTCCGGTAATACCGGAGCATCTGCCAATGGGGTACCAGGCATAGAATGCGCATCTTCACCTCAAGCCAACACGCCTACTTTTTCTCAAATGCCTACCCTCATACTTGGGCATGAGTATTTACTTCTTATCAGCCATTTTACCGATACGCAAAGCGGCTATTCGTTAACGTTCAACGGCGGTGCAGCCGGAACAGGTACAGCCAGCATCACTGATCCCAAATTGCCAAAAATGGAATCGGCCATTGCACCATGTGATGCAAGCACCCTGGTGGTAAGTTTGAATAAAGAGATGAAATGTAGCAGCATCAGCAGTGGTGAATTTACTATTTCACCTGCTTTGGCCACCGTCACCGGCATCAGTGGAATTGGTTGTAGTGCCGATTTTGATATGAATAAAGTTACACTCACATTAAGCAACCAATTACCTCCCGGCGTTTACCAGGTGAAAATAAAAAATGGTACTGATGGGAATACGCTGGAAGATTATTGCGATAATACTATTCCCGTAGATGATTCTGTTGAACTAGTGATAGTGCCATTATTGCCAACACCCATGGATAGCATCAGCAACCCCGGATGTGCACCACAAACACTGGAACTTATTTTTAGAAAACCTATCAGGTGTAATTCGATTGCAGCAACGGGATCAGATTTTGTAGTTACCGGATCATATCCTGTAACGGTAACGGGTGCCAGCGGTGAATGTACCAACGGGCTTACCAGCAAAATTATTGTTCAGTTGAATGCTCCGCTGTACAATGCAGGAAACTTTCAGATCCGATTACAACAAGGTACAGATGGATCTACCATAATTGATGAATGCGGACAGGAAACACCGGCAGGCGCTGCATTAAACTTTACAATTAAAGATACTGTTAACGCTGATTTTACTTATAACATTACGTTGGGCTGCAAACTGGATACAGTAAATTATTTTCATAATGGAAATAATACCGTTAACAGTTGGCTATGGAATTTTGATAACCTGAATTCCATTAATGCTCAAAATCCAACCATTACTTATAATACTTTTGGAAATCATCTTACACAACTGATCGTTTCTAATGGGGTTTGCAACGACACCAGTTCTCAAACAATTTTCCTGAGAAATACGCTGAATGCAAAATTTGATGCTACATTACTTGTTTGCCCTAACGACCCGGCTATTTTTAAAGACTTGAGTGAAGATGCCAGCCCAGGCAATGATATTGTGGCCTGGTCGTGGAATTTTGCCAACGGCAATACAAGTAATTTGCAAAATCCTCCCAATCAATTTTATAATTTTAGTTCGGTAAACTATTACGCCTCGGTTCAACTAATAATAACAGATTTTTTAGGTTGCAAAGATACCGCCAGGCTAAACCTTAATATCCTCAATAATTGTTTTATAGCCGTTCCTACTGCTTTTACTCCAAATGCTGATGGACTTAATGATTTCCTTTTTCCCTTAAATGCCTACAAGGCTACCAACCTGAAATTCAGTGTATTTAACAGGTTAGGTCAACGTGTTTTTTACACCGAAGACTGGACCAGAAAGTGGGATGGAAGGTTTAAGGGACAAGGAGCAGATCCAGGAACCTATGTGTGGGTGCTGGACTATTTTAATCTTCAGACAAATAAAAAAGTATTTCAAAAAGGGTACACTGTTTTAATACGGTAGAAAGAAAAAGGTGCAAATCAGTGACGTATAAAACAATTGATCTAACAATTCATGTTAGCTTCATTCAGTAGAATTAATACTTCCTGATAAACTCTTACATCTTTAATTTTCAACAATTCTCCGGATCGTTTCTGTAAATTTGCCGCAAACTTGCATAAATGGAACACAAACCGGTTTACTACGGCGAATACCTTCAACTTGATAAGATAATTGATGCCCAGCATCCGGTTAGTTTTGAACCAGGAAAAGAGGCTGCGCATGAAGAGATGCTTTTTATCATCATTCACCAGGCCTACGAACTTTGGTTTAAACAGATTCTGTTTGAAGTAGGATCAGTGATTGATTTGATGAACAAGCCGTCACTTAATGACAATTCTGCTGAGCTGCAAACCATCGTTCACCGCATGAAGCGAGTTGGCACTATCCTGAAAGTGCTGGTTCAGCAAATAGATATCTTAGAAACCATGACGCCAATGGATTTCCTGGATTTTAGAGATATGCTGCGACCTGCTTCAGGATTTCAAAGCTGGCAGTTTAAGATATTGGAAGCGAAACTGGGATTAAAATTCGATCAGCGGCACGGCCAATCTTATTACACCTCACAACTAAAACAGGCTGATATCGACATTATAAAAAATGCGGAATCAAGCCCTTCTGTAATTCAATTGGTGAACCAATGGTTAGAACGTATGCCTTTTCTTGAAATGGCAGATTGCTGGAAAAATTTTCCCGTACAAACGAAAAATGATACACATCCTTTTTGGGTAGCCTATGAAAATATTTATAATGGTAGCCTTTCGGAAGGTGAAAGAAACAACTCAACTTTTTTCAGGAATATTTTCTTTGATGCCGAAATTAATACAGAAAGAAACTTAAGTGCGGCAGCCTGCAGATCAGCTCTATTTATCATGCTTTACCGCGGCTTTCCAATGTTGGAACTACCATTTCAATTATTAGATACTTTACTTGAAATAGACAATCAACTTGGCAACTGGAGATATCGCCACATCAATATGGTTCGCAGGATGATTGGCACGCGGGTAGGTACAGGCGGCAGTACCGGTGCCGGATACCTGCAGGGCGCCATGGACAAACACTATATTTTTAAAGAGATCGCTCAATTGAACAGTTTCCTGATAGACAGGAGAGAACTGCCTGTGTTGCCGAAAGAGCTTGTAGAAAAATTAGGTTATAATTTCTAGGAATCTATATAATTAATTAAATAACCTGAGAAAATATTTAGCAGGATCATATCATTTCTTTCAACTTTTCAACTACCTGGTCAATTTCTTCTTTTGTGTTGTATTTTGAAAAACTAAACCTTACTGTTATCTGGTTAGGATTGTTATTGATGGCTGTTATAACATGGCTTCCCTGTTCTGCACCGGAAGTACAAGCACTGCCGCCACTGGCGCAAATATTATTGATATCCAGGTTGAACAGGATCATTTCAGATTTTTCAGTTTTGGGAAACCTTGCACTTAATACAGTAAATAAACTATTCCCAAAAACATCACCATTGAAACTAACATCGCTGATATTTTTTATTAATTGATCGTGCATGTATTTTTTAAGAGAAGCAATAAAATCCCTTTCAGCATCAAGATTTTTTGTTGCAATTTCCAACGCTTTTGCCAAACCCGCTATACCGTAAATATTTTCTGTACCGGCACGCATATTCCTTTCCTGCGATCCTCCGTGAACAAGTGGCTTGATGCGAACATTTTCATTGATGTACAAAAGACCTATCCCTTTTGGCCCATGGAATTTATGAGCCGCCCCTGTAATAAAATGAACAGGTGTGTTTCTGAGATCGAAAGAGAAATGCCCAACAGTTTGCACCGTATCGCTGTGAAAAATTGCATGGTATGTTTTGCAAAGATTTCCCACAGCTTGCATATCTAAAATATTCCCAATCTCATTATTGGCATGCATAAGTGTTACCAATGTTTTTTCCGAAGAGTTTGCCAGCAGCTTCTCCAGGTCTTTCAGGTCTATATGGCCATCAGGCAATAACTTTACATAATTCACTTTTACCGCATCCCTGTTGTCCAGATATTCTACTGTATGGGAAACAGCGTGGTGTTCAATCCTGGAAGTGATGATCCTCTTACAACCGAGATCACGTACAGAAGCCTGGATAGCAGTGTTACTGCTTTCTGTTCCCCCACTGGTAAAAAAAATCTCGGCAGGATGTGCGTTGAGTAATTTTGCAATTGATTTTCTTGCATTTTCGATGGCCATCTTAGTTTCCCGGCCATAAGAATAAATAGAAGATGGATTGCCGAATTTTTCGGTGAGGTATGGCATCATTGCTTCCAGTACTTCAGGATCCAAAGCTGTGGTGGCAGCATTATCAAAGTAAATGCGGTTAGTCATTTATTAGATTTTAGGTTTGTCAAGATTCGCCTACATCGCTTCCTGAATATCTTTCATTAAGCGCATAGCTATATTGTCAGCGGTTTTTTCAAAATTACTTTCTGCGTAAATACGAATGATCGGTTCTGTATTACTGGTTCGCAGGTGAACCCAATCTTCATCAAATTCTATCTTCAATCCATCTTCATTGTTTATAGGATGCGATTTATATTTCTTTTCAATTTTTTCAAACACTTTTTTTACATCTACTCCATCATCGAGCATCATTTTATTCTTACTGATAAAATAATCGGGATAGGTATTGCGTAACTGTTTGATACTTTTTTTGCTTTTTGCCAGATGAGACAGGAACAAGGCGATACCTATAAGGGCATCCCTGCCATAGTGAAGATCGGGAACTATGATGCCTCCATTTCCTTCTCCACCAATTACAGCATCAACTGCCTTCATCTTATTCACCACATTTACCTCACCCACTGCACTGGGAAAATATTTTCCGCCATGCTTTATCGTTATGTCCTTCAAAGCCTTGGTAGACGACATATTACTTACCGTGTTTCCCTGCTGCGAACCCAACACATAATCAGCCACAGCCACCAACGTATATTCTTCCCCAAACATGCTCCCATCCTCACAAACAAAACAGAGCCTGTCCACATCCGGATCTACAGCAATACCCAGAGAAGCTTTCCGCAGGCATACTTCCTGGCTCAATCCGGTAAGGTGTTCCGGTAACGGCTCCGGGTTGTGTGCAAAATGACCGTTTACCTCAGCATTAATTACAGAAAACTTTTTTACTCCCAGTGCTTTCAGCAATGCCGGAACAGCTATAGCGCCAGTACTGTTTACTGCATCAATTACAATATTAAAATCAGCTGCAGCAATTGCCGCCGCATCAACCATCTTATTTTTTAGAATAATATTGATATGGCTTTGAAGCATATCATCGTTAATGATGATGCTTCCCAGTTTATTAACCGGTGCAAAAGAAAAGGCTTCTTTTTCCGCGAGTTCTAAAATAAACTTCCCTTCATCGCCACTTATAAATTCACCTTTGCCATTTAGCAATTTTAATGCATTCCACTCCTGCGGATTGTGGCTGGCAGTGAGTATAATGCCACCATCCGCTTCTAAAATCGTTACTGCCATTTCCACAGTTGGAGTAGTACTATAATCAAGGTCAATAACATCTATTCCTAATGCCGAAAGCGTTGAGTTTACGAGGCTTTTTACCATCAGTCCGCTAATACGGCCATCCCTGCCCACTACTACTTTCCTGTTTTTTTTGTTGGAACTTCTTTTCTCCTGCTGCAAAAGCCAGGTGCCATAAGCAGCGGTAAATTTTACTATATCCAGTGGTGTAAGGTTATCATTTGTACGTCCCCCTATTGTTCCCCTAATCCCTGAAATACTTTTGATCAATGCCATTTCCGTCGAATTTTAAAGTGGCACAAAGATAATGAACACTTTGGAGTTTGTGTACATGAATACCGTTTCCCGCTTTACAATTTATTATATATTGCTGGCTTCTACGCGAACAGCTGTGAACTGCTGCCAACAACATAATTGCTAATTTCAAATATCAATACACAACCAGGTTTAAGCTATTTATCTGTACCTGCTTGCCATCTCCGCATCAAACGCTAACTTTGCCTAATGCAAACCTGGTTTAAAGAATGGTTCAACACAACATATTATCATCAACTCTATTTTAAAAGAGATGATAAGGAAGCCGCAAATTTTATTGATAAATTAATTACTCATCTTAAACCAGCCGATGGTTCCTTTATGCTGGATGTAGCCTGTGGTAAAGGAAGGCATTCTATACAATTATCAGGAAAAGGTTTTGACGTTACGGGTATTGATCTCAGTGAAGACAGTATCCTTGAAGCGCTGAAAAATGAAAATGAGCAATTACATTTTTTTCAACATGATATGCGTTTGCCGTTCTGGATCAATTATTTTGATTATGCTTTCAATTTTTTTACGAGTTTCGGTTATTTCAAAACACAACGTGAGCACGATAACGCCATAAGAACCATCGCCCAGTCTATAAAACCAAACGGAATTTTTGTAATGGACTACCTCAATGTTCATTACGCAGAAGACAATATGCTGCACCAGTCAGAAAAAGAAATCGATGGAGTTCATTTCCTGATCACAAAATGGTATGATGAAACACATTTTTATAAAAAGATCATGATTGAAGATGCTACGATGATTGAACCGTTGATATTTACAGAAAAAGTAGCCAAATTTACACTGGGAGATTTTACTGATATGCTTGCCTACCAGGGCCTACAGATTAAAGAAGTATTTGGAGATTATAATTTCAATAACTATTCTGTAAAAAATTCACCGAGGCTTATTATGATAGCCGAAAAAACGAGGATCGTATAATTTGTAATAAGCTGATTGATCTTTCAGCATAAAACCTTCCAAACAAATTCTTTTAATTCTTGTTATTTAAAAGCATCCACCTGGATGTTTCATAAATGGCTGATGTAAGTTCAGACAAATGCCTTTTCAATGAATCTTCCTTTTGTTTTGTTAAAGCAGGAAGATTATTTTTTACAGGCACCAACTCTTCTTTATTTATCCTGATGTTCTTCCTGTAAAAGTAATCATCACTCACAACTCCAATCCAACCAGGAGCATGATAAATAATGAAGGCAATATTTTCTTTTTTGAGAGGATTCAGCAAGTTTCTGCCAAGTGTGTAATTTACATAAGGTTGTTGCAGCATGCCTGCTATGGTAGGTAAAACATCGATCTGGGATACAGGTTCGGAGTGCAAATCCGGATTTAGGAGGTATGGCGCATAAAACAATAATGGGATATGTTCATCATTCAACCTTTGTTCAGTCCAGGCTTTCGGATACATCGCCTCAGCATTACCCTCAACACCATGATCTCCCACAAATACAAAAATGGTATTGTTGAAATAAGTTTCTTTTTTTGCTGATTCAATAAATTTCCTGAAACAATAATCAGTGTAAGCAAAAGCGTTGTATTCTTTCAACGATTCAAATCCATTTTTCATCAACTCTTCTTCCGGAATTACTTTATTCACGAAATCAGAATCTTCTTCCGGGATATTATATGGCCGGTGATTATCTGCGGTTTGTATGATAGCAAAAAAAGGCTTAGACTGGTTAGCAATTACTTTATTGGCTTCCATAAAAAGATCTTTATCACTGATGCCCCAAACATTTAATTTTTTTGATTCGTAACTGCCCTCTTCATACACATTTACATCATTGATATTTTTAATCAATCCTCCAAAATTATTGAACTGGCTACGGCCACCAAGGAAGTAAAATTTTTCATAGCCTTCAAAATTATTGATGATGGTTCGTTGGTTTACGGATGCTTCATTTCGGGTGGCAAATTTACTCAGCTGTACATCAGGAATACCGGTAAGTGTGGCAAATACGCCTCGTGCGGTTCCAAATGTGGGTGAAAAACATCGTTCAAAAAAGATACCCTGCTTACATAGCTCGTTAAAATAAGGCGTACTGTTTAGCGGATTACCGCTCATGCTACTTTTATACATGCTAAAACTTTCGCAGATCACTAATACTATGTTGGGTTGACATTCGAGTGCCTTGCTTCCGGGTTGAATAATTCTTGTATAATTACCAGCCAATGCCCCGGTTTGCGGGAGATTTAAAAAACGCGATATGACAGGATAATATTCTTTGGCCCTGGTATTGTAATCCGGATCCCGAAAACGCAGCGTAGTAAAAAAGTTTTGCAGAGGATTAAGTGCCAGGTTACTTTTAAATTCGTCATTCAAACTAAATGCACGAAAAAAATTTAAAGGCTTTGCGGTAAAAAAACCATACATAAACCAGCCCAGGATCAACAACGCGGCCAGGTGCCATCTACGCCGGTAAGCAAATTTATGTACATTCACATTCTTCCCTTCTACCCCAACATGGGTTTTCCTGAACATCCATATTACCATTAATACGGCACCAAACAAACCTATCAGGATCCAGATAACAGGATAACTTTGCCAAACCATTTGCAGGCTCTCCTGCGGGTCTTCTGCAAAAATAAGGGCGTCGGCATTTAACCTTGCATTGATATAGGCGAACTGGCCAAAATCGGCGCCGTAAAAAAATAATACCAGCAGGGTTAATATGCCCAGATAGAAGGTCCAGAATTTCTTTAGCCGCTCACTGTAAAATGGTGAAAATTTAGGATAGAGAGAAAAAAGCGAAATAGGGAATAAAATGAAAGCGATCCACCTGAGGTCGTACTTTAAACCCAGCCAGAATGAAGGCCATAAGTCTAGTACAGAAATAGCTTTGGGTTTAAAGCATATCACCGTGGCTATTCTAAAAGCAGTAAAAATAAACAGGTAGATAAAAAACAATTTTACTATCCACTGTATTGTTTTTGGCACCCGCCATTTTATTAGCATAATCGTTAACTTCCTTAAGCAAAAAAATAAACCTTGTTGGTAAAGTTAGCTTACCATTTAAATAATTACAATATTAAATTAAGAAAGTAAATGACTATTCATTTCATGCTGATATAAAATATAGCTTTTACGGGCATCCATTTAATTTAACACTACCTGTTTCGCAAAAGCAAAAAAAAAAGATTTTCTGCTGCACAAAATTTATTTTTACCAACCAGGCTTTTGTAAAAAATGAAAAAAATTATTGATTTAGATAAATGGCTTTTTGTAAAGATCAACCATCAGGGTAACAACGATGTTTTCGATTTACTGATGCCATTTTTGCGGGTACCCACTATTTGGGTGCCTTTTTATCTTTTCCTACTCATTTTCGTTTTGATCAATTTTAAAAAGAAAGCTATTCCATGGATATTAATGATAGCTGCCACAGCATCAGTTACCGATTTGATCAGTAGCAGACTGATAAAACCCGGTATCGGCAGGTTAAGGCCCTGCAACGACCCGGAAATGGCATCTCAGCTGCGGCTACTGGCAGATTATTGCGGGCAGAATGGAAGTTTTACGTCTTCTCATGCAGCTAATCATTTTGGTATGGCCATGTTCTTGTTCATTACGTTTAAAGATTTTACGGGAAACTGGCGCTGGCTATTCTTTGTTTGGGCAGCCGCTATATGCTATGCACAGATCTATGTGGGCGTGCATTTCCCGTTAGACGTATTGGGAGGTGCTGTTTTTGGATGCCTTGTGGGATATTTTTCCGCCTTCATGTATCTAAAAGTATGGAAGCCAATTACAATAGGTATTTCATAAAAATATAATATATCACCATTTGACGAAAAAAAGCTGTGAATACCGGCAAATATTAGTAAAATAATCTAAGCGAAAAAAATGCCCTAAAATCCATCTTGCTATATTTGCATATAAATTACCTGAACAAAATAGGTGTATTTAAGGAAAACCCATTATGGAAGTATTTATTTTATTGTTGTTGATTTTTGTAAATGCGCTTTTTGTAATGAGTGAGATTGCCCTCGTAAGTGCACGAAAAGGAAGATTGGAATCAATGGCAAATAAGGGCGATGAGAAAGCAAAAGCTGCCCTTGACCTGGCTGAAAACCCCGAGAAATTTTTAAGCACAGCGCAGATAGGTATTACCCTGATCTCAATTTTAACGGGTGTGTACTCCGGAGAAAAATTTGGCCACGACTTAAAGCCGTATATTGAACAGATCAACTTTTTGCAACCTTATGCAGCTACTGTAGCTACTTCCATAGTAGTTATTATTGTTACATTCCTCTCTATAATTTTTGGTGAGCTTATTCCAAAAAAATTCGGATTGATACGGGCCGAAAAGATATCCAGGCTGGTGGCCGGGCCTATGAATATTCTTTCTAAAATTGTTTATCCATTTGTTTGGTTGCTGTCTGGCGTTACCAATATCATCTTCAAACTTTTTAATATAAAAAAAGCCAGCGACAGTTCAGTAACGGAGGAAGAAATAAAAGCGATGATCTCTGAAGGTAGCGAACATGGCACCATTGAAGAAGACGAAAAAGAGATCATTGAAAGGGTATTTCACCTGAGCGACCGCAGCATTACTTCTTTAATGACACATCGTACCGATATTGTTTGGGTAGATATTAAAGACACAGTGCAACAGATCACCGATAAATTTGAAGATATTATTTTTTCAACCTTTCCGGTTTGCGAAGGATCAGTTGATAATATCAAAGGGCTGGTATATGTAAAAGATATGCTGAAAGTTTCTCCTGATACTGTGGTAGAAAAACTATTAAAGCCCGTGTTATTTGTACCTGAAAACAACAAAGCTTACCAGTTGCTGGAAAAATTTAAAGGAACCAAGATCCATTCTTGTTTTATAGTGAATGAATACGGTACACTGGAAGGTATGATCACACTCAATGATATCCTGGAAGCCATCCTTGGTGATGTGCCCCAAACCGGGCAGGAAGAATATGAGATCATCAAAAGACAGGATGGTAGTTTTTTGGTTGACGGGCAGATACACTTTTACGATTTCCTCAGTTATTTTGAAAAAGCAGACTGGATGAATGAAGGGGAACAGGAGTTTGATACCATCGCTGGGTTTGCTTTACATCAGCTGGAACACATTCCGGCAACAGGTGAAATGTTTGAATGGAAAGATTTTAAATTTGAGATACTGGATATGGACGGGCAGCGCATTGATAAGATTTTAGTAATAATATCGGATGAACTGAAAGATGGAATGGAAGAATAACAATTGTGTTGCTAAAAAACAAAGCTCACCTTATCTTCCGGGTTTACCAGCCTGGTACTTTTTCGTTCTCCCTTAACCGTTACATGTAGTAAACTTATTTGCTCGCTTTTATAATCAAACAGGATATTATCTGTAATGGTAATATTCTTTAAAACCGGTATGTTATCTACCTGGTAATAACTATAAATGGCCTCTTCAATGTGCTCGTATCCTTTAAATTGTAATACCTGGTTTTGCCCATTTGCTTTTATCAACAGATGCTTTGTTACATAATCGCTCAGTATTTTTTCCATCTTCTTTTTATCTACCGGCTTTAACAGATCTACAGGCACTTTATTAACCTGCCGCAGCGTTTTTTCCAGGTCATCGGTAAATATCTTACAACTTATTTCAAGGGTTTTATCAGCAGCATTGTGTTCAATTTCGGTTACGCTAACGTATATTGGATGACCAATAACCACCGGATGATTTACCCAAATTGCTGCCAGGAATAACCATTTATATAATATTAAAGCCATTTTGCAGGGATTTATATAAGTTTGAGTATTGTAAAAAATGAAAAGTAAAAATACAAAAAAGCAGCTGAGCTATTGAGGCAATGAATGATTTTACCTTTTATTTTGAAATAGGCTGGCAACACATCATTAGTTTGGATGCGGCAGATCACCTGTTATTCATTACTGCACTGAGTGCCATCTACCTGGTAAATGACTGGAAAAAAGTTTTAATACTGGTTACAGCTTTTACTATCGGCCACTCAGTTACGCTGGCGCTAAGTGTATACGATGTAATAAGAATAAACAGCAAATGGGTGGAGTTCCTTATTCCGGTTACTATTTTGGCAACAGCAGTGATCAATGTATTTCTAAAAAAAAATGGCACGTCTCCGGGCAAGTACAATTATTTTTTAGCGTTGTTTTTTGGATGTATACACGGGCTCGGATTTGCCAATACCATCAGGTTCATGCTGGCCAGAAGCCAGAAAATAGGATATCCGCTGGCAGGATTTAATGTTGGTTTAGAGGCTGGGCAAATATTAGTTGTAGCCTTTATATTACTTTGCTCTTACCTGGTTGTAAACAAAGCAGGCTTAAATCAAAAGTGGTGGATGTATATCCTATCGGGGTTAGCTGGAATTACAGCACTATATTTGAGTTTTGAAAGGCTTCCGTTTTAAAAAAAGCCGAAACTAATATTCATTGAATTAAAATTAAATAATACTGATGAAGAATTTTCTTTTGTTAACCTTGATGTTTTCATGTGTTGTAAATGGATTTGCGCAGGATATTAAAAATAATCCTGGTAGTAATCATGGCAACCGGTTTGAGCAATTAGGCACGATGTTGCCCACCCCAAACGAGTATCGCACAGCTAGCGGCGCACCTGGCCCTAAATACTGGCAGCAACGTTGCGATTATGATATTATTTGCGAACTGGATGAACCAAACCGCCGCCTCAATGGGAAAGAAACTCTTACTTACTTTAATAATTCACCAGATGTATTAACTTTTCTGTGGCTACAATTAGACGAAAATCAGCATAGCTCAGTAAATAATTCCGGTTACCAGGGAAGTAATTTTTTATCAAAAAACATTACAGAACAGGAACTGATGCGCATGAGTGGTAAAAAAGAAAAAGAGTATGGAGATAATATCGTTAAAGTTACAAATGCTGCAGGCGCATCCTTAAAATATACAATCAATAAAACAATGATGAGGGTAGAATTGCCTCAGCCCTTAAAGCCCGGCCAGCAATTCATTTTTAAAATTGAGTGGAACTATAATATCATTGAACGCACTAAATATGGTGGCCGCGGCGGATATGAATATTTTTCAGAAGACGGGAACGACCTGTTTACGATGACGCAATGGTATCCCCGCTTGTGTGTGTACAGCGATTTCCAGGGATGGCAAAATCACCAGTTTGTAGGC
The DNA here is from genome assembly GCA_031411955.1 of Ferruginibacter sp. GTDB lineage: Bacteria > Bacteroidota > Bacteroidia > Chitinophagales > Chitinophagaceae > Ferruginibacter. The sequence goes on from JANOCC010000080.1 coordinate 27,065, forward strand.
TCAGGAGAGTTTGCGCTTACATTTGGTAATTTTAAAGTAAGCATGACGGTTCCTGCAGATCACGTGGTGATGGCTACTGGCCAATGTCAGAATTATACACAGGTACTTTCGCCGGCACAACTGGGCCGCTGGCAAACCGCACAAACTGCAAAAGAAGTAACAGAAATCGTAACACTGGACGAAGCTAAAGCCAGGGAAAAACAAAAATCAACTCAAAAGAAAACCTGGGTATTTAAGGCGGATATGGTTAGGGATTTTGCCTGGGGCAGCAGCCGTAAATTCATCTGGGATGCTATGCCGGCGTTTGTTGAAGGTAAAAAAGTGATGTGCATGAGTGCCTATGGAAAAGAAGCGTATAACCTTTACCGTACTTACAGTACAAAAGCAGTTGCTCATACTATAAAAACATATTCAAAATTTACAATTCCTTACCCATACCCGGTGGCCCAAAGCCTTGAAGCAGCTAACGGAATGGAGTACCCGATGATTTGTTTCAATTTCGGCCGTTGCGAAAAAGATGGCACTTATAGCGAAGGCACGAAAAATGGCATGCTGGGAGTTGTAATTCATGAAGTAGGTCACAACTTCTTTCCAATGATCATCAACAGCGATGAGAGGCAGTGGACCTGGATGGATGAAGGGCTAAATTCTTTTGTTGAGTATTTAACAGAAGAACTTTGGGATAATAAATTCCCTGTGGGGAAAGGGCCCGCGTACAAAATAGTTGATTACATGAAACTGCCTAAAGACCAGCTGGAGCCGATAATGACCAACAGCGAAAATATTTTACAGTTTGGTCCTAATGCCTATAGTAAGCCTGCTACAGGATTAAATATTTTAAGAGAAACTATCATGGGCAGGGAATCTTTTGACTATGCCTTTAAAGAATATGCCCGTAGATGGGCTTTTAAACATCCAACACCTGGTGATTTTTTCCGTACTATGGAAGACGCCAGTGCAGAAGATCTGGATTGGTTCTGGAGAGGATGGTTTTACAGCACAGACCCTTGTGACATTTCCCTAGATACCGTTAAATGGGCAAACCTAAGCACAGAAGTTAGCGCCCCGCAAAAGAGTGAAGACCGTGTGTCCAGGCCAGCAATTGCCAAACCTGTGTTGAATGCTTTTGATGATATCTCAAAAATCAGGAACAGGGAAGATAAGAAAATCATATTTGCAACAGATGCAGATATTTCATTAAGGGATTTCTATTGGAGATACGACCGCGGCCTTGCAAAGCTTGATACTACTCCTGTTGAAATAATAATTCCGGCAACAGCTTACGAAGATTTTACTGCCGAACAAAAAACTGCCATGGCAGGTGGAAAAACAATGTATGAATTAACTTTTAGCAATAAAGGTGGTTTGGTGATGCCCATTATCATTGAATGGACCTACAAGGATGGAACAAAAGAAACCGATCGTATCCCTGTTTATGTGTGGCGTAAAAATGAAAATAAAGTAACAAAAACGTTTTTAAAAGATAAGGAAGTTGCTTCTGTTAAATTAGACCCATTGAGAGAAACAGCAGATATCAATGAGAAAAACAATAGCTGGCCAATTGTAGAAGAGCCAAGTAAATTCCAGTTATTTAAAAGTCGTGAAGGAAGGGCAAGAGGTGGCGCCGGCGGCAGCAACCCGATGCAGAGAGAAATTAAATAATTATAAAATGAACTTAGAAAATAAAAAGCTATCGGAAAAACCGGTAGCTTTTTTTAGTGGCAAATCTATTCAATATGTTAATCGTCAAGTGCAATTACCGCTGCCAGTTTATTAATATCCAGCGTTACCTTATAAATAAAATCCAGTTGATCATTTAACTGCTTATCTGCGGGAAGGTCTTTTGCAGAAACCTGTAATAAAACAGATTCTTTGGATTCGCTATTATAGCTTTTGTCCAGTTGTTTTAAACCTTGCTGCAAAGAAACAATGGATCGGCGAAGTTTGTGTGTTACTTCACGTGGATACTGTTTTTTCTCGGGGAGGATCATGTCTGCCGATAAACTGGCAATATTAGAAGACAATACATGATTCAATACCACAAACTCATAAATAAGTTTATCATTGCGTTGTTTGTTCTTGGGCTCCGACAGCATCCTGTTAAATGCTGCAGAAAGATTGGCTGTACTGATATATACATCTTTTCTTGCGAGTTTGTATTCTAGTACCGTTTTACTTTCCCCTGTAATAAATGCATGGGATGTTTCCAGGTACTTCAGGTTTGCCTTTAATACCTGTTTCATATAAGCATCCAGTTGCAGAGATTCCCAGTGAGGAAACAATAGGTAGCTGGCCAAAAACGACAGCACACAGGCAATACCGGTATCGAGTAGCCGCTCTTCTGCGATCTGCAAAGTTCCTAACCCAAGTAAGTTTAAAAGGATCAGTATATAGGGCGTAATAAAAATTACCATCACAATATAATTCAGCCGCTGAAAAGTATAAGTGCCAACCATAAAAAAAATGATGAGAGCAAATAAGAGGTTGCGGTCATTAATAAAATACAAGATCATCATACCAATAATACCACCCGCCAATGTACCTGCAAAACGTTGTATATTCCGTTCTTTGGTAAGGCTGAATCCCGGTTTCAATATAATAATGATGGTTAGCAACACCCAGTAACTATGATGACCATAAGAAAATAATTTTGTAATGGTAAATCCTGCAATGCAAGTGATCATCATCCTTAGTGCATGCCTGAAAACACCGGATTCAAGATTCAGGTTATTTCTGAAAATAACCGGATCTATTTCCTGGTGAGATACAAACTTAGAATAATCACTCTTGCTGCGAAGCCTCCCCTTTTTAGAAATAGTAAGGGTGAAATAATTCATCAACTCATCTACATGGCTTCCAAGATTGCGGAGGTTTACCAATATCTTTCTGAGAACCAGATTACTGTTATTTCTATCATCCATTCCATCAACTCTCAGTTTCAATTTATCGAGCGCCGGTATCAAAGCATAATTGGATTTATAATAGCTGTTAGATTGAATGGCCAAACCTATATTGTCCAGTTCCCTGGCAATATCTTTTATGATAACACCCACTTCATCAAGAATTCCCGACGACCCGAATTTTTCTCTTATTAATTTATAGTCGTACCAGGTGGCAGTGATTTGTTCGTACAGGTCTACTACATCAGCAAATGTAAGTACCAACAACCTTCCTGCCCTGGAAGGTTCTTTCAGCATTTCCTTATTCTTAAACAATAATTCCCTTACTGCATCCTGCCTTTCGTTTACTACGATCTGCTGCGTTACCAGTTTCCTGTACTCATCATCAAAATTTACATTGATATCATATAACTCAGATTTTATCATGAGGAATTTCGCCGTTTCATGAATGCAATCTCCTAACGCTCTCTGAGCCGGGCGGTAAGGCGTAAGCCTGAAAAAAAGCAATGCCATTAACAGGTACCACAAACCACCGGCTAAAATGAGTAAACTTTCTATAACAGCTACCTGGGGAGACACATCATCCGACATCCGTAATATCATTACAAGTAACGCTGCGGTGCCAACGGCTGCAGCCCTGTTTCCGTACACACTGAACATGGTAAAGAAAAAAGTAGATACGGCTACCAATAAACCGAGCAGTACAATATGATGATTCATAAAACCGGTAAGGAGCGACATGATAAAAATAAATCCGATGCAGTAGAGCATGCCATTACGCTTACTGTCCATCGCACCGGGAATATCACAGATGCTAACACAAAATGCGCCCGTAGCGATTGTGATCCCCATCGTCATTCTTCCAAACTGGGCAAAAATGATCACCGGAATGATGATCTCAAGGGTAATACGGATGCCATCCGCCAGATATTGGCTGAAGATAAAATAACGTAACTGTTGTGTATTTTTTTTTAGCACGTTTACCAAATATCCAAATTAAATTAAAAAGTAAATAATGACACAGGAAATATCAAAGAACACAAAATTGAAGTGCCTGTCATTAACCCAGCTTATTAATTCCCCCATTCCATTCTTCAAAAAAGTTTTCTAAATATTGCTCCATAAAATCATGCCTTTTAATTGCCATTCTTTTTCCGGTTTCTGTATTCATCCTGTCTTTAAGCAGTAATAATTTCTCATAAAAATGATTGATCGTAGGGGCGGAACTTTTCTTATAAGTTTCCTTATCCATTTCCAAGTTGGGCTTTATGGCGGGGTTGTATAGTTCCCTGTTTTTAAATCCTCCGTAATTAAATGCCCTGGCAATACCAATTGCCCCCATGGCGTCCAGCCTGTCGGCATCCTGTACTATCAACATTTCTGTGGAAGAAAAATCAGTTTTGAAATTACCTCCTTTAAAAGACATATTACTGATAATATTTACAATGTGTTCAATCACATTTTTTTCTACATCAATTGACTGAAGAAAATTTGCAGCTTTTTCGGGGCCAAGTTCCTCATCACCATCATTAAATTTCGCATCCGCAATATCATGCAACAGCGCTGCCAATTCCACCACCATCATATCAACCTTTTCTGTTGTTGCCATCACGCGGGCAGTATGCCATACACGTTGAATATGAAACCAGTCATGCCCGCCTTCTGCACCCTGCAGGCTGGTTTTTACGAAGGCAACAGTTTTATTAATAATATTTGCGTGGTACATATTAATCTTATCTTTTAGAAGCAAATATCGGTAACAGCCGTTCAATAAAAAACAGGTAAATGCAGCTTGCCTTTATTCAGCATTCACTTCCTTACATTTGCACTATGAAAATTTTCCTGATTGGCTTCATGGGCAGCGGTAAATCTCACTGGGGTAAATTATGGGCATCGGTGAACGAAATGAATTTTTACGACCTGGATGAGGCAATTGAAAGAACAGAACAAAAATCTATCCTGGATATTTTTGAAAAGAATGGTGAAGACTATTTTCGCAAACAGGAATCAATTGAACTGCGCCATATGGCAGGGTATGAAGACTGCATCATCGCCTGCGGCGGAGGAACAGCCTGTTTTGATAATAACATTGAATGGATGAACGAAAACGGGCTTACCATTTATTTACATGCTTCGCCCAACGAGTTGCTGGAAACCATCATGAAAGAAAAAGATAAAAGGCCCCTGCTAAAAAAAATCAATGAGGCCGAACTTTTATTTTTTATCGAGAAAAAACTGGAAGAAAGAAAAGTATTTTATGAACAGGCTAAATTACGTCTTCGGGTAGAAGACCTGAATGAACAGATATTTAAAAAAATAATTTCATCCCCAAGCTAACCAACATTATATGCATAGAGGATTTTTAATTACTGCCGTATTACTGGGAGCTTTATCGGTAATACTGGGCGCATTTGCAGCCCACGCTTTAAAAGGCAAGATCAGCAACGATGCCATCGCTATATTTGAAACAGGTGTACGTTACCAATTTTACCATTGTTTTGCCTTATTGGCAACAGCCATTTTATTCAAAGAATTTCCATTTGAAACTACTTTGTGGGCAGCCCGCTTTTTTATCATTGGCATTATTTTATTTAGCGGTTCCCTTTACTGCCTCACCTGGATCAAAGGTGCCGTAATTCCGGGTTATAATTTTATTGGGGCTATCACACCTTTCGGCGGACTTTCATTTATTGCCGGTTGGGTTTTACTGATGATCTCATTTTTAAAAAAATAAAGCGGAATTTATTTTATATTAGCCTCATTAAGAAGTATCACGCCCAAATTTAAAAGCCCAATCAGTTTCAAAATTTAAAACACTATTTGATTTATATATCTTTGTATTGATGGCCAAAGCAAAATCTAAAAACCCCGATAAAGAAGCACTTGCGCAGGAAAAAATTGAAACAGTAGAAGTAAAGAAACTGCTGAAGGATGAACGCACCCATAAAATAGCCGGAAGTGTTTGTCTGCTTATATCAATTTTACTCTTCATCGCTTTTACCTCCTATCTTTTTACCTGGGATGAAGACCAGGATAAAGTTTTTCAACATGGCAAAAAGCTCCTGATTGGTACCGATGCCAAAGTTGCCAACCTGATGGGTACATTTGGAGCCTTTATATCTCATTTTTTTATCTACAAAGGTTTTGGTGTTGCCTCCTACCTGCTTTGCAGCCTGTTTTTTGTTATCGGCGTAAATTTATTTTTTGGTAAAAAAGTATTTTCAGTTTCCAAAAATATAAAATACCTGGTGCTGGGCCTTCCACTCATCAGCATAACTTCTTCTGTAATTATGAATGGGAATGCTTTTGCCTGGGGCGGTGCTGCAGGTGATATGAGCCGCGACTGGCTTTACCATGCTATCGGGAAAGTGGGTGCAATTGGTGTAATAATGCTTGCTTTTTTATCTTACGTGATCTGGCGCTTTAATCCGGCATTTGGGCTCCCTTCAAAAAAGAAGGAAGTACTTGCTGCCGTACCAGAAACTGAAACTGAAATCATTCCTGCAGAAGAGGAAGTGAAAGTGACGATAAAAGGAAAAAATAGTAAAGCGGCAGGAAGTATGATCAATATTCCTGATGCAGGGGAACAACCAAAGCAACACGATCTTACCATAATCGAAAAGGAAGAAGATCTGCCAGTTCCTTTAAAGGAAACACCTGTGGTGCAGCACTATCCTCCGGTGTCTGAACCTGTAGAAATAATAATGCCTCAACCTGAAAAGATTCTCACACAAAAAAATAAACCTTCACTGGCAGATAGCGGGCTGGAACTGGAAATAAAACCGGTAGAACCAAAACCAGCAGAAGAACTAACTGCAGCGGAAAAAGTATTACAGCAAATTCCTTATGATCCTATTTTAGATTTGAGGGATTACAAATACCCCTCTACCGACCTGCTGGAAAATCATGGAAGCGAAAAGATTGTTCAGGACCCGGCAGAGTTGGAAAATAATAAGAACCAGATCATCAATACGCTGCGTAATTATGATATTGAGATCTCAAAAATTTCTGCTACGGTTGGCCCTACTGTAACATTATATGAGATCATTCCTGCCGCAGGTGTGCGCATTTCACGCATCAAAAACCTGGAAGATGATATCGCTCTTAGTCTTGCAGCGTTGGGTATTCGAATCATTGCTCCTATTCCTGGCAAGGGTACCATTGGTATTGAAGTTCCCAATGCAAAGAAGACCATCGTTAGCATGCGTACGCTACTGGATGCCGAAAAATTTAAGAAAAATGCCTTCTCTCTTCCAATTGCAATTGGTAAAAAGATAAATAATGAAAATTTTATAGTAGACCTGGCAAGCATGCCTCACCTGTTAATGGCTGGTGCCACCGGGCAGGGAAAATCTGTAGGATTAAATGCGATCCTTGTTTCGTTGTTGTACAGCAAACATCCATCTCAATTAAAATTTGTTTTAGTAGATCCTAAGAAGGTAGAGTTAAGTATTTATAAAACAATTGAAAAACATTTCCTGGCTAAATTGCCGGGAGAAGAAGACGCGATCATAACAGATACCAAAAAAGTGGTTCATACACTCAATGCCATGTGTATTGAAATGGACAATCGTTACGATCTTTTAAAAGAAGCAGGTTGCCGTAATATACGCGAGTACAATGAAAAATTTGTTGCTCGCAAATTAAATCCTGAAAAAGGCCACCAGTTTCTGCCGTTCATTGTGTTGGTAGTGGATGAATTTGCAGATCTTATTATGACAGCAGGAAAAGAAGTGGAAATGCCTATTGCCCGTTTGGCACAGCTTGCCAGGGCAATTGGTATTCACCTTATCATTGCCACCCAACGCCCGTCTGTAAATATAATCACGGGAACTATTAAAGCTAACTTTCCTGCCCGTATAGCATTTAAGGTAAGCAGTAAAATAGACAGTCGCACGATATTAGATACCGGTGGGGCGGAGCAACTGATTGGTAAGGGAGATATGCTTATCAGTTATAACGGTGAAGTAGTAAGATTGCAATGTGCTTTTGTAGATACACCCGAAGTAGATAAGATCGTTGATTTTATTGGCGACCAACGTGGCTATTCCCAGGCATTCCTGTTGCCGGAATATGTAGATGAAAAAGAAATGGAAGGAAAAGATTTTGATGTAAATGATAAAGACGCCTTGTTTGAAGACGCAGCCAGGTTGATAGTTGGAAGCCAGAGTGGTAGTACTTCGCTATTACAACGAAGAATGAAGTTGGGCTACAACAGAGCCGGCAGGCTAATGGATCAGCTGGAAGCAGCAGGAATTGTTGGTCCAAACCAGGGAAGTAAAACAAGAGATGTACTTATAAAAACAGATGCTGATCTTCAACAGCATCTTAATGAACTCATTTAACGGCAATGCTGATCAAATAAATCAGGTATCTTTCATAATTAATAATCATAAAGAGGCAATCCAGAAAACTTCGTACATAATTTTCTACCTCGTCATTTTTAATTAACGTTAGCCCCGTTCATGTCAAGATTCTTAATAGTTGGCCTTGGTAATCCCGGAGAAGAATATGCAAATACCCGGCACAATATCGGTTATGATGTGGTGGGCGCATTTGTAAATAAACATGGTGCAGCATTTAAAGTAGACAGGCTGGCTTATATGGCAGAAGTTAAATGGAAAGGGAAGGTTTTCATTTGTATTTGTCCAACCACCTTTATGAACCTTAGTGGCAGGGCGTTTAAATATTGGCTGGATAAGGAAAAAATACCGCTGGAACATACGCTTACTGTATTAGACGACCTGGCCCTTCCGCTCGAAAAACTGCGTTTACGGGCAACAGGCAGTGATGCTGGTCATAATGGCTTAAAAGACATCCAGCAGTCTATCGGAACCAACGCCTATCCGAAACTGCGTTTCGGCATAGGAAATCAATTTCCAAAGGGCATGCAGGCAGATTTTGTATTGGGAAAATGGAAAAAAGATGAATTACCTCTGGTAAATGTTAAGGTACAGAAGTGTATCGAGATTATTGAAAGCTTTGCTGCTATTGGGCTAGATCGTACAATGAGCACAGTAAATAACATTATTTATAAACCCGAATAATAATTCAAACATATTGTTTTTTTAATGTGTTTTTGTTTATTTTCGTCGTCGGAACTCTAAGTCCCTTACAAAACCAAGGATTGATTATGAAGATAATATGTATAGGTAGAAATTATGCGGATCATGCAAAGGAACTCGGAAATGAAATACCGGAGGAGCCTGTGATTTTTATGAAGCCAAAAAGTGCTTTGTTGCAGGCACATACGCCTTTTTACTATCCGGAATTTACTAATGAACTGAATTATGAATGTGAATTGGTATTAAGGATCTGCAAAAATGGAAAATATATCCAGGAACGGCATGCTGCTAACTATTACAACGGGATAACAGTAGGTATAGATTTCACGGCCCGGGATATTCAGGATGAATGTAAGAAAAAAGGGCTGCCATGGGAAAAAGCTAAAGCTTTTGATAACTCTGCCGCTGTAGGAAAGTTTATTGATATCACGCCGGAGATCAACAAAAAGAATATCAAATTTTCCTTCAATAAAAATAATGAGCTGGTGCAGTCTGGCAATTCTGGCGAGATGATCTTTAGTTTTGATAATATCATCGCAAACATTTCTAATTATTTTTCACTTAATATAGGTGATCTGATATTTACCGGCACTCCAGCGGGGGTTGGCGAATGCGTGGTTGGCGACGAACTGGAAGCTTTCTTTGAAGGACAAAGCCTTTTAAAGATAGAAGTAAAATAAAAATTATCTGCTGATATTAAAACCCTTTCTCTAGTTTGAAAGGGTTTTTTGTTACTTTATCGACTAACCGTTTATCATTTACATCGTGGCTAAATGGAGATGGATAGCTACATTCATTAAAACATATTGCTATGCTACCAAAATTACTTTACAGCTTTTTCACTTGCGCCATTATCAGTTATCAATGTGCTGCACAAGAACTAACAACGCTCCCTGATGGAGGTAATAAAAAAGCGTCTGTTAGCGAATGGATTGGAATAACGGATGTTTTAATAAATTATAACAGGCCTGCGGTTAAAGGAAGGGACGGTCAGATCTGGGGCAAACTGGTGCCTTATGGCTTTACCGATCCAGGCTTTGGCACCAGCAAAGCTGCTCCGTGGAGAGCAGGTGCCAATGAAAATACCAGCATCAGTTTTAGCACGGATGTATTGGTGGAAGGAAAATTACTGGCAGCAGGAACCTATGGACTTTTCTTAGCTATGCAGGAAAAAGATGTTACAATTATTTTTAGTAAAAATCATACGTCCTGGGGTTCATATTTCTATGATCCAAAAGAAGATGCTCTAAGGGTAACTGTGCAATCTGTAATGCTCAACGAAAAAACAGAAAGGTTAAAATTTGAGTTCATGGATCAAAAAGAAAACAGTGCAGTGATTGCGCTATTTTGGGAAAATTTGAAGATCCCGGTTACCGTATCGGTAGATTATATAAAAACCCAACTGGAGTCTTTTAGAAATGAATTAAGGTCCAACAAAGGTTTTAATAAAGATGCCTGGTTACAAGCCGCTAATTTTTGTGTGGCTAATAATACCAACCTGGAAGAAGCCTTGCAATGGAGCGAATACGCAATCAATGGTAATTACATTGGAGAAAAGACGTTTACAACGCTAAATACCAAAGCATCAGTGTTAGAAAAACTTGGCCGGAAAGCCGCGGCAGACTCTTTAAAAAAAGAAGCAATTAAAATTGCCGGTATTATGCAACTGCACAACTATGCCAGGCAGTTGCTTACCGAAAATAAAAAAAAGGAAGCGCTGGAAGCTTTCAGTTTAAATGCTGAAAAACATCCCAATTTATTTACAACCAATATGGGATTAGCACGGGGTTATTCTGCAAACGGTGATTATAAAAAAGCACTGAAATTTATACAGCTTGCTTTGCCACAGGCGCCCAACGAAGCCAATATAAAAGAGATAAACAGTTATATTGTCTTATTAAAAAACAACAAAGATTTCAATTAGTATCAGGTTTCAGCCGCAGCCATCTGATAAATACCTGTAGTATTATCGCCATTTCTTAAAAGCGGCTGCTCCATCGCATAGCATAAACGGCCGACCGTTTAATATTTGATAACCGTTCCATATCGCAGATCAGTTGTTTTCTGGAATAGGCTTCAATGTTAAACCTGCCATTACTGAACTTTTCATTTCTTTCCAACTGATCAAGGCATACAAATGCCCGGCTGAAAATGCCCAGGGAGAGTATTGAAAGAAACTTTTTTACATTTTTGCTTGGCTTGCCCAAAGCGTAGGCATCAGTATAACAGCTCAATAATTTTTCTTCCAGCATTATACGCAGAATATTTATTTTATCAGCAGTTGTAACCATGGTTTTTATGCGCTGCTGGCTGTCTTTGTAAACGTCAAAAATATCGTTAGCCAATTGCATCAGGCTGCCCAGTTGGTAAATTAATTTTTGTTCCCCGGCTGCGGGCATTGGCAGAAAAGCTGTTCTGTAAAATAACAAAGAAACAGCTCCTTTATAATAGGTGATCTCCTCAATTTCTTTAGCAGAAATTATTTTAGCTGCCTGTTTTTTGCTCATCTGCTGTGCTTTATACACTTCCATCAATGTTTGTAACATGTTGTTCTTTTCAGGAACACAGCGCAGTGCCATTTTATAAAATTGATTGAACAGCATTTCATTAGATCTACCTCCAGCCCTTCCTTCCTCATGCAACAACTGCTCTATTGACTCTTCAGATAAATGTTCTTTATCAAAAAAATCATCAAATAAACCGGTCATAGCTCCCTGTGCAGTACTGGCGATACGCTCATTATCACTCATTTTTTTACCGTGCAGTGCACAAAAAGCCTCTCCCAAAATTGCGGGAACTGCTAACCCGTAATAACCGGTTATCTTGTTAAAATCACTGCTATCGAGACTTCCATCATTAGCATCCTGCGCATTTTTAAGGATCGGTTGTAGTGAGGTTCTTATAAACTTCTTTTGAATAGCCAGTTGCTTCAGTATAACGCTAACCGATAAAGGCAATTGAATGAACGTATTTATTTTAAGTAGCAATTTCATACTTTAATTTTCTCACTAATAGAGTGTTGGTCATTAACTTCCTGCTTGCGGGGTGTAACATCCTTATTCTATATTGAGCTGAGTTTATTAAGTGCTGCTGAATTATATTAGAAGGCGCATGTATAAATGTGCTATTGGATCGTGTGCTAAAAATGCAGCGGTCTATTTAAAAATTTACCTGCTAATTCATGCTTCATAAAACTCTATAAGTGCACCAAAATAATTCACATTCCAGCCATCTACAATATTATCGAAGTCTTCATCAGGAATATTGATATGCCTCAATTCTACAGAAGTGCCTCCCTTGCTTTCATGTAAAATAATCGTAACAATTGAGGCAGCTTCCTGGTCACCAAAATACCATTCCTGCACGATCCTTTTCGAGGTTTCAAAGAAAAGGTTTTTACCCACTATATTGCCTTCCCACAAGGAGAATTCTGTTCCTTCTACGGGTTCCATCACTGCCGGGTCGCCCGACCATAATTGAATGGTAGCTGCATTGGTAAGGGCGTTGAAAACATCCGAAGGAGGTGCATCCAGTAAAAAATATTTCTTATAATCTTTCATAATATGTAAATTGAACAGGACAGAATTAACAATTTCCCCAAAACTAAAGATGTAAATTTGAATAGAATTTCTTGTATAAAAAATTGTTTATGAAATACTGATTAAAAAAACAATATTTAAAATATGAAACCATCTAAATTAACACCGTTGCTTTTTGCGTTGGCTCTCTATTTATTTAGCGGTAGTTCCATCGCCCAACATAAAGAATTTAAATTAACATCTACCGGCGATACAATAAACATTGTAACCAAAGATGGGAAAAAAGAAGGGAAATGGGTGATACAGGTTGGTGAGTTAAGAGGTAATCCTGGTTACGACGAAGAAGGAATATATCGCAAAGGAGAAAAGGATGGTTACTGGCGCAGGTACAGTGCACAAGGCGATTTGCTTGCCGTGGAAAATTATAAATTGGGCGGAAAAGACGGACTTCAGCAATATTTTAATTACCTGGGTGATATTGAAAGAGAAGAAATGTGGAAGGGATATAACCCGGATGCCCCATACGACACCATTGCAGTTTACGGTACCGGCAGTGGCGAAATTGTAGATTTTAAAATTGTAAAAGCAGAACCTTACAGCGTTAAAGATGGTGAGTGGAAATATTATGAACCAGGTTCTGGCCGGCTTTTACGCAGCGAAAAATGGGAACGGAACAACTTAATAAACCCCAACGCAAAAAAAGTAGATGCCGCCTATGCCAAACCAAAGAAGGTTGACAAAACTGCCGAAATGCTTGAGTGGGAAAGAAAAAATAAAGGCAAGAAAGGCGTGGTAAGAGATGGTAGAACGGGGATGTAGTTTGAGTGGGAGTTTGACTTTTTGTAATCAGTCTTATCAAAAAAATCTAATGATGGTTAAAGCTCCTGCTAATTTGGGAGCTTTTTTTATTTGGATGATTTCAGTGGATCTTCTTGAACCATATATGGGTAATTTTAATTATCAAAATCTATCCCAATTCAATGTGTTCCTTTTACAATTACAAAAGCCCCGTTCTTGCGAACGAGGCTTTCATTTTTAATACTATTCTTTAAAGACCTGTTGCTTATTCTTCTCCGATCTTCATCTTACCTTTTGCTTTTGCCATTACTTCTTCTGCCACGTTGTTTGGTGCAGGATTGTAATGACTAAACTCCATGGTAGAAGTTGCACGGCCTGATGATAATGAACGCAGCTGCGTAACATAACCAAACATTTCGCTTAAAGGAACTTTGGCTTTAATAACCTGTACACCATGTTTGGTATCCATGCCTTCCAGCATACCACGGCGGCGGTTAAGGTCACCCGTTACATCACCCATGTACTGATCCGGTGTAAGTACTTCTACTTTCATTATCGGCTCCAGTAATACTGGTTTAGCTTTGCGGCCAGCTTCACGGTATCCTTGTTTTGCGCAAAGCTCAAAGCTCATCGCATCACTATCAACCTGGTGAAAACTGCCATCAAATACCCGCACTTTCATACTTTCCATTGGATAACCTGCCAATACACCAGTTGTCATAGCGGTTTCAAAACCTTTTTGTATCGCCGGAACAAATTCTTTTGGAATTGATCCACCAAACAAACCGTTTACAAACTGGAAGTTTGATTTTCCTTCTTTCAAAAACTCTTCGTCAGCAGGCCCGATCTCGAAAATGATATCGGCAAACTTACCACGACCACCCGTTTGTTTCTTTAGTGTTTCACGGTGTTCAATAGAGTTCTGGAATGCTTCTTTATAAGCTACCTGGGGAGCACCCTGGTTAATTTCAACTTTAAATTCACGACGCATACGGTCTACGATGATCTCCAGATGAAGCTCACCCATTCCACTTAAAATGGTTTGGCCTGTTTCTTCGTCTGTCCTTACACGTAAGGTAGGATCTTCTTCCACCAGTTTGGCAATTGCCATACCCATTTTATCAACGTCTGCCTGTGTTTTTGGTTCTACAGCCACAGAGATAACCGGTTCAGGGAATGTCATTGCTTCCAGTACGATCGGATGATCTTCATTGCACAATGTATCACCTGTTTTGATATCTTTAAAACCTACTGCTGCTCCAATATCACCTGCTTCAATGTAGTCAACAGGATTTTGTTTGTTGGCATGCATTTGCATGATACGGCTGATACGCTCGTTTTTGCCGGTACGGGTATTTAGAACATAGGAGCCAGAATCCAGGCGGCCACTATAAGCCCGGAAGAACGCTAAACGGCCAACAAAAGGATCGGTCATGATCTTAAATGCCAGGGCACTGAATGGTTCTTTTGTATCGCAATGACGAAAGATCTCTTCGCCGTTATCAGGATTTGTTCCTTTAACTGCTTCAATGTCCATTGGGCCAGGTAAATAACGTACGATAGCATCCAGGGCAGTTTGTACTCCTTTGTTTTTGAAAGAAGATCCACACATCATCGGGATAATAGAAATATCGATCGTTGCTTTACGAATCGCTTCATGAATTTCATCTTCGGTGATCGAATTAGGATCATCAAAGAATTTTTCCAAAAGTTTATCATCATAATCAGCAACAGCCTCTACAAGATGCTGCCTCCATTCGTTAACTTCTTCAATCATATCTTCCGGAATAGGCACTTCATTAAAAGTCATACCTTGTCCTGCTTCATCCCATATCATACCTTTCATGGTGATCAGATCTACCACACCTTTAAAACCATCTTCAGCACCAATTGGCAACTGTAAAGGCACGGCTTTAGCACCCAGCATTTCCTTGATTTGCTTCACTACGTTTAAAAAGTCGGCACCTGCACGATCCATTTTATTTACAAAACCCACACGTGGAACTTTGTATTTATTAGCCTGGCGCCAAACAGTTTCACTCTGGGGCTCTACACCACTCACGGCACAGAATAAAGCGAGTAAACCATCCAGCACACGCAATGAACGCTCTACCTCAACGGTAAAATCCACGTGGCCCGGGGTATCGATGATATTGAATTTGTATTGTTTGGTATCAGGTGTTTTTTTATTCTGTACCATTGGGAAATTCCAGAAGCAGGTTGTTGCCGCTGAAGTAATGGTAATACCACGCTCCTGTTCCTGTGCCATCCAGTCCATGGTAGCAGCGCCATCATGCACCTCACCAATTTTGTGATTAACACCGGTGTAATAAAGGATACGCTCGGTAGTAGTGGTTTTGCCCGCGTCAATATGCGCTGCAATACCAAAGTTTCGTTGATAACGTAAGTCTCCCATTGTTTTTTATTTAAAAGTTGATTTTGAATGTAATTATTGCTGTTTCTGATCTTTTGTTTCCGGTTCCCGGACTATCACCCTGTTTGTTGAAGGGTTTTCTGAATACACGATTCCCAGTAGATGAACCAGCTTTTTCTGCCTGTTCTGGGTTTGATATGATGTATTATGCTCTCATGTTATGCTAAATAAGTGCTGCCCATCCGTCGCATGCAGAACCTTTTAGCGGCGCAAAGGTAGGGGAATTTTGGAATAAAACAAGGGGTTTGAGGCAAAGTATAGGTATAATTGTTTCTCAGATGGTTTGAATCAGGATTTATTTGACCATAGGATTTACGGGTTGCTTTATCTGTTGATTAGCGCTGGACTCCTGCCCTGTGCCTGATCGTTACCTCACTTTTTAATCTTAAGTATTCGAAAAACGCTTGATCGCATAAATAAATGGGGCAGTGTTATTGATAAATCTTATAATGATACAGATGCTCAAATGGGTTTCCCGCAGATGTAAGCTGCTTTACAGGCACGCAGATGTAAGGTGACGATCGCTTTTCATATGTAGTAATGAAGCATGATGTATGATCAGAGGATTTAGGGAATTATATTATTTGTTAATTGGCGCAGGACTCCTGTCCTGTGAGTGATAGTTACCTGACTTTTTAGTCACAAGTATTCGAAAGACTTCTAATCGCACAATTGCGATATCTGCAGAACCAAATTTTTAATTAGTTGTAAATAACAAAGTTGTTACGTCGCCCGTAAATCCATGTAACCTGGCGTCTTCCAAACAATCCTCCCTATTTAAAAAACCATTTATTGCCATTCTAATAATGCGGCCATAGCAATTAATCAAACGCCATCTGTAATGGCTGGTATTGTCTATATAAAATTCCCAACTGTCTGTTTTCATTAACTCACATTTTAATAAAAGCAAATATATGTGGCTATTACGATATCGGCTAATCGAAAATAAAAATTGACAAAAAACAC
>JANOCC010000081.1:0-56814 GCA_031411955.1 Ferruginibacter sp.
TTGTAACGGTAGCAGTTAGCTGTAATGCACTGTTAGAACAAACCGGGCCGTCAGAAGTAGCAGAAACCGGATCAGGTGCATTCACAGAAACAGTTACCGGCGTACGTAAGCTTTCGCAGGTTCCATTAGATTCTGATACCCAGAAAGTGGTAGTTGTACTAACTGCCGTTGTATAAGTAGCACCACCGGTTTGTAATAAAGTTCCACCGGTTTGCGCACTGTACCATTTAAATCCACCACCACCACCAGCAGTGGTAACAAATGCAGTTGGGACTGCTGTTCCGCATTGGGTAGAGTTGTTAGCACCAGGTGCTGCTGGCAAAGCGTTAGTATTTACCAATACACCTGTTGTTGAAATAGGGCAACCTGCAGCAGTAAAGCCTGTTGCTGTATAAGTAGTTGCCGAGGTAGGGTTTACAGTAAGTGGATTACCAGTTCCTACGGTGCCTACGCCATCAGACCATGAAACAGATGAAATTGTAGGAACTGAACGACCAAATACGATATTTAATCTTGACGTACTTAAAGTTCCTACAGCACCGCCATTTATAGAAGTGGCTACGGTATTACCTGCTGTTGCTGTAAATACAGTAACTGCATTATTGGTAAGGTTCGCACCATTGTGACTAACCTCAACAACAATATTTGATATCCCATCCCAATAATAAGGTGATGAGAAAGGAATTGTTTGTAAACCGCTGGCAGTATGTGTGTATGGTGCCGCAGGATAAGTAGTGGTAAAGCCTGCAGAAGATACAAAATCAGTAAATACACTTAAGCCTGTCGTTCCCATTTTTACTGTAAATGCAGCGTTGGTTGCTCCATCTCCCAATGTAGTGGTAGTGAAAGCTATTGAACCAATATTTCCTGCAGTTAAACCAGCAGTGGTTAATTCGGCAGCTGTGTATAAAAGTTGCATTCTGTATGAAGAGAACCTGTTATTAAAAGCAGTTGGTTGTGTTGTGGCCCCTGTTAATGATGTGCCCGTGCCAACCGTTACGGGTGCACCAGCAGTGAAGGTAGCAGATAATGCTGTAGGGCTACCCGAACAAACCGGATTAATTGAAGCGGAAGATGTTCCTGTGATACCACTACCTGCATTATCCTGGTAGCTCGTACCAACGAAAGAACTTGCTAAACCTCCGCTGGTTGTAGCAGTAAGGCTCCACGAAACATTTGCGTTAGTTGGAGATGCTGCTGGAATTGTAAACTGCCAGGTATTACCAACTGTATTGGTCATAGCAACCGGGCCGGTTGCAGTTCCGTTATTATAAGTAATAGTAACTCCTGAAATTGTGCCAACATTAGTGATCACATCTGCAGATACCAAATGCGCTGTTGCTGCACATGTTGCTGGTTGTACAGTAACATTTGAATAAGCAACCGTGATGTTTGTCCAGGCAAAATAATCATCGCCTGTTGTAGTTACAGGGCCTGGTGCAGCAGTAGCTGTTGTCCTTAACCCTGACGTACCAACAGTACCAGATCCTGATGATGCACTTCTTGGAGTCCACGCACCAGATAAAGCCGTTGCCTGGCTAATATATAGATCAGTAGCATTGTTGCCGGATGGCAGCGCATCTACTGTATTATAATTCATTGTGTAAAGTGGGTTTGTTCCAAGAACACCTGATCCACCACCAAAAGTACTGGTTCTAACCCTGAATGCCCTTGTACCAATAGCACCTGCACCTGATGGGGCAGCTGTTTCTGAAACAGTTATTTTGGTAATGTTAGTACCAGCGGTAATGTTAGTACCGGCACCTGAATTCCAGGTAAATAGCCCTGCAAACGGGAAGTTGAAGGTACTTCCGGTACCTCCGCCACCTCTTCCATAAACAGTCATTGAACCGTTTTTAATATATGTATTTGTTGCACCAAAAGTTGAGGTCACCCCTGCAAAACCATTCCATGTAAACTGCAGGTTGTTGCCACCAAGGTCTATCACGTTACCCGGCGTACCACTACTTGCTACCAATATTATTGGCGAAGTTGACGCATATAAAGTAAGGTTACCGGTTAATGCTAAACCATTAGAAACCGCACCATTCAGGTTTAATGCAGCCATCTTCCTGTTGGCAGGAATAGTTGCATCATCAGGCGCAATAGTAGCTGGTGCAACGGCAGGAGTAAACAGGTTTAATATCAAGGTATAAAAACCGATACGAACTGTTGGAGCTGTTGCTGCGGTAGTAAATGTGCCTGATGTTCCCAAAGAAGCTAACGGCGTGGATGCGTAACCATAACCTGCATTGGTTACGGTAAAGCTGGTTACCTGCCTGTTAAGGCCAAGGTTTGCAGTAGCTGCTGGCCAGCAGCCCGCAGGGAAAGCAAGTGTTGCCCCCGATCCGCCACCACCTGTAAAGGCAAGTGTTGGAGGCGTTATATAAGCTGCGCTAGTTGAATTCAGGTAAACTGATTCAATTTGCCCCTGGTTAACCGTAATAGTGAAGTTGGCAGTTGAGTATGCAGTACCACCAGCTATTAATGTACCACCTGTTACTGTAATGGTTGGTGCAGTTGTATAACCAGAGCCCGCATTTGTAACTAGATTTAATGCAAGAGGACCACCAAAAGCAACAGACGGTGCTACAGTATAGTTTGTACCACCACTGGTAGTAAATAGATTGCCCACACCTGAAGAAGCCTGTGGATCAGCAGATGCAACACTGGCACCCTGATCACTATTGATGGTTAAGCCGCCGCTTATTGTTGCCACACCAGACCTTTGTACCGAACTGCCTGCCTGACCACCAATACTTTGGAAAACCACCACTGTTGAAGTTGGTAATGTACCAGTTGCACCTATAGCCCCAATACTCCAAACGAGTGATGGTGCAGATGCATATCCACTGCCGGCATTTACAATGCTTACACTACGAACAGTAGCGCCATTGTAATTAACCGTAACTGAAGCTGCAGAACCAACATATAAGAAACTGGCAGCACCGCTCGCCACAATACCCGAAACGTGCACCGGCGGATTTAAAATATCGCCGGCACCAGCGGTGGTACATAAATATAGATTACCACCGTAAAAATATTGTGTACCTACAGCATGTGATTGAGCACCTAAGAATGGATTGCCCAAAGTACCAATTGTACCGATCCATAATAAATTTTGGTTAACGCCTGAAGTATGCGTTGGTGCTGAAGGACCAATATTGAGAGCAGCCGTACAACGATAAACATTATTACCCGATACGTATAACGTATTTACAACGCCGGTAACGTTGCTCCATTGTGTTACAGCCGCACCAAAAGCTACTGGTTGTGCTGAAATGGCAGTACCCATACCTGTAACAGCAATATTTGCTACTTCCAGATTGAAAGGAAGGCCAAACACCTGGGCAGTATTGTCGACAGTTAATTTACCATTTGTATTTAAACTACCTACTGAAAAAGCAGTGGTAAATGTTGTAATTAAATTTTGACTGGTTGAAATGCTATTGCTACCATTACCATTGAATAATAAGGCCGCAATAATTCCACTGGTGCCATTACCCTGGAAAGTTCCTGTTCCACTTAATGTAGATCCTGAAGTTCCATTAAAATTTAAAGATGATGCAGCAAAGTTTGCATAACCATTGTTGGTAAAATTACCAGCTACGTTTACTGCTACAGCTGCTCTGGCTGTATTATAAGGAAGAAATCTTCCACCTGCGTTCACGTTTAAATTTCCTGTGATCGTAATTGCATTGCTTGTACCATTCCATTGTAGTGTACCATTAACCGTTAGGTTGGGTACAGTAACCAATTGATCAACTGTAACCGTTGAGCCGGCCGTTATTGTAACATCCTCACCTGGAGGCGGAACAGAACCTGCTGCCCATGTTGCAGGACTGCTCCACAATCCACCCAATGCGGTGGAAGCGGGAAGCCCTAAAGTACTTGCTGAACCGGTAAGTGGGGTACCTGTTAAATAGAGAGGACCACCAGTACAAACACTATTCATCGAATACACGTAAAAATCATATGTAGTGGACAGGGACAGACCCGATGCACTGAATGTAGTACCAAAAGCATTTGTAATAACCGTACCTGCGCCAATAGCAGCGCCCGCTGTGTATGCGGTTCCATCAGTGGGATTGGTTACAGTTCCTCCTGAAGGATATCTTACTATTAAATAACTATCTGATCCGGCAGCAGCAGTAAAGCTACCATTGATCTGTGTAGATGAAACCGGAGAAAGAACCAAAGCAGTCGGCTGATTAGCCGGGGTTGAACAAGCAGATAAAACAAAAATAACTACCTGGCCACCGCCACCTGCACCGCCAACTGGCGTAGTTGTAGAAACCCAACCCTGACCACCAGAGCCGCCGCCGCCACGAATTGCTCCCGGCTGACCGGCTACATCCGTTCCAACACCACAAGATGCTGTAACACCCCCATTTCCACCAAGGAATGTACCTGGCCCACCTGTTCCTGTTGTTCCCGGGCAAGCAAAGCTTGGTGTTGTTCCATTTCCACCGGAACCGGCGCCGCCGCCACCTTTACCGATAATACCTAAAGTAGCAGATGTTGAATTGGTAAAGCCTGCACTACCTGCACCGCCTGAAAATAATGTTGTTCCTACTGTACCAGTACCCGCTGCACCACCTGCTGCAGTTGCACAACCAGTTCCTCCTATTCCAAATCCTCCGCCGGTTGCTGTTACTGTACCTGCCGGACCTGTTACAGTGGTGGATCCACCAGCTGTTCCATTTGTTCCTGTACCAGCACCTCCCGCACCTCCGCTTCCAATGGTAATCGTATAAACCTGTCCGGGTATTACTGAAAACGTGCTGGAAGCAAAACCGCCACCACCACCACCACCACCTTCACCTTGTTGTGTACAGCTTGAAAAGCCACCACCGCCACCACCACCTGCACCCCAGGCGTTAACAGAAATAGTGAATACACCAGCAGGCACTACGTAAGTAGTTGAGCTGTTAAAAGTTTGTGCAATAGCGTTGAATGAAGAAAATAGCGCAAAAATTGCGGCTATTGTCATCATCATCCAGCGACTAAACCCCGAAGTGGGTTTGTTGGTAGATCTAACGGTGTGAGTTGAAATTTGCATGTGAAACTGGTTTTGGTTTGTTGTATGTATGATTCGGTGTTTGTAAGAAAATTTATTAAAAGAATTTGGGCTGGGTTTAAACATATTTTGAATACATGTAACCATTTTTCGCAAACTTGCGTTATGGAGAAGAGAATGTATTTTACCCCTGAAAAGTGTATAGGTTAAGCCCATAGTTAATTTTGTTTAATATCCAGGATCCTTGCAGGACCTGCATTTGCTTGCATTTCAGAGGGAGCGTGTATTCGAGGTTTAGGTTGGCTTTTCAGCGGAAAAAGAGGATATTTTAAAACTTTACAAAGTGAATATAAAAATGTTTTTTGATACTTTAACATTTTTTTTAAAAAATATTAACAATAAATTCATTTTGTCTAAAACATGACAAAAACTACAAAAAAAATTGGGCGGAAATTTGAATGAGAAGAGTTGCAGCATGATCACTAATCAATATAAGTGTAATAGATATACAATTTGAAAAAAACAATCGGTTATAGAATTATAAAAGACTGGCTTTTTGCACAAAATAGAGAACCATTTTCTTTCCAGGAACAAACCTGGCAAAAAATACTGATCGGCGAACCCGGCCTGGTAAACGCACCAACTGGGTACGGAAAAACCTTTTCAGTGTTTCTTGGAGCCATTATTCAATTCATCAATTCGCATCCGCAGGATTACCTTACAAAGAAAAACAATGGCTTACAATTGATCTGGATCACGCCATTAAGGGCTTTGGGTAAAGATATTGCACGAGCTATGCAGGAGGTTGTTAATGAACTGGGCATGCCATGGAATATAGGAATACGCAATGGCGATACACCCGTTAGTGAACGCCAAAAACAAAAAAGAAACCTGCCCGAAGTACTGATCATTACTCCGGAAAGCCTTCACCTTTTGCTGGCACAGAAAGACTACCCACAAATATTTAAACAATTAAAAATTATTGCTGTAGATGAATGGCATGAGCTGTTGGGAAGTAAACGTGGTGTTCAGGTGGAACTGGCGTTATCCAGAATTGTAGGGATAAAAAAAAGCAGCAGCCTTTCACCTGAAAAAAACTTACCTGCCAGATACCCGGTAGCAATCTGGGGCATCTCGGCAACTATCGGCAACTTGGAAGAAGCAAAAGACGTGTTGCTTGCACCGCTATTTACTACAGATGCTAAGTTAACCGGCAATATCATTTCAGCCAATTATAAAAAAAAGATAGAGATCGTATCAATACTGCCAGATGAAATTGAAAAATATCCCTGGGCAGGCCATTTAGGACTTAAACTTTCCCGAAAAGTATTGCCCGTTATTCACCAGAACAACAGCACGCTTATATTTATTAATACCAGGGGTATGAGTGAAAGATGGTACCAGGAACTGCTGACTATTGATCCCGAACTGGCAGGCAATATTGCCCTTCATCATGGAAGCATAGAACAGGAACTGCGTTTATGGGTAGAAGATGCACTTCATGCAGGAACATTGGCGGCGGTGGTTTGTACATCCAGCCTGGACCTTGGGGTAGATTTTCGCCCCGTGGAAACAGTTGTTCAGGTGGGCTCCCCAAAAGGTGTAGCAAGATTTTTACAACGTGCCGGCCGCAGCGGCCATCAACCCGGCGCCAGCAGCAAAATATGGTTCCTCCCCACCCACTCCCTGGAACTACTGGAAGCAGCGGCGTTAAAAGAGGCGATTGCCATATCCCTGATTGAAAGCAGGCAGCCTTTCCAGTTATGCTTTGATGTTTTGCTGCAATACGTTTGTACGCTGGCAGTTTCTGATGGATTTTATCCTGATGAAATTTTTAAAGAAATAAAACAAACTCATTGTTACAAGGAACTTACTTTAGAAGAATGGCAACAGGTATTGCAATTTATTACGGCCGGGGGCGTTGCGTTACAACAATATGATGATTTTAAAAAAGTAGAGGTCATTAGCGGCTTATATAAAATAACAAGCCGAAGAATTGCTATGCGGCATCGAATGCATATCGGCAGCATTGTAAGCGCACCCATGTTGAAAGTAAAGTTTTTAAGCGGAGGATATATCGGGGTAATTGAAGAATATTTTATTTCCCGATTAAAAGCCGGAGATGTATTTACCCTTGCCGGAAGAAATCTGGAGTTTATCATGATCAGGGAAATGACCGTTGTGGTTAAAAAAAGTAATGCCACCAAATCTATTGTGCCCAGCTGGGATGGAGGAAGAATGCCACTTAGTGCCAACCTTGGTTTTATGCTGCGTAAAAAACTGGATGAAGTTTCCAACAGCAACCAGGTTTCAAAAAAGGAAGAAGAACTTACTGCATTGCAACCACTGTTTCAGTTGCAGAAAAACTTGTCGCATGTGCCCGCCCTAAACGAGTTGCTGGTAGAACATATTGAGACAAAAGACGGTTTTCATCTGTTTGTGTACCCTTTTGAAGGAAGGCTTGTGCATGAGGCGATGGCTGCTTTACTGGCTTACCGTATCAGCCGCATTACGCCGATAACTTTTTCTTTTGCGATGAACGACTACGGATTTGAATTGCTAAGCGACCAACCAATACCGTTAGATGATAGCAATGTGTATGAATTATTTTCAGAAGAAAACCTTTTGAATGATATTCAAAGAAGTGTGAATTCCTCTGAAATGGCTCGCCGCAAATTCAGGGACATTGCCGTTATAGGCGGACTGATATTCCAGGGAATGCCCGGAGAGTATGTAAAACAAAGGCATCTTCAATCTTCAGCATCGCTGCTGTTTAATGTATTTTCTGAATACGAACCTGGCAACCTGTTGCTTAAGCAGGCTTACAATGAAGTGATGGATCAGCAAATGGATGAACCGAGGTTGCGTAACATGTTGCAGCGTATCCAAAATAGCAATATCATTATTACTTATCCAAAAAAACTAACGCCATTCTGTTTCCCTATTAAAGTAGACAGCATGCGGGAAAACATGACTTCCGAAAAGCTTGAAGACCGGGTGAGACGAATGCAGGAGCAATTAAAATGATTGATATTGAAATCTTTTTTAAGAAATTTAATCTCGCCACGAAAACTGGAAGACAGGAAGAAACACGAAGGTAGAAATATATTGAAGATGAGGATTTGATTTAAAAACAAAGTTGCCACAATGACTCAAAGACAGAAAGACACACAAATATGAAATTCATTGAAGATGAGGATTTGAAAATTATTTTTTTATCATAATAACTTTTGCAAAAAATAACCACAGAGGAAAAGGAGTTTTTTCGCTGAGTTTCACAGAGTAAATACACTATATCTAAAACTCTGTGAAACTCTATCCTTAACTCTTCTAAACTCTGTGGTTAAAAAATATTTGCGATAAGAAGATGAGGATTTGAAAATTATTTTTTTATCATAAAATAACCACAGAGGAAAAGGAGTTTTTTCGCTGAGTTTCACAGAGTAAATAAACTATATCTAAAACTCTGTGAAACGCTATCCTTAACTCCTCTGAACTCTGTGGTTTAAAAACATTCTTGGAATAATTAATTTTCAGAAATTAGCAGCCTGTTGAAGTCGTTTTGCAAAGTTGATTTCAAACAAGAATGTTATACTGAGCCTGTCGAAGTTGGCTTCCCAACTGGCTCGCCAATGTTAAGACGGAATATTAATAAATAAGTTCTTTCCTGTTTACAGTGTATAATATTATAAAGATTGCCGGAAACAACAACATCAACAAACCAAATCCCTGCAAAGCAGCCATGCCCAGAAAAATAACGCTGGTTATAACTGGCAACAGCTCACCAATGAGCCACAAAATATAACCTTGCTTTTTTCTTTTACGCATTTCCATAGCGCCATACAAACACAACACACCTGCTACCAGTCCCAATATCATTATTGGCATTTTATTCTCCAGCATTTTACGTTGCATTTCCAACATTTCGGGACTCATCATACCTTTAGCCCAGGATGGAGCTTTATCCATCTGACCGGATTCCATCATTTCCTTGGTTTTTTCATAACTGGATTTTGCGGTAAAAAAACTCCAAAGACTACCTCCAATGGCCAGTATGCTACCAATGATTGATAGTATTGTGAGTACATTTAAACCGGTAGGTAATTTTGACCTGTCTTCCGTAAAATCAAGTACGTCATTAGTTGCATTTGTTTCACTCATAAGTTTGTAGTTTTTTGACAATTTAGTCGGTTTCACGATAACATGCAAAAATTATTTATGTATGATTATATATCGCCACGGGTTTAACTTTGTGGCGATGGCCATGTACTTACCTTTTTCAATACAGGATAACCAATTTTTAATTACAGCGCACAGAAGCCTTTTCTGGGAAAATGAAAAAGCGCTGATCTTGTCGGACCTGCACCTGGGAAAATCCGGGCATTTCAGAAAAAGCGGAATCGCTATTCCACAAACGGTTTTAATGGAGGATATGCAAAGGCTGATGGCCCAAATTCAGTTTTACAAACCCGAAAAATTAATAATAGTTGGCGACCTGTTTCACAGTGAAGCCAATAAAGAACATGCCTTATTCTTAAAATGGAGAGCTGATTTTGAGCTGCTTCCCGTACATCTTGTATTGGGCAATCATGATATCCTGCAAAAAAGCTGGTACGAGGAGGCAAATATCATTTTACACTATGGATCGTTTTCAATAGGCGAAATAACTTTCATTCATGATATTAAAGATTGTGATGTACACTCAAATAATTACTGTATTTCCGGACATATTCACCCTGCCATCAGGCTGACCGGCAGCGGCCGCCAGGCATTACAGTTAGCTTGCTTTTATTTTGGAAAAAAATACGCTGTATTACCGGCGTTCGGAAAATTTACCGGAACATTTGTGATCAATCCGGCGAAAGATGAAGCGGTTTTTGCATTGGTAAACAATGCTGTGATGAGGATCCAATAGTTGGTAGTAAAACATCAAGCGCCGCGGCAACAAATATTACTTACCTATCCCCGTCTTTGCAGTTCTTTTTTAATGAGCCCTAATTCTCTTCCTGTTTGCCCGGCAACAGAACTGTTTTCCTGTGCCCTGCGCATTAAGTATGGTATTACATCTTTAATAGGCCCAAAAGGAAGGTACTTACTTACACTACATCCGCTTTTTGCGAGGTTAAAAGTAATATTGTCGCTCATACCATATAATTGCGAAAAATGCACATGCGGATGATCATGAGGCAAACTATGTTCATCCAGTAAGCTTGTTGTATATAAATTACTATGCTCATTATGTGAAGCAACAATCACTGCAATTTGTTCAAGCTTGCTGATACAATAAGCTACCGCATCATCATAGTCTGTATCTGTTGATTTTTTATCTGGCTGTATCGGTGACGCATAGCCGTTTTCCGCAGCACGCTTTCTTTCCTTATCCATATAAGCACCTCTCACGAGTTTTGCACCGAGGATAAAATTACGTTCCAAAGCTGCCTCATAGCTGGCTTTCAAAAAGGCAAGCCTGTCGTGACGATACAACTGTAAAGTATTATAAACAACTGCTTTTTCCTTATTATAAGTGTCCATCATCAGGATAGTAAGAGCATCCACCGGATCCTGTATCCATGTTTCTTCTGCATCCACCAATACACCAATCATTTTTGCATTAGCTGTATCACATATTTTAATCAGCCTCCTTACGGTACGTTGCCATTCGGCTTTT
Source organism: Ferruginibacter sp. (assembly GCA_031411955.1). Lineage (GTDB taxonomy): Bacteria > Bacteroidota > Bacteroidia > Chitinophagales > Chitinophagaceae > Ferruginibacter. The sequence continues at coordinate 10,689 of JANOCC010000081.1, forward strand.
TCTTCAGGAGAAAGTTCTTCTATTACTTTGTAATAGCGCTTCATCAACGTTCCCTCACTGTTATGCATAGCTGCATCTATCGTCTCCAGCAAGCCAAATCTTACTATCCCTGTTACCTTTATGCTCATAAAAGGTATATTGTGTTGCGTGGCGGCGTAATTGATCACCTTGATAAATTCTTCCGTAGCATGATCAAAACCATGCTCGCCATCGGCGCCACCTTCTACACCGTAATCCAAAATGACCTGTACATTATATTTCTCCAGCTTATTGGCCACTTTAGCTGTTTCTTCCAATGTTTCGCCTCCTACAAACTGGCTGAAGATCGTATTTTTTATTAGAGGCCTTGTAAATGGCAATCGTAATTTAATAGCGGCTGGCATCAGCTTCAAACCAAGGTTAACTAAAAAAGGCTTCCCCATAGACGCAAATAAAAAATGTGCTTTTTTTAGATCTTTGGTAGATTTATATGCGAATGCATATTCTGTATTATCAAAGGATATTTTTGATGTAAAGTCTTTTCTCATCGTTTATTTTTTCAAATGGCCAAGTTGGAGCTGTAAAAATAGCAACAAAGAGCAATATTAGATGGAGCCGCCAAAAGATTTGTTGAAACGACGAAATGGATTAAAGAAAAAAGTAAATCATTTATGCATTTAACAGGAAAAGGTAGCGGCCAGATTCCTTCTATAGATCTGCGCTTTAGGACTAAAGTTAAATTGCCTGGTGATTAAATGGCTGCAATACCATTTCATTTATAACGCCACTGGTTGGCTGCTGGCAAAGAAACCAGATTGCCTTTGCTGCTTCTTCTGCCTGTATCATTTTATCTTTTTGTACTTTAAGATCAATACTATCCCAAAAAGGAGTATCAGCCCCGCCCAGGTAAAGATTAGTGATCCTTATCTCGGTACGCTTTACTTCCTCCCTGATGCATTGCATCATTCCTACCAATCCATATTTGCTGGCACTATATGCTGCAGCGCCTGCCATCGGCACTTTACCCAACACACCCGGAATATTTATAATGAGGCCTTTTTTTTCTTTTTTCATGGCTACGATAAACTCCTTTATCAATAAAAATGGCCCTATAAGGTTATTTTGTATCGTGGTTGTAAAATCTTCTTCAGTAAGATTTTCAATAGATTTGATCATTCCCATTCCTGCGGCATTGATGAGGATATCTATCGTTTCAAACTCCCTGAAAAATTGTTGCTGCAAATTAGCCAAATCAGCAGCGGAAGTAATATCCACTGCGCAGGTCCTGCTTTCAGGCACTTTGCAAATCTCTGCTACATTCCGCAGTTTCTCCAGGCTTCTTCCGGCTATAAACAAGTTTGCCTGGCTGCTGCTCAACAATTTTGCACAATTAAAACCAATACCGCCGGTGGCTCCCACTAATAATATGTTCTTTCCTTTTAAATTTTCCATTTTTATTCTTTGTTATTATAGAACAATCGATTGGTTAAATTGTTTTTAATTTTTAGTATGAATGCGGTTTTAAATAAAAAATGCATCCATCTGTCTCATTATTAAGTTTTGAAAGATAGACGGAGCCTGCATGCTGAAATAAAGTAAGCTACAGATTTTTGTAAAATTAAAAAAGAAAGCAGGCGCATTTTCACCCATGAAACAAATAAAGAAAATAAATCTCCCGCAAAAGAATTGTCCTGTATGCAACCGGCCATTTACCTGGAGAAAAAAATGGGAGTTAAACTGGGAAAAAGTTATCTATTGCAGCAATAAATGCAAAAAAAATAAATGATGAACATTAGCAAACCTGATCAAAAAGAAACAGACAGGATCATTGAAATGGCGTGGGAAGACCGCACTCCTTTTGAGGCGATATTTTTCCAGTTTAAATTGCAGGAAAAAGAGGTAATTGATTTAATGCGCAGAGAACTTAAAGCTTCTTCTTTTCGCATGTGGCGCCAAAGAACTAACGGCAGAAATACCAAACACGCTCTAAAAAGGGAAACAGAAATAACCCGCTTTAAATGCAGCAGGCAACGAAGTATTTCAAATAATAAAATCTCTAAAAGGTAAATTGTTGTCTTTAAAATTATGAATCAGGTAATAGATGTAATTATTACTATAAAGATGCGAAAATTTAGTTTATCAAAAAATTTACTGAGGAAAAACAGTATCAATATGCCAGGCTAAAATTTTTTAAAAACCCTTATGAAATTCACCACCGATTACAAAGAAATTTTACAGCAGATCTCATGCATAGATCCTCCAAAATATGCTGCCAGCCGCAATTATATTAATGGCGCAGTTAGTTATCTATCTCCATATATTTCCAGGGGAGTAATAAGCCTTCCATTTATAAAAGAAATAATATTAACTAAGTATTCTCTCAGAGAATCAGAAAAAATTATACAGGAACTTGCCTGGAGGGAATACTGGCAAAGAGTATGGCAAAATAAGGGAGAACTCATTTTGAGAGATCTGAAATATACACAGGAAAAAGTGGCACATCATGAAATGCCGGGCAATGTTTTAATTGGGAAGACCGGCATTGATATCCTTGATGAACAGATCGGAATTTTGTACAGTACAGGTTATGTGCACAATCATGTAAGAATGTACCTGGCTTCGCTTTGTTGTAATATTGCACAGGCTCACTGGCACCAACCTGCCAAATGGATGTATTATCATTTATTGGATGGCGACATAGCCAGTAATTACCTCAGCTGGCAGTGGGTAGCAGGCACTTTCAGTAATAAAAAATATTATTGCAACCAGGAAAATATTAATAAGTACTGTTTCGGAAACCAGCAACAAAGTTATCTCGACAGGTCTTACGAAGATGTAAGCAACCTGGATGTACCTGCGGCATTAAAAGATACTGCAAAAAATGACCTTATCACCCCACTTCCAAAAAAGCAGCTACCCGTAATAGATACCAATAAACCGGTTTTACTTTATAATGCTTACAACCTGGATCCGCTTTGGCGTAAAGAGGAAGACGTAAACAGGATCCTTTTATTATCAGCTTCGCATTATCAACAATTCCCTGTGAGCCAAAAAGTAATTGATTTCATTATTTCGCTCAGTAAGAATATTCCCGGCATCCAGGTTTTCACCGGCGAATGGGAGGAATTACACACAGCAGGTAACATACAATTCATTTCAAAAGAACACAGCGCTTTTAACTATTCCGGCAAAAGGGATGAGAGAGAATGGTTAATTCCGGAGGTAACAGGCTATTTTCCTTCATTCTCCGGTTACTGGAAAAAAGCAACCCGCTTTTTATAACAGTTAACTATCGCACAAAAACCAACTTTCCTGCCGGGGAAATGGTTACTGTAAGAATAAAAAAATGCTTCAACAGCACCTATCTTTGCAAAAATTCTGGAAATGGAAAAGAAACCGAGCGAATCACTCGTAATTATGACGGAACTGGTACTTCCAAACGATACCAATAATTTTGGTAACCTGATGGGTGGAAGATTAATGTACTGGATGGATATTGCTGCAGCACTGGCAGCCATGAAACATTGCGGAGCCCCAGTAGTTACGGCATCTGTAGATAACATTTCTTTTGAAACTCCGATAAAGATCGGCAACGTAGTGCATATAGAAGCGATGGTTACAAGGGCTTTTAACAGCAGCATGGAAGTACATTTGAATGTTTGGGGCGAAGACGCTATTCAGCAATACCGTTATAAAAGTAACGAAGCCTATTACACATTTGTAGCTTTAGACCCAAACGGAAAGCCCAGAAAAATAAATAGCCTGGTACCAGAAACCGAAGAGGAAACCAAATTATTTGAGGGCGCCTTAAGAAGACGCCAGATAAGGCTGATCTTAGGTGGAAAGATGAAACCGGAAGAAGCTGTTGAACTGAAAGCATTGTTTGTGAAATAGTTCCTGCAACTGCTTTCCTGAAATTGTTAAGCAAACAACAGGAAATCAATATAAGAAACCTCCACTACTTATAAATATTTAACACGTTGTGCTATTAAAACGTTTTATGCTTTTGTTATCAGGGAACTATGGCTGAAGCTACAGTAGTACAAAAGCTACATCAGGGCTCCCTCCCGAAAAAAGGATGTAATTTTTTGAGGGCACTGAAAAACTACCTTTAACGAGAATGGCTTAAACTGATTTAAAGTTTAAGCCATTCTCTTTGCTATATTTTCAAACTTAAAAGTTTTAAAATCAATTAAGCTACTCTAAGAGTGGCTATTTCGTTTTTCCATCAAGATTTTTGACTCGACTTTTTCTAAGAGAACTTTTTTAGTGGGCTCCTCATAAGTAGGCACCCTTTTTTTATTTTCAAAAACTACGTGGGTTTTTCCACAACTTGATTGTAAAAATGGCAGTTGAATGCTTCCGACCAATCATTTTTTGCTTATAATTCTAACATAAAAAGCCTTTTTGCATAGTGGTCGTGTTCGTATCAGGGTCGTATCAGGTTCGGGTCTGCTTCGGGTCTGCTTCGGGTCGTAGCGAACAAGACCCGAACAACATCCGAACAAACATGTTGCAGGGCTGTCCAAAACCCGCCACGGTTGCGGATTTGGTACGAATCAGACCAGAACCAGGCATGGACCAGGACTTTGTCAGATTGGCATCCTGCTCGCAGCTCGTTAACTTCCATCCCCGGGGCGTGGTTTAAAAGGTTTAAAAAGTTGTCGAACCTCTTAAACCGTTTGAACCTCTTGAACTACATTAACCTACATTATCCAACATTAAACTACATTATCCAACATTATTTTACATTTACAGACAATGTTTTACATTATCACACATTATCACGCATTTACCTGCATCGGCTATTTTTAATTGTTGCATATTGTGTTTTGAAAAAACACAAACAATACATGACAACCGATAAAATAAGTCAGCCGTTCAACCACCCAAAAAGAAGAATTGGACATGAGAAAAAACGTGACAAAAATTTCATAGAAATAGCAACGTGTCGCAAAATTGCGACACAAAAATATTCTCATAAAAAAACGTCGCAATTTTGCGACAGGTTCACGTAAAAATGAAAAAACTGTCACGATTTTTTCAGCTTCAAAATAACGTTTTGACCTGGATTTTTCGCTGTTTACATTTGATTGCCGCCTTTTTTTCGGCTGGTGCCGGAGCTGCTGTAAATAATTGTATATAACGCATTGTGCTAATAAAACGTTTTATGCTTTTATTATCAGGGAACTATGGTTGAAGCTACAGTAGTATAAAAGCTACATCAGGGCTCCCTCCCGAAAAAAGGATGTAATTTTTTTCGGGGCTCTTTTTTTTCTTTTTTGTGGTACATCCCGATTCATCGGGGGAGAAGCAAAAAAGTAAGAAATGAATTTATAAAAGAATTCAAAATAGTTATTCTCTTTTTTAGATTATTCAAAAGCACAAAACGATAGTGTTTAATGAATAAGGATACTGAAAAAGAAGTAAGGCAAATCCTTGCAATTTTTCTATCATTTCAGGCGAAAATCTCTATAAATGAGTAAAATAAAAGTTTGTTAAAAACTGATAATGACGTAATTTACACGAATATTGTTCATCCGGCAGATCCTGATGAACGGTATACACATTTCATAATCATTAAACTATTATTATGCAATCCAAAATTACACTTAAAAGAATTGGAGGCTTATTTTCAAGGAGCCTGATGATTCTTGGTTTATTTTGTCTGTTCACGGGCAAGATAAATGCACAGGTTTTCGTGAACGGAAATTTAAGCACCGGCCCTACAGCAAGTACTGGTGATGCCGCACCTGCAGGCTTTAACTGGACGGAAGTTCAGGTAGGAAATGCCAATGCAGGATTTGCTGCAAATATTACCGCAGGATTTAGTGTTGCAGATGATTTTACCATTGCAGCCGGTACCTGGGGTTTAACAAAGTTTACCTGCTATGCCTATTCAACAGGTTATGCCGGTGCAACTTCACCTTTTAACGACATCCGGTTACAAATCTTTAATACCAATCCTTCAGTTGGTAACCCGGCTCCAATTTTTGGAGACCTTACTACCAACAGGTTTACCGCATCTTCCACTGCCAGCCTCTATCGTATTTTTAATGCAACACCTGGCACCACCAGGCAGGTATGGAAAATTGAAGCTAATATCTCTACAAGTTTAACTGCCGGCACCTACTGGGTTGAGTGGCAGGTTGGAACTGCACTTGCAAGCAACTTTTCCCCGGCAAGCACAGTTGTGGGAACTGTGACCCAACCAGGAAATAACGCCATTCAACACACTATTGCAGGTAATACATGGGCTCCTATTTTAGATGGCCCTGCAGCTGCAGATCCTCAGGACATGCCTTTCCAATTAGACTATACTACTTCAGTATGTGCGGGCACTCCTGCACCTGGAGCAACATTATCTTCTGCTGCTACAGTTTGCCCTGCAACTCCTTTCACCTTGTCATTGCAAAATGGAACAGGCGGAAGTGGTGTAACTTATCAATGGCAATCATCTTCTAACGGTACCACTTTTACAGATATCACAGGTGCAACCAACAGTTCCTATACAACAACGCTTACTGCTGCTACTTTTTACCAGGCAGTTGTAAGTTGTAGCGGTACACCGGGTACTTCAACTCCCGTTCAGGTGCAACTTACTCCGGCCAGTGGCTGTTATTGTGTTCCTACTCCTACTGATTGTACAGATGGTGATTTAATTACCAATGTAACTGTAGGAACTTTGAACAATACATCTACTTGCGGACCTAGTGGTTTCAGCAATTATACAACAGATGCTTCGATTACTGTTCCAGACCTGGTTCAGGGAATTGCAAACCCAATGTCAGTTTCTGCTGGTGGTGGATTATTCACAGAAACAGTGGGGGTTTGGATTGATTATGACCGCAGCGGATCTTTTGACGCTTCTGAATTCACTTATTTTGGAAATACAACCGGCGGAACTTTGAACGCTAACATCAATGTACCTGCTACTGCTGCTTTAGGAATAGCCAGGATGAGGGTTAGGGTTAGGTTTAATACTGCTTTAACCGGAACTAATTCCTGCACTATTTATACTTATGGTGAAACAGAAGATTACAATGTAAATATCATTCCTTGCGTACAGGGAGTTTTCAATACACAGCCAGTTTCTCAATCTATTGAGTGTGGTAATGGCGTTACATTTACTTCATCAGCAACGGGAACTTTCCTTAGCTACCAGTGGCAGCAAAATGCTGGTACCGGTGGGCCATGGACAAATCTTTCTAATGGTGGGGATGTTAGTGGTGCAACTTCTAACACTTTATCAATTGCCAACATAGATGGTTCTAAAAATGGTTATCAATACCGTGTGGTGATCAGCGGAGGTTGTACTGCCGTTGATTTTAGTAATGTAGCAACTTTAACTGTAACGCCGTTGGTTGTAACAGTTAATCCAGCTTCTTACTCTACCTGCTCACCTATTTCCAGCAGTGCCCCAATTGCACTTACCATCACAAATGTGAGTGGATCAAGTTCTTCTACAACAACTCCTTACCCTTCAGGGCCAATTAACCTGGCTATACCTGATCTGGACGATGTAGCAGGCGTAACTTCTTCAGTTACTGTTCCTGCGCTTCCTCCAGGTGCTGTAATTACCGGTGCAACAGTTACTTTAAATGTTAACCATGGATGGGTAGGCGATCTTATTTTTGCCTTAAAAGCTCCAAATGGTAATGTACTGAACCTGGATTATGCACTTACTTCTACCGGCGGACCTGGCGTTACTACCGGATTCACAGGAACTGTTATCAGTTCTACCGGAACTGCTACGTTGGTTTCAGGTACTGATCCATGGACAGGTATTTTTGCTCCTGATGCAGTGGCAACTCCGGTTGCTGGTATCCCTACTGCTCCAACAACTTTAAGTGCAACCAATGCTAATGTGTTCAACTTTGCAGGATTATATTCTGTACCAGATGGTGTTTGGACATTGGGCGTTTATGACTATGCAAGTCCTGATGCAGGAACTTTATTAGATTGGACGCTTACATTAACATACAGCACCACTGCTGTAGTGCCTTTTACTGGTACATGGAGCCCGGCTACTGGTTTATTTACTGATGCAAACGGAACAACACCGTATGTAGCCAATACTCAAGCAAACACTGTATATGCAGCACCTGCAGCATCTACTGTTTATACGGTAACGGTTGTTAACACTATCTGCCCTACAGATCCTGTTGACGTGCCTGTAAATATTCTAAGAGCTGACCCGGTTGTATCTGTTGCTGCTTCAAACGGCACCAGTCTTTACCCTGGTTTAGTAACCACTGTTACTGCAACATTAAGTGCGCCAAGTACCACAGCTACTTACCAGTGGTTTGCAAATGGTGTTGCTCTTCCCGGAGCTACCGCCAGCACTTACCTTGCCGGTGTTGAATCAATTGGTGACCTTACCGTAGAAGTTACGGATCCTTCTACCTGCAGTGGACTTGCAATTGGATCAATCACATTAACTGATTCTTCAACCAGCCCATTGTATGTTTATCCAAACCCAACCACTGGTATATTCCAGGTTAGGTTTAGTAATGGTATCAACGACATCTTATCTGCTGTTGGAAATGTAACAGTTTACGATAGCAAAGGTGCCAAAGTACTTACGCAGAGATTTGCAAACATTCGCCCATATGACAGGGTTGATATCGATCTTAGCAAACAACCAAAAGGTGTTTATGTAGTAAACCTTACAGATGCATCTGGCAAAAGCCTGCAATCTGCCCGGGTTGTAGTACAATAATACTGATTGTCAATATTTTAAAAAGGGCTCATCATTTAGATGAGCCCTTTTTTTTACATAATCCCTTTATTAGCTTGCATTTTAGCAATATTCCGGCAATAAAATCCTACCTTCGCCACCCCGTTAAAAAAACCGCGGGATTATAATTATGTCTTTTAATATTAACAAACAACTAAACGCAGAAGATCAGGAATCTTTAGCTGCTAATGCGGCGGAAGATGCTGCGATAACAAATGATCCTGTGGAAGCAACTGTTGAAACAGCAGTTGAAACAATTGCAGCACCTGTTCAAAAATTTGAGCCAATCATTGAAACAGCTCATGATGATTTTGATTGGACAAGGGACAAACGTAACGTAGCAGCTTATTCTAAAGAAGAAAAAGCGAAATACGATACTGTTTACGACAACACTTTTAAGCAAATCAACGATGGTGAAATGATACAGGCAACTGTAGAATCATTGACCAAAACTGATGCTGTTGTAAACATTGGTTTTAAAAGTGACGGACTTATTTCTCTGAATGAATTCAGGGATATTCCGGGTGGTGTAAAAGTGGGTGATATCATTGAAGTAATGGTGGTAGAAAAAGAAGACAGGGAAGGAAATCTTAACCTGAGCCGTAAATCTGCCCGTATCACAAGAGCTTGGGAAAGAATTGTAGAGGTAAATAAAACTGGTGAGATCGTTACTGGTCTTGTTACCAGCAAAACCAAAGGTGGTTTGATCGTTGATGTATTTGGAATGGAAACCTTCCTTCCAGGTTCTCAGATTGATGTTAAACCAGTTACTGATTACGATCAGTTTGTTGGTAAAACAATGGAATTTAAAGTTGTTAAGATCAACGAAGCAATTAAAAATGCTGTTGTATCTCATAAAGCGCTTATTGAAAGTGATATTGAAGCACAACGTGCAGAGATCATTGGTAAACTTGAAAAAGGCCAGGTATTGGAAGGAACAATCAAGAACATCACTGATTTCGGTGCGTTCCTTGATCTTGGTGGACTGGATGGTTTACTGTACATCACAGACATTTCATGGGGACGTATCAACCATCCTTCTGAAGTATTGAAGATGGATCAGAAACTGAACGTGGTGGTATTGGATTTTGATGATGATAAAAAGCGTATCAGCCTTGGTTTAAAACAATTAACGCCGCATCCTTGGGATACATTGGCAGAAAACCTTAAAGAAGGTGAGATCGTAAAAGGTAAAGTTGTAAACATCGAAGATTACGGTGCTTTCCTTGAGATCATGCCAGGCGTTGAAGGCCTTGTACACGTAAGTGAAATTACCTGGGCAAATACGCCGATCAATGCAAAAGAGTTCTTTAAACTGGGTGATGAGTACGAAGCTAAAGTGGTTACCCTTGATAAAGAAACACGCAAAATGAGCCTTTCTATCAAACAAATGACAGAAGATCCATGGAGCACAATTGAAAATAAATTCCCTGAGAACAGCCGTCACCAGGGTATTGTAAAAAACATCACTCCTTATGGTGTGTTTGTTGAATTATCTACCGGTATTGGTGGCATGATCCACATCAGCGACCTTAGCTGGCTGAAACGCTTCAATAACCCCAACGAGTACACTAAAGTTGGTAACGAAATTGAAGTAGTGATCCTGAACATTGATAAAGACGGATGTAAACTTCAGTTAGGCCATAAGCAAATTGAAGAAGATCCATGGAATTCACTTGAATCTACTTTTGCTGAAGGCTCTATACATGAAGGAACAGTTGTAAAAAAAGATGATAAAGGAGCTGTTGTTCAATTGCCTTATGGACTGGAAGGATACGCACCTGCCCGCCACCTGGTAAAAGAAGATGGCAAAACCATCGCAGCAGATGAGATCGCCTCATTTATGGTGATTGAATTTGATCGCAACGACAAGCGTATCGTTCTTAGCCACACCCGCTTATGGGAACAGGAAAAGGAAGAAGAAAAGCAGATCGTGATGAAAGAGAAAAGAGCTGAAGCTGATTCTACCAAAAAAGCTGTTAAGAACATCCAGAGTAAAGTAGAAAAAGCTACATTGGGTGATCTTGGTGTACTGGCTGGTTTAAAAGCAAAAATGGATAACGATGCGGCAACAGGCGAAAGCACTGCCCCGGAATCTGTAGAACCTGAAGCGAAGGCCGAAGGCGAAGCTGAAGAACCAAAAGCTTAATTATTTTAAATCTTTAAATTATAGATCCTTCCCAAAACGGGGAGGATCTTTTTTATGTATAAAACCGGGAATAATACAATTTATTTTTTCTTTTTTGTAAAGAAATGTATATTTGACACAGGCTATGCCTGCCTGGAAGATAAAAAGATCAACTGGTTCTCATTCGTTTAATGTAAAATATTAAAAAAAACAATTATGAAAAAATTATTACTCGCAACTGGTATTTTTTTAAGCATTGGTTTAACAGCATCAGCACAGGAAAAAAAGGCTGCTGTAAAAACAGTAACACCTGCAACAACAACATTACCGGCTCCTACTCAAATGCGTAAAAAAGGAAATAAAATGGTTACTACCAACCAGGCCAGGATCGCAAGAAAAGTGGCAGTAGAAAATGGTACCGCAAAAAAAGCTCCGGTTGCAACAGCTTCTAAAGAAACAAAAGATACTCCTGTAAATTAATACAGCACAATATTTAACTAAAAATCCCCTGAAATTTCAGGGGATTTTTAGTTAAATCAATTATAATCGGGGAGGTTAATCAAATGATTCATCATTAAGGTGCACTTTGGTCATGTCATAAAAATGATTTTGCAGGTTATGCAAATTGATGGCATTTACGATATGCCTGGTTTCATCGCGGTACCATATTTCCATCCTGGAAAAATCTGCTTCTTTAGAAATCAATAAACGGAATGCTCCTTTAGAATATTTGATGGTTCCATCATCATTCACATGTTTATGAAATTTAAGACTGGCGAGTTCTGCATCTGTTATTGGCACAGGTGAAAGTTGCTCTACTTCATACCAAAACTCCTGCGCTCCAGTGTCTACACAAACCTGTTTTTCATCTCCGTTTAAATTAGTTACTTCACCCCTTTTTATATCACCATCATTATCTGCAAATAAATAATCTCCTGTTTTTATTTCATGAAATTTAAGCATAGTTGATATTTTTTTGAATTTAAATTTAAACAATTTTAATATAAAACGTATTTAAATAAAATAAGCGTCAGGATATTTAGTACATAACCAAAACGATCCAGGCAGCATGCGCTCTATTCTGCCCAACTCATTACATAACCTTCGTTCTCTATTTCCAGCGCTGTTTCTGTAAGTTGTAATGGGTGAAAAGTATCTACCATTACCGCTAACTCTTTGGTTTCCTTAGCTCCTATGCTTTTTTCTACCGTACCGGGATGTGGCCCATGTGGTATACCGGCAGGATGCAAGGTGATCATCCCCCTGGTTACATGCTTGCGGCTCATAAAATCTCCATCTACATAATACAATAACTCATCACTGTCTATGTTACTATGGTTATATGGAGCAGGAATGGCATCCGGATGATAATCATATAATCTTGGAACAAATGAACAAACAACAAATGTGTCGGTTTCAAAAGTTTGGTGAACCGGTGGTGGTTGGTGAACCCTTCCTGTAATGGGTTCAAAATCATGTATACTAAAGATATAAGGATAGCAGCAACCATCCCAACCAATAACGTCAAATGGATGTGTGCCATAATGAATACCATACATCACCCCTTTCTTTTTTGTTTGAATAACGAAATCACCTTTTTCATCATGGGTTTGTAGATTCTCCGGCACCCGGATATCCCTTTCACAAAAAGGAGAGTGTTCCATCAACTGTCCGTACTTACTTAAATATCTTTTGGGAAAACGGATAGGGCTAAACGATTCTACGATAAACAACCTGTTGTGCTCATCATTAAAATGAATTTTATAGATACATCCGCGGGGGATAACAATATAATCCCCGTAACTAAAAGTTAATTCTCCATAACATGTTTTCACAACACCGCTACCTTCATGAATAAAGATCATTTCATCAGCATCGGCATTCTTGTAAAAATAACCTGCCATACTTTTTTGCGGCGCTGCCAGCACAATATGGCAATCATTATTAACGAGCACAGCTTTACGACTCTTCAAATAATCCGGTTCAGGTTTTAATTTAAAACCTTCCAGGCTGCGGTGTTTCAACATTTTTTCTTCTGCAACTTTCGGTGCAACATCAACAGGCTCATCACATTTTACAATAAGCGTAGGGGCATAAGTATGGTAAAGTATAGAGTAATCATTCGAAAATCCTTCGGTAGAAAATAATTGCTCTGAATATAAACTGCCATCCGGCTTCCGAAATTGGGTATGGCGTTTGTGCGGAATTGTTCCGGCTTTATGATAATGAGGCATAATAAAAAAATTAAAAATTTAGAAATCAGGATTCTTTGAAAGAAACGATATCATAACTTTTGCATAAGGATAACATGAGGAAATAATATTTCCAGGATCTTTTGTCAATGAAGTAAATAAAATTTCTAAAGTATGGCATCGCTACAATTTAAAACAAAAACCCGGTTTGATTACACAAAAATGAATCCATGTAATTTTCCTGCTAAATTACTGCATCAGATTTCTAAATTCCGATTTACCTTCATTGCAAATTTACCATTTTAATTTGAGTTAGCTTGACAAGGATTGGCCTTATATCAGATACACACAATTACTTAGATGAAAGCGTTTTGGAGCATTTTAAAAGTTGCAACGAAATATGGCATGCCGGTGATTTTGGAACAATAAACATCGCCAACCAGCTTATGGCAACCGGATTGCCTGTGAGAGGCGTTTTTGGAAATATTGATGGATCAGATATCAGGAAGATCTTTCCCGAAAAGTTGCAGTTCACCTGTGAAGCTGTAAAAGTATATATGCAGCACATCGGTGGTTACCCAAACAAGTATGCGCCGGGTGTAAAAAATGAAATAGTAAATCACCAATCGGGCCTTTTCATAAGTGGCCATTCACATATCTTGAAAATTATGTACGATGAAAAACTGCAGTGCCTTCACATGAATCCGGGCGCAGCAGGCAAACAAGGATGGCATAAAGTGAGAACAATAATAAGATTTGTAATAGACGGCAATAATATGAAAGACTGCGAAGTAATTGAATTGTAGCGTTTGTTGTTACCGTTAGAAGAAGTTATTTTATAACATTGTTACCCGGCTAATGCTTTCAAATCATTACATGGCATAACCTCCACCCTACTCAACCGCCCAACCAGTAATTGAGGCGGGGCACATCAAAAGAGAAGGAACTTAACGATCATTACCGGTTTATTCTACCCAATCCGCAATAAAAATATTCGTGTCTCTGGTACCGCCATTATTCCGATTGCTGCAAAAAACAAATTTTTTTCCATCTGCACTAAACATCGGAAAAGCATCAAAACCTTTATCCCTCGAAATTTTCTGAATATTACTTCCATCAGCATTTGCCAGGTACATATTAAACGGGAAACCTCTTTTATACTCATGATTGCTGCAAAAAATGAAATGATTGCCATCCGGAGTAAAATTAGGTGCCCAGTTTGCCTGCTCAAGGCTTGTTACCTGGTGTGCATCTGAACCATCTGCATTGGCTATCCATACTTCCATATGCGTGGGTGCAACCAGGTTCTCTGCAAGCAGATCTTTATATTCTTTTATTTCTTCCGCAGTTTGCGGCCTCGAAGCTCTCCAGATTATTTTTTTTCCATCAGGACTAAACCATGCGCCGCCGTCATAACCCAGGATATTGGTAATACGTTTTACATTTTTACCGTCTGGATTCATCGTGTACAAATCAAGATCTCCATCTCTCATAGAAGTAAATAAAATCTTATCGCCCTTTGGTGAAAAAGTTGCCTCCGCATCATACCCCGGGCTGTCGGTAAGCCTTGAAATAATGTTTCCGTTAAGGTCTGCTTTAAAAATATCAAAGCTTTCATACACAGCCCAGATGTATTTATTGCCATATTTTTTTCTGTCGGGTACCGGCGGACAATCCTTGCTTCCCAAATGGGTTGACCCATATAAAATGTGTTTGCCATCCGGATAAAAATAGGCACAGGTGGTTCGTCCGGTTCCTGTGCTTACAAGTTTGGGTACAAAAGACTCGCCCCCACTTTCAGGAATTTTACCCATCCATATCTGGTCACAATTAATTCCTTCTTTTATATTTGTTTTTTGAAAGATGAGGTATTTGCCATCAAAACTAAAATAGGCCTCCGCATTATCTCCACCAAAAGTTAACTGCCTAACATTTTTAAAATGGGTTTCACCCGGAAAATGAATGGTATCCGCTACTTTGGATGCATCTGAAACAGTTGCCGGTTGAGAGAAAGCTACGTTATAAAAAATAGCAAGAGATACAACAACTGAAAGGAAAAATTTCATTATAGTAAATTAAGAATGATGAATGAATAAAAAGCAGGGTTGAATAAAAATGAATTTTAAGGGAACATTTTAATTCTTCCCGGAACCAGCCACAAAGTTAATCCGAATATAAAATTATTTGTCAGAATATTGTCAGCAATGAAAGCTTCTAAACGCTAATTTTGCAGCGAAATCATTTTTAATGAATAAATATATTGTTTTTGGGCTGCTGATCATTTTTTTTAGTTCCTGCAATGATGAAAAGGCGGATAAAGTGCCGCAAAACACATCTTCGTCTCCTTCGGCCGAGCAACTACTGATGGATGATATAAAACAATATCCTGATTCGTTGATACTGAAAGAAAATCTTATTCAATATTATCGCGAGAATGGCAATTATGACAATGCGTTGAAGGAAGTGAACAACGCTATTCAGAAAGATACGGCGAATCCGCGGCTATGGCAGATAAAAGCAATGTTGCATGTAGAAAATGAGGATACGTTAAGTGCAATAAATTCATTTGAAAAAACGGTTCGTCTATTCCCTACTCCATCGGATATTATTTCATTAGGCACTCTTTATGCTGATACCAAAAACCCTGCTTCTCTTCAGATGGCGGATGCATTAATTGCCATTGACAACAATAAAGCAGAAAAAGAAGCACTGTTTATAAAAGGGCTTTATTATTCAGCCATCAATGAAAAAGAAAAAGCAATAGGCTTTTTCAATAAATGCCTGGAGATAAATTACAGTTTCATGTATGCATACCGGGAAAAATGTATCGCTTTATATGATCTTGGAAAATATAAAGAAGCATTGGAAGTAATTACAAAAGCTATCACATTACAAAACGGCTATGAAGAAGGTTATTATTATGAAGGCCGATGCCTTGAAAAACTTAATCGCATGGCCGACGCTATTGAATCTTATCAAACAGCGTTGATGTATGCACCTGATTATATAGAAGCCAGGGAAGCGCTGGCAAAACTTGGAGTAAAAAGTTAAATTCAAAAAATATTTCTTTAAATAAAGTCCACCGGAAATTAGATTATTCAACTATCAATAAACAACCACCATCATGGCACTTATTGCACCTTCGTTATTATCAGCCGATTTTTTAAACCTGCAAAAAGATTGCACGATGCTGAACAACAGTAAAGCAGATTGGTTTCACCTGGATGTAATGGATGGCAGGTTTGTACCTAACATAAGTTTTGGCCCAATGATAGTTGAATTCATCAGAAAAAGTACCAGCAAATTCTGCGATGTGCATTTGATGATAGAAGAACCTGAGAAATTTACTGAAGCATTTAAAAAGGCCGGGGCCGATAACCTTACGATACATTATGAGGCATGCAGGCACCTGCACCGCAACATTCAACAAATAAAGAGCCTTGGTATGCAGGCGGGAGTAGCTATTAACCCACACACTCCCGTAGACTTGCTGAAAGATATCTTACAAGATATAGATCTTGTATGCATGATGAGTGTAAACCCTGGCTTTGGCGGACAATCATTTATTCCTCACACAATCGTAAAGATCAAACAGCTTAAAGAAATGATCAACGAGCAATTATTAAAAGTGAAAATAGAAGTAGATGGTGGAGTAACGCATGAAAATGCCCGTTCTATCATTGATGCGGGAGCAGACGTGTTGGTTGCAGGTAACACTGTTTTCAGGTCTGCAGATCCGGCCGCTACGATTGAAGCTTTAAAAAATATGTAAGTTGCTCGATAAAACTCATCAAGTAGAACTGTGAGGCTGAGCTTGTAGAAGCAGGGTTCAATAATACCCTTTTTATAAAGTACTAATACCAGCCTGTCGAAGTCCGATTATATTGATACTGCATTTTGAGAAACACAAAACATTAAAGCGAATCTACTTTATTTTCCATCTGTCGAAGTACATAAACGTTTTGCCTCATCCATCTTTTTTCTGCCTTAGGCCAAATGTACTTTTTGCTGATTAGTTTATCTGCATATTTATAACACTGCTGCGCCTGCTCCTTATTGTAAAAGCAATTGATCCAGTCGTCGGTCAGGTCTTTTTCTTTTTTCAGATGAATACCTCCGGCATACCACTTAAAACAACCCGGAAAACCAGAGAATGAAATTACTTTCGCGTCAGAAAAAATATTATAATCGTAATAAAGGCAATAAAAATGAATACAATCTTTTAATCGCTTTTTCAACTGCTCTTCTGATTCTGGTTTTGTAGGTTTTAACCTCCAGTAATTATTAGCGGGATAAAAAGGGTCGTCTGCCAGGTTTTTTGGTCTGAAGCCGTTGCCGGTGTAGGAAATTGTTTTTGTACTTCCCTCCTGAAGCAACCGCATTTTTTTAGGATTGAGTGATCCCAATAAATATACTTCCTTGCCCTTGCTTAATTTCAACTCCAATGATACCGGCTTTTTATCTGCATGCAATTGCCAGGTACCAACGTCAAAATAGCCATGCGGATCTTTCATTACAGAACCGTCTGTAAAAAAACTAAGTCCGCGAAATGTTAATCCAAGATCACTTCCTCCGCTGGTTGATGCATCTTCCAGATCTTCACTATTATCCCAGTTCTGGCATAAAATATCCTTAATATCTGTTGAATTTGTAAGGCTTACCAATGGATAAGTAATTACCGGAACCTGCGTTTCCAACGCCTCCTTTTTCTTGCTCACATCATTTTCATCGGCACATCCGTAAACGGTAAATAACAAAAACAGGGAAAGAGAAATATAACTTTTCAACACATTTAATTTATTCAAAAATAGTGCATTTACTATAAATGGTATCAAGGCAAGAAATGAGAATTTGGTTGCAAAAAATAATACAAATAGTTCAATCATCAAAAGCCTCGAAAACTATATTAACTAACTTTTGAAAAAATAATCTTAAGCGATTTCAATTAAATAACTGCCAGAAAAAAATTACAGTTATAAGATTTTAGCCACCCGACCCATTAAAAATATTATCTTCATAATATGAGACTGCTAACTGTTTTATTGATCTGCCTTTTATCAAACGCTACGCTCGCCCAAACAAAGGAAGCCAGTATAAGTGGCCGGATAATTGACGAAAATGAAAATCCTGTAAGCAATGTATCTATAGTTATCCTCGGAAAAAACAGTGGGGTCCTTTCCAGCGATAGCGGAACTTTTAGCATAAAAGTAATTGCCAACAGGTCTTTTGCACTTACGTTTACACACAGTGGTTTTTTAGCAATTCAAAAAAACTTTTTTCTTAGCGCCGGCGAAACAGAACAGGTTACCATCAAAATGAAAAAAGATGGCAAAACACTTGAAACAGTAGTTATTTCAGATGAGAAAGAGAGAAAAGAAGCCAGCCTCATTAAAATAGATGCAACAAAGGCGATCCTTCTGCCCAGTACAACCGGTGGTGTAGAGGGGCTCATCAAAACGCTGGTTGGAAGCAACAACGAACTCACCTCTCAATATAATGTACGTGGCGGCAACTATGATGAAAACCTTGTTTATATAAATGATTTTGAGATCTTCAGGCCTTACCTGGTTAGCAGCGGCCAACAGGAAGGATTAAGTTTTATAAACCCGGAAATGGTAAAAAATGTAAGTTTTTTTACCGGTGCATTTCAATCAAAATATGGAGATAAGATGAGCAGTGTGCTGGATATTCAGTATAAAAAGCCAACCAATTTCGGCGGCAGTGCTTATATCAGTCTTTTAGAACAAGGTATTCAGTTTGAAGGTATTTCAAAAAACAAAGCGTTCACCTATCTTGTTGGCGCAAGGAATAAAAGTAACCGAAACCTTCTTAAAAGTCAACCAACCCAGGGTGCTTATATTCCATCGGCCTCCGATCTGCAGGGCTACGCTACCTATAAATTGAATGAACACTGGCAGGTGGAACTCCTGGGCATTTTATCTACTTCACGGTTCAGTTATATTCCTGAATCGGTTAAAAAAACTTCCTCGGTATTCTCACCGCTCTTTACTTCCAACCTTGGCCTGGATATCTATTTTGAAGGACAGGAAAAAGACAGCTATACAACCAGTATGGCCGGGCTCACCTTTGTACATTCGCCTAATAAAAAGCTAAAACTAAAGTTGATGCTTAGCCGCTTTGAAGACAATGAAAAAGAAAATTATGATATTGCCGGAGCTTATTTATTCGGAGACAGGGATTTTGATAACACCAGCAGTACGTTTGGCCAGATCGTTAATCCATTAGGCGCTGGCTACTACCAAAACTACGCACGCAATGAGTTGAATATTGCTGTATGGAATGCAGGACACAAAGGAACCCTCGAAAAAGGAAAGCATTTTTTTCAATGGGGATTAAATGTAGAACAAACGAAGATTAACGACCTCCTCAGGCAATTTGAATACCAGGATTCTGCTGGTTACTCATTGCCTTATACTCCGGGAGCGGCTTCACTTTTCAATTCTTTAAATAGTAAAGCAAATCTTAGTATTGAGAAATACAGTGGTTACCTGCAGGATAATATCCACTTGTTAAAGTCTAAAAGCGACCTTAGCATCCAGGCAGGTATCAGGTACAACTATAATAGTTTGAACAAAGAATTTTTGATCAGTCCACGCATCCAGGCAAGTTGGAAACCCGATTGGAAAAATGATGTAGTGCTCAAGATTGCCGCGGGGTCATATAATCAACCACCCTTTTATAGAGAATTGCGAAGAACAGATGGCACACTGAATACAACAGTTAAAGCACAAAAAAGTATCCAGTTTGTTGCAGGAATGGATTATAATTTTAAAGGAATTGATGCCAGGCCTTTCAGGTTAACGGCAGAAGCGTATTATAAATCAATGACAGATGTGGATCCTTATGATATCGACAATGTAAAAATAAAATATGTTGGAGCAAACAATGCAAAAGCTTATGCTACAGGTTTAGAATTAAGACTGTTTGGAGAATTAATCAAGGATGCAGAAAGCTGGTTGAGTATTGGCTTTATGAAAACAAAGGAAGACATTAATAATGATTTTTATTATCAATATAAAAATGCCGGCGGTGAAGTTATTGGCCCAAACACACAGGACCAGGTTGTAGCAGACAGTATAAAAAACGACATAGGTTTTCTACGCAGGCCAACCGACAGGCGTATTACCATTGGATTGTACCTTGAAGATTACCTTGCAACCAACAAAAATTTTAAAGTGCACCTGAACATGCTGTATGGGAGTAACATGAGCTATAACATTCCTAACAGTACCCGTTACCGTAATGGGCTTATCATTGAACCTTACATCAGGGTTGATATCGGATTTAGTGCATTATTGCTAAGCGAAAAATCGGCAAGAAGAAGCCACAATCCTTTCAGGAGTTTTGAAAATATCTGGGCAAGCTTGGAAGTTTTTAACCTTATCGACAGGCCGAATGTTATTTCTTTCCAACTCATAAAAGATTTTGCAGGCAACACCTACGCCATACCAAACAGGCTTACACCAAGGCTTATCAACTTTAAACTTGTGGCGAGATTTTAATATGGCAGATTAGCTGATTTTTCATTCTTCCAATTTACATTCAATGAGAAACAAGATTACTGTTTACTAAAGCCAATGTTTGATAAAAACGCTGTTTAACCGGCAGGAACAATATGCTAAAATAAATTACACATTCTATCGTTACTTATAAAGAAGGCTTCAGATATTTTTTTGAGATACACTGTTTAGTGTATCCCGGGCAGTTATTTTAATTATTAAATAGTTAAGATTTGGGTTTTAAAAATACATTTAACTTTTCCACTAAATAAAACCCAATGTGTATAATTAAATTCGTGTAGACTTACCAATTAATTACATTTGGTAACAAGTTTCAAAAGTTCTAAACAATTTTCATTTTAACCAACCTGCTTTTTTTAAAGAATAAAAAAAGCATTAAAAACTGGAAAGCATTGACAGAAACAATCATTAACCTTGAAACCGTAAACCCAATTGAATTTTTCGGAGTAAACAACGGTAAACTCGACATTCTGAAAAAAAAATTCCCTCTCCTCAAAATCTTAAGCCGCGGAACACAAATAAAACTTAGCGGCGCTCCCGAACAAATTGAAGAAGCAAAAGAAAAGATCGATCTGCTAGTTCAGTATTTAGAACGCAACGGACACATGAGCGAAAATTATCTTGAACAGATCCTTGGCGGAGATGATGAAAAGGTAATTGATAATTTCATGGACCGAAACCCTAATGATGTATTAGTGTTTGGGCCAAATGGCAAAACAGTAAGGGCACGAACAGCTAATCAAAAAATGATGGTACAGGCCTGCGATAAAAATGATATCGTATTCGCTATTGGCCCTGCAGGTACCGGTAAAACCTACACAGCAGTAGCCCTGGCCGTTAGAGCATTAAAAAATAAACTGGTCAAAAAAATCATCCTAACCAGGCCTGCTGTAGAAGCCGGTGAGAGCCTTGGTTTTTTGCCTGGCGATCTCAAAGAAAAAATTGACCCTTACCTGAGGCCATTATATGATGCACTGGACGACATGATCCCTGCTGATAAACTTGGCTATTACATGAGTACAAGAACTATTGAGATAGCTCCTTTAGCTTATATGAGAGGTCGTACGCTAGACAATGCATTCATTATATTGGATGAGGCCCAGAATACAAACGACCTCCAGATAAAGATGTTCCTTACGCGAATCGGTCCAAATGCAAAAGCAATCATCACGGGTGATCCTACTCAGATTGATCTTCCAAAAAATCAACAAAGTGGTTTGTTTAAAGCCACCAGGATACTTCGCAATGTAGATGGTATTGCACATATAGAGCTGGACGAGGAAGATGTTGTAAGGCACCGCCTGGTAAAAGCGATCATCAAAGCATACAATAAAGATGATGAACAGATCATGAAAGATTCCGGAAGGAAGTTGTAGATTTATTTTAATGAAAAATAATTTATTTAAAAACGTAAGGTGGCTTTATGGCTGCCTTATTTTTTTTGCAACAGCTTGCCGAGTTAATGATCCTTTTAAGAAAATAAATGAAACCCCAAAAGAAAAACAACAACATAAAATAAAAATAGAAAACGCTTATGCAGCCATTTACCGGCATGCCGGGAATATAAAAAACGGCTATCTTGTTACCAGAACGGGTATGGATTTTACCAGCGAAACGCTTCGGAAATTAAATCGGCGGGATGTTACCTATTCTCATTGTGGCATTGCTTCAATTGAACATGATTCTGTATTTGTATATCATGCACTGGGTGGGGAATGGAACCCCGATCAAAAAATAAGAAGGGATTTTATTGCTGACTTTGCCGATCCATATAACAACAAAGGCATCGGCATTTTTACCTATAACTTCACATCCGGCACCACAGAAAAACTCATACGTATCGTTCAACGCCAATACAATAACGGGTTAATGTTTGATATGAAATTTGATCTTGCAACAGACGACCGCATGTATTGCGCCGAGTTCGTTTACAAATGCCTGATACAGGCCAACGATAATAAAATGCAATTCCGGCACAGTTTTATTAAAGATTTTGAATTTATAGGAGTGGATGACCTGTTTCTTCAACCAAAATGTGAATTAAAAGAGCAAATATTTTTTTAAATAAAAATAAACTATCAAAGAATAAAATTATTTTTGGCAAAACAAAAACTGTTCAAATGAAAAAAATACTATTTACTGCCTTGCTGCTTTCTCCGTTTATATTTTTTAGTTGTAATTCTGGTGGAAGCGGAGACCCAAAAGCTGTATTGGCGAAATTTTTTGAAGCCCTCTCAAAAAAAGATATTGAAGCTGCCAGGAAACTTTCTACTGAGAGCAGCAAGTCGATGATTGATATGATGGATGCAGGAATGAAAATGGACAAAGGATCTAAAGAATCAGACAAATTTGATCCGAAATCAATGGAATACGGCGAAGTGAAAATTGAAGGCGATAAGGCTACAATTCCTGTTAAAGAAATTAAAAGCGGTGAAACCCTTAATTATATCCTCAAAAAAGAAAAAGGAGAATGGAAAGTTGCATTCGACAAAGAATCTATGATGAACATGGGAATGGAAAAGATGAATGAAAAAGGCATCAATGCACCTGATAGCCTTAACAAAGCAATGGAGGAACTGAAAAACATGAACATGGATTCGCTTAAAGAGGGCATGCAAATGCTTGATTCTGTTAACAAGGAATATCAGAAAATGAAAGACAAATAATCAAGACTGATCCTAATAAGGCATCCCTCACCGGATGCTTTTTTTATGGGTATAAGAGAAAGATGTTTAACTTTAATGCAAGAAATTAATTATGATAAAAAACCTGGTTATATTCATCCTTTCTGCAGTATTGATATCCTCATGCAGCGAAAACAAAAATCAAACTCCTGCTACTGCATTGGATGCAGGAAGAGAATTTATAAGAGCAAGCCTTGATGGAGACTTTAAAACCGCCGAAAAGCTACTGTCAACAGATCCGCAAAATCAGCAGGCCTTTGATTCGTATAAAGCTTATTATCAAAAATGGCCAAAAGATCGTAAAGAGCATTTCAAAAAAGCTAATTATGATATTAAAAATTACCTGGATGTAAATGATTCTACTACCATCATAAATTATTCCAACGATTATATGAACAAGCCAATGGACATTAAAGTGATAAGGGAAAACAAGGAATGGAAAATCGACTTTAAGTACACATATTCCGGAAATTTGCCAATAGATTAAATATGCTAAGGAATATTTTATTAGCTGGCCTCGGCGGTTCAATAGGTACAGTGATACGTTACGGTATCAGCCATTTGATCAGAACTCCGCGTTTCCCGTTTGCCACCTTATCAATTAATATTATTGGCAGTTTGTGTATTGGTGTGGTATTTGGATTAGCAGTTAGAGATAGTAATTTTGAAAATAACTGGAAAGTTTTTTTTGCATCAGGCATTTGTGGTGGCTTTACTACTTTCTCTGCATTCAGTATCGAAAACCTGCAAATGCTTCAACAGGGAAAATACGTTTTATCGCTTACCTACATAGCATGTAGTATTATTGCCGGAATTTTCGCAGCATGGATCGGATATAGATTAGTGACAAATTAAACATAAAGAAATGTATGTATTGCATCCCTGGCATGGCGCCCATTATGGAGACAAATCCCCGGTAACAGTTAACGCACTTATAGAGATACCGGAAGGCAGCAAATGTAAATATGAAATAGATAAAAGAACCGGGCTACTAAAATTAGACAGGGTAATCTATTCCTCTTTTCATTACCCAGTTAATTATGGGTTTATACCGCAAACATTAGGCGAAGATAATGACCCGTTAGACATACTTGTGATGTGCAGTGAAAGTATACAGGCCCTCTGCCTTGTAGAAGCTACCGTTATTGGAAACATGCAGATGATTGATAGTGGTGAAAAAGATGATAAGATCATTGCCGTAGCCACAAAAGACCCTTCAGTTAACCACATTAAAAATATCAGCGAAATACCTCCACATTTTTTTGCTGTTCTAAAAAATTATTTCGAGCAATACAAAGTCCTTGAAAATAAAAAAGTACTGATAGATGAGTTCCAGGACAAAGAAGATGCTTACAAAATTATTGATGAAGCTATAGCAGCTTACAGCAAAAAATTCCCTGCTAAATAATGATCTCTAAAAACCGCGATATGGATACACAAACAATGGTTATTTTATTGCTGGTAGGTATTGCTGCCGGCACATTAAGCGGATTGGTTGGTATTGGTGGAGGAATTTTGATAGTTCCGGCGCTTGTTTATTTTCTTGGTTTCTCTCAAAAGATGGCCCAGGGCACTTCTCTCGGAATTCTGCTTTTGCCCATTGGTTTACTGGGCGTATTACAATTTTATAAACAGGGATTTATTGATATGCGGGTAGTGTTGATCATTTCAATCGCCTTCTTTTTTGGAAGCTATTTTGGAAGCAAGCTTGCCCTAAGCTTACCTCAGGAAACAGTAAAAAAAATATTTGCCATATTGATGATCTTAATTGCTGTAAAAATGCTTTTTTTTGAAAAGCAGTTGGCCGATGACAACGCAGTTAATTCAACAGCAAATTTCAAGTAATAAAATATCAGCAGGCAAATAAAACATTTCCGGTTGGATCTTTACAGCCATTTGCCTTAACATTTATGGAAATTACGCTAACCGTTCATCTTAATATTATCACTAACCAGCGGCTATCTTGACTCTTCGCAGCTATAACCATAAAGACGATAAACAACTGTTGCAGCATTATCATGATGATGGCAACAATGAATGGCTGGGCATCTTGCTGCAACGTTACACCATGTTGTTATTTGGAGTTTGTATGAAATACCTTAAAAATGAAGAAGAAGCTAAAGATGCAGTTCAACAGGTTTTCCTGAAAGTGATAAATGAACTGAGAAAATATCCTGTTGAATATTTTAAGAGTTGGCTTTATATGGTGGCAAAAAATCATTGCCTGATGAAATTGCGGGATAAAGGAAAATACAATCATGAGATCAACGAAAGAATATTGGCAGCTCCGCAGGAAGAAGATAACATGCTGGCTTTACGTGAAAAAGACCAAACACTGGAATTAATGTCGGAGGCTTTATTACTGCTCAAAGAAGAGCAAAAGCTTTGCGTAACTTTGTTTTATCTTGAAAAGAAAAGTTACCAGCAGATCTGTGGCAAAACAGGCTTTACCCTGATGCAGGTTAAAAGCAACATTCAAAATGGAAAAAGAAATTTGAAATTACAAATGGAAAGATTGCAACAAAAATGAGTGATGAATTAAAAAACATATTATCCAATCTTAATAAAGATATTGAACAGGATAAACTGTTGGAATACATTAACCGGAATTTGCCCGATGCCGAACAGCATGATCTTGAAAAGCAGATGAACGATGATGAATTTATGAATGATGCTATAGAAGGATTGGAACAGTTACAACACAAACAGGAAATTCCGTTATACATCAAACAGTTAAATGCAGGACTGGCAAAACAGCTCAGTAAGAATAAAAAAAGAAACGATAAAAGGAAACTTCCTTCGCAATTCTGGACCTATATCAGCATTTTACTGGTACTGTTACTGATAGTAACAGCCTATTTTATTTTGAAAAGCATGAATGGATAATACAAATCAGGCACAGAGCTGGCGCTGAATAAGAGCAAACATGGGTTGTTCAGAAGTTACAATTGCACGGTGAGCAATATTCGGCATTACGGTAATGATTTCCCCTTCTTTATAAGCCTTATCAATCCCGCTAAATTTCATAATGCAGCTTCCTTTGATGATATACAGGTATTCGATAAAATCTGTGTGCATTTCTTCCTCATGGCCGGATCTGGATACAGCAGCAAAATTGATCACCAAATCAGTAGAAGGCAATTCAATTACCTGCATATCGTCGTTATTCAACTCAGGAGAAGGAATATGATTAGTTACCCAATTTTGTAGATCTTCCCCGGCGATCGTATCATCTATTAATGGAGGAAATTGATGTTGTATCGCGGCTTGCTGTTTATAAATTGCCCTCATCAATGAAACCTTCACCGAAGCTGGTGGGGGCACTGCTTTCGACAATAGCTCCTGCTCCAGACTTGCTCTCACTTTTTCTATCTCGTCTTTTATCTCCGTATGTTGCACTGAAAGGCTTTCTATCAGGATAACCTCTTCTGCTGTACAAAAACCCAGACAATAATTTTCTACGATACCAGAACTTATATATGCAGCTATATCAAACATTTGTGCAAATGTACAATCTTTTTTCAGCACACAGGGTTAAGGTAAACAAAAAAATGCTGCCTTTAAAAAGCAGCATTTATTTAATTAGTGTTTATTTAAAATTAATTTTTAATAAAACGATAGGTCTCAACTCCATCTTCTGCAGAGTAACCAGTTACCTGGTAACTACCACTGGCAAGATTAGAGAAATCCAGTATTACCTGGTTGCTTCCCGCAACAAGTTTGATAGACCTGGTAGCCACTTTCTTTCCGGTAATATCAGTAACAACGATCGTCATATTAGTTGCAGTAGCACTGGCAATACTTAAAACCGTTTTATTTATAACGGGATTAGGTGTCATTCCTACTATATCAAAGCCTTTTTCCTTGTTTAAGATAGCGATGATATTACTATAGGTTGACTTACCATCTGCATCTGTTAACTTAATGCGGTAATAATTTACTCCGGCAGTTGGCAGTTCATCTGTAAAACTAAACGCCTGCAGGCAGCGAAGTGCTGTTGCTGTAATATTGCTGATGGCAGTGAATTTTCTTGAATCACTGCTGCGTTCCAGGATCATATTAGCCGTTGGCGTGTTGGTACAAGTAATTTTCCAATCCAGCAGATTGCCATTAGCTTGCTTGCTTCCTTTAAAATATTCAACAGTTATAGGAAGAGACAATGTGCTGCCTCCTATTGCAAAATCAGAAAACCCCGTCATACCAGTTCTAGACAATACAGGTGTTGTATTTGAACCAGTAGTAGGAACATGGGTTCCATCAAGTAACCATGCCGATGCACCGTCTGCCCTTTTTACTAAAACCAATTGAGAAAAATCAATCACGGTAACTACATTGGTTGCTAAAAAAGTTCCTGTGTATGTGCCACCGGAAAGTCCGTCTGCAGCAGTGATTGTCCAGAAACCATCAGAAGCAACATCAGTTACCGGGGGAAATCCGGGTTCAGTTAATGGCAACCCATTTGTTCCTCCATAAGATGGTACCCAAGATGCGGTTAATGTTCCTCCCGTTAAAGGTGCAGCAGTAAAATCAATACTGGCTGTTCTTGTAGAACCTGCTATACCAACCTGGAAATCTGTAGTACCGGTTGCCGCATCGATCCATCTTTTGAATTTACCAATGATCGTTCCTGACGTATAATTTACAATTCCAAGATTAGTAAGTCCGGTTCCTACAGCAATCGTGGAAACACCTGCTGTTATATCACCAGCCAGCATCGTTAATTCTGAAGTTGTTATATCAGAAGCGATTGCATTGGTAACAGATAAACCAGCCGTGTTATTTATTTCCAGTGCCGCAAGGGGCGATACTAAAATACCATCTCCGCCATAAGTTTGCGCAGCAGAACCGGAAAAAGATAAAAGACTGTTTAATAAGGATCCATTTAATGTTCCGGCGTTTGTGAAAGTGCTGCCTCTTTGAGAATAAGTATAAGCTGTAGTGCCGTCATCCAGAACTAGGGTTGTACCGGTATTAATAGTTGTATTTCCATTTACATCCAGGTTTCCGAATAGTTGGGCAGTATGGCCGCCGGCTGTATTATCGAGAAAAACAGATGGAGCCTTACCGAAAAGGAAAAAAGTTTGAGCACCAGTTGTAAGTGCGTTGCCTACCTGCAACGTTCCTCCGGTGATATTTACGTTGGTTGCATCATTGAAATAATCTCGTGGGCCAGAGCCACTGATCCCGGGATTTTGCAACACAATTGTTCCGCCCGTCATCGTAAAAGATGAATTGTCCTGATCCTGAATATCAAAACTGGCTCTTAGTCCACTGGTGTTTCCTACAGTATTCACATTAAATACACCGCCTGTTTGCAGGTAACTTATGCCAAAAGTAGTAGTCGCTGAAAAACGGCTGGCAACATTTACCACACCCCCGTTAATTATGATCACAGTTGTAGCGGTATATCCCAGCCTGTTATTAACAGCTGTACCAACATTCAGTGTACCCGCATCTACTTGCAAAAAACCATCAACATTAGCGGTTCCTGCACGGCCGTTCACAATAAAATTGGGATTGTTCAACCACAAACCACCGGTTTCAGGGATAGTATATGATCCAGTTCCGGTAAACAACCCATTGTCCATGGTAAATGTTCCGGAGATCTTAAAAGTTCCATTTATAATATCCAGGAATGATTGTATGATGCCGGGTGTACTGGTAGCTCCTTTATAACTAAATACGTCGGTACTTAATTCTAATACAGATAATGGGGATGTTCCTTTGTCGATTGTTATAGCAGATACGTCTGTATCAATACCATTTCCGCTAAAACTTGTGTTAGAAGCTCCGGTAAAAATTATTACTGCAGCAGCAGTATTTCCATTGGTACTAAAATCGAGCGAACCATTATTTACAATATTCCCATTTAAGGATAATATATGGTTAGTTTGAACACCTGTATTGGAAGATCTGAATATAGCACCTGTATTTATGGTAACATTTCCGTCAATTGTAAGTGTGCGGGGATTTAATGCCTCAAATTCCAGGATACCTGAAATGCCCTGTCCCACGGTTAGCCCTAGCGTTGCAGCATCAACATCAATATTCACGATTGCTCCGTCTGCAATAATTACTTCATCTGCCGCTGTAGGAACGATGCCTCCATTCCAGGTAGCAGGATTACTCCAGTCTCCTCCCAGGGCTGTAGATGATATTTGAGAAAATGCAGCAGAGCTGATTGCGAAAATAGCAATAGCTAACAGGTAAAAGTTTTTCATACTCTTGAAAATTATTTGAATTAAAATTTAAGCTTAAAATATGCAGCAAAAGTTATAATAAAATGCTACATTAATTTTATAAATGTATTAATTATTTAACAACAACAATTGAACCTTTTTTGTTTAATGTGGCGTTTTTATTAAAAAAAAATAATCCAAATGGATCATATCACACAAAAAGTATTTTTACCAGGTACAATTACAGCAAAAACATAAAAAAACGCCTGGCAAATCTACCAGGCGCCTTTAAAAATTTATCTTCCTTCAATTATGGCTTTTTTTCCATCATCTTATCAGCCGCTTTTTCCATTTTATCTCCTGCTTTTTCCATTTTGTCAGCCGCATGATTCATCATTTTGTGAGCTGTATCTGCCATTTTATCCATCATTTTTCCTGCAGAATCAGTCATAGTACTCATCATCTTGTTTGCAGTATCTGCCATTGCTGCTTTAGCTGAATCAGCCATTGCATTAGCACTATTTGCATCCATTGAAATTGAATCTGCATTTACTACAGTAGTTTCTTCTGTTTTGCTTTCGTTGCAGGAAGCCATGATAGCTGCCATTGCTACGATTGATAATAATTTTCTCATTTTTTGTTTTTTTTGGTTTTAATAATTCGGCGCAAAAATAACCGGATTTTTTAATGTACCAAGTTTATTTGAAGAAAAAAGTTAATAAGTAGCTTTTGCAACTGATTATTTTTTTCTGAAGAACAACCTGATAGGAACACCGCTAAAATCGAAATGCTCTCTTAACTGGTTTTCCAGGTAATTTTTGTACGGTGTTTTTACATCATCCGGGTAATTACAGAAAAAAGCAAAACTTGGTGTATAGGTTGGTAATTGAGTAACGTACTTTATTTTAACGGCATTTCCCCTAACTACGGGGGGATGATAGGCTTCTATGGCTTTAAGCATCACCTCATTTAATTTGGAGGTAGTTACTTTACGATGTTTGTTTTCATACACTTGCAACGCCGCTTCTATACTTTTAAAAATTCGTTGCTTTTCGGTAACTGAAATAAACAGGATAGGCACATCACTAAATGGTGCGAATCTTTTCTTCAGGTCTTTTTCATAATCCCTGGCTGTATTTGTTTCCTTATCAGCAAGGTCCCACTTATTTACCAACACTACAATTCCTTTACCTTTTTTTACAGCCAGTGAGAAAATGGAAAGATCCTGTGCGGTGATCCCTTTTCCGGCATCCAGTAATAAGAGACAAATATCTGCTTCGTCCATTGCCTTTATAGCCCGTATTACAGAATAAAATTCCAGGTCTTCGTGTACTTTGGTTTTACGCCGGATGCCCGCGGTATCAATGAGAATAAATTCCTTATTAAATAAATTGTAATGGGTATGAATGGTATCCCTGGTAGTTCCGGCAATGTCGCTAACAATTGTTCGGTCCTGGCCAATAAGTGCATTCAGCAAAGAAGATTTTCCAACATTTGGTTGCCCGATAATTGCAAATTTGGGTACGGGGGGAACATCAGCATTTTCCTCTTCCTTTTTTTCGGGTATCAAACCGGCAATTGCATCTAATAATTCACCCGTACCACTGCCACTTATGGACGAAAGGAAATAAATATGTTCAAAACCAAGGCTGTAAAACTCACTTGCTTCCAGCAAACGGCTATGATTATCTACTTTATTAACTACTAAAAATACCGGCTTGGCACTTCGCCTTAAAATTTCTGCCATGGCTTCATCCAGACTGGTAATTCCTGTAGCAGCATCAACCATAAATATTACGGCGTTGGCTTCTTCCACTGCAATCATTACCTGCTTGCGGATCTCTCTTTCAAAAACATCTTCGCTTTGCGGCACAAAACCACCGGTATCTATCACATTGAAAGATTTGCCGATCCATTCTGCTACGCCATATTGCCTGTCGCGGGTTACACCACTCTGGTCATCCACTATCGCTTTTCTTTCCTCCAGCAATCTGTTAAAAAAAGTGCTTTTGCCAACATTTGGTCTTCCTGTTATTGCTACTGTAAAACTCATTTCAACAATTGATAATTGATAATTTATTTTTTACAAATCATTAAAATTATGATATAACCTTTATGATCTATTTGCTTTTTAATTCCACGATCCTAAAAAGTGAGTAGGAAAATATTAATACCCATATTCCTTTAAGTGTGTTTCATTGTCTCTCCATTTTGGCCGCACTTTCACATACAGTTCCAAAAAAACTTTACTGCCTAAAAATTCTTCAATATCCTTACGGGCAAGGGTTCCAACCTGTTTAATCATTTTTCCTCCCTGACCCAGGATGATCCCTTTCTGTGTTTCTCTCTGAACAATGATATCAGCCGATATTTTAATTAAAGTTGTTTTTTCTTTAAATTCCTGCACTAATACTGCGGTATGATAGGGAAGCTCTTCCTGGAAAAGCTGAAAGATCTTCTCCCTAATCAATTCGCTCACAAAAAACTTTGTAGGCATGTCGCTTAAGTCGTCTCCTTCATAAAAAGGGTGCCCTTCCGGCAGGTAGTGCAAAATGCGTTGTAATAACTCTTCAATACCCTGTTTTTTAAGGGCAGAAATTACCACTACTTCCTTACAATATGGTTGTTGCTCAAAAAAAAGTTTAGTTGCCTGCAAAGTTGATTCATCTTTTACGGCATCTGATTTATTTAGAATGATGATTGCCGGCATTTTTAATCTTAATGCGGTAAATATTGCGTGGCTCTCCTGCACATCTTCCCGGGCATCTGTAATTAATAACGCTACGTCTGCATCTTCAAGGCTTCCTTTTACAGCCTGCATCATTTTTTCATGCAGTTTGTATTTTGGTTCAATAATTCCCGGGGTATCTGAAAATATGATCTGGTAATCTTTATTGGTTAAAATGGCTTTTATGCGATGGCGGGTGGTTTGTACCTTGTGCGAAACAATAGCCATTTTTTCACCCATCAGCGCATTCAGCAGTGTACTTTTTCCTGCGTTTGGTTTACCAAAAATATTTACAAATCCTGCTTTCATTGAAATTATCTGCTTATAAAATAAAAATGCCGGGCCTTTCGGCCCGGCAAAACTATCTTATTTTTATGGTATTACCGTGTAAATAAGGGTTTCATCGTTTCTTGAGCCCTTATTCAACTATACGATCACTTCCATTTTTAAACCTGCAATCAATTTAAAAACAACTCAGATGATCTTACTGTTTTACAAAAGTGAACTTAGCATTCGAGGTAGTTCCTACAAATACAATATCCTCAGTTACGGATAATGTTGTACAATCCCAACTGTTAATGGGAGCACTTGTAAATGAAATGGCACCTGAACCTGTACCTGAACTGATAGAAATTGCATCGTTAGCTACGTTCCAGCTTCCGTTACTACTGCCCGTGCAGGACGAACCCACTTCCGTGTAAACAAAACTATTATCTGCCTTCAACTGGTAAATAGCGTTAATTTGACAAGGATCTAAAGTATTGGTTATATCAGATGTACCGCTGGCAGAAACTAATTCTACTTTGGTGATTTTGTAATTCCCGGCTATTCCTGTTACAGTTTTTTGACAAGTTGCAGGAGCATCGTCTTTTTTACAGCTAACGAAAACAGCAGACATTACAAATAGGGAAAGAATGATCTTCTTCATAAATAATTAATTTTTAATGATGGTGCTTCAAAATTATGCCAATAATAAATTTTACCATATTTTTTTTAGACACAAGCCTGTTGTTAACAAAATTTTGGCGAGCTTGTACGGCTTCCATGAAGCATCTAAAGAATAAAAAAGGGAATAAAAAAGAGGTTATCCAGCGATAACCTCGTAGTTGCGAAGAGAAGGATCGAACTTCTGACCTTCGGGTTATGAGCCCGACGAGCTACCGCTGCTCTACTTCGCGATGCAAAAATAAGAGATTATGAAGTTGCCACCAAAACTTATATTTTTATACTCACTATTACTTTAAGATTTTATATGAAAAATTACTTCCTGTTAGTTGTCATAGTTGTTCTTACTGCCTGCAAGAGTTCGGTAAAAGAACAGGATGACAAAGTTTACAGTCGCCATCTTCAGCGGTATGTTAACCTTACGATCATCAGTACACAGATACCCGACAATAAATCTGATATGAACCTCCTGCTATTTAATGATGCAGCTCTATTGGAAAAAACAGCGGTAAAAAAAATACTGGACAGCCTGAATAACTTAAAACAGATTCAACCATTGGTAATTATCGGAATTGAAGGAAAAGAAAATGCTGACTATGGTTTAAGTGAACTCGCATCAACATCTGGCAGTAAAACTGATAAGTATAATAGTTTTGTGATAAATGAACTGCTTCCTTACATCAGAAAGAAAACAGTGATCAGAAAATTCAGTTCGGTTGCAATTTTTGGCAACTCACTGTCTGGGGTAAGTGCTTTTGATATAGCCTGGCAGAATGCCGACAAAATTGATAAGGCCGGAATATTTTCCGGGGACTTTAACTATATGAACAACGGCATCAAAGACAGCCTGAATGTAGTTATTGAAACGATAAGGGCGTCGCGAAAAAGGCCAAAACTTGATTACTGGATTTACGCAGCAGCCACAGAAGACAGCACAATAATAAAAAACAGCATTTTGCTTACAGAGATAATAAAGAAAAAAAATGCCGGCAAAATTGCCGGCAGTGAATTTATTTTTGACGATAAAGGAACAAACGATATTGCATCTTTGCGAAGCCACTTTGCAGGTTTCCTGCTTTGGGCATTCAGAAAATAATATCAGCTTCCTTTCCTGGCAATAGTACTTGCACCGCTACTTTGAATTTCCTTAATTACACCTTGTCCACGGAAATAAATATTGCTGGCACCACTTGCATGAGCGTTCAATTCTTTATTAACGGTAAAATTTAAATCGGATGCACCGGAAGCTTTTGCAGTGCAATTTTCTGTCACCAGGTCATATCCTTTTACATCGCTTGCACCGCTGCTTTCAATATTAAGGTTAGTAGCCGTTCCACTGATGTTTACATCTGATGCGCCACTCAACGTCATCTTTAGAGAGGTTACATTTACAGTTCCTCTGAAATCGCTGGCGCCGGAAACCTGTAAGTGCAGTGAAGGTACTTTTATAGTGCCGGCAATAACAATATTTGAAGCACCTTCCACCTGTATCTTATCAATATTAATGAAAGAAACATATACCATTAACTTACGGTTCTTACTCCATTTCTTTTCTCCGTCAAAATAAACCCGCAACACATTATTCTCAACAACTGTTTTAATATGCTGTTTATATTTTTCTTCCGAAGCGCTTACTGCAACTGCTTCATTATCCGACTGGGAAAGATACAGCTCAATGCTTCCTGAAACTTTTACTGACGTAAATGTTTTATCAATTGAGCGCATCTCGGCATGCTCATCAATAACAAACTGCTTTTGGGCAAATAAACATCCCGAAAAAAACAAAACGATTAAACTAAATGAAAACTTTTTCATGAAAATATTTTATGCTTTTTTTACAATACCACCGCTACTGATATTAATGTCTTTAATAACGGCAGTTCCTTTATAATGAATACCGCCACCACTGTTGGCTCGTGCATTCAACTCTTTATCTACAGAGATTCGAACTTCTGCACCACTGCTGGCCTTTGCCGTACAATAATCAGTTTTAAGCTCATAGCCTTTAAAAATAGCTCCACTGCTTACATCAATTTTGATACTGGAAGAATTACCACTCATTTTAATTACGGAACCACTATTTTGGTCTATGCTCAAGTCCTTGCCTTTTACTTCACCATCAAATTCAGCACCGCTCGTAAATTTCATTTCTATATTGCCTACAGTGATCGCAACAGGTAATTTTACTGAAGATCCACCAGAGGCTGTTAATTTTTCCAATGTTTTAAAAGAGACATAAGCTTTTAATTTACGTCGTTTGTTATCGCTGTAGTTAACTCCGTTATTGTCGTAATAGATCTTTAAAACATTTGCTACCACTTCCGTTTTAAATCGTTCTTCATACTTTTCATCAGAAAAACTTACGGCCAGAGATTCTTCGGTGCCGGAGGTAAGATAAAGCTCGATGCCATCAGATAAACTAATTGCTGAAAAGGGGCCGGTTAGCGTTCGTGCTTTCGCATTCGGGTCATCCAGGGTAACGGGTTGTTGCGCTAACACGCTAAAACCAAAAATGATAGATAAAACTACTAGTAAAATTTTCATGACTATACTTTTTTTATGTTATACGAATGATGATCAGGAAATGTTACAGGAAATAAAAATAATTATAAAATAAAAAAGGAATGGTTAAAAATTTCGATGTAGCTTTACTTTTCGTTCTTTTATTTACCGCCTGAATTTCCGGGGTGCTTTTGTAAGAAGGCTGAGATCATACCCGTATAACCTGCACAGGATAATGCCTGCGAAGGGAGTTTGAAATTTTTATTTACCGTGGATCTGTTCCCGGATGTTCAGCACAAATCTTATTGAAATGAAATCTCTGTTAATCAGTGGCTTGTTATGCGTGCTCAACATAACCGCTTTTTCACAATCTACTCCGGTGTTTAATGATACCAGTTTATTGCAACCGGTAGAAATAAATGCCGTTCGGGCATCTGATAAAACACCTGTTGCAAAAACCACTTTAAGTAAAAAAGAAATTGAAAAAAACAATATTGGCCAGGATCTTCCTTTTATCCTTAACCAAACACCTGCTGTGGTGGTAAACTCTGATGCTGGAAACGGCATCGGATATACCGGCATAAGGATACGGGGAGCTGATGCTACCAGGATTAATGTAACAATAAATGGAATTCCCTACAACGATGCCGAAAGCCAGGGTACTTTTTTTGTAGACCTTCCGGATATTGCTTCTTCAGCTTCCAACATCCAGGTTCAACGGGGAGTGGGCACTTCTACCAATGGAGCCGGGGCATTTGGGGGATCTATCAATATTAACAGCAATGAGTTAATTACCAAAAGGGGCTTTCAATTTAACAGCAATGCAGGTTCTTTCAGTTCTTTCAGAAATACTTTGGCCTTTAACAGCGGATTATTAGCCCGGCATTTTACTGCAGATGCCAGGTTAAGTAATATCAGGAGCGATGGATATATTGAAAGAGCAAGCAGCCGGCTACGCTCATTTTATACCAGTGTTGCCTATGCAGATAAAAAGAATTCAATACGTATCAACGTATTTTCCGGCAAAGAAAAAACTTACCAGGCATGGAATGGTGTACCTGAAAGTATACTGGCTACCAACCGGCGGTACAATTCTGCCGGTACAGAAAAAACAGGTGATCCTTATGAGAATGAAACAGACAATTATACCCAAACTCATTACCAGCTTTTTTACAACAGGAAGATCAACAATGCATGGAAAGGAAATATCGCATTTTTCTTAACGAAAGGCAAAGGTTATTATGAACAATATAAAGCTGCTGAATCCCTTACCGACTATGGCCTGCCGGTTTATATCAATGGTACCGACACGGTAAAAACCACCGACCTTATAAGAAGGCTTTGGCTTGACAATAATTTTTATGGCAGCATCTTTTCCCTTCAATACAACAAAAAGAAAGCTTCCATAATCATTGGAGGAAATATTAACAGGTATGATGGCAAACATTTCGGAGAAATAATTTCTGCCGGGCAACAAAAAGCTGTTCCTTCAAACTATAGGTGGTATAACCTCACAGCTAAAAAAACAGATGTAGCTGGCTTTATAAAATGGACACAACAACTATCAGCAAACTGGCAATTATTTACTGATCTCCAGGCCAGGTCGGTTAACTACAACTTATTTGGTTTCAGGAATAATCCAGCACTAACGGTTAAGAATAACTACTTTTTCATTAACCCCAAAGCGGGCATCACCTATACACAAAAGAATTTGCAGGTATTTATCTCTTATGCCAGGGGATCTAAAGAACCCAACCGGGATGATTTTGAAACGGGCACTACCCAACAACCTAAAGCGGAATACCTCAATGATATAGAGGCCGGGTTTGAGTATAAGCATAAAAAATATTCTTTTGCGGCAACTATTTACTATATGAAATACTATGATCAACTGGTGCTTACAGGAAAAGTAAATGATGAAGGTGCTTATACCCGAACTAATATACCCAATAGTTTTCGCACTGGTATAGAATTGCAGGGGGCTTACAGAATAGCAAAATGGATGTCACTATATGGCAATATTTCTTTCAGTGATAACCGGGTGAAAGAATTTACCGAATTCCTGGACGACTATGATAACGGAGGCCAGAAATCAATCGAATACAAAAATACCACAATTGCTTTTTCTCCGGCAGTAGTGTCTTCTGCAGGGATAAACCTGGTGCCAATTAAAAATGCTGAAATAAACCTGATCAGCAAGTACGTAAGCAGGCAATACCTGGACAATACCAGCAACAGGTTCAGGACTTTAAAAGCATATTATTTACAGGATGTACGCGTAAACTATGATATCAATTTAAGCAGCGAAAGATCAATCAAACTATTTGCGCTCGCATCTAATATCTTTTCAAAAAAATATGAACCCAACGGTTATACGTTCAGCTATATTTATGGAGGAGTCGTTACTACCGAAAATTATTATTTGCCAATGGCAACATTTAATATCACGGCGGGAATTGCATTTAAATTATAAATTATTAAATAAAACTTTTGCGTACAAAATAAGCCGGCTTTATTACTTAAACTTTTCCTGCCATTCCATCATGCCACCGGTAAGATTAGTTACATTTTTAAATCCCATAGTTTCCAGTATCAGGGAGGCCTGCATGCTTCGCTGACCGCTTCGGCAATAACAAATGATAGGTTCATCTTTTAATTCTTCTATATCATCTACCTGCATAGAAAGAATATTACCTAATGGCAACAAAGTGCCTCCTATATTGAATGCTGCATGTTCATCGGGTTCTCTAACATCAATCAGGTTAAGTTTTTCTCCTGCGTCTAATTTACTTTTTAAAGCTGATGAGGTAATTGTAT
Source organism: Ferruginibacter sp. (assembly GCA_031411955.1). Taxonomy (GTDB): domain Bacteria; phylum Bacteroidota; class Bacteroidia; order Chitinophagales; family Chitinophagaceae; genus Ferruginibacter. The sequence goes on from JANOCC010000081.1 coordinate 49,124, forward strand.
TCATATTCACATTTGATTGTTTATTGTATAGAAGCAGAATCTTTAATGGTTTTCATTTCTTTAGATACACGAATATCCATTAACTGTCCGGATTGAATGAAAACAGGTTCTTTATCTTCATTATACCTGGGCGGATTTTGATCATATATAAATGCTGCCAGTGTATCTGTGATGCCGGGATCAAAAACAGTGGCGCCAAGTACGATGCCGTTTTCTTCAAGCACAATTTTAGCCTGTTCCAGGGTAAGTCCTACCAAGGAAGGAACTAAAATTCTTTCTTCGCCTAAACCACTGCCAATCACAATATCTATTTTACTACCCCATGGAATTTTTTGACCAGGTTCTATTTCAGATCCCTTGAAATTTTGAGCCAATACCGATCCTCGCATAAAATCGGGTTTAAAACTGGTATCGCCCAACTCCAAATGACTGCGGCGTAGCAATTCGATAGCAAAGTTGATTGTTTTTCCTTTTAATGCAGGCATATCTATCAGGGGAAGCGTAAGCCTGTTTACCGTTAAAAAAACTGTCCGGTTCACTTTTACGGTACTGTTGGGATCTGGCAATTGCTTTAATACTATTCCCATACCAGCAGTATCTGTATAAATTGAATCCTGTATCACCACATCAAATCCTTTACTTTCCAAAAATTTAACAGCATCGGCAGTTTTACGCCCGGTAACAGACGGCACCGTTAAATACTGGCCATGTTTAGTTATTACACCCAGCAACTGAAGAAAAATAAACAGGATCAGCAAAGCCAAAAAGGCTGCTGCCAATAAGTTTACCCAAAAAGGACGGTTTGTTATGAATTTGAACACGATGTGAATTTGAATTAATTTGTTGAAACCTGATTTGAAAAACACTCTCCTATAAGCGCCGAATAAAATTCTTTCAACGACCATCCCATCGCACGAACCTGTTGTGGCACAATACTGGCGGCGCTTTGACCCGGAACCGTATTGATCTCCAGCATAAACGGTTTACCCACTTTTTCATTGTAAATAAAATCGATCCTTACAACTCCCCTGCAATTGAAAACAGTGTACGCTTTTTTTGCTTCAGCCCGTACCTTTTCTGCAATCATTTCATCAACGTTTGCCGGAGTTATTTCTTCACTGGCTCCTTCATATTTTGCCTGGAAATCAAAAAATTCATTTTTGGTAATGATCTCGGTAATTGGCAGCGTGATAATATTTGCTTTGGATTTAAAAACACCGATCGTGAATTCCCTGCCACTGATAAACTCTTCTACCAGCACCTGGTCATCTTCTTTAAAAGCTTTCTGTAAAGCTGTTGGTAGTTCAGCGGATTGATTAACCTTACTCATGCCAAGGCTGCTTCCTCCATTATTCGGCTTTACAAAAACCGGTAGCGTTAATTGTTGTAGAATTAATTCAGGTGTTAACGGGTCATTTTTAAACAGGTGCAGGGATTTTGCTACCGGAATACCGGCAAATGATGCAACTGCTACCGTGTATCTCTTGTTGAAAGTGAGTGCTGATGTAGCCGCATCGCAGGATGTGTACGGAATACCAAGGCAATCAAAATAACCTTGCAGTTTTCCATCTTCACCCGGTGTACCATGCAACCCAACAAGTACAGCATCAAATTTTATTTTCTTTCCATCTATTAAAATAGAAAAATCATTTTTATCAACGACCACTTTTTCGCTGTTGGCAGATTCATAAAACCATCCGGCGGGATTTATGTCGATCAAATAACAGTTCCACTTTTCTGTATCAATATTGTTCTTTATTGACTGGGCACTTTTGTAAGAAATAACCGATTCACCAGAATATCCGCCGGTTACAAGAGCAATATTTTTTTTCATTATTTCAGATAAAATTTTATTAAAGCAAAGAAACAAAAAAAATCAGCTTATCCTTTAAGCTTACAGGCAATATTAAGATTGAAATCAATCAGTTTCGCCACCAATACCTTCATTTCCGGTATCGAGCACAAATTTCCATTTTCCATCATGTTGCTTTTTCCATATACTTACATAGGAACCATAAATACTGGTATCTTTCGATTTTGGCGTTAGCTCATATACTCCGTATGTGTAACCAATATCTCCCGACGCGGCTACATCAGCAAATTGGGGCTCCCAGGTTAAGGAATAACCCTGGTCATCCTGTTGAATCAAAAAATCTATCGCTTTAGCACCTATAATTGGAAAACGATTTGGCCTTAACAATACTCCATTGCTATCAATATATTCTATAAATGCCTGCTTCATACCTTTTGATCCGCACAAAGAAGAAAAAGCCCTGTCAACTTCCAGCAAGGCAGATTTATTAGATTGTTTGGAATTAGCCTCAACAGCATCCTTCTGGTTACAGGACGCTAAAGAAAAAAGGATCATACAGCATGTAAAGCAATTTTTCATCGATTGGGCTTTTATTGTGCCAAAGGTCTGCAATGCAGGGTAAATAAACAAAAAGGCGAAAGTATTTAACAATACCCTCGCCAACTGAGCAGGAAATATCACCTGCGTATATAAGCCTTCCGGCCAATAAATTAAATATGCAGCCTGGATTTTTTATCCATCAGTTCGTCTACTGTTTCACGATAGGCTTCATCAGGAACACAGCAATCTACAGGGCAAACAGCCGCACACTGGGGTTCTTCATGAAATCCCTGGCATTCTGTACATTTATTTGGAACGATGTAATAAATATCATTTGCAATAGGAGCATTCCTATGATCTGCTTCCATCGTAGAACCATCCATCAATGAAAAAGTTCCTTTAATGGTTGTGCCATCAGAAATTGCCCACTCTACGCCACCTTCATAAATAGCGTTATTAGGGCATTCCGGTTCGCATGCACCGCAGTTTATACATTCATCTGTAATCTTTATAGCCATCTGTCGTAATTTTGTTGCAATTTATAAAATCTACCATGAATTTACAACATCGTATTAATTTATTTGCAGAGTTAGGAAAATATTTAAAAAAAAATGATTCGGAATGGAAGGATATAAAAGAAATTGCTTTTAATCATAACCCGTGGTTCACAACTGCATTTATTGATCATGCAACCAACCAGATCGTTGATCAATACCTTCAAAAAGAGAAGCTGGAGGAATGGGTAGAACATTATCATCTTGATGATAATATCCAACCTAAAAACGTAGGCATCGTGATGGCAGGTAATATCCCTATGGTGGGTTTTCATGATCTGCTAACTGTATTCATCAGCGGCCATGAGCAAACCATAAAACTGTCTTCCAAAGACGATATCTTGCTGAAACACCTGATCAAAAAATTATACAGTTTTGATATAGAGATCCAAAATACTATTTCCATTGCCGAAATGCTGAAAGGTTGTGATGCCTATATTGCAACTGGTGGCAATCAATCTGCACGGCATTTTGAACAATACTTTGCCAAATATCCTCACTTGATACGGAACAATAAAACCTCGGTAGCTGTACTTACTGGTGAAGAAACAGCAGCGGAACTTGAAAAATTGTCGGATGATATTCACCTGTATTTCGGGCTTGGCTGCAGAAATGTCACTAAGCTCTATGTGCCCAGGCACTATGATTTCATACCGTTGCTGGCATCCTTTAAAAAATACGCCGGGCTTCGAGATCAGAATAAGTACGCTAACAACTACGACTACCAGTTATCGATCCTGTTACTCAATAATGTTTTTTACATGACAAATGAAAGTATGTTGCTGGTAGAAAATGAAAACCTTTTCTCTCCTATCAGCGTAATTCATTATGAATTTTATGATGATGATAAAAAATTGAGAAATGACCTTTCAGTTCAGCAGGATATCCAATGTATTTCGGGCCGCGGTTTTATTGGTTTTGGAGAAGCACAACAACCGGGTTTATTCTCCTATGCCGACGGAGTGGATACCATGCAGTTTTTATTATCTTTATGATGATGTACGAAGGCCTTACTAATTAATTGTTAAACATGCCAAAGGGTAATAATCTACATGCCAATCCGTCGTTATTTTGCAGGAAGGCACAGGATTTGAAACCTGGGTTATAACAACTTTAAAACCTATAAAAAATGAAATTAAAACAAGTATTAGGCACCGTTGCTATCAGCGCCGTAACAGCACTTGCTGTACTTGGTGGCTATAGTTACTTTTCTAAAAAAGATAATTTATATGGTGGGCAGCCAGCCGCTGTTTTACCGGCTAACTACAAATACGCCGGATTTAACGATGGCGCTACCCCACCTGCACCTGGCACCGATTTCACGGTTCCTGCCCAGGTTGCTACACCTGCAGTGGTGCACATTAAAACCAAAACAAATGCTAAACAGGTTACCAATAATTTACCCAGGGTGCAACAAAGCCCGTTCAGCGATTTTTTTGATGATGAAATGTTCAACCAGCTATTTGGTGGAAGAAGAAATAATGTAATACCTGAACAAAGAGCCTCAGGTTCGGGTGTGATCATCAGCGAAGATGGCTATATCGTTACCAATAATCACGTGGTACAATCCGCCGATGAAATAACGGTTACATTAAATAACCGCCGAACTTATAAAGCTAAAGTGATCGGAACAGATCCATCTTACGATCTTGCTGTGATAAAAATTGATGCAGCTGCTTTGCCATACCTGATCTATGGTAATTCAGATGATGTAAAAATAGGACAATGGGTAATGGCAATTGGTTACCCGCTTAATCTGGAAACCACCGTTACAGCCGGTATTGTTAGTGCAAAAGCAAGAAGCCTAGGTTTAAACAGGGACAAATCTGGTAACCCGGGTGGCGCTGTAGAATCTTTCATTCAAACAGATGCTGCTGTAAACATGGGAAACAGCGGCGGAGCATTAGTAAATACCGATGGAAAACTGATCGGAATCAATTCTGCCATTGCATCCCCAACCGGTTATTATTCTGGCTACTCTTATGCTATACCGGTAAATATTGCTAAAAAGGTAGTAGATGACCTGATAAAATTTGGTACTGTTCAGAGAGGCTTTCTGGGTATTCAGTTTGGCAATGCTTCTGATCCCAATATGAACGACGCCCGCAAACAGGCAGCAGGTATTCCGTTATCGGCTTACGATGGGATCTTTGCAACCGATGTGGAAAAAGAAGGAGGAGCCTATGCTGCAGGCATCCGCAAAGGCGACAGGATACAAAAGGTAAATGGTGTAGAAATTACCAGCGGTGCCGAATTACAAGAGCAGGTTAGCCGGTACAAGCCAGGTGATAAAGTTCCGGTAACCTACCTAAGAAACGATAAGCAATCAACAGTAACGGTTACTCTAAAAAACAAAGCCGGTAATTATGACGTAGTGAAAAGTGATGCGTTAGTTGACATGCTTGGTGGTTCTTTTTTAACACTTGACCCTAAAAAAGCCAAAGATTATGGAGTAAGCGGAGGTGTTATTGTAAAGAAAATAAACCCGGGAGGTGCGTTGGAAGAACAAACAAGAATGAAAGATAGTTTCGTTATCCTGAAAGTGAACGATAAAGAAGTTAAAAGCATTGAGGAACTTAAGACAATCATTGCACAGCAAAAATCATTTACGCTAAGCGGTTTTTATCCTGGCTACGACGGACTTTACGAATACCCGATCACGTTAGATATAGAATAGGTAAGCATACATTTATAAAAACAAAGTAACTATTATTTAAAAGGTCCCGGAATTATCCCGGGACCTTTTTTTTTAAAAAATGATAAAATTTGATAAGTCATCATAGATAATAATGTACCCAAAACAAAATATTGTATTATCATTGCTTTACCGTTGCAGCAAAAGATACCCGCCGGGTTCAAGATCTACAACAATATTCTGTATCAGTGAAACTCTTTCTCCGCTAAAAACATTTGTGTAAATGCCTGTATTTTCTGCTACATTAAATGCTGCGGAAACGACCTGCTGATCCAGGTTCATGAAAACCAGTATTCCTTTTTCCTGTATGGTGCGGGCAAATGCGAGCACATTGGTTTCTGTAGTTAAGAAAGATATTTCCCCTCCTTCAAATAAATTGCGATGAAATGATGCCAGCGTTTTATAAAATGCGTGCAAATCCATTTCATCTTTCCATTCTATTACATCCTTGTCAAAAAATTTCAATCTTTTTTTATTAGGTAATTCCTGGCCGCTATAGATAAGTGGTATCGCATTTGGCCAGGTATAATTAAACACTGCTAACGCCTTTGCATACCTGCCATATTTTTCATACTCAGTACCATTCCAGCTGTTCTCATCGTGATTAGAAGTAAAGAACATTTCCATGGCATTTGCCGGCAAATTTTCTTGTTGCGATACCAATAAATTAATTAGTGAAGCAACATGATGGTTGTGCTTAAAATAATTTTCAGTAGCATGCATCCACTTCCAGGCAAATACAATATCAAATGCCTGTAGGTAAGGAATATCTTCTGTTTCAGCCAACCAAATGAGGCCAGGTTTTATTTTATCCAGCACTTTTCGTGCATGTACCCAAAATGGTAAAGGGGTAAGATGCGCCAGGTCGGCTCTAAATCCGTCTATATCAAATTCCGATACCCAATATTTCATAGCATCCTGCATGGCCTGTTGTTCAGCCTCGCAGGTATGATCAATTTGTATCACATCATCCCAATCGTACGGTGGTTTAAAATTTCCTGTTTCATCGCGTACAAAAAATTCGGGATTTGTAAGGGTCCAAACATTATCCCATGCCGCATGGTTAGCCACCCAATCCAGTATGATCTTCATACCAAGATCGTGAACAGCTTCTATTAATTGTTTAAAATCCGCTTTTGTGCCAAATTCAGGATTCACTTCCCTGAAATCACTGATGGAATAATAGCTTCCCAATTCGCCTTTCCTGTTCTTTATTCCGATAGGGTGAATAGGCATCATCCAGAGGATTTCTACACCCATATCTTTTAACCTGGGAAGATGGCTAATAAAAGATTGTATACTTCCATCTGCACTGTACTGGCGCAGATTTACCTCGTAAAGGTTCGATCTTCTTAAGAATTGCTGCTGGTTGTGTTTGTTCAAGCTGTGTTAATTGAAAGATGTAAATTTTAAAACTGCTTCTTTAATTGCTTTAAATTATTGTTGTTCGGTTGCGTTCATAATTTATTTTTATCGTTAACTACCCATGCGTATATTATCATCAATGTATGTTTTATTTAAAAAAGTTAAAAAATATACTTGCCACCATGTAAAATTCATTTGATCACTTATCAGTCCGTCGTTACCTCAGCCCAAACCGTAATGGTTTCCATTGAGTAAAAGGTAATCTATCTATTTAGGCCGAAAGATTACAATCAAATCCCGGGATTATTTATCAGGTTTCCACAACTCAGTCAATATTTTTTAAATGGTTGTACATTTGCACCGTTATATTTTACAATGAAGCAATTTACAATTCCTTTTACATATCGCAGCCCTCTTATCTCTTCCATAAAAGAAAAAAGAAAGAACCAGGATAAAATGAAGAAAGACTTCAGTGCTACCCTGCTTGATTTTGGGCCCGTGCAAATTTATCTTGCCCGTCATTTCGGTTTTTGTTATGGAGTTGAAAACGCTATCGAGATCGCTTTTAAAACAATTGATGAAAATCCGGGTAAACGAATTTTTCTATTAAGTGAAATGATACACAACCCACAGGTTAATTACGATCTGCAGCAAAGAGGCGTACAATTTCTACAAGATACCTATGGCAAACAGCTTATCCCATTTGAATCCATCAGTAAAAACG
>JANOCC010000082.1:0-3131 GCA_031411955.1 Ferruginibacter sp.
TGATGGCCGTACCCGTATTGGGAATCGCTACATTAAAAAAGTGATCGGTAATGGCATTGTTAGGTGTTGCATTCCAGATAACTTTTGCAATATTTTGTTCCACCGGACTTAGATAGATCACTTCCGGATCGCCTAAAGTACCGCCTGCGGTATTGTTGCAGGCATTTTGCGAAGTTATATATTGGGCAACTGTAATGGGCAAATCAGACTCAATTTTAAGGTGTTCAGTAGTTGCCGGCAGCTCATAAAAGAAATTGTTTTGTAATGGAACCGCAATAGGCAAACCGTTCACCCTTACTACCGTTGCAGGATCTGAAACACAAACACGGTATATATTGCTGGTAAGTAAACTGGTATGAACCGTTAAAAATTTAGTGCCCCAGGCCGCTTTTGGAAAGGCCTGTACCATATAGTTATCCGATGAAGGAACTGTACCGTTGCAACTGATCGCAATCCTTCCACTTCCTGAAAAAACAGCGATCTTTTTGCAGGCACCAGAACCGGTAGCGATACTTTTGATCTTAGAACCTGTTAGGTCTACCCCGGTGTTTGGACTACCACCGCCGCCACCTGTTAGTTCGCCCATCACATTATAAACCTGGCCCTGGGTTAAATTCACTGTAAAAGGAATGCCTGCTGCATGGTTAAGTGTGTTGGCGATCGGCGTAATTTCAACCGTAGTTGCGCCTGTATCTGTTGCAATTACATAAAACCAGCAATTTGAATTGGGGGAATTGGAATCGTTGGTAAAATTGATAGAATAATATTCCTTTCCTAACGTATTTGTAGGAAAAAGGATACTGGCCCCGGACACATTTTGATTATAAATATGAGCATAAGCAACAATTGGCCTGTCTGCAACAATATGTATTCCCTTGTTCTCCGGTGCAATGGATTCGGTTTGCAGGGTAACATCCTGTGCTCCTATTTTTGGTATGGGGGCAGAAGTTAAAACGGTGGGCGTTGCGCCACTGGTTAGCGTTTGGGTATAACCATTGCCCGGAATACTAATAGTGATATTGGTAACCTGGTCTGTAGCAAAATACAGCACCATCTGCTGGCCATTGTTATTGGTCATGATCTGGTGATACCCATACCCTACCCAAAAATCTTTGCCTTTATTGGAGAAATCCTGTGAAAATCCTATACTAAAAGAACATATCAGGAAAGAAAACAGTAAAAAATTTTTCATTTTGATAATATATAAGCAGGTTTGCAAGCTACCAACAGGTACTTGCCAGATTATCAAAGGATCGGAAATGCAGCCTAAATTTATAAAAGAAAATCCACATTTATTCAACTGTAAAAATATAAAGGACAGAATAAGGGTGTGAACCGTAGAAAAACAAAAAAGCCGCATAGAAATGCAGCTTATGTTAAGAATCTCTCGATTCTGTAACCCCCAAAGAAAACTAGGTAAAACCGGCAATTAAACAGGGTAGTTTAAATTGGATCTGCCGGAAGTTTTAATTATTTTATCAATGCCTGATTAATTTTTTAGTAGTGGTGCTTTATTAACAAACTGTCTTTACCTGAAATCCTGCCTTCCCCTAAGATCTCTTTTTTGTTCCACCGGGATCAATGCCCAGTAGTGAGGGAACTTTTCCAGCGGCTTTCCCCTCATGAGAAGTTGCTGTTTACAGGCTACAATTACCTTTCTTAGTCTGTTAATATTGATTGCATACGACTCAGTAATGATCTTTTTCATAAAGTTTAGTTTTAGGGTTAGTTATCTGCCGGGAAATTGTATAATTATTTCTTTACCAATTTCTGTGTTTCAATCATTATTCCATCAACATATAGTTGCACCATATAAATTCCCGGAACAAGTCGGTTCAACCCTTCTACCATGATATTGTTTATACCTTTTCCTGCAGATGCTCTTTTGGTTATCACCGGTTGACCTGCGATATTCATCAACCTGATATCTGCAACACCCGCTGTTGTTGAGTTAAACCTAAGCACCAGGTCTTTTGTAAAAGGATTTGGAGAAACCTGCATTACTACCCCTGCTTTTGTTTCCATCCTTACAGCAATCACGTTACTATAATTTACTTTTCCGTCCAGATCTACCTGTTTTAAGCGATAATAAACTACCGGTTTGTTTTTAATTGCCTCAGCATTGTCTTTGTGCTGGTAAGATTTATTATTGTCAGAAGTTGTAAAACCATCAAGTACGATTGCAATTGTTGTAAAGTCAGCGTTTGTAAAAGACCTTTCCACTTCAAAATGACTGTTATTAATTTCTGACACTGTTACCCATTTAAGATTGATTACTTTATCTGCAGCAATTGCATTGAAAGATAGATACTTAACTGGTAAAGGAGCAGCAGGCGGATAAGTAAAATTCTTAAAGTAAATACTCTTTTGCCTGCTTACAGTGCCATTGGAATTATTTTCAGCACCACATTTATAAATGAAGCATCCAACACCGGCATTTATTACGGTAAACATTACCTTCCTGGCTGATGTATCAATTCCATCATATTCATTCCCTGCAATATTCCTACCTGTAAAAGCCGATCCGCTTTGCGTAACGTTAATTTCGGGCGAGCCCACCTGGTAGGAAGAAACGCCTCCACCCAGATCAATAACATCTATTTCCTTGAGTGACCCATTGCCGTCAATATCAATTGCTGTTGCAAATAAACTATCCTGAACATTACTGATATTGGTGCCCGCTGCAACAAAGCAAACCTGGAACTCTACCAATCCTGTTTTATTTGCCGGAACCATGATCTTAGGAGAAAAACCTTCCGGTTTGGTTATACTATTATCATCAAATATATCTACTGAAGCGCCGTTGCTGGCAGAAACAATGGTTACGATCGCGTCTACATTGTTACTAACATTAGCAAACCGGTATTTCGCATTTACCTGTTTGGCATTCCCCGAAATTAATGTGGGAGTAGCATTAAAATTATATTGAAAGGTCTGGCTGCTAGCCTGTAAAGCGGCAAAACATACAACCAAACAGGCAATTGTGTAGTGGGTAAAAATTGACTTCATCTTTTCTTGGGTTTGTGGGGTTTGAGTAAGCGGCAGACGTAGGAGTTCATTTTTAAAATGAATCGTCATTGGAGGTTAGCTTATTCGTGGGAATTTGGAGACAGTTAGTCTGGAAGATTGGA
>JANOCC010000083.1:0-22321 GCA_031411955.1 Ferruginibacter sp.
TTTTCCGCAGAAATAAGGAGATTGTTCCGCAGATTTTCATAGAAATTTTATCATCCTCAATCTGCGTGAATTCGATCTCCGGAAATCTGCGGTAAAAGTTGTCGTGAGGAACCGCAGTTTGCTCCGCACTCAGTCTCAGAAAATTCATATTCTTCAATCCCGGTGAATTGTATCCCACCATTAGCTGTGAAAATTTTCCGCAGAAATAAGGAGATTATTCCGCAGATTTTCACAGAAATTTTATCATCCTCCATCTGCGTGAATTCGATCTATGGAAATCTGCGGTAAAAGTTGTCGTCAGAAACAGTAGTTTGCTCCGTACACAATCTCAATCACCGCAGATATAAGGAGATTATTCCGCAGATTTTCACAGAAATCTAATACCGGAAATACGGCTAAGGCTATTGATATTCATACAGGATTTGTGTATCTCCATCATTGCTCGTTAGAACATAACCATTACTGTCATAAGTATATTGAGTGTTTATCGTTTGATCAAAAGTGGTACCCGGGAAATCAAAACTGCCTGTAAGAATTTCATTGTTGCTGGCAAATTGTAAAGAGAAACCAGACTGATCTAACACATATTCAGAAACCTTTGGAAAGGCGGGCTTTTTTGTGCCATATGTAAAAATCGCCGTGTAGGGGAACTGGCTACCCAGCGATTCAACCCTGGTAAGATTAGCGCCACTATAAGTTAGATCAAGATCCATCTCGCTAGCTGATTGAAGCATTTCCAGCCTTATCCGCGTTACTTTATTATTGGTAACGGTATAGGTTAACCTGTCATCTTCTATCAACTCATCAGGTTGGCCACTTACCAACTCCCAACTTTTAAGAGTACCGGATACCGGAATGCCGTTTTGATATGTATAATTATAAACATTTCTAAAACCACGTTCCTGTTCTTCAATGCCGGTAAGTTTGCCCTCAGTATTATAAGAGAAATTTACAAACTCAGTATTGGTAGCATTTTTAAAGGATAATAAACGGTTGTTATTATCATAGGTAAGATTGAAAACTGTAGTAATGCCATTTTCTGTTCTGCTGATCTTTTTTAGTTTTTTTGCTGCGGGAGGGTTGCTGGTAACCGGAGCTGGATCGTCTTTTTTGCAGGAAGATAGAGAGAGTAAGGCAGCAGCTGATGCAGCCACTAAAAATCTGATTGTCATGATCGTTTGTTTAAGTTTTAATAATAACCGCCACCGGGGCAGTTTTAAATACAGTGCAATATTAAAACACAACAAAACAGCGGACAGCCGTAATCGTAATGAACTGAAGATTTTAGCAGTTGAATTGCGTAATTGGATAATGAACGGGCAAATTTTAATCGGGGTATATCTGCCGGTAGTAATACTTGTTATTTGAACGAAAATATTTGTCCATCGACCGCGGTAATTGCCGGCGAAACAAATGAGTTTTTGGTAGAAAACTATTTTTTAAATGTTATCATCAGTAGCCTCTTACATTTTTCCCTTCTACATAATTCATGAAAGCCCGGTTACAAACCCGGTTTCCTCCCGGGGTAGGGTAGTTGCCGGTAAAATACCAATCGCCTTTATTATTCGGGCAAGACTCATGTAATGTTTCAATCGTCTGGTAAATTACATCTACCGGAATTTTTACATCTTTAGGTGTAATAAGTTGTGCTATCTTGTTGCTGATCTCATCCAGGGTAAAAGTTTTATACACCTGCCTTACCACGTTTTCTGAATGAAGCTGGTTGCTTGCCTGTAGTTCTTTGCATTTGTTGAGCAGATCAGTTAGTAAACTTTCTTGTCCACGTTCTTTTAATAACTCTACTGCTGCCCTAAAGGCAATGAAATCACCCATCTTACTCATGTCAATTCCATAACAATCGGGATAGCGGATCTGTGGAGCAGAAGAAACCACAATGATTCGTTTTGGGCTAAGCCTGTTTAGCATCCTTATAATACTTTCTTTTAAAGTAGTACCTCTAACAATGCTGTCATCTATCACTACCAGGGTATCAATATTTTTTCTTACGGTACCGTATGTGATATCATACACATGCTGCACCATTTCATTTCGGCTATTATCTTCCGTTATGAAGGTGCGTAATTTCACATCCTTGATAGCTATTTTTTCGATCCTGATTTTGCGATTAACCATCTCCGAGAGTTTCTCTTCATCAAAATCGTTTCCCCAGCTAAGGATGCGTTCTATCTTAATTTTATTCAGGTAATCTTCCGCTCCTTTAATTAAACCATAAAAGGCAATTTCAGCAGTATTGGGAATGAAAGAGAAAATGGTGTTTTTGAGGTCGTAATCAATTGCTTTTAAAACGATACTGCTCAGGTTATAGCCAAGAGCAATACGTTCGCGGTAAATTTTTTCATCACTGCCGCGGCTGAAATAGATCCTTTCAAAACTACAGGCTTTGCGTTCCCTGGCGGGCAGTATTTGCTCCAGGGTGTAGCTGCCATCGTTCTTCACAATCAAAGCCATACCGGGCATTAATTCCTGTACCTCATTTTCTTCCAGGTTAAAGGCCGTGCGGATAGCAGCCCTTTCGCTTGCAGCTACTACGATGTCTTCGTTAATGTAATAATAGGAGGGGCGTATTCCATTTGCATCCCTCATTACAAAAGCATCCCCGTTACCAACTATTCCGGCAAAATGAAAGCCACCATCGAACATTGGAGTGGCTTTTTTAAGAACCGCGGCAATGTCCATTTTACCAGGTGCCATTTCATCCGCTTTTACCTGGAAATGATGGATCACTTCCATCATAGCTGCAAGATCGCTCTGGCATTGAAATTCACCAGGTACGATATTTACCAGGTCGAATAATTCTTCCGTATTAACTATGTTGAAATTGCCTGCCAATGCCAGGTTGCGGGCAGGTATAGTGTGTTTTTTTATAAAAGGGTGGCAAAAATCAACATTGTTCTTCCCTTGCGTGCCGTAGCGTAAGTGCCCCAACAAAACCTCACCCATTACATTTAAGTGCCCTTTCATAAGTCCGGGATGATTCCTTATATCGGGCTGGTATTTTTCTACCTCTTCAATTTCTTTTCCTATCCTGGCAAATACATCGGCAATCGGTTGATTGGCGTTGCTGCGGATCCGGTACATAAATGGGTACCCAGGCTCAGTATCCAGCTTCACAGCAGCCACGCCGGCGCCATCCTGCCCGCGATTATGCTGCTTTTCCATCAACAGGTACAGTTTATTTAAACCGTACAATACTGAGTTATATTTTTGCTGGTAGTAGCTAAAAGGCTTACGAAGGCGGATAAAGGCAAGGCCGCATTCATGTTTAATTGCATCGCTCATGATGTAAGATACCCATGTTGAGATGCAAAATTAGTTTATTGCAAATCATCAAACAAAAATCCCCGCGGCTTAGGCGGGGATTTTATTGTAAACTAATCTTAATATTATAAACCGCTGATCGTTAAACCAATTTGTAACAGCTTGGTATTGGGCGCAACAGCATCTTTAAACAAAGAAGTAAAAGTATATGATCCGAAAATGCTGAAATAGCTGTAACCCACCCTGGCAGTTGCAGAAAAACGGGTACTGTTGAAGTAACTTTTAGAATTGACCTTTTCAATGTAACTGTTGATAGTGTTACCAGATTTATCCTGCAAAGTCTTCCCTTTTGTATGAGCATTAAGCAGGGTTCCAATCTTTACACCGATGGCTGCTTTTACAGATTTTCCCGGAGTTTCCGGATTAGCCGTAAACCTGAGTTCGATGGGCAATTCAAGATAAGTGGTGGCCAGTTTGAACTTTTTAAAACGTTCCAGCGAATCAGCAGGCGTAAAAGGCAAAGTGGGAGTTTGTGCCGCTATATTAACATTGGTTTTTTTGAAGCCGATGCTGCTGGTACCTACACCCAAACCCAGGGCAGCGCTAAAACGTTGATCAGATTTAAAAGGAAGGTCCAGCATCAGGTAAGTATTAAAACCTTTAGAAAAACCTTTGATGCGATTGCTCACACTGTCGTCTGCGCCCATCCAGCTATCTTTACTAACCTGTAACAGGAAATGATCACCTGAACGGTTACTAAGATTAAACTTCTTCTTTTTTGTGGGTGTGCTGGTTTGTGCAAACACAGGCAGGGTAACAACCAGTGCGATAAGCATCACTAAATATTTTCTCATAATCTGTTCTTGTGCCGGCAAAAATAAATGCCTGCTGGGTTAATGAAAGGTTAAATGATACCGGCAACGGTTGCCGAAAATAACCTTTTAGTGAAAAGGGCTGCGAAGATAGCTTTTTTGGTTTATTCCTCGGTAACGATTCGATTTAAACCTTTAAACGGCATTCAACTTTTAAACGATGAGGTTATTCGTTTAAGGGTTCAAGGGTTTAAAGGTTCAAGGGTTTAAGGTTGGGGAAGAGTAAAATAACAGGAATTTTGGGTTTATTTCTCAGTAACGAATTAAACCTTCAAACGGCATTCAACTTTTAAACGATGAGGTTATTCGTTTAAGGGTTTAAGGGTTTAAGGGTTTAAAGGTTTAAGGGTTTAAGGTTGGGGAAGAGTAAAATAACAGGAATTTTGGGTTTATTTCTCAGTAACGATTTAAACCTTTAAACGGCATTCAACTTTTAAACGATGAGGTTATTCGTTTAAGAAGGGTTCAAGGGTTTAAAGGTTTAAGGGTTTAAGGTTGGGAAGATTAAAATAACAAGAATTTTCGGTTTATTTCTCAGTAACGATTTAAACCTTTAAACGATATTCAACCCTTAAACGATAATCAACCTTTAAACGGCATTCAACCTTTAAACGATAAGGCTATTCGTTGAAACATAGCATCTTCTCACCCTTTTTAATATTGAACCACATCTCTAAAATTAAAAAAAGGGCTTCAAACAATTAAGTATGAAACCCTTATACACTGTGGGCCCACCAGGGCACGATCCTGGGACCCCCTGATTATGAGTCAGGTGCTCTAACCAACTGAGCTATAGGCCCTGTTATTTTTGATAACAGGCAGCAAAAGTAAAGAAAAACTATAATTCCTTTTCCATTTATTTATAAATTTTGAATGTTTGCTAACAAATTGCTTGTTATATAGATATTTGCATTACCTTAATGCCTGATTGCGAAGCTCATACCACCTGTTATATGTTGAACTCCGAAGAGATAAAAAGACTTCAAAGTAAGATTGCTGAAAATAACGACCATCGCGCCTTTGGTCAGTTATATATATTGCATATCAATCATTTGCAGCAATTTGCCTATTCAATCATAAAAAACCATGAACTTTCAGAAGATATCGTTTCTGACGTCTTTTTAAAGATCTGGCAAAACAGGGCGGGCATCAATAAAATAGAGAATTTTAAACTTTACCTCTACATCAGTACAAAAAATACCGCTCTAAACTACCTTTCCAGGCATTGCCACAAAGAAATTGTTTCCCTGGATGAAATGTCGCTGAATATACCCGCCGTTAGTTATAACCCCGAACAATTATTAATTACAACGGAGGCAGTGAAAAAAATCGAATTTGAAATCCAAAACCTTCCTCTTCGTTGCAGGCTAATTTTTAAACTTGCTAAGGAAGATGGATTGAAATATAATGACATTGCCAAGTTGCTGGATATATCAGTAAAAACGATTGATAATCAGATAGCTATCGCTTTAAAAAAAATCAGCAGTGCAGTTAATTTCAGCCTCAAAAAAAATCCAAAATAAGCTTCGTAATAATATTTTTAACATTTCTTTTTTTCTTTTAGTAGATTTCATGGTACGGGGTGTCTTTATAAGCGCATGCATATGGAACAATCTAATTCTGATTTTATCTGGAATCTTATGGCCCGGAAATTTTCCGGCGAAGCCTCTGAGCAGGAGCTATTGGAATTAGATAAGCTCTTACAGGAAAATCCCGACGAAAACTATTCACTGGAACTGTTGCACGATATCTGGCACAGCAAGCCGGCCTTCAACAGTCATTATTCAGAAAATAAATACAAAGAATTACTTATCAAATTAAGAGAATCAGGTGGTATTGATGAATCTTTTGAAGCAGTAAATGTTGATTATCATGCTGATGAAACTTTTGTTTCCGCTCCTAAAAAAAGAAAAACAGCTTTACTACTGCTAGGGGCACTTGTTGTTATCCTTTCTATAGGCAGCTTTGTTTTAATGAATTTAAAAGGCCCCAAGGAGCAAACGGCCGTTATTTCGAAAAACCAAATCAGTACTAAGAACGGCTCCAAAACCAGCCTCAGGTTGGCAGATGGCACTTTGGTAACATTAAATGCGGATAGTAAGCTTGACTACCCTGAGAATTTTTCTGGTAATACCCGTGAAGTTACTTTACAGGGAGAAGCATTTTTTGAAGTTGCACATAATGCTCAGAGTCCTTTCATTATCCATACCAAAGCAATGGATATTAAAGTGTTGGGTACAGTGTTCAATGTAAAAGCATACAACGGCGACCGTATCAGTGAAGCCTCTTTGATAAAGGGTTCTATTGAAGTGATCATCAACAACAGGAAAGCCGGAAATATCATTTTGAAACCCAATGAAAAAATAAGTGTTTTAAATGCAACGGATGAGGGTACCAATGCAGCTAATTCTGAAAAATTGAACTCCATTAATAACAAGCAAAACACTGCAACTCCTGCAGGAAGCACCCCGTCAGTGATCATCGACAAGCTTGAGCCGGATTCAAAAGAAAATATTATTAAAGAAATAGCCTGGACGCAGAACAAACTGATGTTTAAAAATGAGCGCCTGGAAAACATAGTAGTAATGCTAAATAGGTGGTATGGTGAAAATATAGTACTGGAAAATGTGCAATTAAAAGAGCTGAAATGCACCGGCACCTACTACCAGGAAAATCTGGCGCAGGTGATTTCGTCGTTGCAACTGGCCAATAATTTTAAAATACGAACAAAAAATAATTCCATTATTATCTATTAAAATAAAATGCTTTACACCAAAACTTGCTTTGCATAATTAAACCCAAATTCCCAAAAGTAGCAGGCCGCTGCTCTTTTGTTTAACTTTTAAAAATGAGAAAAAGATGATTTCTACCAAACCACTAACCGCACTCCTTAGAGTTGCTATTACAAAAAAACGGCTCGTACAAAGTATGAGATTGTTGTCAACCCTCATGTTGCTTTTCATGATGCAACTGTCAGTACAGGCCAAAAGTCAGAGCAAAGTTACCTTGCGACTGAAAAAAGCTGATATCGTATCTGCTATCGAACAGGTAGAAAAGCAAAGTGATTATCATTTTGTTTACAACAACAACCTGATTCCTGCCGGCAAAAAAATAGATGCCCGTTTTTACGAAGCGGATCTTCCGGAGGTAATGGAAAAATTACTTAACGGCACCGGCCTGGGTTACAAAATGATGGAAAATAACCTGGTGGTTATTTATCAACCAACATTAACCGACAAGTCTGCAGACGTAACCGTTACCGGTAAGATTACCGACGAAAAAGGTAATCCGCTTCCCGGCGCTACCGTTTACGTTAAAGGTAATAGGGCCAAAGGAACCACAACGGATGGCAGTGGTAGTTACAGCTTAACCGTTAGTGATAATGACATTCTAATTATATCATATGTAGGTTATGATGACGTTGAGGTACCGGTTGGTGGCCGTACTACTGTAAACGTTAGTTTAAAAGAATCGAATAAGAAACTGGAAGAAGTTGTAGTGATTGGTTATGGTACTGCCAGTAAGAGGGATCTTACGGGTTCTATTGTTAAAGTAAGCGGCAAAGAAATTTCTGATAAGCCCAATTCCAATCCTGTTGCCTCTTTGCAAGGTAAGGTGGCTGGTTTGTCAATTGTAAATAATGGTACACCTGGTGCTGCGCCGGATATCAGGATAAGGGGTACAGTTAGTATTGGGCAGGTATCGCCTTTGTATGTTGTTGACGGTATCCTGAATGATAACATCGATTACCTTAATCCTAACGATATAGAATCAATTGAAGTATTGAAAGATCCTTCATCACTGGCTATCTTTGGGGTAAGAGGTGCTACAGGGGTTATTGCAATTACTACTAAAAAGGCAAAAGCCGGCCAGGTATTAATTAATTTCAATACAAGTTATGGTACCAAAAAACTGGTAGATAAAATTGCATTGGTAAATGCACAGCAGTTTAATGAACTTTTTGCTGAGGAAAATGCTAACAACGGTGTTGCAACCCCAGATTATACTGCCTTAAATTCAAATACAGACTGGATTGATGCAGTAACAAGAACAGGTAAATTCAACAATAATAATTTAAGTGTTTCAGGGGGTTCAGATAAAAATAAATTTACATTGGGTGTAGGTTATATTTATGACGAAGGAATTATCAGGCACGAAAAACTGGAAAAATGGCAGCTTTCTTTTAGCGACGAATTAAAATTAAACAAGGCGTTAAAAGTTGGAATAAACCTGAATGTTTCCAGGCAGAATAACCCTTATAATGCAACAGGCATATTGGATGATGCAAGAAAGGTAATGCCAAATGTTTCTTCAGGAACGAGAAGCTTTTTTGTGCCAAACCCGTACGGTGGAGATAGCATAAATGTAAATGCATATTCAGCGTTGGCTACTTCCCTGCAAACTTCTGGTGTTGTAAACCCGTTGCTTTCTGTAGAAAATACATGGAACAGAGAAAAGAACATTGAGTACAGAACAGTGGGAAGTGTATTTGCAGAAGTAAGTTTTTTAAAGAATTTTAATTTCAGGACTACTTTGTATGCTGATATGAGCAACGTAAACAACAGGAATTACGATCCCTTATATTATGCCTACAATCCTTTAACCGGTGATCCATTTTTATATGGTGAAAGAACACAGGTATCGGAAAACAATAGTAACTACAAGAAATTTCAACAGGATTATATCCTAAATTATAAGAAGAGTTTTGGTAGCCATAACCTAACAGTTACAGGTGGTTTTACTACTTATTATTTTGGTTTTTTCAACACTTCCGGTACTGCTAAACCATTTACTACCGGTAACGCTTTACCTATTCCTGATGACGAAAGGTTCTGGTACCTTTCTAATGGTTTTGAAGATCGTTCCAACACATTTGTTACCTCTGCACAGGCAGAAAAAACAACCGTTTCTTACCTTGGAAGGGCATTGTACAACTATAAAGGAAAATACTTCCTCAATGCGTCTTATCGTGATGATGCATCTTCGCAGATACCTTCAAAAAATCGCCACCAGCAATTTTGGGCTTTGGGCGGTGCATGGGAATTGACAAAAGAAAATTTCATGCAAAATATTAAGCCAATTAACTTCCTAAAGATCAGGGGATCAATTGGAGTTTTAGGTAATCAAACTACGCCTAATTTAAATTCAGGCGGTACTAACTATTATCCTTTCTATCCAAATTTACAAAATGGAACTGCGGCTGTATTTGGTACATTTATTTATAATGCGGCTGTTCAGGCTTATAGGGTTAATCCGGATCTGAAATGGGAAACCGTACACGCCAGGGAGTTAGGCCTTGAATTAACTGCTTTCAACAACAGGTTCCGTTTTGAATTCAACTATTTCAACAATACCACCAAAGACCTGATGTTGTACATTGGCCTGGGTTCACTAGGGTTAAAAGACCAGCTAACAAATGGTGGCAGTATCAGGAACTGGGGTAAAGAGTTTACCGCTTCCTGGAACCAGACACTTACAAAAGATCTAAACCTAACAGTAGGCGGAAACATAACCTTTCTTAAGAATAAAGTGTTAACACTTTCACCTGATCTTCCAGGTGGTTATATCTCAAGAGGATTCCAAAATAACGGAAGTGCAGAAAGTAGAACGGTAGTTGGTCAACCAATTGGGTCATTTTATGGTTATGTAGTAGAAGGGTTGTATCAGAGCTATGCAGATATCCTGGCTTCACCGGTTGCCTCATCATTGGGTGCGTATAGGCCAGGTGACTTTAAATTCAAGGATATCTCAGGCCCGGATGGAGTTCCTGATGGACAGATCACTTCTGACGACAGGACTTTTATTGGCAACCCAACACCAAAATTCAATTATGCTTTTAATATTAATTTGAACTATAAGGGCTTTAGTCTTGGTCTTGATTTTAATGGTGTTTACGGAAACCAGATATTCAGAACATGGGGCTCATTAGAATCACCTTTCCAGAGGGTAAATTATTCAGCTGAAAAACTGGGAAGATGGCGCGGAGAAGGAACTTCAAACTGGGTTCCGATCCTAAGCCAGGGAGACAGGTTTAACTATAATGGTTCAACCTATAATATTGAAGATGGAAGTTATTTCAGGTTAAGGAATATTCAATTGGCATACAGCTTTGGAAAATCAATGATCTCTAAAGTTAAAATGAACAATTTACGCTTATTCGTGAACGTTCAGAACCTTAAAACCTGGAAAAACAACCTTGGCTATACAGCAGAATATGGTGGCGATGCAACTGGCTTTGGATTTGACAATGCAGGTGGAGCTATTCCGGTAGTAACAACATTTGGACTAAACGTAACTTTCTAATAAATAAAAATTAAAGAATATGAGAAAAAACAAAATGCTAATCTGGTGCTTGTTACTGGCCATGCCGATGCTGATATCGGTAATGGGCTGTAAAAAGTTCCTGGATAAAAAACCATTGACGGCATCACTTGAAGACCTTAACCAGGGAGTATTAGAAGGCCAGAGTTTTGGTATGTATAATACCTTAAGAACGTACGGTGGATTTTCTACCCTTCCATGGCTTGATTTTCATAGTATTCGTGATGATGATGCTCAAAAAGGTAGTAGCGCAACGGATGGTGCTGAAATTATAACAGAGTTCGAAACGTTTCAGTACACCAAAGATGATTGGGCGCCAAACACTTACTGGAATGACCACTATACCATGATCAACCAGGCTAACCAGGCAATCTATACAGCAGATTCTTTAAATGCTGAAGATCCTGCTTCTCTTAGAAATGTTGGTGAAGCTTTATTCTTCAGGGCTTATTCCTTCCATGAATTGGTTAGAACTTATGGCGATGTGCCCTTAATCAATTTCTTTTATACAAATGCAGCAGATGGTATTAGGCCAAAATCACCGGCAGCAGACATCTACGCTCAAATTGATGCTGATCTAACTTTGGCAACGCAATATCTTCCTCTGAACTGGAGCGTTGCTGGTTCTAATATCTATCCGGGAAGGGTAACAAGAGGGGCTGCAAATGCCTTGTGGGCCCAATCTCATCTGTACCGCGGAAACTGGGCAAGAGTAGCAGCCCTTTGTACAGAGATCAAATTATCCGGTGAATACAACCTGGAACCTAATTTTCCGGATATCTGGAAAGATGGAGTAAATGGGGTTGGTAAAAATGGCCAGGAATCTATCTTCGAAATGCAGGCCAATGTAGGAGAAAATGGAACGCAATACAATGGTGTTCCATGGGGTACTTGTCAAAATGTAAGACAAGGTGGTGCCAGCAATGTTTGGAACCTTGGTTGGGGATGGAATTGCCCTACTCCAAAATTGGTAAACGATTGGGATAACACAGATCCACGTAAAGCAGCAACAGTTTTATTCTCTGGCCAGTCTGATGGTGGCCCGTCAACCGGTGGATACGGCGCAACTTTACCTCCTTTTGCACCCGGAACATCTTTGGATCAACCATACTGGAATAAGAAAGTTTATTCTGATCCTGCCATGCGTTCATTCACAGGCCAGATCTTCGGAGGTGGTGGTGCCGATTGGATAAACCACAGAATCATTCGTTATGCTGATGTAATATTGATGCTGGCTGAAGCAGCGAATGAATTAGGCGACGGCCCAACTGCAGAAGAAAACCTTGAACTGATCAGGAATCGTGCAAGTGGCGGACTGGGTGCGGGCAGAACAATTGTACCTTTTATTCCGTTTACAACCCAGGCAGCCATGAAAACTGCCATCAAAAACGAAAGGCGTTGGGAATTTGCGATGGAAGGTATTCGTTTTTACGACTTGGTGCGTTGGGGAGATGCGGTTACCGAATTGGGTAGCCTTGGTTATACCAACCGATGCAGGTTCTATCCTATTCCGCAACAGGCGATTGATTTGTCTGGTGGCGTATTAATTCAAAACCCTGAATGGTAATATAAATTAAAAAATATTAAAATTTCAATT
Source organism: Ferruginibacter sp. (assembly GCA_031411955.1). Taxonomy (GTDB): domain Bacteria; phylum Bacteroidota; class Bacteroidia; order Chitinophagales; family Chitinophagaceae; genus Ferruginibacter. The sequence continues at coordinate 12,070 of JANOCC010000083.1, forward strand.
ATGATCACAATTAACAGAATGCTCAAGAGTACCTTTTTTATCCTGGTATTATTTATTGTAGCAAGCAGTTGTAAAAAAACAACGCAGCCGCCTTTCAGTGACTACCCTGTGGATGCAAATGCTCCGGGAGGTCCACTAAAATTTTATGCAGCATATGATGGTTCAACCACCAACCCATTAATGAATGGTGTAGACAGTATCAGGGCTAATTTCCCTGCTTCCAATTCTGCCGGAACCGGAGATGGAATTACCGGTAAAAGTTACATGGGTAACCCGGATGCTTTTGCCCAATACGCAGCAGCAAACGATTTTTCAAAATCAACAAGCTTTACCATTGCTTTCTGGCTTAAGAAAACGCCACAGGCAGCAGGTTTGGGAACTAATTTTGCCTTCGCTTTAAATTCGAAAGACTACAGCTGGACCAACCTGAAAATGTTCCTGTTGTTTGAAGACGGTGGACAAAGCACCACTTCTGCTGCAGCAGCTAAGTTTTATCTGATGGACCAATGGTTTGAATTTGTTGGAGCCAAAGCAATGCCGAACGTTTTAAACGGCGAATGGCACCAGCTGGTGTTCACTTATGATGAAACTACATCAGTACTTAGCACTTACATTGATGGCGTTGCACCAACCAACTTGCCTGCAGGTTTTGGAAATGTAACGAATAATGGCGCACCTCGCGGACCATTGGTTTTTGATAATGGCACAAGCACCGACAAGCCTATCACTGGTTTTACCATCGGTGGCGCGGGAACTGTAGCTAAAAATGCCAACGGATGGATGGGTAACTTTGATGGTTCCTTAGACCAGTTCAGGTTATATTCAACTGTTCTTTCCCCTTCAGAAGTACTGAATCTGTATAATAGCAAACTATAAGTTTTTTTTCATAAGCAAGCAGTATATATAAAAAGGGCTAACAGTTAATGTTCAGCCCTTTTTAATTTTCCTCCACCCTGTTGAATTCTTTCTTTCTAATTCTTTTTCTTACAACATATAAATAGTGATAAAATACCAGTCATATATTTTAATGCTTTTTATGATAATGCTGTGTGTTTTCTTTTTAACAAAATGTGTAAATAAAAACCAAACCGATTCCGGTACAGTTCCTTCCAAAACCAGCCAACGTGCGCTGTTTGCAGGATCGGAGGCTTGTGCAGGTTGTCATAAAGACATTGTTGAGAGCCATAAACAAACTGCGCATTTTCAAACTTCCATGAATGCGGATGAAAAAGCTATCCATGGTAATTTTGAAAAGGGCAGAAATAGTTTTTTGTATGACGATGGCGCACTGATGGCGATGGAACACCGCGGAGATAGTTTTTATCAGGTTGCTTACATCAATGGGGTTGAAAAAAAGAAACAGGCATTTAACCTTGTAATTGGATCAGGTACTAAAGGCCAATCCTTTGCTTCATGGGCGGGGGATAAGCTTGTGCAAATGCCGATTACCTGGTTTAGCAGCGCCAACCAGTGGAGTAACAGTCCCGGCTACCCTAACAAAGTAGCTTTTAACAGGCTTATTACCTCCCGGTGCCTGGAATGCCACGCCACGTATGCGGAAAACATATCTGCAGCCGGGGCCGAACCGGAAATTTTTAACAGGAACACGATGATCATCGGCGTTGATTGTGAAAGATGCCATGGAGCTGCGGAAAAGCATGTTGAATTTCAAACAGCTAATCCAACGGAAAAGAAAGCAAAATTTATCATCAATCCCGCTTCATTTTCCAGGCAACAGAGCCTCGATCTTTGTGCCCTTTGCCATGGTGGGCGTTTGCAGAAAACCACCGCCTCATTTTCTTTTACCGCAGGTGACCGGTTATCTGATTTTTTTAAAATAGATTCTACCAGTCCGGATGTAAATAGCATTGATGTACATGGTAACCAGCTGGGGTTATTAAAGGCCAGTAAGTGTTTTATGATGAGTGATACACTTACCTGCAATACCTGCCATGATCCGCATCAAAATGAAAAGACTAACCCTGTAGTGTATTCGCAGCGTTGTATGAGTTGCCATAACAATGATCACAATGATAGTAAAGTTTGTAAGATGACCGCTTCCATAACAACCGTTGCTATTAAAGAAAATTGCATTGGTTGTCATATGCCGGAGCAGCAATCCAGGGCTATTGCCGTTTTGTTGCAAGGGCAACAAATACCAACACCCGCTTTAATGCATACGCACCTGATAAAAAATTATCCTTCCGAAACAGCAAAGGTTTTAGCTTTTTTAAAAGGAAAATGAAAATTTAGTAATGACAAAGATCAGATATTATATTTTTATACTGCCGGCACTTTTTGTGTTATTGCTGCATTCATGCAAGAGCAAAGAAGACCAACATTTATTTTCCAGCTTGCCGGCAAGTGAAACGCACATTAATTTTTCCAATGACCTGGAAAAAAAACCGATGTTCAGCATTCTATATTATCTCTACTACTATAATGGAGGTGGTGTTGCCACAGGTGATATAAATAATGACGGGCTTACCGATATTTATTTTACAGCTAATAAATTTGGCGGAAATAAACTATACCTCAATAAAGGCGATTTCCAGTTCGAAGACATTACTCACCGGGCAGGTGTGGCCGGAACCGCAGACTGGAGCTCGGGGGTTACCATGGCCGATGTAAATGCCGATGGCTTGCTTGATATTTATGTATCTACTATCAGTAACGGGTATGGGCTTAAAGGTCACAATGAATTATTCATTAACCGTGGAAACAATTCATTTTCCGAAGAATCAGAAAAGTATGGTTTAAATACTTCATGCTTTACAACCCAATCAGTATTTTTTGATTACGATCAGGATGGCGATATCGATTGTTTTATCCTGAATCAATCACACCATCCTCACTCAAATATTGTAGATACCAGCAGAAGAAGAACCTATGATCCTTTGTCGGGAGATCGTTTGTACCGCAATGATGTAGCAAGCACCGGAAAATTTACAGACGTATCTGCGCAAGCCGGTATATTGCAAAGCAGCCTTGGTTATGGTTTGGGAATTGCAGTGGGTGATATGAATAATGATGGATGGGATGATATATATGTTGGCAATGATTTTCATGAAAATGATTATTATTATGTAAACAATGGCAATGGAACATTTACAGAGAGTAGTGCACAGCATTTTAACCATTACAGCCGCTTTAGCATGGGTAACGATGTTGCAGATTTTAATAATGATGGTCAGTTAGACCTAATCACTGTTGATATGCTGCCGCCAGATGAAAAGGTATTGAAAACCTATGGCAGTGATGAGAACCCGGATATTTATAAACTTAAGCTGGATATGCATGGCTACCAAAAGCAATATTCAAAAAATAGCCTGCAAAGTAATAATGGTGATGGCAGCAGCTTCAGTGAAACTTCCTTACTATCAGGCGTAGCCGCTACTGATTGGAGTTGGAGCCCATTGTTCGCAGATTTTGATAATGATGGTAATAAGGACCTGCTGGTTTCAAGCGGAATTGTGAAACGCCCTGTAGACCTGGATTATATCCGCTTTGTATCTGACCTGGATGTGCAGAAGGGACGTCAGCAAACTGATAAATTTGATGACGTAGCTATTGAGAGTATGCCCGACGGCAGTTCACATCCATTCCTTTTTAGAAATGAAGGGGGCCTCAATTTTAAAGATATCACTAGTGAATGGGGTACAGCAAAAATGAAGGGTTACTTTACCGGCGCTTCTTATGCCGATCTTAATAACGACGGAAACCTGGATATTGTTATGAATTGCATCAATGCCCCGGCAATGATATTAAAAAATAATGCTCCTGTTAAAAATACCCTTAGCATTAGTTTTAAAGGAAATAATAATAATAGTTTTGGTGTGGGCGCTAAAGCATGGGTGTTTGCAGGTGGAAAAATGCAATACCAGCAATTAATGCTAACAAGGGGATTTCAATCTTCGGTTGAAGCAAGGCTACATGTTGGATTGGACAGTATCAAAAGCATCGACAGTATCCTTATCGTATGGCCACAACAGCAATTTCAGGTATTGAAAAATATTCCGGCTAAGGGAAAGCTGGAAGTAAAGCAATCTGACGCTTCTGGAAAGTTTAACCACAAAAGTTTCTTTACACCTGCATTACCATTGTTTGAAGATATAACTGCAAAGCTGGCAGTTAACTGGTCTCATAAAGAGAACGACTTTTTAGATTATAACATACAATACCTGATACCACACCAGCTTTCTACAAGAGGTCCAAAAATGGCTGTTGCTGATGTGAATAGAGATGGGGCAGACGATTTTTATGTTTGTGGGGCTTACGGGCAGCCGGGCCAACTAATGCTTCAAACAAATGATGGTAGATTTTCAGCGACGGATACAGCAATTTTCAATAGAATGGTTAATAGCGAAGAAGTGGATGCTGTTTTTTTTGATGCTAACGGAGATGGATATCCTGATCTGTATACAGTAAGCGGTGGCAACCAGTTTAAAGATGGCGACCAACGGCTGGCAGATCAGCTTTTTATAAATGATGGCCAGGGGCATTTTACAGTTTCCGCCAGCCTACCGTTGATGCTGAAAAATAAATCCTGTGTTGCTGTTGCAGATATTGATAAAGATGGCGACCTGGACCTTTTTGTTGGAGCATTATGCGATGCATCTCAATATGGTATTCCGCAGTCACCTTATTTGTTGCTAAATGATGGTAAGGCGAATTTTAGCATCGCACCTGCTTCTGTTTTTACACAGGATCCATTGGGTATGGTAACAACGGCTGCATTTGCAGACATAAATCAAGACAGTTGGCCCGATCTGTTAATAGCGGGAGAATGGATGCCGGTAATCACATTTATTAATGATAAAGGCAAATTTAAAGAAGTTGATATTGCGGCCTCCACCGGTTTATGGCAAACTATTGATCTGGCAGACGTAAATGGAGATGGTGCAACCGATATCCTTGCCGGTAATTGGGGCCACAACAATAAATTCTATTCAGGCAAGAACGGACCTCTGAAATTGTATGTAAAAGATTTTGACAAGAACGGATCTATTGAGCAGGTGATGGCTTATACGATAGATGGGGTTGAATATAGTTTCTTATGTAAAGATGAGTTGGAAAGATCTTTGCCTGTGTTAAAGAAAGCATACCTCACCTATAGTGAAGTAGCCGGAAAATCTGTTCAGTTCATGTTTGATGACCTCTTTAAAGATTATGTGGAATTAAAGGCAGAAGTATTAGGCTCTTCCGTTTTTATTAACGACGGAAAAGGCAATTACCTAAGAAAAGATCTTCCCGATGAGCTGCAGCTTGCACCATTATTTTCTTTTTCGCCGGTTGACCAAATTAGCAAAGCCAGTTTCATAGCAGCTGGTAATTTTTATGGAGTTACACCTTACGAAGGAAGATATGATGCGCAATTGGCATCAGTGTTTTCTTATACAAATGGCAATGTAAAGCTAACAGGAAAAATACCGTCGGTAACAGGTGAGATACGGGATATAAAATGGCTGAAAAGTAAAAGCGGAGAAAATATTATGGTGATTGCCAGAAACAATGCCGCATTATTGTTTTTTAAAATTGCAGGGTAAGCTGTTTTTATTCTGATTGAAAAGTATTTAATTAAAAGATCAATAATATTTTTTGTTATTCATGCGCACTTTGAAGTAACGCATTATAAATAATTAAATGTTGGTTTTAAATACAACGATGCTTGATTAATGATTAATTTAAGACTTGTTACTATCAATAATATGTAAACTATTGTAATGTTTAAAATTAAGATGAAAATTTCGCTTGTTTGCTTATCCATGCTTTTTTGCTGTTGCCAGTGTTCAAAAAAATCGGTGGAAAACAGCTCCGATCCTGTGCCTACTTCACAAGGTGTGAATGTAGAATGGTGGCTTACTAAAGGGGATCGGTCGGTTTTATTACAAAAGCAATCTAATATTAGTTTTGCCAGCACAACTAATTCAAACCAAAGCATAGAAGTAGACTCTTCCATTGCTTTTCAATCGGTAGATGGTTTCGGTTATACATTAACGGGAGCAAGTGCCTTTTTGATCAATCATATGGATGCCACATCCAAAGCATCTTTGTTAACCGAACTTTTCGGTAACACTGCAAATTCTATTGGCATCAGTTATTTGAGGTTAAGCATAGGCGCATCAGACCTCAGCAGTAATGTATTCAGTTATAATGATATGCCACCCGGGCAAACAGATGTAACACTTGCTAACTTCAGTTTATCAGATGATACTACAGACCTGGTGCCTGTATTACAACAAATACTTGCTATCAATCCAAACATCAAGATATTGGGTTCACCCTGGAGCCCGCCAACATGGATGAAAGACAATGGCAGTACTATTGGTGGAAGCCTGCTCACAAATTACTATGCGGCTTATGCAAAGTATTTTGTAAAATATATTCAGGCTATGCAAGCCAAAGGAATTAGAATTGATGCAATTACCATTCAGAATGAACCCGAAAACCCGGCCAATAATCCCAGCATGTCAATGACCGCATCCGAACAAGCCAACTTTATCAAAAATAATCTAGGCCCCGAATTTCAAACTGCGGGCCTCAATACAAAAATTATTTTATTCGATCATAATTGCGATAACCCCAATTACCCGATTGCCATACTTAATGATGCTGCGGCCAAACCATTTGTAGATGGTTCAGCATTTCACCTTTACGTCGGCGATATCAGCGCATTATCGAATGTTCGTACAGCGCATCCGGAAAAGAATATTTATTTCACAGAGCAATGGACATCAGCCAGCGGAAGTTTTGATGGCGACCTGAAATGGCACTTAAAGAATGTAATTATTGGCTCTATGAAAAACTGGAGCCGCATTGCATTGGAATGGAATCTTGCTAATGACCCCACTTACTCGCAGCATACAGCTGGTGGTTGTACTGAATGTAAAGGGGCTTTAACCATCAATGGTTCGGCAGTTAGCAGGAATGTAGGATATTATATCATTGCCCATGCTTCAAAATTTGTACCTGCAGGTTCAGTACGTATCAACAGCAGCCTTGTTTCTAATATGCCAAATGTGGCATTTAAAACAGCCGCAGGTAAAAAAGTGTTGATCGTTTTAAATGATGGTAGCGAAGCGGTTTCTTTCAATATTAAATACAAAGGGCAAACTGTGGTTAGTAACCTGGCTGCGGGCGCCGTAGGAACGTACCAATGGTAAGTGCTATCGAACGCTGTAATGCTGTAAACTAACCTAAGCCTTAAGCGACAATATTTGTTAAGCGGAGATGGTAGACAATTAATATGGCATCCATTTTAATAATGAAAGAAAATAGATTAATAGGAACCTTTAAATTAAAAATCAGAAAATGAAAAAGATCAACATTGCTTTTACCAGCCTGTTCTTGCTCTTTATAACGCAGAGTGATTCTGTAACTGCACAGTCTGCTGTACAGCCAGGCAGAATAATTGTATACACAACAGCTGATAGCTCCAACTTACGTTTAACGGCAACGGATACACTCTATTTTAAGGATAAAGGCCAGCCTTATGAAAATGAGATATCTGTTTTTGTAGATCCTTCAAAAACATTTCAAACTTTCTTTGGTATCGGCGGAGCTATGACCGATGCCGCGGCAGAAACTTTTTATAAAATGCCAAAAGCGAAGCAACAGGAATTGATCACTGCTTATTTTGACAAGGACAAAGGAATTGGTTACACCGTTGCCAGGACAAATATCAATAGCTGCGATTTCAGCAGTGATATGTACACTTATATAACAGAAGGCGATAAAGAATTGAAATCCTTTAATATAGACCATGATAAGAAGTTTAAGATCCCTTTTATTAAACTGGCAATGGCCGCTACCGGCGGAAAGTTAAACCTCTTTGCGAGCCCATGGAGCCCGCCAGCGTTTATGAAAGATAACAACGACATGTTGCACGGTGGTAAATTGAAAACAGAATTTTATGATAGCTGGGCATTATATTTTACTAAGTTCATTAAAGCTTATGAAAAAGAAGGCGTTCCGGTTTGGGGCGCATCTATCCAGAATGAACCAATGGCAAAGCAGATCTGGGAAAGCTGCATTTTTACAGCAGAAGAGGAAACGAAATTTTTAAAGAACCACTTAGGCCCCATCATGGCCCGGGAAGGCTTGAAAGATAAAAAATTAATCGTTTGGGATCATAACCGCGACCTTATGTACCAACGTGCTCAAACCTATTTCAGCGATCCGGAAGCGGCAAAATATGCCTGGGGAATTGGTTTTCATTGGTATGAAGGATGGAGCGGAGGTAATTCCATGTACGACAATGTAAAAAGAGTGCACGAAGCCTTCCCGGATAAAAATATTTTTTTCACTGAAGGTTGTGCAGAAAGTTTTGATGCTAAGAAATACTTTGAATGGCAGTGGGGCGAAAAATATGCCCGCTCTATGATCAATGACTTTAACAATGGAATGGTTGGATTTACTGACTGGAATATTTTATTGGATGAAACCGGCGGACCTAACCATGTTGGTAATTTTTGTTTTGCCCCCATACATGCTGATACCAAAACCGGCGAACTGATTTATACGAACGCTTATTATTATATCGGTCATTTTTCAAAATTCATTAAGCCTGGAGCTAAAAGAGTTATCAGCAGCTCCAGCCGCAGCCAGTTATTAACTACTGCTTTTAAAAATGCGGATGGTAAATCAGTGGTAGTTGTAATGAACCAGGGAAATACAAAAGCAGCTTATAATTTATGGATTAATGGTAAAGCAGCCTTAGTTACGGCATTGCCTCATTCAATTGCAACCTTAATTTTTTAATTGTGATACATAACTCAACAGGAAACAGGTATTGGCTACTATTACTAACGCCATTATTTTTTGCGGTTCAATGCAAAAAGAAAGACCAGGTAAATGCACCTGCAGATCCTCCGCCTTCTGCATTAACGGGCACTGTTATAAAGTTGGGTAATGCTACGGCTTTAACCAGTACAGTAAATTATAATACTGCCACTGATGTTTCGATAAGGCTTTCTTTTAATAATGCATTGGACAGGGCTACTGTTGCGTCGGCTGTGTCGTTAAGGCAAAACGGACTAACAACAATTCCTGCCGGTTATTCTTATGAGAACAGCGATAGCACATTGGTGATAACTCCTTCATCAGAATTAGAACACCTTACACGTTACCAGGTTAAGGCAACAACTTCGCTCAAATCAATAAAGCAGGGAAGCCTTGCTTCGGATATCAATGTATTGTTTCAAACAGCCATCGATTCAACCGATAAATTCGCCGTAATTACAGACAACGCATTATTAAACCTGGTACAGCAACAGACCTTTAAATATTTTTGGGATTTTGCCCACCCGGTAAGCGGATTAGCAAGGGAAAGAAACAGCTCTGGTGAAACAGTAACTTCCGGTGGATCCGGGTTTGGTATAATGGCCATACCGGTAGCGATTAACCGCTCTTTTATAACCAGGGCAGAGGGGTTGGCAAGAATGCAGGTAATTGTGGGATTCCTTAAAAATACAGCCCAGAAATTTCATGGCGCTTTTCCACATTGGCTAAACGGAAGTACTGGTGCAGTGATTCCTTTTAGCGCTAATGACGATGGCGCCGACCTGGTGGAAACATCATATCTGATGCAGGGATTGATTTGTGCCCGCCAGTATTTTAATGCCAACAATGCAGCCGAAACCACGTTAAGGGATGATATAAATATTTTATGGAATGGGGTAGAATGGGATTGGTTCAGGCAATCAAACCAAAATGTTTTGTACTGGCATTGGAGCCCGAATAATGGCTGGGCAATAAATTTACCAATTCGCGGATGGAACGAGTGCCTGGTTACTTATGTAATGGCAGCGTCTTCTCCTACACACAGCATACCTGCCACAGTTTATAACAATGGTTGGACAAACAATGGTACAAACGGGTTTGTGAATGCCGGTACATTCTACAACTATGTTATACCGTTAGGTCCTGATCTTGGTGGCCCGCTTTTCTTTTCTCATTATTCCTTTTTGGGTATAGATCCCAATGGTCTTACTGATGCTTATGCTAATTACAATACACAAACTACCAACCATACATTGATCAACTACAGTTATTGTGTAGCCAATCCCCGCAGCAATTATGGATTCAGTAATCTTTGCTGGGGACTAACGGCAAGTGATATTCCAAATGGGTACAGTGCCAGTTCACCAACTAACGATCTTGGAGTGATAGCTCCAACTGCAGCGCTGTCATCATTTCCGTACACGCCTGTTCAATCGATGAATGCTTTAAAATTTTTCTATTATAAATTAGG
>JANOCC010000084.1:0-25750 GCA_031411955.1 Ferruginibacter sp.
CCGGTTACTGCTGTGATCGTAGTGCCAGCGAAAAGCTCCGCCGTATTGGTTTTGATAACTTTTGCAACTGTGTTGGTGGCAAGTGTTGGATCAACAACAATCGTTGACTGATCAGCACCAGCAAAACCTACCAGGCCGTAATCAATTGTCGTTCCTTCAAAAGTAACAGGCAGATCCATCTGCGTTAAACTACTGCCTCCACCGGCAGCACCAAAGCGAACATCATCAAAATAATAAGTCCTCTCTCCGGCCACAGCGCCTGTTACACCAAAATTAAAGAAGATAGTAGCCTTGTCGAAAGCAAAGGCCAGGTTCAATGCCGCAGTGCCTGCAGCCTGGTTAGCAAAATTAAATTCAAGTGTTTGCCAGCCGCTGGCAATAGTTACCGTTGCCTCAGTTTCTACTGATTGAGTTGGGTCTCCATGTGCTTCAACCTTTAATCTCACCTGGATGCCTGCAACTGGCGACCATACCCGTACATTCATTTTTGTAGCAGATGCGGTAAAAGGAATTACGCCACTGAAACCTAGTTCAGCTGGTGCAGTAATGGTTGTACCAGCATAAGTTTCGGCTGTGTTAGTCCTGATAACTTTTGCAACTGTGTTGGTTGCAAGTGTTGGATCAACAACAATCGTTGACTGATCAGCACCAGCAAAACCTACCAGGCCGTAATCAATTGTCGTTCCTTCAAAAGTAACAGGCAGATCCATTTGCGTTAAACTACTGCCTCCACCGGCAGCACCAAAGCGAACATCATCAAAATAATATGTTCTCTCTCCGGCCACAGCGCCTGTTACACCAAAGTTGAAAAAGATTGTTGCCTTGTTATAAGTAAAGCCAAGGTTCAATGCCGCAGTACCGGCAGCCTGGTTAGCAAAATTAAATTCAAGTGTTTGCCAGCCGCTTGCAGTCGTTACCGTTGCCTCGGTTTCTACCGATTGAGTTGGGTCTCCATGTGCTTCAACCTTTAATCTCACCTGGATGCCTGCAACAGGCGACCATACCCGTACATTCATTTTTGTAGCAGATGCGGTAAAAGGAATTACGCCGCTGAAACCTAGTTCAGCTGGTGCGGTAATGGTTGTACCAGCATAAGTTTCGGCTGTGTTAGTCCTGATAACTTTTGCAACTTTATTGGTTGCCAAAGTTGGGTCCACTACGATGGTTGATTGCTCAGCTCCGGCAAACCCCAGCAAACCGTATTCTACTGTTATATCATCAAAAGTTACAGGCAGCGACATCTGTGTTAAACCACTGCCTCCGCTTGTGATCAACCTGATATCATCAAAAAGAAAGGTAAAATTCGCGGAGCCATCACCGGTAGTTCCATTATCAAAAATAAAAACCAATTTTTGATACTGATTAGTTGTACTGATCGCATTGTAATTGAAAGTAAGGTCTTCCCAATCATTGGCTACAGTTGTACTGGCTTCTCTTTCAAAATTTATTGCACCATTGGTTTCATTCTCCACTTTCAATAAGAGTCTGGCTCCTACCCTGGGTGAAAATACTTTTACTTTAAATATTTTGTTTACTGAAAAATCAATTGGCGCAGCAAGCGAAATAAAACTGCCACCATATACTTCTCCGGTACTCTTTATCATCCTTGCCACATTCGCACTATTGTTCCCTGCAGATACCTGTGGATTACTGATCTTAACAGTACCACCTCCACCGAAATCTGTGAAAGTATAGTTGAGAGTTGTTGATTCAAAATCCAGCGGTAATACAGGTTGCTGGGCAAATGAAATGGCCGTAAATAGTAAGGCCGTCAGGAAGAAATAAAATTTTTTCATATTCAAATTTTTAAAAGCAAAAGAGATTATTCATGAGTAGATATAACCTGGCATAAATTAACATTAGGTTTTATCCTGCCAGGCACCAGCCATTTTATTTTTAAGGAATCAATTTGTAAACCCTTACATAATCAACTTCCATCGTTGCAGGAAAAATTGTATTGTCTACGCCTTGCACTCCGCCCCAGTTTCCACCAACCGCTATATTTAGCAAAAGGTGTTGCTTTTTATCAAAAGGCCAAACCGTATAGCCATTTCCTTCATTGATAAATTCAAAATACTGTTGTCCGTCGATAAAACTTCTGATGGCATATGGCGTCCAGTCTATACGATAAACGTGAAAAGAATCGGTAGCGTCGGGGATAACCTTATTGGCAGTTTTCTGTGTGTTACGTATATGGTTGTACGCCGTTGTATGCACGCTACTATGAATTTTATTAGGATCGTATCCAACATGCTCCATAATATCGATTTCACCAGAGGCAGGCCAGCTTCCATATTCCTGGTCGGATGACAACATCCATATTGCAGGCCAGGTACCACGACCTTTAGTTATTTTAGCTCTTACTTCTATTCTTCCATAAAGAAAATCTCCTTTACCTTTTGTGATCATCCTGGCAGAGGTATATTCCATTCCGGAATTGTTTTCTTTTTTTGCCTCAATCACCAGTTTGCCATTTTCTACACGGGCATTACCATTGTTGGTATAGTATTGCAGCTCATTATTTCCCCAACCAGCGCCCCCTACATCATAGTTCCATTTTGATCCATCGGGAACTCCATTGGTATTAAATTCGTCTTCCCACATTGGAGTGGTTTCAAATGACCAGTTCTTATCAACAGGCGGTTCCACCGGCGTGATAGTTGGAATTTCTTTTTTATCTGTACAGGCAAATAAGGCTGCACAAATGAGGATGTAGATCGAATACATTTTAATGTTGTTTTGCATGATATAATATTTTTATTGTGGAATAAATTTGAATTGAAATACTGTTCCTGTTCCATTACCAGCCCTCAGTACCATGCTGGTGGAACTGATAGAAATAATCCGGTAAACATTTTCTGCAGGCACATCTGTTGTACCTATAAAAATATTGGGTGGTGTTGACGGAATCTGTATGGTAGCCAAACCACTTACGCCTCCTGTAGTTGCACCAAAAGTAAAAGTAACGTCACTGTATGACCTGTCGGCACCGCAATTATAATTGGGTGCTACATTTCCTCCATTGAAGGTTGATCCATTGGAATTATAATTTACCTTATCAGCGGTTGTAAAAGTGTATACATCATCCGACTGGCAATTGGTATCTAAAGGGCCCCCGGCAAAATACTCCGCAGGATTCCCTTCTGTACCTACAATGATGGAATTGGCACCCGGAGTGGGATCAAGTTTCCAGCTTTTGCTGCTTCCCCCGTTAAGGATCGCTTTTATATCGGCGAGCGTTAAGGCCACTACTTTCTTCATCTTAATTTCTAGTAACTGGCCGCCAGTACCGGCAATCACTGAACGCAACGTCATCAGGTCTGAAGTGTAAGACACTACAGTGTACCTGTTAACATCAACAACATCAGTTGTTCCTATAAAGGGTGATGTGCCTGCACCCGGAGTTAGCGCATTATCAAGAATAATCTGTGGTTGCTGGCCAGCAATACTTACCACTTTAAACCTTTCAGCATTTGCCTTTGGAGCCTGGCAACTAAAGCCAGCCTGCGCATCAAAAGTTTCTCCGTTAGCATCATATGTAAACCTTCCATCAGCATAAAATGTGTACTTGTCATCTACCTGGCAATTGGCAGCCGGGCCACTAAAGAACACTTGTGTAGCATCGGGCGATAATACCTTAATGGCATCGGCATCTGTGCTCCACGTCCAAACAAGGTTTGTGCAACCTGTTAGTTTATTAAAAAAATCATCCTGGCATGCGTCTGTAACAAATATTCTTTTGGTAATGGTATTGTTGCCATTGCTGCCAACAGAGGTCATGCGAACTGAATATTCTCCACCAGCAAAGTATTGGTGAATAGGATCTTTCTCTGAAGAAAGCGGGCTGTTATCACCAAAATCCCATTGGTACTGTAACGCTTCTTCACTTGCATTGGTAAAGTAAACGTTCAGGGCATACGGCAACGTATCCTGCAACGGAGTGATCTGAAAAGTGAAGTTGGCAACTGAAGCTGTGCCATTTAATTCTAACTCACTTTTTTTGCATTTCACCAGCATGATGCTCAATGCAATCAGTGATAAGGAAACAAATAATATTTTTTTCATACAACTTAATTAAAGCGTTTATTAATAACCGTCATTTTGAATAAGGTTGGAATTTTTGTCTATTTCACCTTGTGGAATTGGCATGTAGCGATGTTTTACCTGTATATTAGTTTTGCCTGCGGCAGTCATTACATTGATGAAATAATTTGCATCCGGATGACGGAGCAAATCGTACCAACGGTGCATCTCAAATCCAAATTCAAGCCTTCTTTCTTTGTACATAGCTTCCAGCCATTGTGCATCTGTTAAGCCAGCCGGCAATGCTGCGAGGCCAGCTCTCTGCCTAACTTCATCTGCATAAGGTTTACCTGCAACCGGACCAGCGGCTTCTGCGTAAATCAATAATATTTCTGCATACCTGAGCAACGAAACATTTAGTGCACTTCTCCACTGTCCATCATCGCCAGGTATATTATCGATTGGAATAAAATATTTTTTCACATTAAAACCAAACGCAGAACCAACCAGTTGCGCCGGCTGCGTGTAAGTGCCGTATGTATCTCCGGGTAACCATATGGTGCGTTCTCTTCTTCTATCGATGATAGTACTATAATCACTACCGGTTTTCTCATACTGGTCCACAAAATTTCTTGTGGGAACATTCCAGCCATACCCGGAAGTTTGAACCACATTCTGAGCACGGGGCCCAAAGAAGGTATTTATTTTACTTCCTGCACCAAAATCCTGGAAAGTACCTCCGCCGCTGCGATACTGCACTTCAAACAATGACTCTTTTCCGTTTTCATTTTCCAGTTTAAAATTCTCTTCATAATTAACCCAAAGATCATAGCCATATAACGCTTTGTTATCAATCACTTCTTTTGCTTTTAAAGCGGCATTTGCTTTATCCCCTAACGTTAGGTAAACGCTGGCAAGCAATCCTTTTGCAGCGCCGGAAGTAGCACGACCTTCATTAGGAAAAGTGGATCCGCCGGAAGTATATGGGTTGTTAACAGGCAATAATAATTCTGCTTCTTTCAGATCATTTATGATGGTATCATACACCTGTTGTTTTGGAGAACGTGCAATGGATGACGCTTCTACAGCAGTGATCACGTTAGTATATAAAGGAACGTCACCGAATAAACGAACAAGATGATAATAATATAAGGCTCTTAAAAACCTAGCTTCGCCGAGGCTTCTTCTCCTTACACTCTCCGTCATTACCGGAACCAACGGAACCCTATCCAGCACCAGGTTTGCACGCAAAACGCCAAAATAACACTGAGCCCACATTAAATTAATGATCGGGTTAAATGAGTTCATATTGAAATTATCCAACTCAGACGTTTCTATTCCATCACCACCACCTCCTCCACCAAGGTCTGCATCATCACTCATAATATCTCCAAGGTGCCATGCCGCTCCATTGTAGATGGCAGACAAAGGGGTGTAAACAGCATTAACAGCGGCAACCGCTTCCGTTTCGTTCTGGTAATAATTATCTACCGAACTGATTGGTATCGTTGGTTCAATATTTAACAGTGACTTTTTACACTGGCTAAATGAAACGCCTGCAGCAACAATGAGAATAAGGCGTTTTACAAATTTTACGTTCATAAAAAATGAGTTTAATTTTTAAAATTCAACTGTTACACCTGCAAGGAAAGTCCTTGCCTGTGGATAAAATCCAATGTCTACTCCGCCTCCAACCTCAGGATCCATTCCTGTGTAATTGGTAAAGGTGAACAGGTTTTGTGCACTAACATATAATTGTGTGCGTTTCAGCCTGAGGTAGCCTGCCCATTTGGTTGGGATCACATAACCTAACCTTACATTTTTAACACGCAGGTAGGATGCATCTTCCACAAAACGATCAGATACACGGTTGTTACCATTAGGATCATCCAAAACAAGCCTTGGCATTTTATCGCTGCTTCCGGGAGATGTCCAGCGCTTGATAACATCATTTGAGTAGTTGCCATTGCTTACGCCACCTTCGGTGTACCAGCGGGTAAAATTCAATACTTTATTTCCCTGTGATCCCTGGATGAAAATATTCAGTTCAAAATTTTTGTAGGTAAACGTATTCGTTAGTCCGTAAGTAAAAGTCGGATTTGCATTACCGATATTTCTGCGGTCTTCACTATTGATGATCCCATCGCCATTCAGGTCTTTAAATTTAATATCTCCGGGGGCAGTACTTTTTGTAGGATCTGTTCCTGGAGTTTGCACGGCATGTTCTGCAATTTCTTTATACGATTGAAAAATTCCTTCTGTAACAAATCCAAAGAAATAATTAGCAGGTGCTCCCTGTGTTGTTCTTAAACTTCCACCCGTTATCCTGGTAAAACCATTATCCAATGGTGCTGAAAGCCCAAGGGAATTCACTTTATTCCTGTAAGAACTTACTACTGCATTGGCATTCCATTTAAATTCACGACTGTTTATGATCTTTCCATTCAAACTAAGATCTATACCTCTGTTTTGCAACACGCCGGTATTAAAAGGCACTGATTCAAAAGTGCCAGAGATGAATGGCGGAGCCACATACAATATCAGGTCTTTGGAACGACGCTGGTACCAGTCGATTGAGAATCCTAATTTGTTATCGAACACACTACCATCAACACCGATGTTGAACTGTTCATTTTTTTCCCACTTTATATCCGGGTTATAAGATCTGCTTGGTGCAGCACCACCCACAACGCCACCAGAACCTGTTGAATTTCCAAAAGTGTATTGAAGGCCCTGGTTGATCGCCTGGATATATGCATAGGCAGCCACTGTAGGGTTTCCTGTATAACCGAAACTTGCTCTAACTTTCAAATCGTCTAACCATGTTACACTGCTTAGGAAAGGCTCTTTGGTTAAACGCCATGCAGCAGAAACGGAAGGGAAATAGGCGAATTTATTTTGTGGGGCAAAATTCGAGCTACCATCCTGGCGGATAGAAAACCCGAAAAATCCTCTGCCGTCATAATCGTAACTGATCCTTCCTATATAAGAAATGAAACGGCTGTTGATGCCAGCTTCAGCGGCATTATAGGTTTGAGAGATATCGGTTGGTCTGAAGATCTGGTCATTGAGTACCGGGATATTTTTTGTAAAATTACCACCCCGCCCTGCCAATACATAATCAAACCTGTTTTCCTGGAATGTATAACCAACCAGCGCATTAAATTTATGTTTTGTGCGGATCGTTTTATCATAGGTAAGCGTATATTCTGCCAGGTAATCAGGGTATAAACCTTTTTGAACTGAATAGCCTGTTTGAGCAAATGGCCTTCCACCTGAAGAAGCAATAGCCGGACTAAAATTATTTATTTCCTGGTAATTAAAATCTCCACCAAACAAGGCTTTAAACTTTAGCCCTTTTATTATATTGATCTCAGTAAATATGTTTCCGGTTATGCGATATTTTACAAATTTATTACGGGGAACTTCCAGTTGATAAATTGGATTGGGTTCATTAAAACCGTCTGTGCTACCATTTCCGCCTGCATAGGTGCCATCTGCATTTCTTGGCAAAACAGTTGGCGGTGCGGTTAGCGCCAGTAAGATCACGCTATTAAAAGGAGAATAAGTGTCAGCTCCACGCTCTGTAAACTTATTCATCGATAAAGAGTTTCCGATCTTTATGTTATCATTTACTTTTATATCGCCGTTGAAACGCAGGTTAAATCTCTCTACGTCAGTTTTATAAATGATACCATCCTGCTTAAAATATCCGGCGGAAAAAAGGTAAGAAGCTTTATCAGAACCACCGGTGGCTGTAATATTTACATTTTGAATGGCCGCTCTTCTAAAAATTTCGCTCAGCCAGTCTGTACCTTTTCCATATTCCTGTTCAATTGCGTTGAAATCACTTAATTTAGAAAGAACCGGAAGCCCGCTGGCAATCCTCGCTTCACTATTTAGAATAGCATATTCCCTGGCATTCAACAATTTGGGTAAACTCCATGCTTCCTGCACACCTCTGTACACATCAAAATTCAAGGTTGTTTTACCAGCCTTTCCTCTTTTAGTGGTTATAATAATAACACCATTAGATGCCCTAACACCATAAATGGAGGCGGCAGCAGCATCTTTCAATACATCAATGGATTCGATATCTGCTGTACCGAAGGAATTCAGTATGTTATCTGATCCCTGATCGGGTAACGGATACCCATCAACTACAATAAGCGGGTTGTTGGTTCCTGTTAATGATGTTATACCACGAATTTTAATTCCCGTTCCCCCGGTTCCGCCGGGTGCTCCGCTTCCCTGAACGATAGTTACACCAGATACCCTGCCTTGGAGAGCCTGCGCTGCATCAGCTACCGGTGTTGCGTTAATTTCTTTTGCCCCAACAGACGAAATTGAAGTTGACAGGTCTTTTCTCTTCTTTGAACCGTAACCAATCACTACTACTTCGTTCAGGCTTTTATTAGCTTCTTCCATCTCTACGTCCAGAATGGTAGCCTTAGTAACCCTGATCCGCACCGGGCCTAAGCCAATATAACTAAAAGTTAAGTCGGCTGCTTTTGTCAACGTGATAGTAAATGATCCGGAAGGATCTGAAATTGTTGAAATGTTCATCCCATCTGCAATAATGGAAACTCCGGGTAAGCCTTCCCCTGTAGTTTTGTTTTTAACCTTTCCTGAAACAGAAAAATTTTGGGCTTTGGCGCTGTGGAGAAATGATGCCAAAAATACACCGATGCACAGGACTGTGATTTTTAATCTCATAAAGCAATCAATTTAGGTAATAAATATATATAGCGGTAGTAGTTAGTAAAGTTATCTTCTCGCACAATAAATAAAAAGAAAATACACACTTCATTTCTACATCAGGATGAAAAAAAGATTTGATTTCAAGCTAAAATCACTACATCATTACTACATCAGTCATTTTTTTATACCTTCACAGTGTATTTTTATCTGGATACAATGAAACAACTGATTTTATACATTTGTTTGCCACTTAGCTGTATTTGTCAAAATACCATTGGGATACCTGATTTGGTTAATTATTCTAAAGAGGCTTATAATGCCGGTTTGCAAAATTGGGATATAAAGCAAGATAACAACGGGATCATTTATATTGCGAATAATGAGGGCTTGCTAAGCTTCGACGGTAAATATTGGAACTTATACAAACTTCCGAATAAAACGATTGTTCGATCGGTTGAAATTGGCAACGACAACCGAATTTATGTTGGTGGCCAGGATGAAATGGGGTATTTCGCTCCAACTATCAATGGAAGCCTGGGCTATCATTCCCTTACTGAACTTCTCTCTTCCAAAAACAAATCCTTTGGTGATGTTTGGGACATTGTTTCCTTTAATAAGAGTGTCTTCTTCCGATCTACCAACAAGATTTTTAAGTTCACCAATAACCAGGTAGCAGAATTTAATGCGCCTTCAGAATGGTCTTATTTGGGTTTGTGCAACGGAAAATTATTTGCACACGACTACATAACCGGCATAATGGAATTTGAAAATGATGCATGGGAAGCATTGCCGGAAAAAAATTCACTTGCTGCAAATGATCCCGTAACATCCGTGTTACCTATTTCTAAAGACAGTGCTCTCATCAGTACATTGAAGAATGGTTTATATATACTTTCACAACAGCGCATTTCTCCACTGCAGTCGCCCAACAACAAAGTTTTTGAGCATGAAAGGATATATGCCGCCACGATGATCAATGCTACCAGGATGGCTTTGGCAACCAATAATAATGGTATTTATATTACAGACCTTAAAGGAAATATCATTCAAAGCTTTTCGAGAAAGGAAGGGCTGCAAAATAACAATGTGCTCAGTATCTTTCTCGACAATCAAAGTAATCTTTGGTTGGGGCTGGATAATGGCATCGACCTCATTGCTTATAACAGCGCCATAAAACATATAAGCCCGTCAAGCGAAAATGGTTCAGGCTACAGCGCAATTATTCACGATGGCCATTTGTATGCCGGAACAACCAACGGAGTTTACAGCATGCCGTTACAACCCATACCCGATTTAAGTTTCAGCAAAGGTGTTTTTGAACCGGTTAGCAATACTATGGGTCAAACCTGGGGATTGGCGGCAATCAACAACCAGTTGTTACTAGGGCGGCACGAAGGCGCTTTTTTAATAAAAGAAAATACAGCCCAACCTATGTCGGCTAATACAGGGTTCTGGAATTTTGTGCCGCTTTCCAACAGCTTTCCAACACAAAAGCTGATTGCCGGAAATTATAAGGGTTTGATGTTTTTTGACTATGTAAACGGGCAATTCAGACAGTCGGGATTAGTTCCTGGTTTTAACGAGTCTTCAAGATTTGTAATAATTGATAAAGAAGAAAATATTTGGGTTTCTCATCCTTACCATGGCGTTTATAAAATAACTAAAGATGTGGATGGATCTTACAAATGGAAAATATATTCAGATAAGAACGGGCTGCCTTCAATACTAAATAACCATATATATAAAATAAAAAATGAAGTGCTGGCAGCTACTGAGAATGGAGTTTATAAATTCAATGCAGGGAAAGATATTTTTGAGCCTTCTGAGTTTTACAAGAAACTGCTGGGCACGCAAAGTATCCGGTACATGAAAGAAGACATGTCTGGCAATACCTGGTTCTTTCATGAAAAAACACTGGGTGTGATAGATGTTTCCGGTGAAGAAGCTTCCGTCACTTATTTTCCGGAACTAAAAAACAAATTGCTTAGCGGATTTGAGTTTATTTATCCGGTAAATGAACAAAATATCTTCCTGGGAGGAGAAACAGGTTTCTATCACATCAATTATGAAAAATACAAAAAAACAATTCCCGACTTACATGTACAGATAAGAGTTGTAAAGATCACAGGAAAAACTGACAGCATTTTATTTGCCGGATATTTTAAGGATGTAAATGAAATACAATTACAGGAAGCTAAAAATATTCCTTCAGTAAAAGACGGTTGGAAAACAATACGCTTCGAATATGCTACATCACTATTTGGTTACCAGGCTAATCTTGAATACAGCTACCGGTTAAAAGGTTTTGACGAGAGCTGGAGTGCCTGGACAAAACAAACTGAAAAGGAATATACAAATTTACCCGCGGGAAACTACCAGTTTGAAACCAAAGTAAGGAATAATCTGGGAATAGAATCCGGCGCTTCTGTATATACCTTTAATATTCTGCCGCCATGGTATTTTTCAATATGGGCCAAAACACTCCTTTTAATTTTTGTTTTAACCGTGCTTTATTTTTTATACAACCGGCAACAAAAAAAATTCAAACTTCAACAGGAAAAATATGAAGAAGAACAAAAACGGCTTCGATATATTCATGAACTTGAATTAAATAAAAGCGAAAGCGAACTGGTAGCCTTAAGGAATGAAAAGCTGGAAGCAGAAATTAATTTCAATAATTCTGAAATGGCATCAGCTGCCATGCACCTCGTAAAAAAAGGCGAACTCTCTTCTAAAATAAAAGCAGAGCTTTTTCAGCTGATGAAAAATATCGACAACCCACAGGCAATTGCAGAGATAAAGCGGATTATAAGGACATTGAGCGAAGACGATAATATGGATAAGGAATGGGAACATTTTGCCATTAACTTCGACAAAGTACATAGCGATTTTCTTGCGGCAATCAAAGAAAAGCATCCCGGCATCTCACCAAATGAATTAAAACTTTGTGCTTATTTAAGATTGAATCTTTCTACAAAAGAAATAGCCCAGATGATGAATATTTCTGTAAGAGGAATTGAGATCAGCCGATACCGGTTAAGGAAGAAACTTGGCATCACAACAGAAACCAGCCTGTTCGATTATCTTATCAGCCATTAATGTTAAAGCAGACAGTTTCACTTCCAAAAGCTATATTTAGCAACTATCTCTTACAGTCATTTATTTTCGTTTACTATTTACCGTTACAAATTCAATCTGCAAAAACTTACATGATCTTTGCCTTTTTCTATTGAGGAATAATCTTTATTTCCTATCACAGCTTTCAAAAAGATGCAAAAAAAATTTTAAATCTACTGCTTCAAACGAAAACTGCATCTTTGCATTTATTAAAGCTACAACGATGTTAATTGTTGGTTATTTACTGGCAGCACTTATCGGCATCTCGCTTGGTTTGATTGGCGGAGGCGGATCTATACTAACAGTGCCGATACTGGTGTATGTGATGGGAGTTGATCCTGTTTTGGCCACCTCCTACTCACTATTCATTGTAGGTTCAACGTCGCTTGTTGGTGCTATTACTAATTACAAAAAGAAACAAATAAATTTTAAGATTGCGATCCTTTTTGGCGCAGTATCAATTAGTATCGTTTTTTTAACAAGAAAATTCTTACTGCCACAAATACCAGGTTCGTTATTTTTTATTGGCAAACAGAATGTGTCTAAACAGATGGCTACTATGATACTATTTGCTTTGTTGATGTTACTGGCATCATTCGCCATGATAAGGGATAAAAAAGAAATTACAAATAATACGATAAAGAATAATGAACGAAATAATATTCTTTTGCTGTTGTATGCAATTGCCATTGGCCTTGTTACCGGATTATTAGGCGCTGGCGGCGGATTTCTGCTGATACCCGTATTGGTATTGCTGGTAAAAATGCCCATGAAAATAGCCGTAGGAACATCCTTACTGATCATTGCCTTAAACTCACTGATCGGTTTTACGGGCGACCTTGGCCACTTTGTTGTAGACTGGAAATTACTTTTAATTATTACTGGCATTGCTATTGGAGGCATATTTATTGGAACTGCCCTCTCTGGAAAAATTGCCGGCGATTCGCTTAAAAAAGCATTCGGATGGTTTGTACTAAGTATGAGCATCTATATATTGGTGAAGGAGCTCTTTTTTCACGCAGCTGCGGCTTAATCAATGTAAGTTGTTGGCGAAATAAACTTTCTGGTTGTGTAACTTATGTTACCAGTTCCTTGCTTTATAATGCAGAAATTTACATTTTGCAGTAATCGGGGTTAAAAATTCGGATGTATGATAGATCCTATAATAAAATATAATTAAATCATGGTAAATAGACTTCAATTCCTGGTTAATGTAAATTGAACTAACAACCCAGATGCCTTGATAAGTGCTCAATGTAAACCTCACATGTAAATAATCAACTATGAGAAAGTGGCTAAATAAAAATAAACTATATGTAGTCGGTGCCATCACTGGTGCACTGGCTGGATTTCTTTATTGGAACTTTATTGGATGTAGTTCCGGAACCTGTTCAATTACTTCAAAACCATTAAACAGCAGCCTTTACGGAGCGCTCCTGGGAAGCCTTTTATTTGGGCTTTTTCAACATGATGGCAACAAAACAATTTCAAAATAAAAACCAGGCCCTATGACTTTCAATGAGATGATACAATCAGAAAAACCTGTTCTGGTAGATTTTTTTGCAGAATGGTGCGGCCCCTGCAAAACGATGGCTCCAATTTTAAAAGAAGTAAAAGCAGCCATTGGAGATACAGCCAATATTGTAAAAGTTGATGTAGATAAAAATCCCCGGTCTGCACAGGAATTCCAGGTGCAAGGAGTACCCACGCTTATCCTTTTTAAAAAAGGAAAGATCCTGTGGAGGCAAAGTGGTGTTGTGCAAAAAAGCGGGTTGGTTAGTGTGATTAAAAAATTTACAAGCTAATATCCTTTGTAAGTCTACATCAGCAGCGACATATCGGTTTGTAAATGAACACATTTCACATAATTGGCTACTCAGTCAATTTTCCCCTGCTGTCTATTGTAAGGTATTTTTATATCGCTTCATTTATTTGTTGTTACTTTATAGCCGTTCAACACGGTAATTTTTAACAACAAATTTGATGCAACATGAAACAGGTATTTTTATTATTTCTTGTTATTGCGATACAAGCACAAAGTTTTGCAAACCCTGATTATGCATGCAGCTCACCGGATGGCTCCCTGCGGTTAACGGTTTCTCACAATGATGCAGGCTCCCTTCATTACAGCCTTTTGTACAAAAAACTGGATGTAATTAAGTCATCAATGTTGGGTTTAGAATTATCAAAACCTAAACTTTCCCTTTCCAAATTCGATATTACTGCCGTAGATTCTTTGATATTTGATGAGAGCTGGAAGCCTGTTTGGGGAGAAGTAAGCAGCATCAGAAATCATTACAAACAAATCCGTTTTACAGTAAAAGAAAAAAGTAAAGCCGGAATCGTTATGCAAATTGTTTTCAGGGTTTTTAATGACGGTATTGGTTTCAGGTATATCTTTCCTGAACAGGCTGCCATCAATCATTTTATAATTGCAGATGAATTAACAGAATTTAATGTTGGGCAAAACCATAAAGCATTTTGGATACCGGGCAATTACGATACTAATGAATTTCCATATAACATAACAAGGCTGGGAGATATAGATGCTGAAAAAGCAAATGATATAGACGACGGACTATCGCGTGAATCTTTGATTGGCAAAAATGCAGTACAAACTCCGTTGATGATGAAGGCTGATAATGGTTTGTATATAAATATTCATGAAGCTGCGCTGGTTAATTACCCTGCCATGCATCTACTAATTGATAAAAGTAATTTTAATTTTCATACACAGCTGGTTCCGGATGCCTACAATAACAAGGCATATCTGCAGGCACCGTCACAATCGCCATGGCGAACGGTGATCGTGAGCAATAGAGCTACCGATATACTTTCCTCCAAAACGATACTTAACTTAAATGATCCCTCTGTAATTACAGATCCATCTTATATCAAACCACAGAAAATGGTTGGTGTATGGTGGGAAATGCATGTAAACAAAAGCACCTGGGAAAAGAAAAGTGGTAAACATGGCGCTTATACAGAAAATGTAAAACGTTATATCGATTTTGCATCGCTTCATAAAATTGATGGAGTTTTGGTAGAAGGCTGGAATGTTGGTTGGGAAGACTGGGCAGGCAACTGGAAAGAAAACGTATTTGATTTCATTACTCCCTATCCCGATTATGATATTGATGAATTAACTGCTTATGCAAAATCAAAAGGAGTTAAAATCATTATGCACCATGAAACATCTGGCTCTGTGTCAAATTATGAAAGGTTTATGGATACCGCTTATCGTTACATGCTGAATCATGATATGAATACAGTTAAAACCGGTTATGTTGGTCGCATTATTCCAAGAGGAGAACACCATGATGGCCAGTGGATGGTAAACCATTATGTAAGAGTGATCAGCAAAATGACTGGTTATAAGATCATGCTGGATGCACATGAACCTGTTCGTCCAACCGGGTTACACCGCACCTACCCTAACTGGCTTGCCTGCGAAGCAGCAAGAGGAAATGAGTTTAATGCATGGAGTAAAGGCAATAACCCCGAGCATGAAACCATTTTACCTTTTACCAGGTTAATGGGTGGGCCAATGGATTATACGCCGGGCATTTTTCACATTAAATTAAACCAATTTGATACATCCAGCAAGAACCAGGTACATACCACTCTCTGCAAACAACTGGCACTTTATGTTACCATGTACAGCCCTTTACAAATGGCTGCTGACCTTCCGGAAAATTATAACAAACACCTGGATGCATTTAAATTTATTGAAGACGTAGCCGTGGATTGGGATGATACAAAAATTCTGGAAGCAGAACCCGGCGATTATATTACCATTGCAAGAAAAGAAAAAGGTAAAGGCAATTGGTTTGTTGGCGGCATCACAGATGAACAGGCAAGAAAATCTGTTTTTAAATGTGATTTTTTAGATGCCGGTAAAAAATATACCGTAACTATTTATCGGGATGCATCAAATGCAGATTGGAAATCAAATCCCGAAGCCTATACAATAGAAAAAAAGATCATTGATAAAAATACCGAGCTCAATATCCCGCTGGCTCCTGGCGGCGGATTTGCAATCAGTATCATTCCGCAGTAAAAATAGGAATGGATTAATTTGTTGTTGTACAACTGTTAAGTTTAACCGCGCCAGTCGAACCGTTGTAGAAGGCGCTTATAATTATACGTATCGATCATTACTATTGTCAGGCTAAACTCGTAGAAGTGGGGCTGTAATAATGCCTTTTGTAAAACCGCAATTCTTAAAATAACTTTCTGAAAATAATACTTCTAATCCACCTTCGACAGGCTCAGGCTGACATCAGGATGACAATCGCGGTAAAATTTAACTCTGAAAATATCTGGTGATATTTAATAACTACAGTTTTGAACCACTACAAGTTCCGGATAAAAAATATTTTTCTTCTTTTCAAATAATTTAATACTTTTATGCAAACGATTGCACAAATTGAGCCTTACAATAACGATTGCTGACATAGCTAAGAAGCTGAATACCACTTCAGGCACAGTTTCCCGTGCACTTAATAATCACCCTGCCATCAGTGTAAAAACAAAAGAGAATGTACTAAGGGTGGCAGCGCAATTAAATTACAGGCGTAATACGATCGCATCTTCACTCAGGTCGGGACAAACAGGCCTTATAGGTGTTATAATACCAAGTGCCGAGATCAATTTTTTTGGATCGGTTGTACATGGCATTGAAAGCATGGCCAATGAAAACGGATATAATGTATTGATCTATCAATCAAATGAATCCTGGCTGCATGAGCAAAAAGGGATCGAAACATTTTTAAATGCAAGAGTAGATGGCATCATGGTATCCATGGCAAAGGAAGCAAATAAACACGAGCATTTCCTGGCAGCCAAACAAACAAAAACTCCTATCGTTTTATTCGACCGTGCAAACGACGAACTTAAAATAGACGAAGTGATCATCAATGATCATAAAGGCGCTTACCTGGCAACCACCCATTTAATTGAACAGGGTTACACAGGTATTGCCCATATTTCCGGACCGCAACATATTAATATTTTTAAAGCAAGGCTGGAAGGCTACAAAGACGCTCTTAAAAAAGCAGGTATCAAATATGATAAGCAATTGGTTTTTGCCGGGGATGTTTCAATTGCTGCAGGAAGAAAAGCCATCAATTATTTTCTATCACTTAAAAACAAGCCGGACGCAGTATTTGCGGTAGAGGATTTTACAGCATTGGGAGCCATTAAGGAATTAAAAGAACGGAACGTTGATATACCAAAGGAATTTGGTGTTATCGGTTTTGCCAACGAAAATTTTGGTGAACACATCTCTCCTTCCCTTTCTACCATTGATCAACAAACGGTAACAATGGGAAAGGAAGCTTTTGCGATGATGTTACAGCTGATTGAGAATAAAGGAAGTGCAAAGAAAGGATTTCAGAAAAAAATACTGGAACCAATTCCGGTCTTTAGAGAATCGTCTTTAAAACGAGGGCCGATAGTAACTAGCAAAATTTGAAATAACAACTAACATTTTAAAGTGCTTTAGCAGCATTAAATTATACTATAAAATACCATGGTGAAAATTATTCAATTTATTTTTCAATGCCTGCTTGTTTGCACGCTTCCTGCCTGCAAAAAAGCACCGGCTGCAACAGACACTATAGTAAATCCTGCTCCGGTGCCAACGCCTTCAACAGCAACTTTCTTTGCAAAAGGAGCCGATGTAAGCTGGCTTACACAAATGGAAAGTAATGGGATTAAATTCTATAACAATACTGGTGCCGAGCAGGAATGTATGCTACTACTGAAAAATGCTGGAATGAATTCAATTCGTTTAAGGGTTTGGGTTAATCCTACTGATGGATGGTGCAATGCTACCGACGTATTAGCTAAAGCCTTGAGAGCAAAAAGCCTGGGCATGAAAATAATGATCGATTTTCATTACAGTGATGTATGGGCAGACCCTGGGCATCAAGTAAAACCAGTTGCCTGGGCTACAATGGATATTACCGCTCTGGTATTGGCAGTGTCTCAACATACAACAGCTGTAATGGATCTGCTGAAACAAAACGGTATACTTCCGGCCTGGGTTGCAGTTGGCAATGAAACCAACGACGGTTTGCTTTGGCCGGAAGGAAAAGCATCTACCAATATGGCCAATTTTGCCCGGCTAATAAATGCCGGCTATGATGCTGTAAAAGCAGTTAGCCCTTCCAGTAAGGTAATTGTACATATTTCAAATGGATACGATAATAGCTTGTACCGGTGGCTATTTGGTGGTTTAAGTGCCAATGGCGCCAAATGGGATATAATCGGTATGTCGCTATACCCAACGGTTTCCAATTGGTCGAACCTTAACATCCAGTGCCTGGCCAACATGAATGACATGATCACCAGGTATAACAAAGAGATCATGATCTGTGAAGTTGGCATGAGTTGGGACCAACCGGCAGCGTGCAAAGCATTTATAAGCGACATCATTACCAAAACAAGATCACTTCCGGGCAACAAAGGTTTAGGTGTGTTTTACTGGGAACCTGAAGCCTATAATAACTGGGTGGGATATACGCTGGGAGCATTTGACAATACTGGTAAGCCAACAGAGGCTTTAGATGCTTTCAGGTAAAAAATATCAAGGCAATTTTTGCTTTACTGCATATTAACATCATTGATAGAAAAATTAACTTCCTAAATCAACTGAACAACTCCCTAAAACTGAAGTTGTTCAGCTTATAAAATGGCTATATGAAAAAAATAAATTTTCTCTTTTTTTTGTGTACGGTACTTTCTCTTTCCACCATTTGCAGTAAAGCTCAATTAAGGAAAAAAGTGAATTTTGATTCAGACTGGAAATTTTATTTTGGTAATGCAAACGACCCATCAAAAGATTTTAACTATAGCCTTGCTACAATTTTTTCAAAAACGGGTGCAGCACCTTTAACAGCTATTGATTCAAAATTTAACGACAGCTCATGGCGCAGCTTATCACTCCCCCACGATTGGGCAGTTGAATTACCTTTTGAGAATTCACCTAATTTTGATATACAATCGCACGGCTACAAACCCGTTGGTGGCGCTTATCCTGAAACTAGTATCGGATGGTACAGGAAGCGTTTCACTATTCCTGCTACCGATTCACTCCTAAGAACGCAACTTCAATTTGACGGCGTATTTCGCGATGCCGGTTTTTGGCTAAACGGATTTTACCTCGGCAACAATAAAAGTGGTTATGCAGGTGTCAGTTACGATGTAAGTGATTACCTCAATTACGGCAAGGAAAACATACTTGTTGTAAGAGTTGATGCCACCCAGTATGAAGGCTGGTTTTATGAAGGTGCCGGCATATACCGCCACACCTGGTTAAACCAATATGCTAAAGTGCATCTTGATGAACACCCGGTTTTTGTGCACACAACAATGGAAGGCAAAAACGCGATCGTACAAATTGAAACCACCGTTGTAAATGAATCCGAATCTTCAGCAGCAATAACAGTGTCGGCAATAATTACAGACCGCGAAGGTAATATGATCGCAAAAACTGCGGAACAGTCTTTAAAGCTGAACCTGAATGAAAAAAAAATCAACAGGCAAAAAATTACTGTTGAGATGCCAAGGCTTTGGAACCTGGATGATCCTTACCTGTACAGGGTAACTCCTGTTATAAAGTATGGCGGAAACGTAATTGATACTTATACGCAAAAGTTTGGAATACGCACCATAACGGTTACCAATAAAGGCTTATTCCTGAACGGGCAGCATATTAAAATTAAGGGAACAAACAACCACCAGGACCACGCAGGCCTGGGAACTGCGTTGCCCGATTACCTGCAGTATTACAGGATCTTTCTTTTGAAACAAATGGGTTCCAATGCTTACCGCACAAGCCATCATCCACCAACCCCGGAATTATTGGATGCCTGCGATAGCCTGGGTATGCTTGTAATGGATGAAAACAGGTTGTTAAATAGCAGCCCTCAATATATGGCAGACCTTGAATGGTTAATTAAACGTGATCGCAGCCGTGCAAGCGTTTTTATGTGGTCGATAGGAAATGAAGAAGGTTGGGTTCAAGGCAATAGTTATGGAAAAAGGATCGCTTCCTCTTTGTTGGCAAAACAGGCCGAACTTGATCCTACCAGAGTTAGCACCTATGCGGCAGATATGGGAAACAATTTCGCCGGCATAAATGAAGTTATTCCCGTAAGAAGTTTCAATTACAGGCAGTTTGCCGTGGCTGATTATCATCGCGACCATCCTGCTCAACCAATCATTGGTACTGAAATGGGCAGTACGGTAACTACCCGTGGGCAGTACACGAATGATTCTATTATAGGCTATTTACCAGACCAGGACATTACTGCTCCCTGGTGGGCAAGTACAGCAGAAACCTGGTGGAAATTAGCTGCCCCAAATGATTTTTGGTTAGGTGGTTTTGTTTGGACCGGACTGGATTATCGTGGTGAACCAACACCTTTTAAATGGCCCAATATCAATTCGCATTTTGGTATCATGGATGTATGTGGCTTTCCGAAAAACATCTACTATTATTATCAATCCTGGTGGACGGATAAGGACGTACTTCATATCTCTCCTCATTGGAATTGGAAAGGAAAGGAAGGAGAACCAATTGATGTTTGGGTTAACAGCAATGCTGATGATGTGGAATTATTTTTAAACGGAAAAAGCCTTGGAAAAAAAATTATGCCCCGCAATGGCCATTTGCAATGGAAGGTAAATTATGAACCAGGCACATTGGAAGCGATAGCAAATAAGAAGGGCAAAAAAATCACAACCAAAATAGAAACTACGGGAATGCCCTTTGAGGTTGTGATAAGTCCATATAAAACTACCATGCTGGCAGATGGTAAAGATGCTACGGTGATAAATATTTCGGTAATTGACCGCAATGGACGTGAAATTCCGGATGCAAATAACCTGATAAATTTTTCTTTAAAAGGTGATGGCAGAATTATTGGCGTTGGAAACGGCGACCCAAGTAGTCATGAACGAGATAAATATTTTGATACTACTGCTCAACGGCATTTATTCAATGGCAAATGCCAGTTGATCGTACAATCGGGAAACAGCAGGAGCATGATCCATATTGAAGCAACAACCGACAGCCTTTATAAAGCTGCTACCGATATCCTAACCATTCAACCAGGAGTAGCTCATCATGTAAAAGCAAGCCAGAATAATTTTCCTGTTTTACCTTACAAACCAACACCTGTAGATAAAATGCTGGGTGCGGATATTTCATTTCTTCCCGAACTGGAAGAAAAAGGGATGAAATTTTATGACACCGATGGTAAACAAAAAGATGTGATGAATATTTTAAAGGCACACGGAATGAACTATGTGCGTCTTCGCATTTTTAACGATCCGGCAAGAGATAGCGGCTATTCTCCCGGTAAAGGATTCTGCGACCTGGAACATACAAAACAAATGGCAAAAAGAGTAAAAGCTGCAGGAATGAAATTATTGCTGAACTTTCACTATAGCGATTACTGGGCAGATCCACAACAACAATATATGCCGGCAGCATGGCGGGGAAAATCAATCACCGAATTAAAAACTGCCGTGTACGACTACACGAAGACGGTGATGATGGTATTAAAAAATCAGAACACATCGCCGGATATGGTCCAGGTGGGCAACGAAATAAACCATGGTATGATCTGGCCACACGGTGAGATAAATAACCTGGATAGCCTCTCGCAACTAATTTTCGCGGGTATCCAGGCTGTCAAGTCCGTATCAGCTTCTACCAGCATTATGCTGCATGTGGCTTTAGGTGGTCAAAATGATGAAAGCCGTTTCTTCCTTGACAATATGATCCTGCGTGGGCTTCAATTTGATGTGATAGGACTATCGTACTATCCAAAATGGCATAATACGCTTGCCGACCTGGAATACAACCTGGACGACCTGTCAAAAAAATACAACAAGGATGTGATCGTTGTAGAATATTCTCACCTGAAAAAGGAAGTTAATGACATCGGGTTCAATGTTGCAAACGGAAGAGGAAAAGGTTCCTGCATTTGGGAACCACTTAGCACCTGGGACCAATTCTTTGATAAAGATGACAAAGCCAATGATAAACTTTTAATGTATGATGAGATAAGCAGGAAATATCTATCCAGATGAGCAGTAACATTTAATTCAGTAAGTAAATCATTACACATCATTCTATTTTTTTATGATACAACAATTAACAGAAGCATTCATACTTCGATTCCAGGATCAGCCATCTATTTTTAAATCTCCCGGAAGAGTAAATATTATTGGTGAACATACCGATTATAATGAAGGATTTGTATTGCCTGGTTCAATAGATAAATACATTTATGTTGCAGTAAGTAAACGAATAGATAATACTATAAATCTGTATGCTGCCGATTACAAGGAAACTTTTACAGCGAAATTACCTGAGATAGTAAAATCAACCACCCAATGGGCTAACTATATTTTAGGCGTAGTAGATCAATTACAAAAAAACGGTTGCGAGTTGGGCGGATTTAATTTAATGATAGATGGAGATATTCCCATCGGCGCTGGCCTATCCTCTTCAGCGGCTGTGGAGTGTGCTACAATTTTTGCGCTAAATGAAATATTTACATTGAATCTTGATAAGATAAAAATGTTACAATTAGCTCAGAAAGCTGAGCATGTATTCGCCGGCGTTAATTGTGGCATCATGGACCAGTTTGCCAGCATGCTTGGTAAAAAAGACCATGTGATAAAGCTTGATTGCCGTAGCCTGGAATATGAATACATTCCTTTTAAACCGGATGGATATAAAATCGTTTTATTTAACAGCAATGTAAAACATAACCTGGCATCGTCAGAATATAATATCAGGAGGAAACAATGTGAAGAAGCCGTTCATATCATTCAACAGTATCATCCATCAATTAAAAGTTTGCGGGATGTAAATCATACGATGCTGGAGAAGTACAAAAGAGGCATCGATCCACTTGTTTATCAACGGGCAAAATTTGTAATAGAAGAAAACGATCGCTTATTGGCAGCCTGTAACGATCTTCAATCGGGAAATATCAGCGCCCTTGGGCAAAAAATGTTTGCAGCACACGATGGCCTTAGCAACGAATACAACGTTAGTTGCAAAGAACTTGATTTTCTGGTAGATGCGGTTAAAAACAATCCTGATGTAGCAGGCGCCAGGATGATGGGAGGTGGCTTTGGAGGCTGTACCATTAATATTGTGAAAGAAGATGCAATTGATATTTTGATAAAAAAAGTAAGTGTGGCGTATGAGCAGAAAATGCAATTATCTCTTTCATCTTACATCGCCGTGATCGAAAACGGTACTTCTGCAGTTTCCATACCGGCAATGAATACCTGATTAATATAAAAGTAGTTTACAGAAAACCAATTACAATCAATTAAAATAATTGCCATTATGAGTGCCTTAACAACCAACGACTATCTGGTATTTCTATTCTATTTTATTATTGTAGCTGGTTATGGATATTGGGTGTACACAAGAAAAAATAAAAAAATTGTGAACGCTTCCCATGATTATTTTCTGGCAGAAGGATCGCTTACCTGGTGGGCTATCGGTGCATCGTTGATCGCATCCAATATTTCTGCAGAACAATTTATCGGCATGAGCGGAAGTGGTTTTAAAATGGGCCTCGCCATAGCGTCCTACGAGTGGATGTCGGCCGCTACACTTATTATTGTTGCGATATTTTTTATTCCGGTGTATCTAAAAAATAAGATTTACACAATGCCGCAATTCCTGCACCAGCGGTATAATGGTACAGTCGCCATTATTATGGCCGTATTCTGGTTGTTATTATATATTGTAGTAAACCTAATGTCTATCCTTTATCTTGGCGCTTTGGCCATTCATGGCATTTCCGGTTTAAACATCCATTTGTGTATTGGTTTACTGGCGGTATTTGCTGTAATAATAACATTGGGTGGCATGAAGGTGATCGGTTATACTGATGTGATACAGGTATTCTTTTTAGTATTAGGGGGACTGGTTGCTACCTATATCGCATTAAACCTGGTAGCTGAAAGATCCGGACAAACCGGGTTGCTAAACGGATTTAAATTACTTACTACAAATGCCAATGATCATTTTCATATGATATTTAGTAAAGAAAATGATAATTATATGGACCTGCCTGGCTTGTCTGTGCTACTGGGAGGAATGTGGATTGCCAACCTGAACTATTGGGGATGCAATCAGTACATCACACAACGGGCACTGGGTGCAAGTTTGCCAACTGCCCGTAAAGGATTGCTGTTTGCTGCGTTTTTAAAATTACTGATGCCTGTTATTGTTGTGCTACCCGGAATTGCTGCATTCGTTTTATACCGCGATGGGATGTTTCAAACCGAAATGCTCGATTCAGGTGGAATAGTTGATGTAAATAAAGCCTATCCTTCTTTACTTAATTTACTGCCGGTTGGTTTAAAAGGACTTGCTTTTGCAGCCCTCACTGCCGCCATCGTTGCTTCACTGGCGGGCAAAGCAAACAGCATCGCTACTATATTTTCTCTCGATATTTACAAAAAAGCCATCAACAAAAATGCTGATGATAAAAAACTAGTGGGCATCGGTAAATTAACGGTCGTAATTTCAATGATATTGGCAATCATTCTGTCACTAGGGTTGGGAGAAAGCCTGATGGGTGAAGGCAAACAAGGCTTTCAATATATACAGGAATACACTGGTTTCTTCTCTCCTGGTATTTTTGCAATGTTCATTCTTGGTTTCTTTTGGAAAAAGACTACCTCCAACGCAGCATTATTTGCTATCATCGGAGGGTTTATATTCTCAGTGATCTTTAAATTTCTGCCTGGTATGATGGACCTGTCTTTTTTAGCCAGTACGGGTTTTTCAAAAGCAAATGCTTCCGGGGTATTTGAAATTCCGTTTATGGACAGGATGTTGTTTGTATTTATTATCTGCCTTATCGGAATGTTCGTAATTAGTGGTATCGATAACCGCAAGGGTATTAAGGTTCATAGCCTGGAAGTAGACAAAACGATGTTTAAAGTTGATAGTTCTTTTACCGTTGGCGCTTTGATCATTTGTGGCATTTTGGTAGCGCTGTACAGTCTGTTTTGGTAAAAAACAGCAAAATGAGATTTAAAAAAACGAAATTTAAATTTGAAAATAAAAGTAAAGTTTAGAAATGCACGCCAACATAAACAAATAATTTAGAACAAATTTGCAATTAGCATAAAGAAAAACCGGTAGCTATATGAATATAACAATTTCAGAAAGGCCGTTTGGAACTTACAAAGGCAACCAGGTAACTGAATATACTTTGCAAAATAAAAATGGGATGCAGGTTGCTGTGATAAACTACGGCGCTACCATTACAAAGATCATTACTGCAGATAAGCAGCAACAATTTGCTAATGTAGTAAACGGCTTTAAAACGTTGGATGAATATTTGCAAAACAGAGCACAATATATCTGTTGTATTGTTGGAAGATATTGTAACCGCATTGCTGCCGGTAGTTTCAAAATAAATGGCCAAACTTATACCCTCGCCCGCAACAACGGTAACAACAGCCTTCATGGAGGAATGCAGGGATTTGATAAAGCCTGGTGGAAAATTGAAAAACGAGAAGCGGATAACAGCCTTGTTGCAACTTATTTTAGCAGGGATGGAGAAGAAGGATTTCCCGGAAATTTACAGGTAACGGTTATCTATACTCTTAATGAGGAGAACGCATTAACCATCAATTATACAGCCAGCACCGATAAACCTACACCGGTTAATTTAACCAGCCATGGCTATTTTAACCTTTCAGGAAATATGGATACCCCGATCATTGATCATGAACTGAAAATAGCCGCCGATACATACACACCGGTAAACGCCGGTCTGATCCCGACCGGAAGTATCGCTGCTGTTAAAAACAGCCCGTTGGATTTTACTATTGCAAAAAAAATCGG
>JANOCC010000085.1:0-2621 GCA_031411955.1 Ferruginibacter sp.
AATGCGCAGACGTTCCTGCATTACTGCGTTCAGGTGCTGCAATTCCATATCGGCCCTTTGCCTTTTATGCGCTTCAGCGGCCAGTCGATTTATCCGTTTCTGGTTGCGGAAATTGAGAAACACAAAGAAACTAAGTACAGCAAGCATAACAATCCCACCCCAATAGAAATAGCGTTGATTTTTTTGCGCAACGAGCCTGGCTTCTGTCAACAAATGCTGCCGCTTCAACGAATCCTCTTTTTTATCAAAATCATATTGCATCTGCTGTTGCACTATTTTCCTGGTGTTCTCATCATTAACCAGACTATCGCGGTAAGCGATGTACATTTTGTAATGTTTGAGAGCGTCTTTATAGTTTCCCTGGGCGCTGTCCAGCGCTGCCATGTTTTGATAACTGAGTTTAACATAGTCCAGCTTGCCGATACTTTTTGCGAAGGATAATGCCTTATTTACGTATTCAGCCGCATTGTTGTATTTTTTCTGATTTAGGTAAACTTCGGCTATGGAATTGTAGATAAAAGAAATTTGCTCACTATTTCCTATTTCCCCGAATAGTCTAAGGGCATCGAAATCATACTTTAAGGCCCGGGTGTAGTTTCCAAGTTTATTATCGATAGCCCCAAGGTTACTGTAAACTTCTGCCAGTGTAAATTTATCGCCTGCTTCTTCGGCAAGGCTTAGTGAGGCGGTATAATTAGTTATCGCGTCAGGATAATTGCCCTGCTCAAAATACATGAAACCAATGGCGCTATAAGCGGTTGACATATCGGCTTTATTTCCAAGTTCTTTACTTAACGCCAAAGAAATAGTATAATGCTTAATCGCCTCTGCATAGTTTTGCTGGCCGTAATACGCATTCGCGATATTGAATTCACAATCTGCAATACCTTTTTTGCTTCCTATTTCTTCTCTTATCTTTAATGCAAGAAAAGAATTTTTTAGTCCTTCCGGGTAATTGCCCTGCGACAACCTGTTATGTGCAATTACGTTATAAGCGTTGGCTATTTTTTTTAAAAGCCTCTCTTTTTCGTTTACCGGTATGGACGCAAGGAGTTTGTTGTACATCGCGGTTGCCTCTTCGCCGGATATTACACCTTCATTATATTTTCCCACGGTGGCGTATAGCATACTTAGTCTTACTTTGGCATCAGCAATTCCCATTTGATAATTAAGTTTTGTTGCGAGCGCCAATGCCTGGTTGGCAAAACGAAGGGAGCTATCGATATTGGCATACCTGTATTCATAAGAAATGGCATTGAGGGTGTTTACTTTTACCGTATCTTCTTTTTGAGTTAGCAAATTCTTTTGGAGGGAATCAATTATTTTACTTTGCGTGTACGCTGCAAATGTATACATCAACAAAACACTTAAATTAATCGCTATTAAGTTTGTCCGGTTCATCTTAACTAATTTGAGCAAAATTTGACACTAAATTTTGTATGACATTGATACCTTACTTGATTTGGCACAGCAGCGAAAGAGAAACACCTTCATTCTGTTTTGTTACAAGTTCCAGCTTCGCTCCTATTTCATCCGCCCTTTTCTGCATATTCTCCAACCCGTTTCCTCGTCTCACCATCAGGGTATCAAAGCCTTTTCCATTATCACTGACTGAAAACTCAAGCTTTCCATCCACTTCTTTTATTGTTAGTTCAAGTAAATTTCCCCCACTGTATTTTACCGCATTGTTTATCGCTTCTTTGCAAAACAGGTAAATGTTTCGACGGCTCTCAACGGGCAAACTTAGTTGGGTTAATTTATCCGGCACCGTGATCCTTACCTGCATGTTCTTAATGGCAGCCATATCTCTTGCATATTCCTCTAATCTTTCTACTAGTTTTTGCAGGCTGTCCTGTTCAGGATTCATTAGCCAAACAATATCATTCAGCTTGTTTACCATTTCCCCGGAGGTTTGCTGCATAACACTCAGTGATTTTTCAACTTCAGCGGTTTGCCCTGTCTTCAATTGCTCTTTTGTAAGGTGGCTATACATGGAGATGCCACTAAGTGTAGCACCCACTTCGTCATGCAGTTCCCGGCTGATGCGGAGACGTTCATCCATTAGCGCTTGTTTGCTTTGCAATTGTTTTCTTTTCTTGTAGCGATAAAATCCATACCCGCCGGCAAGAAGTAAAACACCAATTCCCGTAAAAGCAAAATTCTTACGCTCACCTTCTTTAGCGGCTAAAGCCGTTTGTAATTTATTTTGTGTGGAAAGAAGTTTGATCTGGCTTTCCTTTTTATCAAACTCATACTGCACCTTGTGAGCTTCAGATTGCCTAATACTTTCTTCGTGCAGAATACTGTCGCGATAAATGATGTATAATTTATAATGGTCATAGGCTGCATTGTATCGGTACCGTGCACTATCAAGTCTTGACAGTATCAGATAACTCTTTACTAAATTATCTTTGATCTGGAATTGTTTTGCAATACCCAATGCCGAGTCAATATATTTCTGCGCTTCCAAAAAACGTTTCAATCTTATGTTGACTTCCGACAGGTGTTGATAACTATCAGCCATACCACCGATATCCTGCACCTCTCTGAAATTATTTAATGCTTCAATATAATTTTTTAGTGCTTCTTTTAAAGTGGAAGATTGCCCGGAGCTAATGTTG
>JANOCC010000086.1:0-116478 GCA_031411955.1 Ferruginibacter sp.
AAGTCAAACTGAGCAATACTTTCATGATTACCGGTAAAATTGATGTGTTCATAAATCTCGTCGCTCATGATATAAATTCCGGCATGTAATTTAAAAACCTCGGCCAATGCACCCAACTCTGCTTTGCTGTATAAAGCTCCTGTAGGATTACAGGGCGAAGAAAACATGAACAATTTTGTATGGGGTGTTATGGCGGCTTCCAGCTGGTCAGCTGAGATCTTAAACCCATGCTCCATCGTAGTTTTTACCAATACCGGTTTCCCTCCGGCAAGTTTAACTATTTCACTATAAGTAACCCAGTAAGGTGTTGGTATAATCACTTCATCATCTTTATCTACAATAGCTAATACAGTATTGGCGATACTTTGCTTGGCACCGGTACTTACTACGATCTGTTCGGGCGTATAATCAAGATCATTGTCCCTTTTAAGTTTAGTGCACACGGCCTGCCTCAGCTCAAGAAAACCTGCTACCGGTGTGTAATGGCTGTAATTTTCATCTATCGCCTTTTTTGCTGCGTCTTTAATGTGATGGGGTGTATCAAAATCGGGTTCTCCCAGGCTAAGATCGGTTAGGTCTATTCCGTTGGCTCTTAATTCACGGCCAAGTTTTGCCATCTTCAATGTTTCTGGTTCATTAAAGCGGCTCAAAAGAGAAGATAATATCATATAGCATTTTTGAGTAACCGGGCAAAAATAGTTTATTTATCGTAGGTGAAAAATATGCCAGAGAGATCGGGCAAATAATTCCGTTTTCGCTTCAATTCCAAATCATATAAAATATTGCCCAGGTCTTTCATGAACGGCAATCCAACTTTACTGCATTCGTACCAGTTATCATTTATTATCTCATTACTATTACAGTTGATAGTAGCGGCTACAATAAATTCAATTCTCTTTTCCTTATCAACAAAATAAGCCACTTCGGTAAGTTGTCCAAACGCAATCCCCGACTGGTTAAATACTCGGAACTGTTGGGGAATGGAACCTTTTTCTCCACCGAAGAAAATGAACTTTCTGTAGGCATCATAAAAGCTGCTGTCGTAAGATGGGAAAACTGATTCCCGCGGTAATTGCGACATATATTTTAACAGAAACTTCCGGTCTTCCGTACCGATCTTAAACTGCTCAGCCACTTTTACTTTCTCCGGAAAAACGATACCAATCATTAATTTTTGCAGGTCTTCCAGGCTGATCCGGTTTTTGTCCGAAAAATCCATCGGGTTATTTATCAATACGCTATCCTTATAATAGCTTTTTCCCACCAGATCTATTCCCTTGTTAATGACGAGGCTACTCACCTGCGCCGGCTGGAAATAAACCAGTTTTTTTGCATCGTCAAAAAAGCTAACCGGGTTAGTATGGCGGTTTTCTTCTTCATTTAGCGATATACCCAGCCTGTTTACAATACGGGCAGACTTATACCCTTTTGCAGTTAGTTCGCTATTAATATAGTCCTGGCCCAGAAATTCATACAGCCGGTTAAATGCGTTATTATCATTTACCAGCAAAAGTTGCTTAATATACTGCGCAACCGTTGGCCTGCCATCAATTGAATTAGGATCGTTATACTGCGCCGTTTGACCGGGATAGCCAGCTTCTGTGATCATCGTAAGATCCATGGAGAGCCCTTTTTCCTTCAATTTTTGAAGTGCAAGTAAAGCAACAGCAATGTTGATGGAGGAAGCCGGGTAAAAATACCGGGCATTTTTACGGTTAAAAAAATGGTCCTGGAACAATGGGAAACCGTTGGCACCCCTGTTTATCTGTGTATAAATTATCTGTAGGTTATACTTTTGGCGGTTGGCAAGCAGGCTGTCGAATTTGCCCGGATAGCTTTTGAAGAGGCTTTCAAACCATTCATCTTCCTTATCAGTTGATCTTAAATTTGATGAACTTATACTCGCGGGAGCCTTCACTTGCGACGTTGCGGTATCAAAAACCAAAACCATAACAAAAACCGCGAATGTTATTATCCCCCACTTTTTCTTCCCTAAATTCATATTGATCATTTGCCTGCAATTTGGGTTAAATTCTAAAAATAACCGTCATCTATCTTCAATCGCTTTTTCCCCTATCTTTGCACACTCTTAAAAAATTAACTACTTAGCTAATAAAAGCACATTAACATGAAACTGAAAGGTTTAGTCTGGTTTTTTACCATTGCTTTGATTCTTATCTCGATCTGGGAACTTTCGTATACCTGGGTGGTTCGCAATTACGAAAGTACTGTGAGAACACAGGCAGAACGCATGGTGAAAGCCAAA
The DNA here is from genome assembly GCA_031411955.1 of Ferruginibacter sp. GTDB lineage: Bacteria > Bacteroidota > Bacteroidia > Chitinophagales > Chitinophagaceae > Ferruginibacter. The sequence continues at coordinate 2,267 of JANOCC010000086.1, forward strand.
ACTGCCGGTATGTCTCCTGATGAAAAGAAAGCCGCTATTGAGGCGCAAACACAACACATTCTTGATAGCACGAGGGACAAAGAGATCTACCCGATTGTGGGAACTACTTACCAAAAGTGTAAAGAAAATGAGTTGAACCTTGGCCTTGATCTGCAGGGAGGTATTAGTTTAACGATGGATGTAAGCCTCCAGGGTTTATTGAAATCGCTGAGCAATAACTCTAAAGATACTTCATTGTTAAAGGCATTGAGCACTGCCAATCAGCAGAAAACCGAAAGTGAATCAGACTATATTACTTTATTCACTGAAGCGTATACCAAATCAAATGGTAGCGGAAAATTATCGTCACTTTTTGCAGGGCCTGGAAAAGATATTAAAATTGGTGACAGCGATGATGCTGTTGCCAAAAAGATAAGAACAATCTCAAAAGATGCTATCAACCAAACTTACAAGATACTTGTAAAGCGTATTGATAAATTCGGAGTTGCTTCTCCAAGTATCAACCTGGATGAAAATAAAGGCGTAATCAACGTAGAACTTGCCGGTATCACTGATGCAGATAGGGTACGTAAGTTCCTGCAGTCATCTGCTAACCTGCAATTCTGGGAAGTGTACAGGATAGATGAACTGGACAAATCTTTACTTGCCGCAGATAAAAATCTTCAGAATTTCCTTAACGGAACCAGCAGTACGGATTCTGCAGCATTAGCTGATACTACCAAAAACAAACAAAACGAGAATCCTTTCTTAAAGGTTATCAATGTAAACAGTCCGCAAACAGATGCCAGCGGTAAGCAGTTTATTCCTGCTGCCCTGGGTAACGTTGCTTTAAAAGATACCAGTTTATTTTTCAGTTATATAAACAATGATGCAATAAAAAGTGTGTTGCCTGCCAACCTGAAATTCCTTTTTGGAATTGAAGAGAAAGCTGCAAAAGGAAACATGCGGTTTTTCCCATTATACGCTATTAAAACTGTAACCGGTTCTGAAAAAGCACCACTGGAAGGTGAAAGCGTAGACGAAGCTAAACAGGATTTTGATGAGATGGGCCGTCCTGCAATTAAAATGCAGATGACGCCAACCGGAAGCAAAATATGGGCAAGGTTAACTGGTAAAAATGTAAACCGCCCTATCGCAATTTCATTGGATGATATTGTGTATAGTGCTCCAAATGTAAATGGCGCCATTGAAGGTGGAAATTCTGAGATCTCTGGTAGCTTTACTGTTGAAGAAGCGCAGGATCTTGCCAACATATTAAAATCCGGCAAACTGGATGCGCCGGCAAAAATTGTGGCAGGAACAGTTGTTGGACCAACTTTAGGAGCAGAAGCTGTTAAAGGTGGTGCGATGGCGTTTGCTATCTCATTTGCAGTGATCTTTATCCTGATGCTGGTATATTATAATACAGGTGGATGGGTGGCCAATATTGCCCTGATCCTAAACCTGCTTTTCACCATTGGAGTATTAACGGCTATGGGCTTTACGCTTACTGCTGCTGGTATTGCCGGCCTTGTGTTAACGATCGGGCTCGCAGTAGATACCAATGTAATTATTTTTGAAAGGATAAAGGAAGAACTTACCAAAGGTAAAAGTTACCAGCAGGCTGTAAATGACGGTTACCGCCGTTCTTTGGCGCCCGTAATAGATGCGCACGTTACTTCGTTACTTACAGCCATTATCCTGGTGTACTTTGGATTGGGACCTGTGTTAGGCTTCGCTACCACGCAGATAATCGGTATCTTATTATCATTGTTCTGTGGTATCCTGGTTTCAAGACTGATCACTGATGTTTGGACTAAAAAGAACCGTCACTTCAATTATTTTACAGGAATTTCTAAACGAATATTCAAACATGCCAGTTTTAAATTTATTGAATACAGAAAGGTTGCTTATGTGATCTCAGGTTTTGTATTACTGGCAGGTATCGGCTCATTCTTCTATGGTTTTCACCAGGGAGTGGAATTTAAAGGAGGCCGTAGTTACACCATCGCTTTTGATAAAAAGATAGAAGGTAACGATGCTTTGAGAGACGATCTTAAAGCCGCTCTTGCCGGAGATAACATTACGTTAAAAACCGTAGGTAAAGACCAACGTCAACTGAATATTACCACAGCCTACCTGAAAGGTGTAGACGATGCCGACAGCGCTGTACAGGTGAAATTATATGAAGGTTTGAAAAAAGTTTTGCCGGACAATCTCACATACGCACAGTTTGATAAAGATTACATCCAGAGCAGAACAGTTGTTCAGCCTAGTATTTCTGATGACCTGAAAAGGGGTGCCGTGCGGGCTACTATCTTTGCGATGCTTATCATCTTCCTGTATATATTTGTGCGCTTCCGCGACTGGAGATATTCTGCAGGAACGATTCTTACTCTATTGCATGACGTGTTGGTTACACTGGCGGTATTCTCTTTCTTTAAAGATATTGTACCTTTTCCGCTGGAAATTGATCAGCATTTTATTGCAGCGATTTTAACGGTGATCGGTTTCTCTATGAATGATACGGTAATCGTGTTCGACAGAATCCGTGAGTATAGCAGAGACATGAAAGGTGCCACTAAAAGTACTATCATAAACAGAGCCATCAACGATACACTTAGCCGTACAATTATGACGTCTATGACCGTATTCCTCGTATTGTTGATCCTCTTCATCTTTGGTGGTGAAGTAACCCGTGGATTTGCATTTGCGATGTTAATTGGTGTGGTAACCGGTACTTATTCTTCTATTTTTGTAGGAGCTCCTATCCTGGTGGATTTTGCAAAAGACAAACCATTGGGTGCAGCTGATGCACTGCCCGTAGCAGATAAGGCTACCGAAAAAGCACCAGCATTGTAAGCTTAACATTATAACTGAAATATAAAAGCCTCATCCGAAAAGATGAGGCTTTTATATTTACCTTATTACTTTGATCATTATTTTGTACTAAAAGAACATCATGCCTTCACAACCCTCGTCAAATAAAAAACATTAAACCATTTAAACCTTAAACCCTTTAAACCTTAAACCTTTAAACCTTCAACCTTTTAAACCTTTTAAACCTTAAACCATTAAACCATTAAACCTTCAACCTCAAACCTCCCTTCCCTTATACTGCGAAGCTCGTTCCACATCCACAAGTAGCACTTGCATTCGGGTTTTTAAAAGTAAATCCCCTGGAGTTTAATCCTCCTTCCCAGTTAACTTCCATCCCTATCAGGTATATGCCATGCGATTTGTCTATGATGCAGGAAATGCCATCTATTTCAAAAACTTCGTCATTTTCTTTCTTAAAATCAAAATCCAACACGTAGGTCATTCCGCTACAGCCACCGCCTTTAACGCCAACCCTTAATTGCTTTTCGTTATTAAAACCATCTGCGGCAATCAGCCTTTTTATTTCTGTTACAGCCGATGAAGTGAAAATTACCGGGGCCTTTGTAGTTGTTTCCATAAAAATTCATTTATGCAAATTTACTCTTTAATTCAAAACCTTATTTGACAGCTATTTGCGAAAGCAGGAATTTGTTGCCTCATCTTGTTTATTTTTGCAGCTAAATAATCAAAATGAAGTTGTTAGCTTTTAATTTTCAGTACGTAGAGGTAGCGGTAATGCTGGTCTATTTTGTAATAATTGGTTTATTATTATTCGAATTCAGGGCTATGAAGGATCTTATTAAAGAAAGGCTGGATATCAACAATGAAGGTATTAAATTGAGGTTACAGGCGCTGGAAAGGCTTACTATTTTTTCTGAAAGAGTTGGATTGAAAAACCTGATCAGCCGCATAGATTCAATGCAAATGAGTGCACACAGCTTGCATATTTCCCTGGTAGAAATGATTAAGACTGAATACGACTATAATATCAGTCAGCAGATATATGTAAGTCCTGAAGTTTGGAATGCTATCACACGGCTTAAAGACCAGAACATCTATATAATAAACCAGTTGGCTACTACCCTTCCCCATGAAGCTATCGCCATGGACCTTAGTAAACGAATACTGGAATACAGTATGACTGATAATGCCGAACTGAATACCATTGTGCTTGATGCTTTGCAATACGAAGCCAAAAGAGTAATGGCTTAAAAAATCATTAATATTTAGCCTGCAATAACACATCGATTATGCCAGCAAAAGAAATAACTACCGACTCGGAAATTGTAATAAAAGAAGTGTATACTTCTGCAGACCCAGGTAAAGCTGATCCATCACTTCCCGGCGAATTCCCTTTTACGAGGGGTGTTCAATCATCAATGTATCGGGGCAAATTATGGACGATGCGGCAATACGCCGGTTTTTCCACGGCTGAAGAAAGTAACAAGCGTTATCATTATTTATTAAACAACGGCGTAAATGGATTAAGTGTGGCATTTGATCTCCCAACCCAGATCGGTTATGACAGCGACCACCCACTTGCTGATGGTGAAGTTGGAAAAGTTGGTGTAGCCATCGACAGCCTGGAGGATATCGAAAAATTATTTGAAGGCATAAAGCTGGAAGATGTTTCCACATCGATGACGATAAATGCCACCGGGTTTATACTGCTGGCATTTTATGTTGCATTGGCAAAAAAACAGGGAGCCGATCTTAAAAAGATAACAGGTACAATTCAAAATGATATTTTAAAGGAATATGCTGCCAGGGGAACCTATATCTATCCTCCCAAACCTTCTATGCGTATCATTACTGATATTTTTGAATGGTGCAGTAAAGAAGTGCCAAAATGGAATACCATTTCAATTTCAGGTTATCATATCAGGGAAGCGGGCAGTACTGCAGTACAGGAGATCGCATTTACGCTGAGCAATGGAAAAGCATATGTTAAAGCTGCACTGGAAAAAGGGCTCAACATTGATGTGTTTGGAAAACGTCTTTCCTTTTTCTTTAATGCACACAACAATTTATTTGAAGAAGTGGCTAAGTTCCGGGCGGCCAGGAGAATGTGGGCAACTATCATGAAAGACCTGGGCGCTACAGACGAAAAAGCGATGATGCTGCGCTTTCATACACAAACAGGTGGCAGCACCTTAACAGCACAACAGCCACTGAATAATATCAGCAGGGTTACCATTCAAACGCTGGCCGCAGTTTTGGGTGGCACACAATCACTGCATACTAACGGGTATGATGAAGCGCTTAGTTTGCCAACTGAAGATGCAGCGAAAATTGCATTACGTACACAACAGATCGTGGCTTTTGAAAGTGGAGCAGCAGACTGTGCAGATCCTCTCGCAGGAAGTTACTTTGTGGAGAGCCTTACTGCCGAGGTAGAAAGAGCAGCATGGGAACTGATAGAAGTTATTGATGCAATGGGAGGCAGTGTAGCAGCTATTGAAGAGGGATTTATTCAGGACGAGATCGCAAAAAGTGCTTACAAATACCAACAGCATATTGAAGATGAATCAAAAATAATTGTAGGGGTAAATAAATTCCTTTCCGAAGACCTGAATAAGATACCGGGATTTAGAATTGATGATAGCATTCAAAAAATGCAGGCAGATAAATTAAAAGCGCTGAAGCTGAAAAGGAATAATGAAGCTGCAGCTATCTGCCTTCAAAAAATTGCAGCAGCAGCCAACGGTTCCGAAAACCTGATGCCATTGGTATTGAATGCCGTAGAGCAATACTGCACATTAGGTGAAATTTCAGATACACTGAGAAATGTATTTGGAGAGTATAAGTAATTTTCTGCAGCCGATTTTTTTAAAATATTTATTAAAATATACCAACACCAAAATTTCCTGTATGAAAAAAATATTTAGTTTCCTGATTCTTTCAATGATCGCATCGGCCGGCGTTGATGCCCAAAACGTAATGACGGCTGAGTTGCTTTGGAAACTTGGCAGGGTTGCAGGTCAAGGTATTTCAAAAGACGGGGAATGGGTTGTGTACAGTGTAAGCACTCCAAACGTAGTTGAAAATAAAAGTAGCAGTAAAAAATATAAGGTGAGCCTTACAAACGGAAGTATCGTTGAAATATCCAACGACGACAACCTGCTCCCTGATTATAAAATATCTCCCGACGGAAAATACCTTATCAGCCATGAAGAAGTGAAGATAAATAATGTTTCGGGCAGCGATTTTTATCCGGAGCTAAATAAATCAAATGTTCTTATTTACGACCAATTGGCCTACAGGCATTGGGATACCTGGGAAGACGGAAAGTTTGACCATGTGTTTTTAACTGATATCAACAACCCATCATCAAAAAAAGACCTGATGGAAGGTATGGCTTTTGACTGCCCAATTAAACCATTTGGTGCCGATGAGGATTATGTTTGGAGTGCAGACGGCAAACAGGTAGTATATGTTACCAAAAAGAAAACCGGAACAGCTTATGCCATAAGTACTAACACAGACCTGTACTCCTATGATATCAGCACCGGCAAAACAACAAATATTACAGAAGGTATGAACGGGTACGATTTAAATCCTTCTTTCAATGCAAAGAATCAACTTGCCTGGCTAAGCATGAAGCGTGATGGTTATGAAGCGGATAAACAGGACATCATTGTTTGGAATGGTATCACCAAAATGAACCTCACGCAATTTCGCGATGATATTCATGTTGAGTCATTTGTATGGGATAAAGACGGCAGTAAAATCTATTTTACAGCTCCTATAAATGGCACACTGCAACTATTTGAGGTGAATTATCCAGGTTTGTCGAAAATGATGCCACAGGTAAAGCAGATAACCAAAGCTGATGTAGATATCAACGGAATTGTTGGCCAGCATGCATCGCAGCTTATTGTAAGCCGAACAGATATGAACCATGCTGCAGAATTATATACTGTTGATCTTACAAATGGAGAACAGAAACAACTTACTCATGTTAACGATAGTATTTATGCAACCTTAAAAATGGGTAAAACGATTAGAAGGATGGTTAAAACAACAGATGGAAAAAATATGCTGGTTTGGGTGATCTATCCTCCGGATTTTGACGCATCTAAAAAATACCCAACATTATTATATTGCCAGGGTGGCCCACAATCGCCACTAACTCAGTTTTATTCTTTTCGCTGGAATTTTCAATTGATGGCTGCCAATGGTTACATTGTTGTTGCCCCTAACCGTAGGGGTATGCCAGGCCATGGAACAAAATGGAATGAGCAGATAAGTAAAGATTGGGGCGGCCAGGTGATGAAAGATTACCTGAGTGCCATTGATGATGTAAGCAAAGAAAAATATGTTGATAAGAACAGGCTTGGATGTGTGGGTGCCAGCTATGGAGGATATTCAGCATTTTACCTGGCCGGTATTCATAACAACAGGTTTAAATCTTTTATAGCACACGATGGTGTTTTTGATCTCAGGAGCATGTACGGTACTACTGAAGAAGTATGGTTTGTAAACTGGGATTTCGGGGGTGCTTACTGGAACCGTTCAAATACAACAGTACAAAAAGCGATGGATAAATTTAATCCCGTTAACTATGTTGATAAATGGAATACGCCGATCTTAATTTACCAGGGCGGAAAAGATTATCGTGTTCCGATTGAACAGGGCTTGCAGGCTTTCCAGGCTGCGCAGCTAAGAGGTATTAAGAGTAAGCTTGTTTATTTGCCGGATGAAAACCATTGGGTTTTAAAAGCACAAAATGCTTTGGTATGGCAAAAAGAATTTTATAAATGGCTGGCGGAAACGATGCCGTAAAATTTGCTGGCCGGTAGGCGATTAAAAAAGTGGTGTAAAAAATAAATGTAAATAGATAATAGTATAAATGGATCATCGTTGTTTAAAATGCGGCGTACCTTTTAAAGACAATTAGTAGCATTACCGGTAAGTTCTAAGCATCAGGAATTTCCGGTTCCACTAGCCTCGTTAATTTGTCTAATGACTCCTGCCAGCCCAGGTAACACATTTCCGGAGGTATTACAGCGGGAATATTTTCTTGCAGAATTTTAACTTCAGTTCCAACCAGCACTTTTTTTAGCGAAACGGAGGTAATTATTTCACCAGGCAAATTTGGATCATCAAACTTATCTGAATATTTTAAAAACTCGTTTGGCGTAATTTCCAGGTATTGGCCACCAAAGGAATGACTGCTTCCGGTTGAAAAATTTTTGAAAGACATTTTAAATGTCCCCCCTACTTCCGCATTCATTTCATGAACGATGCAGATAAAACCATAGGGAGAGATCCAGGAAGCCATGGCATCAGCGTCGATAAATGCCCGGAATACTTTTTCAGGTTTTGCCTTTATTACTTTATGTAATGAAATATTATTAGCTGACATATGAATAGAATTTAGTTTCGATCGAATAAAATGAATGTCGTCAAACTTTTCATTTCCTGCTACTTCAATGCGCAAAGTCGGCTTCAAAATTTCCTTTTATTCTTTCCATTGATGGATTAAAGTACCCGTATTTCACATCAGGGAATTCTTCATGTATCAATTCCATCAATTGTTTCACGCCCATACATTCGCCTGTTTCGGCTGCATCAATTTTTTCGAGATACCAATCGGGATCAATATTAAAATTGCGCCATTGTATCATACACAAACCTGTTTCACGTATCAGTTTTCTCAGTGCTTCGTATTCTTCGATACTATCCGTCATGCCCGGAAATACAAAATAATTTATACTCGTCCAGGCACCATAACTCCGGGCAACTTTTAAACTTTCAATAATATCTGCAAACACATAATTATTAGGCTTATAATAGGGTGTGTATATATGTTCCCGGGCCGAGTTGGTGCTTACGCGGATACTATTCAATCCTGCTTCACACAACACTTTCACAGCATCAGGCTTACTGCCATTAGTATTTATGTTGATACTTCCTTTGTTGGTGTGCTTCCTTATTTCGATGATGGAATCGCGAATCGTTTCCCACATAAGAAGCGGTTCTCCCTCGCAACCCTGTCCATAACTCACCAATGGATAAGGCGCTGTTTCCAGATGCGGCACCGTAAATTCCACGATCTCTTCGCTGGTAGGCTTAAACGTTAGCCTGTCTTGCGTACTGATGATGGTTTCCTCTTCTGGTTGAAATGATATACAACCAATACAGTTAGCATTGCAGGCCGGCGAAACAGGGATCGGGCACTCCCACCTGCCAAGCGCCAGGTTTCTTGCTGCCGGGCAAGTATAAGTCATGCAGCAATTTTCCATCAGGTGTTTTACTAACCTGTTATGTGGATATGCCTTTAATAAATGTGCAGCACCCACATCAATAAGGGCATCATCATATCCTGCAGCTTCCTGCCTTATATCCTGCTCTATCCTTACTGCCGTTACGTAGGTTTTGTCGTTCAGCCAACCGGCTGCAGTATAACAAAACAATGGTAATGTTGGTGCATCCGGCATGGTTTCATAAGCTGAAATATACAGGCCTGTATGTGCAGGTGGGATGAACGCTGCAACCGCCCAGCCTTTTTCGCACAGGCGCATCTCCCCTGTTTTTACATCAATGCCAATTCCCCTTCGGCCCGGCAATTCGTATAATTGTCCGCCTTCGGGCAACAATATCCATTCATCTAATGGGATAGGAAGTGCATCCCAGCCGCTTCGGCCGGTTACATAAAGACTGGTATCTTCAAAAATATTTCCGTTTCCATCGGAATACAATAAGAACGGGGATGTAGTAGGTATTGACACGCTGCAAAAATAATAATTTAAAACTACTTATCTGTTCAATAAGCTATTTGAATATAGCATCAAATTAAAAAGGCCTTAAAACTGCCCTCGGAAAAGATCTGGTGTTTTCTGCTGTTAAGTCTCTTTTGGAATAACGGGCATCATTTATATCTTAAATATCTTGGTTTTCGCTAATGGTTTGATGCAATTGGTGTTTACAAAACAAATTAAATTCTCTTTCATTGATTGATGTGGCTGAAGTTTTATCAACCAGCTTTTGGATAAGAGTGTTATTTTTCAGGTCAATCGTTAACATCCCATCTTTCAGGATCACATTTTCAACTTCATTCCAGGGAAACTGCTTTTTTGGAAAGGAAGGATAACTGATACCTTGTTTAGAGAACAACAGCACAAATGGCCGCCTTGTATAAATTCCAATCACGGCAAAACAAAAAATACTTAAGGAAAGTAAATGTCGGTCTATCAGAAACCATATAACTGCCAGTATAAAAAAACTGATCTCAATGCGAAATTGCTGTAGCTTTTTGAAATAAGAGTTTATCACCCAAAACAACAAAGACAATAAACTTATTACTGCTGCTATAAGGCTAAGATTTATAAGCCTTGTATCAATGGCATTGAGGTAAATAAAGCATGATAAAAAAAAATTAAGGAGTAAAATAAACAACGTTACATGACCGTAAGTGGCGGCTTTTTCGTTGGGAAGTATGATCCGGTATTCGCTCATTGCATTGCTATAAATATCAACGGGCAAATTTACCCGTTACTTGCTATCATTAAATTGCAAAGTTTATACAATACTCTTGCTCCAACATTTTCATCCCATTCGTCGTTGCTCACTCCTACTTCGTTTAAATCGAAGCCGATGATCTTTCTGCCGCTTTGCAAAAGTTTTTTAAACAGGTAAAAAACCTGGTCAGTCTGAAAGCCGCCTTGTACAGGAGTTCCAGTATGCGGACAAAGTTTTGGATCCAATCCATCAATATCAAAACTTATAAAAACATTTTCCGGTAATCTGGCAATGATCTCATCCACGATCGTTTTCCAGGTATCGCCTTCAAATTGCCTTTCTTTAATATCTTTATCAAAATAGATCTCAATTTTGCCCCCAGAATTATTCTTATAATCCAGTTCTTCTTCACAATAATCACGTATTCCTACCTGAACGAGTTTTTTAAGCTGAGGTATTTGTTCAATGGCATTATACATGATCGACGCATGCGAATAATTAAATCCCTCATATGCCTTCCTCAGATCGCAATGTGCATCTATCTGCAGAATACCAAAATCTCCAAACTTTTCTGCGATGGCTTTAAAGTAACCTAACGGTGTACTGTGGTCGCCGCCGAGCAGCCCAACCAATTTACCTTTGGCCATTATCTCTTTGGTTTGTTCGTATACCCAATCGTTTAAAAAGAGGCTCCCCTGGTTTATCTCTTTCAATGTTTTGCACATGAACCTGTTTTCTTCCAGTATTTCACCCTGCGAAATATAGTTAATGTACAACTCGGCCTCCTTCCGCAGGTAATCACTCTTCATCAATATCTTTTTATCGGGGGTACGCATATAATAGCCTTTTTTCCAGGCATCTTTAATTTCAGGATCAAAAAGGTCTACCTGCAGGCTCGCTTTGCAAATATGATCCGGGGCACGGGCGGTACCGGCATTGTAACTTACTGTTACTTCCCATGGAATGGGCAAGATAACCAAGCGGGATTCTTCCTCTGTAGATGGAAGCCCGAAAATATTAAAATTGGGATTTCCTACAGAATTAGGGTCGAAATTTGACAGGTCAGCCATGACATTCTTTTAAAATATTCTGCAAATATAGTAGAAGAAATGCCAGTATTTATTTCAAATTATTGCTCCTACGATCATTATAAATTTTGTGAATATTTTTTTGGACGATAATGGTTGCTATTTGTAAAAGAAATGACCCAATACAGAAGAAATGCGGTTATGGCACATTACTTTTATGAACAAAGTGCCTTTACGATGAACGAAATTATTGTAACCGGTATTACTATACCTGCCAGGCGGCAATACCTTTACTAAAACTTAGGTTTCTTTTAGGTATCCGAAACCCAATAAGCATTTTCAGCACTCTTTACATCAATTAAAATTGTTAAAATTTACCCAAAAGGTATAAGTATAAATAGGTAATAACAATGAAGCTTAGCTGCCTTCATAGTTTATTTTAACCATGATATAAAAATCAACGTAAAGAAGTGGTTTTGAATTAACTTTGCGGCAAATTCCTGAATATGAAAAAAACCCACATTGTTATACTCGTCGGAATTGCCGCCCTTATAATTGGATTATTAACCTACTCCGTAGATTTCTCTACCTACGATACTATCGTTTCAGCCAAATCAAAGCAAGGCAAGTATGTTCACCTGATCGCAAAATTAGACAGAACTGAACCGATTGAATACGATGCCATTAACAATCCTAATTATCTAACATTTTATGCGGTGGATAGCATCGGAGGAAAAACCAAAGTGATATACCACAACAGCAAACCTGCAGATCTCGAAAAAAGTGAACGCATTGTAATGAAAGGAAAGATGCAGGCAGATCATTTTGAATGCAGCGATATCCTGCTAAAATGCCCTAGCAAATACAAAGACGATAAAAAAGAGTTGGAAAAAAATATGAATGAACAAACTACTTCAACTAACTAATCCAATTTAATTAAATTCCTGCGATGAAATTTGATGGTGAACATTTATTACCCGGTCAATTCGGACATTTTTTTGTAATTCTGGGTTTTATTGCGTCTCTGCTGGCAACAATTTCTTTTTGTAAAGCGTCGCGGGAAAATGACATCTTTCAGAAACAACAATGGATCCGGTTTGGCAGGAGCGCTTTTTTTGTTCAGGTTGCCAGTGTAATCACCATCTTCTCTATCATCTTCTTTATTTGTGCCAATCACTATTACGAGTACATGTATGCTTACAAGCATGCCTCCAAAGAACTTGAACCAAAGTATTTACTGGCCTGTATCTGGGAAGGCCAGGAAGGAAGTTTTTTATTGTGGACGATCTGGCATAGTGTGTTGGGGATCTTTATTATGTACCGGTCGAAAGAATGGCAGGCACCTGTAATGACGGTGATCAGCCTTGCCCAATTCTTCTTATTAATGATGATCCTTGGCATTTATGTATTTGATGCCAGGATTGGCAACAGCCCGTTTACACTTACAAGAAACGAAATAGCAGGGCCAATTTTTAGCCAGGCCAATTATCTCTCCTTTATTAAGGATGGGATGGGCTTGAACGTGCTGTTGCGCAACTACTGGATGGTGATACATCCTCCGGTGCTATTCTTAGGTTTTGCTTCCACCATCATACCATTTGCCTATGCTTATGCCGGTATACAAACAAAACGTTATGGCGATTGGGTGAAACCAGTTTTACCCTGGGCGCTTTTTACTGCCTGCGTTTTGGGAGTAGGTATCATGATGGGAGGAAAATGGGCTTACGAATCACTTAGTTTTGGCGGTTATTGGGCATGGGATCCTGTAGAAAACGCTTCTCTGGTTCCGTGGCTGCTGTTGATCGCAGGTTTGCATACCATGGTTATCTATAAAGCAACCGGGCATTCTTTAAGAGCTACTTATCTTTTTTCAATACTCAGTTTTGTATTCATACTTTATTCAACATTCCTTACCAGGACAGGCGTTTTGGGCGACACTTCCGTTCATGCCTTTACTGAAGCCGGTAATGTGATCAATATTATGATCGGCACTTTTGTGTTGGCATTTACTGTACCTATGTTATTTCTTTTCTTCAAAAATTACAGTAAAATTCCAGCCATTCATAAAGAGGAAGAAACCAGCTCCAGGGAATTCTGGATGTTTATTGGTTCACTGGTTTTCTTTTTGTCTGCTTTATTTATCATTGCCATTACTTCTATCCCGGTTTACAACAAGATTCCTTTCATAAAAGGATTGATCACAAAATTTCACGGCGGGCCACTTGCTATGCCGGAAGATCCCGAATTTTTATACAATAAAGTAATGGTACTGGTGGCATTTATCATAGGCCTTCTTACTGCTGTTTCACAGTACCTGAAATATAAAAATACCAGCCGTGCGTTTTTTCTAAAAAAGATATGGCCTCCTACCCTCATTGCAGCGCTGTTAACAGCTTTGCTGGCATTTGTTTATCCGCTTACTTTTTATAAGCATGGTCCGGGCTTCCTGGGAGCCATCTATGTAGCTTTTTTTGCTACTATTTACGCCGTTGTAGCAAATGGAATGTATATCTGGAGCGGATTAAACGGAAAATTAAAACATGCTGGTGGCTCAATTGCCCATCTTGGTTTTACGTTAATGCTGGTAGGTATTTTGATTAGCAGCAGTAATAAAGAAGTGATCAGCAGCAGCCTGGTAAATGGCATTAATATGCCGGCCAGTATTGATCCGCTTACAAAAAAACAAGACGACCCCAGGGATAACTTAACCTTATTAAGAGATATACCAACCAAGATGGGGCCTTACGATGTAACCTACCTGAGTGATTCGATGGGGCATGAAAAAGGAAGGAAATTTTATGGTTTAAGATTTGAAAAGCGTGATGAGGGTTCCAAAAAAATTACCGAATCATTTAAGGTGCAACCGGACGTGTATATCATGAAAGACAACAACATGAGCAGCAACCCGGATACCAAATCTTACCTCAGCAAAGATGTATTTACCTATGTTTCATTTGCCTTAAATAACGATAAGATTGAAGATACTGCTCAATTTAAAATAACAGAGTTAGCGGAAGGCGATACCAGTTTTTACAGTAATGGAATATTGATTTTAAAGAAAGTGGTAAAAAACCCGGTTAATTCCAAATATAACTTTAAGCCAGAAGACGTTGCTTTAATGGCAGATATTGAGATCATCAGCAAAGACAGTATGCACTATTCTGCTATGCCGTTGATACAGGTAGACGACCTGGGCCTTTTACATACAGATGATACGGTATATGCCCAAAACCTGTTCGTTAAATTTGTAGGTGTTGGAGATAATAAAAAGATTAAATTGGGTGTAAAGGAATCTGACAAGCCAATTGATTACGTTACCGTGAAATCTTACATATTCCCTTATATTAATTTGGTTTGGGCGGGCCTTATCATCATGGCTGTAGGGTTGATAATTGCTATGATAAAAAGAGCCGAATTTTCCCCTTTAAGGGCAGGCATCACCCTGGTTTTTGTAATTATTTCCCTGTTTTATATGTTTTTACTGGCCAATTGATCGTTTTATTTTTTATCTGAAATCGGAAAAAGTATTTGTCCCGTTTCCGTTTGTTTTGCTGTTAGCCAATAATTTTATGAGCAAAAAAGCAGCAACTATCCTTTTTTTCGTATCTACTTCTAAAAATTAAGGTTACTTTAAGCATTTTGCTGTATTAAACATCAGGTTGAATTACTTAAATTTACAGGAATGTATAATTGGAAACTAATTGGTTTAATGTTGAGAACACTGGTTTTAGTGACCGGTATGATCATTTTTATACAGGTTTCCGCGTTTTCGCAGCAATACGGAATAAACGATACCATTGTACACGAAGCCATTGTTTACAATGGAGAAATTATTGAATTGAAAACCCTGCAAAATTATTATAGTTACAGCAGGATGAACAGCGAACAGCGTGCGGCCAGCCGGGCATACAACCGCCTTCGCAATGCGGTATATGTTACTTATCCTTATGCAAGGCGTGCAGGTTTAATTATGAATGACATCAACGCAAAACTGGTCGGTATCACAGATAAATCTGCCAGAAAAAAATATATAAATTCCCGCGAAAAAGACCTGAAAAAAGAATTTACCAAACCACTCACCGATCTATCGATCTACCAGGGTAAAATACTGATGAAACTGATCAACCGCGAAACCGGTAATAATTGCTACGAAATCATCAAGGAATACCAGGGAAGTTTAACTGCAAGGGTTTATCAAACTGTAGCCTTTTTCTTTAACAGTAATTTAAAACAACCTTACGAACCTTTAAGGGAAGATGTTGTTATAGAAAAACTGGTGGCAGAAGTGCAGCGGATGTACGGTTTCAGCGATATAAAAAAAGTGCAGACTCTCTAAGATCGCAACTTATTTCCCGCCTTGTTTTCCACAATTCCACATATTGTTATTTGCCACAAGGAGTGGGGTATTTTTTTGGCAATTATGACGTAACTTGCACTCTAAATTTCCCTGTTAGATATGAAGATTGATGTGCTGGCTTTTGGTGTACATCCGGATGATGTAGAACTAAGTTGTTCCGGAGTGTTAATGGTTGAGAAAAACAATGGAAAAAAAACGGGAATTATAGATCTTACCGAAGGAGAACTAGGAACAAGAGGTACAGCGGAAACCAGGAAATCAGAAGCGGCAGAGGCAGCGAAAATTCTTGGGGTTGATGTTCGGGAAAACCTGGGTTTACCAGATGGCTTTTTTAAAAATGACCAGGAAACGCAATTAAAAGTAATTGAAGCTCTTAGAAAATACAGACCGGAGATTATAATTTGTAATGCCCCGGAAGACAGGCATCCAGATCATGGAAGAAGTGCACAATTGGTTACAGATGCGTCTTTTTTATCTGGGCTAAAAAAGATAATAACGTTCAGCGATGGCGAAGAGCAGGAAGCCTGGAGACCGAAATATGTTTTGAACTATATCCAGGACAGGTATTTGAAACCAGATTTCGTGGTAGATATCAGTGACGTGTTTGAAAGAAAACTGGAAGCCATCAAGGCTTTCAAAACCCAATTCTTTTCACCAGGAATCGATGGGCCTCAAACTTACATTTCAACGCCTGATTTTCTTGATAGTGTGGTGTACCGGTACAAGATGTTTGGCAAGATGATCGGTGTGAAATATGCAGAGGGCTTTATATCAAGTAAAACCATCGGTATTAGTAACTTCAATGCGCTGATAAAAATTAATACTTAAAAGATAAAAATATTATTATGGCTACTCCCAAATTTATGAATGTTCAGGGATCTACCTTTCACCAGGAATTAAAAAGAAGGGTAAACAATTATTTTATTGAGAACAAAAAGCCGAGCACCGGCAATTTCTCTCTTTATTTTAAAGCGATTCTTTTCTGGACATGCTATATTGCGCTTTATGTACATGTAGTTTTTTACACGCCCGCTTCCTGGATAGCTGTTATTGAATGTTTGCTGATGGGTGGATTAACCTCTGCTATTGGATTTAATGTGATGCACGATGGCGGACATGGAAGTTTTAGTCCGAGTAAATTCTGGAACAAAATAGCCGCTTTTTCGGCAAATGCTTTAGGGGCCAGTGCCATTATGTGGAACAATAAACATAATATCGTTCACCACACCTACACCAATATTGATGGAGTAGATGATGATATTGAGATCAAACCTCTGTTAAGGATGTGTCCAACTCAAAAAAAATATTCTATTCATCGTTACCAGCATATCTATGTTTGGTTTTTGTACACTTTGCTTTTGATAGTTTGGTTATTTATAAGCGATTATACTAAGTATTTCAGGCAGAAAGTTGGTGATGTTCCCATTAAAAAAATGAGTGCATTTGATCACTTTGCATTCTGGACAGCTAAGATCGGGTATGCATTTATGATGATTGTCCTGCCTATTTACCTGATTGGTTTTTTACCTTGGCTTGTAGGCTTCCTAACGTTAACTATGTTCTCTGGTTTCATCCTTAGTATTGTTTTCCAATTGGCACATACTGTTGAAGAAACAGCATTCCCGGTTGCCGAAATAGATTCTAACAGAATTGAGAATGAGTGGGCTATTCATCAGATTCAAACAACAGCAAATTTTGCGACTAAAAACAAATTGATTTCCTGGTTGGTTGGCGGATTAAATTTTCAGATAGAACATCACCTGTTTCCAAAGATCTCTCATATCCACTACCCTGCTATCAGTAAGATCATTAAGAATACCTGTGATGAGTTTGACGTGAAATATATTGAATATAAAAAAATGCGCCATGCAATAGCTTCCCATTCTATTTATCTTAGAAAAATGGGACGGGCAGATTAAGAGCATTAAAACATAAAAATAAATAAGCGGTGATTGTTTGATCACCGCTTATTTTATTTAGCAACATGCCTTGTAAAGAATATTAATAGTTTATTGAAGCAGCATTGTAATAAGAAATCTCTTCGTGCTTCTTCGAGTCTTTCCGCCTTCGTGGCACCCCCCGGCTACTCAAATTCATTCTCTATCCTAAATCCAAATAATTGTCCTTTGGCATACATTTTCATTTCTTTTTTATAACGCTTACTATTACTCCTCGTAAGCTCTTCCGGATCAAGGTCATCAAGATTTGGCTTACCGGCATTTACCCATGCAGTGTACCAAAAATTAGCAGCATCCTGTATCGCATGCCTCACCTGTCCTTCTACCATACCAGCAAGGGCATCATGGTAGGCGCGGGCATACTCATACGTATGAGTCCATTGTCCGAACTTATTCTTTATAACTTTGCCTGCAGCATCGGTTTTATATACACGCTCTTTTGGAAAAGTTAGTTTCAACCTTTTTTCTACTCTCAATAAACTATCTGCCAGGCTGTTGGAATGCTTTACTACTTCCCAGGCTGCATCGGTAACGTTTTCCAGGTATATGGCATCGTTCACCTTAAAATTATAGCCATTACCAAAATATTCAGGCAACTGAGCCTCAAAAAAACTGTGAATCCCTTTTTGGTCGGTAAGCTGCCCGTCATGGTTTACAGACGTATGCAGCGGCATATTTGCATCTCCCAGGTAATGGCCGAGGTCGGCAGCAAGAAACAAAATCTCAGTTTTTCTTTTTTCCCTGAAAGCTTTTGTTAGTTTCTCCATCATTTCCTGTATATACCATGGAAGGATTCCCATTTTTTGTAAAGTCTTCTCATCATATTTTGCCATGGCATCTTTCATGGTACGGGGCAAACTATCAATGGGCATCGATTCCATTCCTTCAATATTTATATAATGACGAGGGTTTTCTGCCTTATCATTCAGCGTGTACTTTCTCAGATCGGGAATAGTTGATTCTTCCGTAACAAAATCAATATGGTTGAAAAAGAAAGTCCTCATTTCTTTTGGCAAAGCAAATACTGCTGCATGATTGATGTGTTGGTGGCCAAAAGTTCCCCAGGCAAATAACAAACTTATTGAGAATATAAACATGCAGATTGTTAGGGCTACCCTGTTGGTGATTTTTTTCATAACCGGAGATTATTAATGATTGAGCAGTTAAAATTATAGAAAAAAGCCAATACGCTAACTGAAATGAATTCAGTGATCATTGAATTCTGATGTGATCCTGTAAGGATTGCTGTTTTTGAAAATTGAAGTCGTAAATTTGCACTTCAATTTAATGTATGAGCGAAGAAAAAAGCCTTAACTTTTTAGAGGAAATAGTAGAAGCCGACCTGGCTGCCGGACGTTACAAGAGCATTCTTACCCGTTTTCCACCTGAACCTAATGGCTACCTGCACATCGGTCATTCTAAAAGTATTTGTCTCAATTTTGGATTAGCTGCAAAATATGGCGGTGCTACCAACCTGAGGTTTGACGATACCAATCCCGTTACTGAAGATACTGAATACGTAGAAAGTATTAAGGAAGATATACGTTGGCTGGGTTTTAACTGGGCTAATGAACTATACGCTTCAGATTATTTTGATACATTATATGAATACGCTGTAAAGCTAATAAACAAAGGGCTTGCTTATGTAGACGACAGCAGCGCTGAAGAAATCGCCAGGCTAAAAGGGACTCCAACGGAGCCTGGAAAAAACAATGTTTACAGAAGCCGTACTATAGAAGAAAATGCAATGTTATTTGCGGAAATGAAAGATGGTAAGTACAAAGATGGGGAAAAGGTATTGAGGGCAAAAATTAATATGGAAGCCACTAACATGCTGATGAGAGACCCTATTATTTACCGCATAAAGCATGCGCATCATCACCGCACCGGCGATAAATGGTGTATTTACCCGATGTATGATTTTGCCCATGGCCAAAGCGATAGTATTGAAAACATCACTCATTCTATCTGTACACTTGAGTTTATCCCTCACCGTGAGTTATACGATTGGTGTATAGAAAAACTCGGCATTTTTGCTTCCCACCAATATGAATTTGCCAGGCTTAACATGACTTACACGGTTATGAGTAAACGCAAATTGCTGCAACTCGTAAATGAGAACTATGTAAACGGCTGGGATGATCCCAGAATGCCAACCATTAGCGGTTTAAGGAGAAAAGGTTATACGCCGGAAAGCATCCGTACATTTTGTGATAAGATCGGGATCGCTAAAAGGGAAAATTTCATAGACTTAAGTTTACTTGAATTTTGCCTTAGAGAACACCTTAATGTGATCGCTAACAGGGTGATGGCGGTATTGGATCCAATAAAGCTCATCATTACCAACTATGAAGAAGGAAAAACGGAGACGCTGATAAGTGAAAATGGCCCCGATGAAACAATGGGCACAAGGCCACTGCCTTTTAGCAAAGAACTATGGATAGAAAGAGAGGATTTTATGGAAGTAGCTGCTAAAAAATGGTTCCGGCTTGCGCCTGGTGCTATGGTTCGGTTAAAAAGCGCCTACATCATTAAATGCGATCAATTTAAGAAAGATGCCCAAGGAAATATAACAGAACTACACTGTAGCTATATTCCCGAAAGCCGCAGCAACAATGATACAAGCGGCATCAGCGTAAAAGGGACCATCCATTGGGTTAATGCTGCAACAGCTGTTGAGGCAGAAGTGCGCTTATACGATAGGCTGTTCAGAGTGGAAAATCCGGCAAGCGAAGAAGGTGATTTTAAGGATTTTATAAACCCTGACTCTTTGCAGGTGATAAAAAAGGCTTACCTGGAACCGTCACTTGCAACTGCAGGTAAAGATCAGCGTTACCAGTTCATAAGGAAAGGATACTTTTTTATGGACAAAGATTCAACAGCTGATAAACTTGTTTTTAACCGCACGGTTACACTAAAGGATGCCTGGAGTAAAGAGCTGAAGAAGTAGAAGCCTGTTAACTATTTATTTAAAAACTACAGCTTACCACCAGTTTTAATGTAGATGAATGCCGTTTCCATAAAAATGGATAGATATTAAACTGAAATATCTCTAAAGGCGTGAGTGAGTGTACGCAGATATTTGTAATTTTTTATAAAATGCCAAGTATCGTTGCCTGCAATCCTTTAAAATTTCTTATCTCCTAACCTTGGGAAAGTTGTTCCCAACAATACAAGGAACGACAGTATTATTATCAGGTAAATGCCAGGTTGTTTCTCTACTTCGCCATCAAACAAAGCGCCTGTAAATAAAATATAGGTGCGGATGCAATAAGCAAATAACAGAGCAGCCAGAAAAAGATTCGTTCTCTTGGCCCAAATTCTTGGTACCAACATAAATAGAAGGATAACGGAACTAAGTATGGTTATTACTATTCCAGCTTTCCCATAATAGCTGCCGCCTGCAAATTTGGTTACATGAAAACCGGTAAATGTTTCATTAATATTATTATAATGAACCCATGGAATAAAACAACAAATAATGATTGCCACCGATGCAACCAATCCAAGATTATAGGCAATTTTTGAAAACATAGTATAGATTTTTTTTCCTGCAATGTTTCTTGCAATGCCAGTAACGGCAGAAGATCGGTATTTGCAGGTTTACATGCAAAAATATCAACTTTCAGATTTTATTAATATTTTTTTTCGGGCTTTTGGCAAAAAGCCATTTAAAGCGTGACGCTACATGTAGTAAGTTTCTAATAATTTAAAGTTATTCTTTAGTGTTTCAATTCCAAACCAAAAAAAAGAATATCATTCCAACATTGCTTAATTATAAGAATCGCACCAGGATTTCTGCACAGTAGCTAATTAAATCAACATTCTTAACAGTTAAAATTAAGCTCTGCTATTCTGCATTTTCCCTTGCAAAACCCGCGGGAAAATGCAAAGATTTTTATCCTTATAACAGGTTCAAACACTTAACGAATTAGTTACTATCCTATTCAATATTTGTCATTTTTGCAGAAACGAAAAAAGCGCCTTTAGTAACAATTTTTGCGTTGGAAGGTATTTCTTTCAACAACGTAATTTCAGTGTATCCAATATCTGATTTGCCTTTCACTACAGCTACCCGTTCAAATGTTTTACCTTTTGTTGACAGCTCATCATTACCACCCTTCGCTTTTCCTGAAATAGAAAGTTCTTTTTGTGTACTATCTTTTTGTTTGCTACCCGGATGATCGTCAATCAGTACAAAAATATAATCCCGCCCATCTACTGTTACAAGTGCTTCGCTTGGTACGGCAGGTACTGTAGATTGTTCCAGGCTGATTACCGCAGTTACATTCATGCCATCAATTAACCCCGTTTTTGCTCCCAAAACTTTAGCATGAACAGATACGGCTTTACTCGCTCCTTCAAAAGAAGAACCCAATGAATATACCTGTGCATCATATTCCTTTTCCGGATTATTTGTAACTGTAAAATGAATAGTTTGATTGTTCTTCAATTTTGGCAGATCTTTCTCGTACACAAATAAATCAAGGTGTAACTGGCTATTATCAACTATCTCAGCAACTACCGTGCTCACATCTACATAGCTGCCCATCTGTACTTTTACATCGCTTACAACCCCACTTATTGGGCTTGTTAATGATATTAACGATATTAATTTCCCATTAGAAAGCCTTGCAGGATTTATACCCATCAATTGTATTTGTTGAGCGTAAGTAGACCTGGCGGTACGTAAAGTACTAAGGTTTGTTTCTGCAGCCTGCAGGTTTTTTAATGACCCGGCATTTCCCGCATTCAGTTCTTTTTGTCGCTTTACTTCCAATTCTGCCAATACGATCTTTGAATTCACATTCAGGTATTCGCTTTGTGCCTGTATAAAGTTAGGGTTGGCAATGGTAGCAATTGTTTGGCCTTTGCTTACATGGTTGCCTGGTTGAACCAACAGGGATTTGATAACACCACTGTAAATAGAGTTTACACTTGCTTTGTTTTGATTAGGAACTTTTAGTACTCCGTTTGCTTTTATTGCTGATGTTAATTGCTTTTGTTGTATGCTATCCATTTCTACCCCAATACTTTCTATTTGTTCATCAGTTAGTGTGGCAGTATTTTGATCGGGTTGTTCATCGGCACCTTCTTTCTCTGCATTGTTTGCAATAGATTCTTCCTTTTGCCTGCTGTTAGTTTTATCTGAACAGGAAATAACAAAAAGAAGAATTACCGTAACTGATATTGTAAAAAAAAACTTGATCATTATCTTATATTTATTGATTGTTATAATAATTGTATTGAATCACCGACTGGTTATAACCATTCAAACTCTCTAAATAACTTTTTTGAATTTCAATAGCCTGTGCAAGAAACTGGGAAAGTTCAGAAAAGCTAATTTCACCCGAACGATAGGCCAATGTTGCCGCTTTAATGATTTCCTGTGATTGTCGCAATGCCGCAGATTCATAAAAGCCCAGCATGCTCCGGTTTCTTTCCACTTCCAGCATAATTCGTGTTTGCTGCGTAATGAAAGCCTGCGAGCTGTAATTATATTCTTTTTGTTGAACGGCTAGTTCAGCTTGTGCAACTTTTACATTGTTGCGATAGGCGGCTGTACCAAATAAAGGAAAAGAGGCTGTAATCGAAAATCCTGTAAAAGGATTTGCCAGGCCGTACAAACGCTGGCTAAAAAACCTGCCTGAAAATTCAGGTTTATTCTCATTTTTTACTACGCCAACACTTGCAAGGGCGATATTGATATTCTGCGATTGTAAAGCCAATTGCGGATGAGCGCTGTCTTTTATGTTACCCGGCATGGGTATTTTTTCCAGCGGTAACATCAAAGGAAGCAGTGCTTCGGGGCTGTTAAGTAATTGCATCAACAGTTGCTGCTGAATCTGCATATCATAATCTGTTTGTTGCAACATTGCTTTAAGCTCAATCATTCTTACATTGGCGGAGATACTATCTAACCCAGGGCTATCGCCGGTTTTCACCTTTACAATAGCAGCATTACTCAATGAACTGTAAACGCTATCTAATCGTTGAAATAATTGCTGCCTGTTCTGCAAGTACCAAAGCTGGTAATAGACTGCACGCACATCTCTCTTAATTTCTGCATCAATGGCTGCGGTGTTCTTCTCATAATACAACAGTTGCTCCTTAAAAAGTTGTTTGCGGGCTTTATACAATCCGGGCCAGGCTATACTTTGTGAAACACCTATTTTTAAAATCCCCTTCCTGTCTCCTGGCCGTAAGTCTTCATTTTCTGCAAATACACCCGTTTTAGGAAAAGCCGTAGCGGTATTTATCTGAAATGTCCCTTTCTGCACCTGCTGTTTATTTATATCAAACAACAGGTTGTTTTTAGTTATCGTAAGCACTTCGTTTATGCCTAAACGTTTAATAACAGGAGATTGTGCATGCAAATTACTGCACACTGCCACCAGCATTAAAATACCTGTAATTGATGCAACTGGTTGCATTTTCATTTTATTTTTCTTAGAAAAGATGATATACAAGCAAGGCAACAATACCAATGTTAACAATGTAGCAGTTATCAAGCCGCCAATTACAACAGTTGCCAAAGGTTTTTGTACTTCAGCCCCTGCCCCATTTGAGAATGCCATCGGAATAAATCCAAAAGCGGCCACAGAAGCGGTCATTAGCACAGGGCGCAACCGGATTTTTGTTCCTTCCAACACCCGTTGCAAAGTATCTTTCATTCCATCTTTTTCTAACTGGTTGAAAGTGCTAATCAAAACAATACCGTTTAAAACTGCCACTCCAAACAATGCGATAAACCCAATTCCTGCTGAGATGCTGAATGGCATCCCTCTTATAAATAAAGCAAACACACCGCCTATCGCACTCATAGGTATAGCAGTAAAAATTAAAGAAGCGTCTTTAAAAGACTTAAAAGTAAAATAAAGCATAAAGTAGATCAGCAGCAACGCCAGCGGAACAACGATCATCAACCTGGCGGATGCTTTTTGCAGATTTTCAAAAGTACCACCGTACGTATAATAGTAACCGGGAGGTAATTTTATTTTTTTCAGGAGCTTTTCCTGTGCTTCTTTAACCACACTTGACACGTCGCGGTCGGTTACATTAAAACTTACATAAATTCTTCGTTTGCCCGACTCACGGCTAATTTGTGCAGGCCCTGTTTTAAAAGAAATGGTGGCTACCTGCGATAGTGGGATCTGATTTCCATCGCCCATCGGAACAAACAAGTCACTCACATTATCCAGGCTGGTGCGGTGGGCACTATCTAAACGCAGTACCAGGTCGAATTTTCTTTCATTCTCAAAAACAACTCCTGCTACTTCCCCGGCAAATGCGGTACTAACAACGTGGTTGATGTCTTCAATATTTAAACCATAACCAGCGAGTTTTGCCCTGTCGTATTGAATGGTTATTTGTGGCAAGCCATCCATTCTTTCTACCTGCGGTTGTGTAATTCCTTCTATCGGGCCTATAACTTTGGCTACTTTAGATGCATATGCAGACAAGCTATCCAGATTTTCTCCAAATATTTTAATTGCTACATCCTGTCTTATTCCCGTCATAAGTTCATTAAAACGCATTTGTATGGGCTGGCTCGGCTCTGCTATTACGCCGGGTATGCTGGATAATTGGTCTCTCATTTTATCGGCGAGCTCATAAAAACTAATTCCTGGTCTCCACAATTTTTTGTCTTTTAAAATCACCATAATATCAGACGCTTCCATAGGCATTGGGTCTGTTGCCACATCTCCGGCACCGGTTTTTCCTACCACCATTTTTACTTCCGGGTATTTCATCAACATCCGTTCTGCCAGTAAAATTGTTTCGGTGGTTTGCGTAAGAGATGAACCCTGCGGCAATACAAATTCAATAGCATAATCACCTTCTTCCAATATTGGAATAAATTCGCCTCCCATATTTCTAAAAATAATGATTGCAAGCAACAGCACTGCTACAGAAACTGTTACCACGATATATTTTACTTTTAGTACGCCTTTTAAAAGTGGCGTATATAAACGATGAAAGAAATGCATCATCCTGTCTGAAAAATTACTGCTATGCCTCGTATTTTTCGAAAGGAAAAGCGCACTCATCATCGGAATATAGGTGAGAGATAAAAGGAGTGCGCCAAGTATTGCAAAAGTTACCGTTTCTGCCATCGGTCGAAACATTTTTCCCTCTACACCCTGCAACGATAAGATGGGGAGATAAACGATCAGAATAATTATTTGGCCAAAAGCTGCAGAGCTCATCATCTTTCCGGCACTGCCTTCCACTGCTTCATCCATCTGTTGCTGTGATAATCTGCCGGCAACTTTCCTCTTGCCTAAATAATGGAGCGTTGCTTCAACTATAATCACTGCTCCATCTACTATCAGTCCAAAATCAATAGCACCAAGGCTCATAAGATTTGCACTAACTCCAAATAAATTCATAAGTGCCAGTGCAAATAATAACGACAGCGGAATAGCGGATGCCACGATCAGGCCTGCCCGAAGATTTCCCAGGAACAACACCAATACAAGGATCACAATTAACGCCCCTTCAACAAGGTTTGTTTTAACCGTATTAATGGCGCGGTCAATTAAATTCGTCCGGTCTAAAAAAGCTTCTATTACAACGTCATCCGGCAAAGATTTTTGCACAGTTATCATTCGCTCTTTAACTAATTTTACTACAGAAGCGCTATTGGCACCTTTCATCATCATAACAATTCCACCAACTACTTCTTTCTCCCCGTTGTACGTCATAGCCCCGTAACGTGGAGGCGATCCGAACTGTACGGTAGCAACATCTTTTATTAGTACTGGCACGTTACTTTGCCTCTTAATAACAATGTTTTCAATATCATTAAATGTTTTTACCAACCCAACTCCACGTATAAAATATGCATTGGGTTTCCGATCTAAATAAGCACCTCCTGTATTCTCATTATTTTTTTCAAGGGCAACAAATACTTCCGGTAATGTTACATTCATCGCTTTCAGTCGTTCTGGACTTACAGCTACCTCATACTGTTTATTTATACCACCAAAACCGGAGACTTCTGCCACTCCCGGTATTCCTGTTAACTGGCGGCTTACAATCCAATCTTGCATAGTGCGTAAATCCATGGCAGAATATTTTTTTTCGCTTCCATTTTTAGGATGTATCACGTATTGGTATATCTCACCGAGGCCAGTTGTAACGGGCCCTATCTCAGGTTTTCCGACGGATTTTGGAATTTCATCCTCCGCAATCTTTAGCTTTTCTGCAATTAATTGCCTGGCAAAATATATGTCCATATTTTCCTTAAAAACAACTGTTATTACGCTTAATCCAAACCGTGAAAATGAACGCATTTCTTCTATTCCCTGAACATTAGAAAGGGCTTTCTCCACTGGATATGTAATAAATTGTTCAACTTCCTGTGCCGCAAGTGTTGGCGCCTTAGTGATAACTACTACCTGGTTATTGGTTACGTCCGGCAATGCATCCACCGCTAAACGGGCTGCACTCCAAAAGCCCCAAATGATGAGGCCAATAGTAAATACGCCAACAACAATCTTATTTTTTATACTGAAATGAATGATTGTTTTAAACATATTAATCGTGTTATTTTGATATGTATTTGAAAACGACGCTTAACACCGGTTTCGCTATAGTGGCTGCAATACATAATTATCCTATTCAAAAAAAGCTGTTACATTCTGCAACCAACGCAAAGGTTTTCAGGCTGTGATAAAATCCATAGCCATAAATAAAAAATGAAATGCAATTGCCGCTTACTACAAAAATGCAAAGCAATAAATTCAAAAAAATAGTCAGGCTAATTGGGGAGGTTGCCAGATAGAGTAATGCACGTCGGCAATAATGGAGATATTAGTTACCGGGAATTTTATTGATTGGCACGCAGTTTTAGCAAACGGCTCTTTTGAGAAAGAAGTAAATAATATCGGCAGAGAGCAGCAGGAACAACTGCAGAATGGAGTGCATGATTCGGTGTCATGATCATGCTGTTGTTTGTTAGCTTCAACAGCAATCTTTAATAAGGATCCTTCTTTGCACTCTTTAATGTCGGCGCATGGGAGGCACGACATATATAGCATTAAGCCTGTCAATATGAAGAATAAAATTTTCAAGATGATGCAAATATACTGTGCATATAGCAGATTTTATGGCAAACTCCATTAATTTGGCCTGTTGTTGCATAAAATAAAGTTTCCGGAATTCATATTCTGTATAGCCTTGTTTAAAAGTATGTTGATATGCCGAAGCTAAATCCTCCTGTTTTAGATTCGGGGTTTCCCAAAATATCCTGTTGTTGTTGGTGGCGATAATTTAATCGCAAAACGGATTGAGCAGTAGGCCTGAAACTAACTGCTGAAACTATACTCCATAAATCTTCTGAAATATTTTGCCCGGTACTGGTAAATTTTCCCACGTTCCAGTCTACATACTCCAGCCTGCAGGAGATATTTACGGAGGCATTCTCCCATCCCAAAATATTTTTCCTGATTACCGGCTGTACAAAATCAACAAATCCTCCTTTTTGCCTGTTGCCATATTGTTGTGTAAATGTGTTTGGAACATCAATTTTTAGAAAAGCCCATTCTGCCGTTATAAATGTTTTCGTTTTGGAAATTGTTGTATTAAAATCGACTGCAAAAATATCAACCCTTCTTTTTTCATCCAAGGGCAATCCGTCATCCTGAAATTTATTATACACGCCACCCATAAAAGATAAACCGAGTTCGCCGATCCTGTTATTTCTAACAGCAACTTTTCCTGTAAATAAAGGCAAGCCACTATTTATTTCTTCGAAACGTTCTTTGTTATTTTTTGCTGCCGGCAAAAAAGTTTTATTCTCAGGGTTATCAATAATAGAGTTGTCAAAATTACCAGACAGGTAGGCTTCATATCCAAACATCCAATCTTTTCTATAATGCTTTCCATACAAACCGAATCCTGCATTGCTCCATGTGGCAGGCAACAATTGCGTAGCAGCAATTGGCCTGTCAATAAACTCCCATTTAGGACCATCATGGTTTTGATTAAATGCACCAATTGGGTTCAATATTATTCCGCCACGTAAATTTAAGAGCGGATGTAACTCAATATCCAATGCGGCAAATTCTATCGATATTTCCTTTGTACCATCTTCAAACTCTATCTCACTTAAAAATTTCAGCCTCTTTGCAATTGTAGAAGAAACAAACAATGTCATTCTTCTAAACTGAAACTGGTGGCCTTCTGACACACCGTCTGTAGAGAGATGCTGCCAGTTAGCTTCCATATAACCTCCCAATGAAACCGGCAATTTCCCCACTGCAACAAACGGACGGTTATAAACAGCGTCCATATTCATCGTTTGGTTTACAGTATCTTTCCGAATACGTTTTAGCAATGCAGGATCTATCTGGGCGGTGATAACGGTTGAGGATAACAGCGCAGCTATTATGATAAAAAGTTTGATCATATGGCTTTCAATGAAATTTTTAACTGATTGTTTTCTATGGTTACAGGAAATGACCTGAGTTTATTATCAGCAGGGCCATTTTGTACATCACCACGGCTACCAAATTCGCTTCCATGAGCAGGGCATTGCAATTTATCGCCAAATACCTGCAACTCTGCACCCTGGTGCGTGCATTGCATCCACAAAGCAGAAAATTCTCTTTCATTGTGCCTGTAAACACAAATTGGATATTGAAGTATTTCGTTTTGAATTACCACGTAACTTTTATACTGCTTTACATTCCCCGTACCTGATTCAAAATCACTTAGGGGAAGTATCATATCATCGTCAATAATTTTACCGGCCATAATCTTTGCCGAAGTACAATTTTGAAACAATGCAGCTAAGGACGCAGTACCTAAACAAGCAAAACCACATTTTTTTATAAACTCTTTCCTTTGCATGATCAAAGTGATTTTAAAAACTTTATTACTGCATTTCTGTCCGATTGCGAACGCTGATTAAAACGCTGCCTGCTGGTGCTTGCTTCTCCGCCATGCATCTGTATTGCTTCTTCAATACTTTTTGCCCTGCCATCATGCATTAAAAAATATTGACCTCCCTGTGAATTGGGAGATAAGCCCAAACCCCACAATGCAGGCGTACGCCATTCAGACGTTTTAGCACTCCCCTCGGTATAACCGTCATCAAGACCTTGCCCCATATCATGTAGCAGCAAATCTGTATAGGGATGAAATGTTTTAACAGACAAAGGCGTGATCCCTGAAGAAGATGTTTGTAAGGTTTGCTTATGGCAGTTCTCGCAGCCTGCTTGAATAAAAATATCTTTGCCTCTTATTACGTCGGGATCATTTAAATTTCGTTGAATAGGTGCTTTTAATGTTTGCAGATAGAACACAACGTTTCTAACGGTAACGTCTGATACTTCGGGGTCTATGGGCAAGCCAGAATACACGTCCCGCAAATCAAAAGATGAAGTAACACCAATATCCTGGTTGTAAGCATTTACGGTTTGATGCAACAAATTGTAAGCTGCCGCCTTTTTACCAAAACGATGTATGTATTTCCCGTTTCTGGGAACAGCATTAGAAAATGGAATTACAAAAGAAGGCAGGTATTCATAATTTGGCACACCACTGATTCCATCATTATCTGCGTCCAATGGATCACTCATTGCCAACAGATCGGCATCGCTAACTAATTCCAGGAAGCCTAAACCGGTATTAGCAGGAGGCGTAAATTTTGAAAAGGTAGCTCCTGCGGGAATTTGCTCTGCGGTAAAGCCTGGCAATGCCCTATTTTGCAGTTGAGGCCCTCCGGCGTGCAAAAACATATTTCCGGTGCTGTCAATTTGCCCAAACCTCGTAAGGGTTGTAAAAGGATGCCCTTTACCATCACCGGCATGGCAACTACCGCAACTGGTTGCCACAAAAATAGACCCCAACCCAGTTTGGCTGGTAAATATCTCGTTGTTAAATGCTACATCGCCTGCTAGAAATTGACGATTTTGTTCGTAGCTAAGTCCTTCAACCGGGCCATCAAGCAAATCTTCATTAGCGGGAGATGCAGGCTGTAATTTAGAACAGGCCTGAATGATTATCACCATTAATAGTATGTATGCAGCAATAATATAAGTTTTATTCATTCAGGCTAATTATTATGTTACTTACGTAAAAGTAATAACTTAGATTTGTCTAACAAAATATTATTTCTGAAGCCATAGTTATTTTAATGATACTTACTTTATCATTACTTTTGCTGTATGCACTCATTTACAGAAGAGAATTACCTGAAATCACTTTTTAACCTGGCTGCCGATAAAGGGGAAGTAAGTGCAAAAGAACTGAGTGAACATTTGGGCACAAAAATGCCAACCGTAAATAGCATGATGAAGAAGCTGGCGGAAAAAAAACTGGTTCATTATGAAAGCTACAAGCCATTTCGTTTAACGGAGAAAGGCAGGAAAGAAGCGGGTTTAATTATCCGTAAACACCGGCTTACTGAAATGTTCCTGGTTCAAAAAATGGGCTTTGGCTGGGAAGAAGTGCATGAAATTGCAGAACAAATTGAGCACCTGCATTCCCCTCTTTTTTTTGAAAAGATAGATTCGATATTAGGATATCCAAAAATAGATCCGCACGGTTCTCCTATACCAGATAAAAACGGTAAAATGGAATGGATGCAATATGAAAAACTGAGCAGTTGCAAAGTAGGCGATATTGTAAAACTGGCGGCAGTTATTCATAGCACAGATGACTTTTTAAAATTTTTGAATACCCGTGAATTACAATTAGGTCAAAAAATAAAAATTAAAGGCCTGGAGAAATTTGATGGCAGTATGGTGATATCTTACAATAAAAAAACGGCAGAATCTTTGAGTTTAACGGTATGTGAACGATTACTTGTGGAAAAACAATAAATGCCAGCTTCTGGTTCTTATCAGTTTAAAATTACAACGTGATCCCATTTTAACGCATTTGACAGGTGATTGGCACATATTCCTGTACAACACGGTAAAAACATTGATCACCAACATCATCTTAAAAAACGAAAGGGACTATCACTGAGATAATCCCTTTTGAGGTCCCTAGCGGATTCGAACCGCTGTAGAAGCTTTTGCAGAGCTTTGCCTAGCCACTCGGCCAAAGGACCTTTTTTTAACGTTGCAAAAATAAGGAATTTTTTAATTAGAAATTGTACGAAATTCGGCATTCAAATTTTTTATTTATGAGTAGCATTGCCGCATCAGAACTAATTCTTAACGAAAGAGGAGCGATTTACCACGTAAACTGCCGTCCGGAAGAGATTGCTACAACAATTATTACGGTGGGTGACCCCGACCGTGTTAAAGAAGTAAGTAAGTATTTTGACAAAATCGAATTTAAAAATAATCATAGGGAGTTTATCACTCATACCGGTTATATCGGTAAAAAAAGACTATCGGTTACCAGTACTGGCATTGGCCCGGATAATATTGATATTGTTTTAAATGAACTGGATGCTCTTGTAAATATTGATTTCGAAACAAGATCCATCAAAGAGAAATTAACAGCTCTCAATATAATACGTGTTGGCACATCAGGTTCTCTGCAAAAAGAAATTCCTGTAGATAGTTTTGTAGCAAGCACTCACGGCCTGGGCATTGATAATTTACTACATTTTTATCTTCAAAGCAACAATGAGGAAGAAAAGCAAATTTTGCACGCATTCAATACGCATACTCAAGTTCACCAAACATCATCAGCTCCCTATATTACAGGAGCCAGTATGGCTTTATTAAAAGAATTTGTTTCTAATTTTCACCAGGGCATTACGGTAACCTGCCCGGGGTTTTATGGCCCGCAAGGAAGGGTTTTGCGCATGGGGCTTGCAAATCCGCAGCTTATAGACAGGCTTACGAATTTTAGGTTTGGGCAACACCGCATCAGTAATTTTGAAATGGAAACTTCTGCCATTTACGGTATGGGCAAAATACTAGGCCACCATTGTTTGTCGTTAAGTGCTATAGTAGCAAACCGAATTTCAAAAGAATTTAGTAAAAACGGGGATAATGCAGTAGAAAACCTGATTAAACAAACCTTACATATCATTTCATCGTCTATTTAAATACCATGAAAATTACATTTTTTAAATACCAGGGAACAGGAAATGATTTTGTGATACTCGATAACAGAACAGGAATTTTCAATGATATCAGAGCAAACCAGGTTCAACTGTTATGCGATAGAAAATTTGGTGTGGGTGCCGATGGGCTGATGTTGCTTAACAGCAAACCAGGATACGACTTTGAAATGATCTACTTTAATTCGGATGGAAGCCAAAGCACCATGTGTGGAAATGGTGGCCGCTGTATGGTACGATTTGCTTATCATATGGGCATCCATAAATATACTTACAGATTCCAGGCAATTGATGGCGATCATGAAGCGGAGATTGATAACGATAACCTCATCCGGCTAAAAATGAATGATGTAAAGGAAGTAGATGAACATTCATCGTATGCAGTGCTTAATACCGGCTCACCTCATTTCGTTAAATTCGCTTCAGACATAATGAACATAGATGTGGTAGAAACGGGAAGGGATATACGCAACAGCAAGCAATATATCAAAGATGGTATTAACGTGAATTTTGTAGAATCCATGGGTGAAGATATGATCTATGTGCGTACTTATGAACGTGGCGTAGAAGATGAAACACTTAGTTGCGGAACAGGTGTAACTGCCGCTGCATTGGTATCATCGCACAACCCCAGAGGCTTTAACCGCGTAGAAGTGAAAACACCGGGAGGAAATTTAAGCGTGGAATACAATAAGATTGATGACAATAACTACGAAAATATCTGGCTTTGCGGACCAGCAGAACTGGTATTCACAGGTGAAACAGAGATAATTAAATAAGCAGCTAATTTCTACCAAAGTATGATTCAATACTTCAAAATAATCGATCAGCATACTATAGCGGTAGATAAACCCGATGCCGGAACATGGGTAAATGTACTCCCTCCTCTTCGCCAGGAGGAATTTACAGAATTAAGTAATGTATTGTCTATCCCACTTGATTTTTTAAAAGATTCGCTGGATATAGATGAGCGCAGCCGTTATGAAACAGAAAACAATGTAAAACTCATTGTAATTAAAACTCCTACGGAAAATAATTCTTTTAACGACAGCGATGCCTTCTATATTACCATACCGATCTGTATCATACTTACAGGTAAGCAGGTTGTAACGGTAAACTCATTTGAAAACGAGGCCATCAAGAAATTCCTGAATACTTTTCAGAACAGGCAACCCGACAAACCTAATATGATGGTATTAAAGATCTTTGAAAAAGTGATCCTGAATTTCCAGGATTGCTTAAAGGAGATCAACCAGCGGCGCAATATGCTGGAACAGAAACTTTATGATTCTATCAGAAATGAAGAATTACTGCAGCTGATGAGAATACAAAAAAGCCTGGTATATTTTTTAACTGCCCTTCGCAGCAACGAATTATTAATGATGAAGCTTGCACGTACCAATTTTCTGCAACTGGACGAAAAAGAAAAAGACTTTTTGGATGACCTTGTTGTAGAAACGTCCCAGGCACTGGAAACAGCCAATACTTACACCAATATTCTCAGCAGCACGCTGGATGCATTTGCCAGTATCATCAGTAACAACCAGAATGAGGTATTAAAGAGATTAAGTACCATTACTATCTTTTTGAGTGTACCTGTTTTGATTGCCAGTATTTATGGAATGAATGTTCCTGTACCATATCAACATTCGATCTATGCCTTTTGGGTTCCTGTGATCTTATCCATTGTAATTCTGGCATTTGTAGTATTTAATTATATACGCCGTACAAAAAGATAATAAACATGTTCAATATAAGAGTGTACGGTTTGCTGATCAATGATAAAAAACAGGTACTTGTAAGTGATGAATATATACGGGGCGGGTATTACACCAAATTTTGCGGCGGCGGACTTGAAATAGGCGAAGGAACGAGGGATTGCCTTAAACGTGAATTTATGGAGGAGATGAATCTTGCTGTTGAAGTAACAGACCATCTTTATACAACTGATTTTTTCCAGGTAAGTGCATTTAACCCTGCGCACCAGATCATCTCAATTTATTACTATGTGAAGGCATTGGAAAATATCACTGTACCATTGCGGGATACGCCCTTTCAATTCGATGAAGAACAATTAAAAATTTATTCAGACAAAAAAGAGATTGAAACGTTTCGGCTTGTAGATTGGAATGATTTTTCATCAGACACAGTTACACTCCCAATAGATAAGATTGTAGCAGATCTTGTAAAAAACCGTTAGCATGGAAATAAATCCCGTTAGCTTCTTTGAAACATCGTTTGTTTTAGAAAATGAACGCTGTCGCCTGGAACCGTTGGAAAAAAGGCACTACCCCTTACTGTTACCAATTGCAATGCAAAAAGAAATATGGGAATTCACAAGCGTACATGTTGACAAGGAATCCGATTTCCTGCATTATTTTAACCAGGCTCTGGAAGAGCGCCAGCAACACCAGTCCTATGCATTTGCTATTTATGATAAAAAGCATAATTGTTATGCCGGTTGTAGCCGTTATGGAAGTATTGCGTTTGCACATAAGAGGCTGGAGATCGGCTGGACCTGGTATTTACCTTCCTTACAACGTTCAGGCATAAATAAAGCTGCTAAGTTTTTATTATTAAGTTTTGGTTTTGAAAAATTAGGAATGAACCGGATCGAATTGAAAACAAGCCTGACCAACATAAAATCGCAGGGAGCTATTTTAAAGATCGGTGCCAAAAAAGAAGGGATATTCAGAAGGCATATGATCAATGAGAACGGGCAGGTACGCGACACTGTTTTCTTTAGCTTTATCAAAGAAGAATGGCCTGAAATAAAACATAGCGTATTTGCTGATCTTTTGCAAAAAACACTTTAAAAAAAAATCTATCAGCCATAAGCCGGATTCTGTTATTCCAATTAAATTGGAACGGCCATCATTTATCTGGTCTTACCATTACTGCTAAGATCCTGCTGCCTACCCTTCAGCGCATCCCGTTAACGGGAACTTGAACGAGCCGCTCTCAGTCGCTGATATACGTGGCATTACAGCACACAAGGTTTACCCGTAAAGACCGTTACCGGCCAATACCGTGAGCTCTTACCTCACGTTTTCACCCTCATCACACCTAAGCATGACAGTTATTTTCTGTGGCACTATCTCTTTTCCGAAAAAACGGAAAGCCGGCTGTTAGCCGGTGTGTTGCCCTTTGCTGTCCGGACTTTCCTTTCCGCCCTGAAGCGGAACGATAGCCGGCTGATAGAAATACAAAAGTAATTTTTAATTATGGTTAAGCGCCAGCTTTTTTGAAACAGCTATTAAATAAATTGCCTTCGTATCTTTAGGAAATGACGGCTGCAATTATTATTACACTTTGTACACTTTTATTGATTGCCTATATATTTGATTTAACGGCACAGAAAACAAAGATACCTTCAGTTATATTATTATTGTTTTTGGGATGGACAGTAAGGCAGATTTCCAAGCTAACAAATATCAGCATCCCCGATCTTACTCCGTTTCTTCCGGCCTTAGGAACTATCGGTTTAATTTTAATTGTTCTGGAAGGATCGCTGGACCTTGAATTTAATAAATCGAAATTCAGCCTGATTAAAACATCGTTTGTTTTTGCATTAGTTCCCATACTTGCATTAAGTTTTTTGCTTGCATGGCTATTTTCCTATTATGGCGGATATGGTTTTAAAATAAGTCTTTTAAATGCGATACCGTTTGCTGTAATTAGTAGTGCTATCGCCATACCCAGTGTAACAAACCAATTGCAGGCTAATAAAGAATTTATTATTTATGAAAGCAGTTTTTCAGATATAGCAGGAATTCTGTTCTTTAACTTTATGGCGCTGAATGCCACGATCAGTGCCTATTCATTCTTCTACTTTGGGCTGAACCTTGTTATCATTGCCGGGGTATCTTTTGTAGCTACAATGGTTTTGTCTTTCTTACTTAGCCGGATCGACCATCACATCAAATTCGTACCTATAGTGCTTTTGATCATCTTAATTTACGAGATTGCTAAAGTATATAATTTGCCTTCCCTTCTATTTATCATGTTATTTGGTTTGTTTATAGGCAACATCGATGAACTTAAAAGATTTAAATGGATAGAAAAATTAAAACCCGTTTTATTGAATAATGAAGTACAAAAATTTAAGGAGATACTCATTGAAGGCACTTTTATAGTAAGGGCGATCTTCTTTCTGTTGTTTGGTTATCTGATGAAAACAACAGAAATACTGAACAGGGAAACGATCGTATGGGCTTTTGCAATTGTGATAGGGATTTTTGGCTTTAGATTCCTGATGTTGAAATTATATAAATTACCCCTTAAGCCTTTGCTCTTTATTGCGCCAAGAGGATTAATTACCATCCTGCTTTTTATTTCCATCATTCCAGAGAAAAGCATCGAACTTGTAAATAAATCCCTGATCATCCAGGTTATTGTTCTTACGGCGTTAATTATGATGTTCGGACTTATCATCACAAAAGATGACAGGAAATCAGAAACTTCAGATGATATTTAAAAGTACTTGTATTACAATATATGTCGAGTTGAATCAATAGCCTGCTAACGCGTCTAAATTTTTCAAGTGAAAATTAAAACCTTATGTCCACAGAAAAATATATAATTCCCTCTGCCACCCGTATAGGCCATGTACACTTAAAAGTTGCCGACCTTCAAAGATCACTTGATTTTTACTGCGGGTTATTGGGTTTTGAAATAACAACACTTTATGGCACCCAGGCTGCATTTATTTCTGCAGGTGGTTACCACCATCATATTGGACTAAATACCTGGTATAGTAAAAACGGGTTGCCTGCCCCAGCTCAATCAACAGGACTATTTCATACTGCTATACTTTATGCAACAAGAAGGGACCTTGCAGTAATTTATAAACGATTGGCAGATGCTGGCTATCCATTAACTGGCGTAGCCGACCACGGCGTTTCTGAAGCCTTATACCTGAATGATCCCGATGAAAATGGCGTAGAGTTATATTATGACAGGCCAAAAGAATTGTGGCCAAAAAATGCTGATGGTTCACTCCATATGTACACTAATACGCTAAACCTGGAAGAATTGTTAAAAGAACTTGAATAAAAAATAATAAGTTATAATCGATCGTATCAACCTAATTTGTGAAAATGAACCAAAAAAAATTTACATCCAATATTAATTACCATTACATTCTATAGTATTCGATAAATAGAAATGTCTTTCAATATGAAAGACATTTCTACTAAAGCAATGTTGTAATTAATTACAAAACTGGTTTACCATCTTTATCCAGTTTTACCAACTTGGTTTCTTTTTCCTTCGTGAGCGTCAATTCATAATACTCCGAAACTCCTTTCACCAAAAATGCTGAACTAACCAACCAGCCACTGTATTGATCAGTGGTAGTTGTGGCTTTCACAGCCTCCGGCAACGCTTCCGGATTAACAGGTGATTTAGTTTGCTGTTCTATCTGCTGTGGTTTTTCCATAGTAGCCTTCTGTTGTACCGGAGGCTGTTTTGTTTCTGTTTGTGCATTAACGTTAGTGATTGCTGCAATAAACAATGCTGCTGATGCGATGAATACTTTTTTCATAGTGAATTGTTTTTTATGAATAATAAACAACACTTGGGGAATATTGTGCCAGTTTTTGTTAGCGCTTTTTAACCATTTTTAATAAATCATAATAAGTAGAATCTGCACTACAGCACAACTTTCAATTCACTTATTTTCCCTGTTCAAAGTTATCCAGGCCTTTCGCCAGGTTAACAAAAGCTTCAATAGTAACTATATTATCAAGGCCTTCCAATTGAGTATTAATTAATAAAACCCTGCCGATCTTAGTAGTTGGGTCAAACGAGATAAATGCCGCCAGGCCAGGATCGCTGCCAGTATGCACTATTTTCCCCTTTCTGTTATATGCCCAAAAAATTGCCCGGTTTGGCTCACGGGCATCCATGGCAGCAGGCATATTCGCCTGGGTAAATTGCTTAAGAAATAATTTTTCAAAAGAAGATTTGGATATAATTCCGGCAGTACCTGAATAGCCTTTTATCATCGCCATTAAATATTTAGTCAGATCTGCTACTGAGGTACGCAGGCTTCCGTCTGGGTAAGTTGCCAAACTATATGCTTTCAAACTGCCATTTTTATTTAGTATCGTATTATAAAACGGGGCATCCTGCCTGTTCACTTCATACAAGGTTGCATAACGGCTGCTTTTAGGCTCTTCATAAAACCAATGCGTGTCAGCCATTTTTAATGGTGAAAAAATATTTTCTGCTGTAAATTTATCAAAACCCTGTTTCGCCTTTATCTCAATGATGTAGGCAGCCAATGCAGCGGCTACATTTGAATAACTATATTTTTTTCCGGGTTCTGCATTGGAAAAATTTTCTTTTGCATAAAATATTCCCGTCTCTGTATAATAAGCTTTCAAAAAATCTTTCAATTCTATCGTCGGTTTTTTACCTGCTTCATAAGCTTTTTGGTACATACTTTCATTATCAACCAGCCCTGAAACATGGGTAACCAAATGCTTTACCCTAATGATCGCATCTGGTTGCCAGGGATTGACGATTTTAAATGGCAACAGGTCATTAACAGGTGTTTCCATTGTAAAAAATCCTTTCTCAATTGCCTGCATTAATGCTAGCGCAATAAAAGTTTTGCTTACCGAACCAATCGGCTGAATGGTTTGTAAACTATATGGTATCTTCTTTTCTTTGTCGGCAAAGCCATAACCGCCCGAAAACAAAACGGTTTCGTTTTTGATAATGGCAACAGCAAAGCCAGGTAATTTAGAGCCTGCCTGCACTGAGGTTAAAAAATCATTTAAGCCCTGAACAGTTTTCTGGGCATTTACTGAAGTTGTCATCAGGAAACTTAGTAACAAGAATATGTATTGTAACCGTATAGTTTTCATGTGTATTTATTTAGAATTTCCTGTGTAATTTATTGAAGGTTGTATGATAACGTCATTTCTCTAGTTGATCCAATAAATCATTATATACAGTGGTTAAAATAAAATCCCTGGCAGCTTTTGCATCGGAAACGCCACCAGTATATAATTGCGAAATCTTTCCATCTTTGCCAACAATCACACTTGTTGGAAATCCATTATTTTGATTCAACCGGTAACATTCGTTCCGACTTACAGACGCTATTTTATAAGTCGCCCGGTATCTTTGTTTGAATGCCTTTACCTGGCTGCGATTTTCGTAGGTGAAAGACAGAAATTCAAAAGACGTATTTCCTTTCAGCTTTTTATATAATTCATTTAACGCTGGCATTTCGGCGATACATGGCGGACAGGCTTTGAACCAGAAATTTATAAACAGTACTTTTCCTTTAAGTGAATCATTAGAAAGTAAGTGCCCATTAAATAATGCATTGAATTGCGGAAAATCTTTGCCTACCGACTGCATAGCCTTTTCCCTGAATAAGGAATCCATGAATTGCTCACCTGGAGTTTTATTTTGTTGCCCTAAAGATATATTGGCACAAAACAACATGAACAGTATTGCCATCAAATAATTCATGGATCTATTTTTTTTTCTCCCTGATCGCTTTAAATTCGGACCCTACTTTCCATGCGGGCCAATCTCTGCTGAATGCAAGCCGCCTACCGATCCGGAATAGCAATTTAATATCTTCAATTGCTCCATCCAGTCTCCACCAGGTTGCATCATATTCATCGGATGGACGATGATAATTATTTTTAGTGTAACCGGCTGCCATTGACGCGCCGTACTCGGGACCTTGCCCAATAACATTCTTCCCGTATTTAAGATCCATTGAAGGCACCCCAACTTTTGCAAAATTGAAATGATCTGATCGGTAATAGGATCCGGATTCTGGATGCGGATCAAAAGTGATCACCCGGTTAACTTTTGTTAACTCGTCTTTTAAATAATCTTCCAACTCATTCTGGCCTTCTCCAACCACAACAATATCTTTCGTTTTACCTATAAAATTCAGCACATCCATGTTGAGGTTAGCAACAGTTTTATCTATCGGAAATACAGGATGGTTAGCATAATAGGCAGATCCCCAAAGCCCTTGCTCTTCCGCAGTAACGGCGAGAAAAACGATGGTACGTTCCGGAGCGTATGGTAAACTTTTAAAAGCCCTGGCGATCTCAAACAAAGCGGCAGTTCCACTTGCATTATCTAAAGCGCCATTGTAAATTGAATCCCCTTTTTCATTTGGCTTACCTACACCAAGATGATCCCAATGAGCAGTATAAATTATCGTTTCGTCTGGAAATTTGCTGCCGGTTATCTTAGCAATTACGTTATGTGATTTATCGTACCTGGCAGTTACTTTCATACTGGTTGATAACCGAATATCCAGCGGCACTGCTGTAAAAGTCCGCTTATCTGCCAATGCTAACAAGCTCGAATCTTTACCTGAAGCAACCAGTAACTTTTTAGTTGCATCAGCTGATATCCAACCTACAATATCACAATAGTTTTCCGATTCTCCTTTTGTATCTAGTCTTAATTTTGAGTTGTTCCAGTTATTCTGTACTACGCTAAAAGGATAGCTTGCCGCGGCTGTGTTGTGAATGATCAGGCAGCCTTTTGCGCCCTGCCTTGCAGCTTCAGCATATTTATATGGCCAACGCCCATACCATGTCATAGCCCTTCCCTTAAATAAACTGGTATCGCCTGCATTAAACCCGGGATCATTCACTAAAACCAACACGATCTTCCCTTTTACATCTAACCCCGCATAATCGTTCCAGTTATACTCCGGCGCTACCACACCATACCCTGCAAATACCACTTCGCTGCTGTCGAAAGAAACCAATGAATCTGTTTTATCTGTCCATATAACATAATCTTCGAGCCCTTTCAATTGAAATTTTCCCTTGTTGCCGTAAACATTCATCAGGGAGTCTGCTGTAGTGGCGATATTAACCATGGGTACTTCCTGGAAATAACTATTGCCATTGCCTGGTTCTAATCCCAACGCTGTAAAATGATCTTTTAAAAATTCTATCGTTTTTATTTCTGCAGGCGTAAATGGTTTTCTTCCCATAAAATCATCCGCAGATAAGATAGCAATATTTTTTGCCATACTGTCTTTATTGAAAGCTGTTAGCCCATCTCCATCATTAATGACTGTTTTGTTATTACAGGAAAAAAATAAAAAAAGTACAACAGCTGCAAAAATTTGTTTCATGATCTATTCAATTTTAGAGAAATATTCAAAAATTTAGAAAATAAAAAGCGTGAAGTTGAAAATAGTGCATTTGTTACACTTTCTTCAACTTCACGCTTTTTCAATATCGAATAAGTCCTTATTTCTTTTCCAGCAATTTAAAGAATTGGTCAAGCTGGGGAAGAATTACGATCCTGGTTCTACGATTGGCAGCTTTACCTTCTGTGCTGTTATTATCAGAAACAGGTTTATACTCGCTTCGCCCTGCAGCAGCCATATTTGCCGGATTTAGACCATATTGCTGTTGTAATATTCTAACCACAGTTGTAGCCCTTTTTACGCTCAAGTCCCAGTTATCACTAAGTATTCCATTACCTTTAAATGGAACATTGTCTGTATGGCCTTCTACCATAAACTCTATCTCTGGCTGATTTTTTAATACCAGTGCTACTTTACCCAGCACTTCTTTTGCCCGGTCTGTTACATCGTAACTGCCGCTTTTAAAAAGTAGTTTATCCGAAATATCTATATAT
Organism: Ferruginibacter sp.; assembly: GCA_031411955.1. Taxonomy (GTDB): domain Bacteria; phylum Bacteroidota; class Bacteroidia; order Chitinophagales; family Chitinophagaceae; genus Ferruginibacter. Next base: position 44,621 of record JANOCC010000086.1, read on the forward strand.
ACCACGCCTTTATCTACTTTAATATTAATATCCTTGTCATCCATATTTCCGATAGCACCTTTCAGATTGGTAACCAGGGCAAGGTTAAGCGAATCCTTTCGGTTTAAAGCCGACTGAAGATTCTGGATATATGCATCTTTTGAACCGATATTATCGAGCGATTTTTTTATGCTTTCAGCCTGGGAAGAACTGATAACTGATAAATTTTCGAGTTGCTTTAAAGCCTGGTTATTATTCTGGTTGAGGTAATCAACCTGCTTTTTCAAATTTTCCAGTTCTGCTTCCAGGGCTATCTTTTTCCTGGCGCCAGATTCTGTAAGGTCGTTACAGTTTTTTAAGTCATCCTGTAATTTTGTGTACTCCGTTTGTAGTTGAATGTATTTTGCCTGTTCTCCCTTTAATACTTTTTTACTAACACAAGACGTCATCAACATGATAAAAGACCCGGTAACAATTAAATGCTTCATCCTCATAAATTTTAATTTATTTTTCAAGGCAAAGTTACCTGATAGAATTTTTAATGCCCTGATATGCCGTTGATAAAATGTTAAAACGATGTTTAAAAAAACACATGCTCTTATACAAAAAACAACTTCAACCAGCCTACTATCAGTTCCACAAAGGTTTCTTGCCCGCCGGAGTAATGTTTGATTTCCCTTTAACAGGTGCTTTTTTTCCGTGAAAAGGATCTGCGGGCTTTGCATATTTTTCTACGGGTGCAGGAATAGGCGTATTTAGAACGGGCACTGGATCAGCGGCTTTACTATTCTCCGATTCGCTTTTTTCGACAACGGTATCACTCATCATCGTAGCGAAATCATTTGCCCTTGCTGTTTTTGCGTCCTGCTGCCGAGACTGCTTAGTCTGTTTTCCTGCTGGCTTCGTAACAGGTTTTTTAACTTGTTGTTTTTTTGCAATTAAATCTTTATTGCTTTTCTCTGGTAAAGTTGCCTTGGGAGTCTTCCCTGCAATCGCTTGCGTTTTTTTAGGGACTTTATTTTTTCCTATTGTATTGTTCTTTGGTTCCACTTTGCGTACTGTGCCTTTTTTAGCACTTACAATCTTTTTAGAAGAAACAACTGTATCTTTTTTAGCGACCGCGTTCTTAGGTGCTACCTTTTTTGCGGCAGGCTTTTTAGTAAAATTTTTCTTTGGAGCACTCTTTGCAGCTGATGCCTTTTTTACTGCCGACTTTTTCAGCGGTGTTTTAGATGCCGGTGCTTTCTTAGGAATTACTTTAGAAGACTTTGCCATAAAATAGAATTAATAGGTTGGTAAAAATTGAGGAAAATATCATTAAATGATTCCAACAATCGTACCATTGACGTAGCGGGTTGTAAGCAAAAGATCAACTATTGATATTCTTTGCTTTTATAAAATTATAATTTTAGAAAGATATAGTGAGGAAAATTTACCCCGATTTAAACAGGAGAACTACTACCTGGTATTGATCATCAACCGCATTTTATTTGTATTTTTAAGATAATGAGAAAAAACCATTTTGATATTGTACGTTCACTATATTTCCTGTTAAGATCGGGCAGAGACAAGACGCGTTATACACAAGCTAAGAATATTTTTGAATTTAAAGTTGAGATAAAAAAACTGATTGCTGATGTGTTTCTAATGAGTGCAGGTATTTTGTCGGCAGGCTTTGGTTTAAAAGGATTTTTGTTACCTAACAATTTCTTAGATGGAGGTGCTACAGGTATTTCACTCTTAATTGCTGAATTATCCGGCATTAGTTTACCATTGTTATTGATCGTAATAAATCTGCCTTTTATTGTGCTCGGTTACCACATCATTAGCCGGCGTTTTGCTGTACGAACTGCCCTTTGCATTGTGGGGCTTTCTATTTGTGTTGCACTGATGCCATACCCGGAAATTACGAACGACAAGTTACTGGTAGCGGTATTCGGTGGCTTTTTTTTAGGAGCAGGTATTGGATTAGCAGTAAGAGGCGGTGCAGTAATTGACGGCACTGAAGTTTTGGCTATCTCACTTAGTAAAAGATCGGGATTAACCATCGGTGATGTAATTATGATCGTAAACATCATCATTTTTTCACTGGGTGCCTGGCTTATTTCCGTTGAAATTGCATTGTATGCAATGCTCACTTACCTGTCTGCTTCAAAAACGGTAGATTTCATTATTGAGGGTATCGAAGAATACACAGGTGTAACTATCATTTCGGTGAAGTCTGATAAGATCAGGACAATGATCGTTGAAAAATTGGGGCGTGGCATTACTGTTTACAAAGGTGAAGGTGGCTTTGGCAAAAGTGGTGCAAAAATATACGATCTCAAGATCCTTTATACAATCATTACGCGACTGGAAGTGAGTAAACTAAAACTGGAAATTGAGAAAATTGATCCTAATGCCTTCGTTGTAATGAGTAGTGTAAAAGATATGAAAGGAGGTATGATCAAAAAGAGATCACTTAAATGATATTAATAGGAAAAATAGATCTCCGTTGCCCCATATCCGTATAACGGGTGAAATTGATTTACGAAAGATTTTACTTCATGCTTGTGCCGAAGTCTTTCATGGATCTCATCCCTTAATCTCCCTTCTCCGATACCGTGAATAACGATCAGTTGAGATTGGCGATGTACAATAGATAACTCATAAAACTTTTCAAAAGTATTTAGCTGCAACGTGAGTATATCAAAACTTGAAAGATTTTTCCAATTATCGGTGAGCTTTTCTACATGCAGATCGATCACTGATCTTGCAGGCGAAAGGTTTTCTTTCAACGATGCCGCATCATAGATCCTAAATCCGGCATTGCCTAATCTTGAAAGATCAACTTTCTCTTCTTCTACTTTATCGGGATATGCAGTGAAAAGCTCATATGAAAAAGATGGTTCATTCTTTGCTTTCAACTCTTCTATTCTTTTAAACAGTTGCTTACCTTTTAGCTTTAAGCTGGTTTCAAAATAAGGTGCTTTTTTCTTTTGCTCTTTTACCAGCGAAAATTCAAAATCAAACCGCGGGCCGTCACTGATATCTTCAAATTTTACATCGTGCAGGTAGAAATCACTCAACCCTCTAACAGAATTTTTTAAATCAAAATGGCTTTCTCCGCTAAAAACAAGACTATAATTAAATTCATATTCTTCTTCATTCTGATTAACCAGGTAAACTTTCAATTTTTCCACAACATCATCTTCAAAGATATCTTTGTCAAATACCGGGATAAAATTTAGCCATACGCCATCCCCGGTTTTCTTTTTAGGCAATGCTTTTTCTTTCTGAACATTGTCTATATGAATCTTCTTCTTTTCCACGATCTTCTTTTGGCTAAACATTTTAAAGTATGGAAAATCTATCTGATCGTTATATGCAGGAAATTTAACGCCACGTACTTCTATCATAACCATTTTTTCATTCATGATATCAACCACGGTTCCTTCTTCGTCTGTTAGCAACACAATTATCTTGTCTCCTATTTCGTATTTCATCTTTAATAACCAGTTTAAAAAACAACAGCACAAAGTTAAATGACTTTGTGCCGTTATTTACGATAATCTTATCCTCAACTATTTAAATTGGGAAACCGTTGACTGAGAATATTTGTCAGTGGAAACTTTACATCTGTCAATGGTGGGTTGCCAGTTTGCTTTTTTTGTAGCCGTATAATAAATAGATCACCAGCCCCAAAACCAACCAGCTGCCAAACCAAAGCCAGTTGCTGAGCGTCATACCGGTAAGCAGGTAAAGGCAGGTGCTAACGCCCATCAATGGAATAAGCGAATAATTTTTTATAAAACTCGCAATGGATAACACAATCAACAATAACCAGAATATCACCAGCGAAACTTTATTCGTTCTGCTTTGCGTTGTGTTGTTATCGTCGATAAATTTACTGGTGGTAATTACTTTTTGCGGTGCAGATGCAGTTGTTGTAACTGTATTAGAAAATTTGATAAAGGTAGAATCTGAATATTTGTTTGCCAGTAAGTGCGCTTCGATCAATGTTGCTGTATTGGCAGTGTCCATATTTTTAGTTGGAACTATTGCAGATAAATTGTCAACATTTCTTTCAAATGAAAAATCTACTTTGTCTTTAAAATAATTATTATCCAGTAACGATGCCATCACGATGGCCGCAAGCACTATCAATGGAAAAATAAATTTCCCATTAACATACGGAAGGTGAAATCTTCCGGAGATCTTCTCTTTATTAGGAATTAATAAAACACCACCACAAACCAAAACAAAAGCAAATAAGGTGGCGATACTGGTGAAGTCGAGCACAAAGGTTTTATCCGTAAACAAAATAGGTACACCAACTACCAGTCCGGTAATGATAGTGGCAAAAGAAGGTGTTTTATATTTTGGATGAATCTTTTGAAAAACCGATGGCATCAATCCATCGCGGCTCATGCTCATCCACATCCTGGGTTGTCCCATTTGAAAAACGAGTAAAACACTTGTCATTGCCACCACTGCTATAACTGCCACAAATAACTGCATCCAGGCGATGTTGAGGTTTTGAGGTTCAAAGATAAATGCGAGCGGGTCGCCTACCCCTTCAAATTTTCTGTAATTAACAGCTCCTGTTAATACCAGTGACAGCAGAATATAAATGATGGTACATATCACCAGCGATAGAATCATCCCTTTAGGAAGATCCCGTTGCGGATTTTTACTTTCTTCCGCCAGTACGCTCACTGCATCAAAACCAATATAAGCAAAGAAAACGCTGGCTACAGCCATCATTACACCTCCAAAACCGTTAGGCATAAACGACTTCACGCCATCATTGTCCGGTGGTGTCCAGTTAAAAGTTAATCCGTTCGAAAAAATAAGGTATCCGCCTACAAAGATTATCAGCAGTACAACAGCCAGTTTCAGGATCACCATCACATTACTGAAATTCCGGCTCTCTTTAATACCACGGTAAACGAGGTAAGTGATCAAAAAATTAATCACCAGGGCCGGCAGATCCAGAATCATCCTGATGCTACCAACCAGCGGAGCATTGTTCCATGCTGCCAGTTCTTCGGCATTACTGCTGCCATTTTCTACTGCATGCTTTGCTTCCATATAGCTGGTGGATAGATATTCCGGAATGTGTATCTGCAGTTTACTCATCAATGAAGTAAAATAATCACTCCAGCTATAAGCCACGTAAATATTACCAATAGAATATTCCATGATCAATGCCCAACCAATGATCCATGCAAACAACTCACCAAAGCTCGCATACGCGTATGTGTATGCGCTTCCAGCAACAGGAATGCGGCTCGCAAATTCTGAGTAGCACAACGCTGTAAAACCACAGGCCACAGCAGTTATCATAAACAAGATCACAACACCGGGCCCACCATGAAACACTGCAGAACCCAGGCTGCTAAAACTACCAGCACCCAAAATGGCCGCAATCCCAAAAAAAGTTAGGTCCTTTACAGTTAATACTCTTTTAAGACCATGTGTACCGTGTGATTCATCCGGCCCTTCTGCCAGGATACTGCTGATATTCTTTTTCCTGAATAATGAACTACTCATGCGAGAATTGGTTTATAAAAGTAAAATAGGGAAATATGTGGTACGGTAAAAATTTATTTAGCAGGAAACAGCTGTTGGTAAGAGATCGGTTGGCGAATGGGCCACTTCGGCTTTTAGAATTTCAATAAATTTTAGTTACAGGAGGCATCTGGAATGACAGTTACATTGATCTGGAATTTGCAGAAACATTCCAGGGCTTAAGCACAGAGCATCCTAACTCCAATTCGGCCTTTATAATTTTATTTTTCACGTTGTAATAAATAACGCGCCAGCAATTCCAGCTCTTTTTTCCTTACCGACAGCACCGCTGTGTCCTCCAGGTGAATCATAGCTTCTTTAAAATATTTTTCTTTCAACTGATTTGCCCATTCATCTACTTTGCAATCTCTAAATATGCTCAGCACATTTTTTACTTTGTCGGCTTCATTATTATTTTCTCCAGTCATCTTCAACCAACCCTGAAGTTTATTTTTTTGTTCAGTAGTGGCAACTTCCAGTGCATGAATCATCAGGAAAGTTTTTTTATTGGCAATTATGTCGCCGCCCGGTTGTTTGCCAAATTTTTCGGGATCACCAAAAGCATCCAGGTAATCGTCCTGCACCTGAAAAGCAATGCCTAGTTTTTTACCAAACTCAAAAAGATGCTGTTGGTTACCTAAACCTGCACCTCCCAAAATAGCACCCATTTGTAAACTGGCAGCCAGTAACACTGAAGTTTTTAACGTGATCATATTTAGATAATCATCAAACCCCACGTTATCTGTTTTCTCAAACTCCATATCCAGTTGTTGCCCTTCGCAAACTTCTTTAGCAGTTTTATTGAACAATGCAATTATCTTTTGAAGATTTGAAGGCTTTATCTTATTAAGATAATCATACGCTGTTACCAACATTACATCACCCGAAAGCAGTGCGGTGGAATCTCCAAACTTAATGTGCACCGTTGGTACTCCACGCCTGATCGGAGCCTTGTCCATGATATCATCATGAATCAAACTAAAATTATGGAACAGCTCAATAGCATTGCCAACTTCATAGGCATCCGCATCAATGTCGTTAAACAATTCATTGCCCATTAAAACACAAACCGGCCTCACTCTTTTTCCGCCAATTCCTAAAATGTATTGAGAAGCATCATATAAGTTATGAGGCTCCGCCGGAAAATGCCGTTTGTTGAACTGTTCTTCAAAAAGCGCAGATAGCGCTGCAAAAGAATGCATGAATGATATTTTTTGATACGACTGCCGGATCAATGATTTAAAAAATCAGGATACCAGGCTACAGCTGAATTAACCAGGCTGCTAAATATTATTAGACTGTGAAAAAGAACAAATATTTCTATTTGCCTTTTTTAACTTTTTTCTTACCTGAGGTTTCTTCTTTATTTCCTTCTTTCTTTATTTCCTCTCTTACCCAATGATAATCCAGTTGCCTTTTCAATAAATTAGCAGCAACTAATTTAATCCTGATCTTATCTCCCATCCGGAATGTAGTTCCACTGCGCATACCCATCAGAGCGTAGTTTGCTTCATCTAACCTGAAATCATCAAATTCATTAAGGTCCTTCATGCTCACAAGGCCTTCGCATTTATGCGCCACCGTTTCTACCCAAAATCCAAAATTAGAAACACCACTTACGATTCCGTCAAATTCATCTCCCAGGAATTCCTGCATGAACTGAACCTGCTTATATTTATTTCCGGCTCTTTCGCTTTCCATGGCAGCTCTCTCCCTATCGCTGCAATGCTTACACTTCTCTTCCATCTTCTTATCAATTTTCAGGTTCTTTTCCAGGCATTCCTGTAAAACCCTGTGTGCCATTACATCAGGATAGCGGCGGATGGGAGATGTGAAGTGGCAATAATTTTCGAACCCGAGCCCATAATGGCCAATATTGTGAGAAGTGTAAACTGCTTTAGCCATCGTACGGATACCTAATTGTTCCAGTACATGCTGTTCGGGCTTACCCTGTACATCATTCAATAATTTATTAAAAGACTCGGCTACTTCCTTCTCACTGTTAACGTTAAACGAATAGCCGAACTTTTTTGCGAATGCCGCAAATGGCCTTAGTTTTTCTTCATCGGGCGTGGCGTGAATACGGTAAGGAAAAGGTATAGGTTCTTTATTACTCTTGATCTTGGATACATATTCTGCAACGGTCCTGTTTGCTAATAACATAAACTCTTCCACCAACTGGTGCGCTTCCTTACTTTCTTTGATCATTACGCCTATCGGCTTTCCTTTTTCGTCTAATACAAATTTTACTTCGGAAGAAGAAAAATTGATCGCTCCATTCCTGAACCTTTCTTTACGGAACTGCTGCGCCAGATCGTTGAGCAGCAACATCGGCTTATAATGCAATCCATCTTTGGTTTCTATCGTTTGTTGCACTTCTTCATAAGTGAAACGATGGTTGCTATGAATAATAGTTCTTCCGATCCATTTATGTTTGATCTCTGCCCTGTTACTGATCTGAAAAATTACTGAGAAAGTGTATTTATCCTCGTTGGGCCTGAGTGAACAAAGTTCATTAGAAATGCGTTCCGGGAGCATCGGATTAACCCTGTCTGGCAGGTACACACTGGTTCCCCTGGCGTAAGCGGCTTTATCAAGGATACTATTTGGTGTAACAAAATGACTTACATCGGCAATGTGAACACCTATTTCATAATTTCCATTGTCCAGGTTTCTGATTGAGATAGCGTCATCAAAATCCTTTGCATCTGCAGGATCAATAGTGAAGGTGAGGATATCGCGGCAATCTTTTCTCTTACTTATTTCTTCCCTGCTTATTTTGCCCGATAATTTTTCTGCTTCTTTCAAAACCTCTGCTTCAAATGAAAGCGGAAAACCGGCATCTATCAAAATTTCTTTCATCGCCATGTCGGCTTCATCTTCTGCTTTAATAACAGTAATGATCTCACCCTGTGGCTTCTTATCGGTTTTATCCCATTTAGTAAAACGTGCTACCACTCTTTCGCCATCAACAGCGCCATTTAATTTTTCGATAGGGATATAAAAATCCGGTACAGGCCTCTCACCTCCGGCTACAAAGAATGCTATTGTTTTATTTACCTGAACATTTCCTACAAAGTCAGTTTGTTTTCTTTCAATAACATCGGTGATCTTTCCTTCAGCTCGTTTACCACCTGAATCTTTGGCCACCTGTACTTTAACCAGATCACCGTGAAATGCTTTACCAAAATCATTCGGCCTCACCATGATGTCTTTGTCCTGCCCTTCTACCATAACATAACCCATTCCACTCCTGCTAATATCAAGTTTCCCTTTTAGAACCTGCACTTGTGAAGATTTTTTAGAACTACTGCTTTTAGGTTTACTCGTCATATGATGTTTCTGTAATATTTATAAATTACATTGTTTAATGTCGTATTGAAGTGAAATTTACCTTTGCAATGTACGCAATCTATTTGTTTTAAGTAGATTGGCAATAAAACCGGAAGGCAAATTATAAAGATTATGCTTACATTTCCAGCTTAATTCGTCAACTTTAGGATTATTACGCTGCAGCTTAGAGGTGGCTGCCGGTTTTCATCTTAAAAAATATAGTATGTTCAATTATGATACAGTTGTGGCAGCCCTTAATGGCTTAAAGGAAAGAGGCTATTCCATAGATTTTAACCTTGCGTTCGATAAATTGATTTGCCGGGATAATAAGATCTGCCTTAATCCTTCAAATTTTGAAATTACCGAAGTTCACCGTTTTGAAGGCGACACAAATCCCTCTGATGAAGATGTTGTGTATGCTGTAACTTCTATTGATGGCAGTATCAAAGGTGTATTGTCCGGTGCATTTGGCACATACGCCGATGCGGTTTCCAACGATATGCTCCGAAAATTATCGATGCACACTTCCTAAAATATAATGATGAACAGAAAGGATTTTATTAAACTGGGTGGTATGGGCTTGTCGGCCATAGGATTGCCATCTTTCAAAAGCGTTCCTCAAAAACCGATCGTTATTTCAACCTGGGATAGTGGGATGGAGGTAAATGCCGCAGCCTGGAAAATATTATCGGCAAAAGGAAAAAGCCTTGATGCTGTAGAAGCTGGTGCAATGTATATAGAGAACCAGGTGAACTGCTGTGTTGGCCTGGGAGGTTATCCAGACAGGGATGGAATTGTAACGCTGGATGCCTGCATCATGGATGAAATGGCCAATTGCGGCGCTGTATCCGGATTAGAACAGATTAAGCATCCGATTTCAGTGGCAAGGAAAATAATGGAAAAAACACCTCATGTAATACTTACCGGTAATGGAGCGCAACAATTTGCAATAGAGAACGGATTTACAAAAGAACCGGCTGTGTTATCGGATGATGCAACCAAAGCATATAATGAATGGTTGAAAAAAAGCGACTATAAACCGGTGATGAACATTGAAAATAAAATGAAAGGAAATGGCCCTTTTGCTCCGGCCTTTTTTGATGATGGCACACCCAATCACGACACCATGGGATTGATTGCGCTGGACAATAGCGGTAACTTGTCGGGCGCTGTAACTACAAGTGGAATGGCCTTTAAATTACATGGCCGCGTAGGTGATTCTCCCATCATTGGTGCAGGTTTATTTGTAGACAATGAAGTTGGCGCAGCAACCAGCAGTGGAGTTGGAGAAGAAGTGATCCGCATTTGCGGCACACACCTGGTGGTTGAATTTATGAGGCAGGGAAACACTCCGGAATTAGCCTGCAAAAAAGCAATAGAACGCATTGTTAAAAGAGATAGAAGAAAAGCTTCCGAATTACAGGTAGGTTTTATAGCGATAAACAGAAGAGGAGAATACGGCGCATATGCTATACAGAAAGGTTTTGTTTTTAGTGTAAAAAGTGAACGGGAGAATAGGATCTATGATGCAAAATACCTGTTATAAAAGCTAGCGATCCAATGCTGAACTGGCTGAGGTTTTGATACACATCAACTCTTGAAATTAAATCATGAAATATATTCTGGAAGTAATAGGTTTTACGATTGAATCCTGCATAATTGCCAGGAATGCAGGAGCCAATAGAATTGAACTATGTGATAATCCTGCCGATGGCGGCACTACCCCATCGTATGGCTTTATAAAAGCTGCAAGAAAAAAATCAGATATCGACCTTTTCCCAATTATCAGGCCAAGAGGCGGCGATTTCTTTTACAGCGATGATGAATTTAGTATCATGAAAAATGATATTAAAGTTTGTAAAGACCTGGGATGTGATGGCGTTGTAACCGGTATATTAAAAGCAGATGGCAGCATTGACAAACAACGGTGCACACAATTAGTTGAACTGGCTTACCCAATGGAAGTAACTTTTCACAGGGCCTTCGATAGAACAGCAGATGCCAAAGCCGCCCTTGAAGACGTAATTGAAACCGGCTGCAGCAGAATATTAACGTCGGGCTTGCATACACAGGCTACAACCGGAGCCAGTATTATAAAAACCCTGGTGGAGAATGCCGCAGGCCGAATTATCATTATGCCTGGAAGTGGAATTCGCAGTGAAAATATCATTGAAATTGCCACTACTACAGGAGCAACTGAATTTCATAGTTCTGCAAAAACATTTACAGCCAGCGAAATGCAATATTACAATCCGGAATTAAATGAGAGTGGCCAGCTTATTAGTGTTGATGAAGAAGAGATAAAAAAAATGATCAGCAAACTGGCCGCATATTTTAAAAATTAAATAACAGCGATTAAAACAAGCTGCGGATGAAAAAACTTTTTACACTATTATTCGCATTTGCATATTTTTCAGCCAATGCTCAAATGGCAGAAAATATAATAATCGTAACAACAGATGGGCTGCGCTGGCAGGAGGTTTTTAAGGGGATGGATAGCAGCATTGCTAAAAACAGCAAATTTAACCAGGGTGATAGTGATTTTATTTTTAAAAAATACTGGGCTTCCAGCGAAAAAGAGAGAAGAAAAAAATTAATGCCGTTTTTGTGGAATACCGTTGAAGCAGAAGGGCAGTTATATGGCAACAGGATATTTGGCAATAAAGTAGACAATGCCAATCCTTATTGGTTCTCCTATCCTGGTTATAACGAAATATTTACCGGCTTCCCGGATACAGCTATCAACAGTAACGAATATCAGCCAAATCCACATAGCAATTTCCTGGAATTTTTAAATAAGCAGGCAGCCTGGCAAAACAAAGTAGTTGCCTACGGCTCCTGGAATGCCTTCGACAGGATATTGAACGAGGAACGTTCTAAATTCCCTGTTCATTCTGCCTTTGACAGTTCCGGAGGAAAGCATCCAACAGCAATAGAAAGTCTTCAAAATAATCTATTGAAAGATTCTTACAGGCCATTTGCTGATGCAGAATGCCTGGATGTATTTACGCATTATGCTGCCCTGAATTATATCAAAACAAAACATCCCAAAATTATTTATATTTCATATGGCGAAACAGATGAATGGGCACACAGCGGCCGTTATAAAGATTACCTGGAGGCTGCATTTATGGTTGATAAATGGATCCGCGACTTATGGGAATATGTGCAGCAGGAGCCGTTGTATAAAAACAAGACCGCACTTTTTATAACGACAGATCATGGACGTGGCGATATCATTAAAGATGAATGGACGAGCCATAATAATAAGATACAGGATGCGTCTCAAATCTGGTTTGCAACCATGGGCCCGGGAATAAAACCCAAAGGTGAATTAAAAAATGAAAAGCAATTATACCAAAAGCAGTTTGCACAAACTATCTGCAATCTTTTAGATGTTCAATTTAAAGCCGAACATCCCATAGCTCCGGCTATTATGATCAATGAATGACAATTTCAGCGATTTTAAGATCAAGACAATACTTTTACGATAGAATAATGCGATCATGAAACTGAAAGAAACTATTTTAAAAGAACACTCGAAACTACAATGTGATAAGATCATAAAATGGGTAAATGGAAAACAGGAACGCTTTGATGAATTATTTGTGCTGTTTCTTTCTAATGAAAATAAAATAGCTCAAAGAGCTGCATGGCCAATAAGTTTCTGCATTATCGAACATCCTACACTGATAAGCAAACACTGGAGATCATTTTTAGATAGTTTAAAAACGCAGGATATTCATGATGCTGTAAAAAGAAACAGTGTAAAAATATTAACTTCTGTTAGCATACCTCATGAATATGAAGGAGAGATCATGAACCTTTGTTTTGATTACGTTGCCTCCGCTACCGAATCAATTGCAGTGAAGGCTTATGCGTTAAGCGTACTGCATCAGTTTGCAGAAAGCTATCCAGAAATAATTCCTGAAATAAAATTATTGATCGAAGACCAGCCGCACCATTCAGCAGCATTTACCAGCAGGGCAAAGAAATTTTTAAGAACATTTAATTAATTAAATGTTTCGTTTATGCAATACTGATATGGCAGAACCCTTCGCAACAAATAAAGATTGCGGAACAGTATTGGCTAAAAAAGAAAAAGCGCTTCCATATAAAGCCGTAAAATCGCAATCGATACAGTACTTTTTTACCGGGTAAAGTTCCCAGGCGGGATGTTGAACGGCGTACTCGAAAGTGGTTCTATTATTGTATTTTGAATAGCCCCAATAATGTTCAGCGATAAATTGCTCTTCGGTACCATCGATCATTGGCTGTGCTTTCTTTTCAACAGAAGCTTCCAACCTGTTCCATTTGCTTTTAAATTTCCAATGATATCCAATTTCAAATGAATCATTAGTTTCTTCAAAAAAGTGTTTCATCGGCATTGTGCAATAATTCTCCCTGTAGATTGTGTTGGCAACAATGCTGATAGCCGGCTTTGGTACGATCTCTTTGATGAAAACAGCTCCCCTCTTCCAGTTGCCGTTATCGTTATACTTCACATAAAAACGAAGATTTACTTCTTCAAAATTAACATGAAATGGAATTTTCATTCCCAGAATCCTCGTGTTATCAAACATAAAACCTATGAGGCTTATGTAAACATTTCCTTTGTACTCATCCAGCACGGTATTGGCAGGAATATACTTTGTGAGTAAGGATGGATCTACAACATAATTAGCCATGATCAGGTTGTTCCATTCTGCCGTTAAGAATTTCCTCTGCATACAATTAAAGATTTTACCTGGTATTGCTGACCAGTTCTAATTCCTTTTTTTCAGGTACAGTTACTTTTTTTTCAGGTATAGTGTTTTCCCTGTAAAAAGCTTTGAAGATCAACCGGAGATTTTGATCGTAGGTAAAATAATTATACAGCCAGTTGCTAAAAACGAAGAAACGATTTTTTACACCCAGAATCAGCATAAGGTGAAGTCCCATCCATATCATCCATGCAAAGAAGCCTCCGAAATGGAGCTTTGGTTTAGGTACATCTACAACTGCCAGGTTTCTGCCAACTGTGGCCATACTGCCGCTATCCTTATACGAGAAAATGAGAAACTGTGAAGCGCCGCTTTTCATCTCTACCCTTCTTAAATTTTTTGCCAGCATATCTGCCTGCTGCATGGCAACCGGTGCAACCTGCGGATGGCCACCAGGAAATGCGGGCTCTTCCATGTATGCCACATCACCTATTGCATATATACTATCTGAACCTTCAACCAGGCATTGCCTGTTTACTTTTATCCTGTTTCCCTTCGCAATTAAATCTTTGCTGATACCATCAGGAACATTTCCTTTTACACCGGCAGCCCATATAACCATGGCTGTATCAATCACATCTCCATTTTGTAAAAAAGCCTGCCTGCCATCATAATCTTTTAATACAGTGTTAGTGATAACGGTAACGCCTAGCTTTTGTAGATATTTCAGAGAATCCCTGCTCGATTTTTCACTCATTGTTCCCAGTGTTTTACCTGAGCCTTCCAATAAGTAGAGTTTCAATTTATTAAAATCAAGCTCCGGATAATCTTTAGGTAATTGGTATCGCCGCATATCTGCAATTGCCCCGCTTAATTCCACACCGGTAGGACCCGCGCCTACGATAACAATATTCATTAACCGTTGCACTGTTTCAGCATCGCCTGCATCCTGAGCATTTAATGCATCTTCAAAATTGTGCAGCAGGCGATGCCTTAGCTGAAGCGCTTCCACTGTACTCTTCATGGGAAATGCATTTTCACTTAATTGCTTATTTCCAAAAAAATTTGTATCCGCACCTGTTGCAATCACCAGGCAATCATAATCAAAATCGCCAATATCAGTAACCACCTGCTTTTCAAACGTTTTTATTTGCTGCACAGTAGCCATTCGGAAATGTATGTTGGTTGAGTTTTGAAAAACTTTCCTCAATGGGAAAGAGATGTTACTCGCATCCAGTCCGGCAGTGGCAACCTGGTAAAACAAAGGTTGAAACTGGTGAAAGTTGAACCTGTCTATCAGGGTAATGTGAAACCCCGGTTTGTTGCTGAGTTTCCTGGCCAGTCTTAAACCACCGAATCCTCCGCCTAAAATGATAAGTTTCATAAACTAAAATTTACACCACAAAGATAAACGAATTTTCAATATTTACTGAAAATTCAGTATTTTATTTATTATTATGATGGAAGGCTATAAAGTATATCTACTTAAAGAATCATTATCCAGACCTGCCGATATGAAATCATTCAGCTTACTGTACTTTAAGGCCATCTTTTTGTTGATTGGCTGCAATAACAGTACCAGCAAAACTTCCATGCTTTCTCAAAAGAATTTAAAGAGTAGATTCATCACTTTACAGGCTGAACTTCCGTATACATTGAAAACGCCCAAAGGAGGAATTATAAAAACTGCTTCAAACAGTTTTAAAGTAGTGGGAAATGGTAAGATCCGGCTTGAAATTGTAGAAAAACCATGTGACGTTAAACAGAATATGAACTTAAATAAGTAGTGTTCATTGAACTTTTTCACACAGCCAGAACATAAACCAGCATCGAAACAACAATTCTAATACAATAATCTCACTTTAATTGTTTGCTTTACTTTTTTCAGTAATTCTACCGCATGTTTGCTGAGGTGTTTATCTATATCCAGTACCACATATCCAATCTCTTCATTTGTTTTAAGGTATTGGCCGAGGATGTTGATGTTATTCCTGCTTAAGGTAGTATTGATCTGGCTAAGTACGCCTGGGCGGTTAAAATGTATATGTAAAATACGATGTGCTCCTTCCTGCGGTGGAAGGGCCAATGCAGGTACAGTATGCGATCCTGTGCTGATGCCCTTTTCGAGATAGTTAAAAAGCTTACTACTAACGTCGAGGCCTATGTTATTTTGAGCTTCCTGCGTACTGCCGCCTATATGAGGTGTAAGAATAACATTTGACAGCCCCTGTAATGGTGTAGTAAACGGATCGCCATTTTTCTCAGGTTCTAACGGGTAAACGTCGATAGCTGCGCCTTTCATATCTCCGGCCAACAAAGCATTTCTGAGCGCCTTTAGATCCACAACTTCTCCCCTGGCGTAATTGATCAATACTGCTCCCTTCTTAAAATACTTAATATTTGTTTTGTTGATGAGATTCTTTGTGCTATCCAGTTCAGGAACGTGTAGTGTTACCACATCAGACTGCTGCAACAGTTCCTTTAACGTTTTACTGTCTGAAGCGTTACCCAATGGCAACTTAGTTTCCGCATCGTAAAATATCACTTTCATACCCAACGCTTCTGCCAGCACACTAACCTGGCTTCCAATATTTCCATAACCTATGATACCCAATGTTTTCCCCCTCAATTCATGGCTGCCACTCGCCTCTTTCATCCATATACCTTCATGTGCTGCTTTATTCTTATCTGTTATTCTTCTTACCAGCATTATGGAAGCGCCAATAACAAGTTCTGCCACACTTCTTGTATTACTATATGGGGCATTAAATACAGCCACACCTGCCCTGGTAGCAGCTTTCAGGTCTACTTGGTTTACTCCAATACAAAAGCATCCTATTGCCTGTAGTTTTGTTGCGGCATTCAACACTTTTTCAGAAATTTGGGTTTTACTTCTTATTCCCAAAAGGTGTACATTCCTTATTTCTTTTATCAAATCTGTCTCGCTAATGGCCGCAGATATTTTTTTAACATTCGTATACCCTTCCCCTGAAAACTTTGCTACGGCTGCATCACTGATATTCTCTAAAAAAAGTATATTAATTTTCTCTTTTGGATAACTGGTTATTTTTTTCTTAGTCATAATAATTACACCGTATTTTGCACAAATATATCCTATCAGGATTTAATATTTATATGAAACCACAAGTAAGATCTACACACCCCTGGTTTATGCACAGGCTGGAATCACTCGCCCTGGCAACAATCGTATGTTTTCAGTTGATTTTTTTATTTCCCCTGTTTTTTGTTTCCTGTAAGAGCTCGGCAAAAAAAATAACTATTACAGACTCCAGTCACTTGATCATTCAGTTACCTGCCAATAGCCAGATAAGCGAACAGGAAAAAAAAGGCCTTGCCCTTGCATGCCAACAATGGTTTGATACCACGCTGGATAAAACAGGTTTTAATGGTGCTGTATTGGTAGCAAAGGGTGGCAACATCGTTTTTGAAAAATACAAGGGATCAGGCCACGTTGGACGTATGGATACCATCAATAACCTCACTTCTTTTCACATTGCTTCTGTAAGTAAAACGATCACTGCAATGGCAGTATTAAAATTATGGCAGGATGGAAAGCTTGATATCAATGAATCTTTCAGCAAATATTTTCCAACTTTCGATTATCCGGGTATTACAGTCAGATCACTATTAAACCATCGCAGTGGGCTGCCAAATTATCTTTATTTCATGGAAGACCTCGGCTGGAATAAAAAAGATTACATAAAAAACCAGGATGTATTTGATTACCTGGTTAACCGGAAAGGAGAATTAAAAAATATAGGGAAACCCGATAGCAGATTTAATTACTGTAATACAAATTATGCATTATTGGCGTTGCTGATTGAAAAAGTGAGCGGCCAGTCTTATGCCGACTACCTGCAACAGCAATTCTTCGGGCCATTGAACATGAAGCATAGCTTTGTTTTTAAAAAGGAAGATTCAGCCAGGGTTAACCCGAGTTATGATTGGCGCGGACAGATGATACCACTTAATTCGCTGGATCTTGTTTATGGAGACAAGAATATTTACAGTACTGTAGAAGATCTCCTTACCTGGGATAAAGCCCTAAGAAGCAATATGATCTTTAAACCTGAGGTATTACAGGAAGCGTATACTCCTTACAGTAATGAGCGTGCCGGAATCAGGAACTATGGGCTTGGATGGAGAATGAATATCTATCCGGATGGTAAAAAAATGATCTATCACAATGGATGGTGGCATGGTTACAATGCCGCATTTATCCGTTTGATTAAGGAAGATGCAACCATCATCGTTTTGGGCAATCGTTACAGCAGGGCTATCTACAAAGCTAAAAACCTGGCAAATATTTTTGGTACTCAGTACCAAAATGCAGAAGACGAAGAAAGTGAGGCTACACAGGCAAACACGAACAGCTCCGAAAAAAAATAAAATTATCACCCAAAAAATAGATAGGCCAGCAAAATTGAAGTGATAATTCCTACGAGGTCTGCCAGTAACATAGCTCCAATAGCATAGCGTGTATCCTTCACCGATACTGCTCCAAAATAAACAGCTATAACATAAAATGTTGTATCAGAAGAACCCTGTAATACACATGCTAGTCTTCCGGCGAATGAATCAGCCCCGTGTGCTGCCATTGTATCTACCATCATTCCCCTGGCCGCTCCACCACTAAAAGGCTTTACCAGTGCAGTAGGAAGCCCGTCAACGAAACGGGTGTCGGTACCCATCAGCCCAAAAATACTTTTCATCCCATTGATAAGGGCATCAAAACTGCCACTGGTACGCAATAAACTTATCGCCACCAACATGCCCACCAGGTAAGGAATAATTCTGACCGCTGTATCAAAACCACCTTTCGCTCCTTCAATGAACGAACTGAATATATCTATCTTTTTGTAGATGCCTCCCAATACAATCAGGGTAAAAATAAGTAGGATCATGCCGCTGCTTAGAGAGCCGGAAAAAATCTGAACATCGGCTGTATTCAGCGACTTAATATAAACTACCAAGGCTGCGATCAATGCAGAAATACCCAGTATCCATCCTAATACCACCGGCTGCAGCAGGTTGATGCGCTGTTTAACGCTTACAATTAGCATAGCAGCAATGGTAGCTATAAAAGTTGCGATCATGCAGGGTATAAAAATATCCATGGGATTAGCTGCTTTCGCAGCCGACCTAAGAGCTATAATTGAAACAGGAATTAATGTTAGTCCGGATGCATGCAAACACAAAAACATGATCTGCGGGTTAGATGCCCTTGATTTTACCGGATTAATTTCCTGCAGGCTCTCCATTGCTTTTATCCCAAATGGCGTTGCCGCATTGTCTAATCCCAGTAGATTTGCCGAAAAATTCATGATCATATGGCCCATAGAAGGATGACCTTTAGGAATTTCGGGAAAGATCTTTGAGAAAAATGGTCCGATCAAACGGGAAAGAAAACGAATGCCACCAGCTTTTTCCGCAATGCTCAACAAACCCATAAAAAGTGCCAGAAATCCAATCAGCCTTAGTCCCAATGTTACTGCGGTTTGGCAGGTTTCAACAATTCCATCTGCAGATTGAATCCGGAATTCCAACAATTTATCGGCTGCAATCCTCGTAGTTTTTACGTCGCCATTTGCATAAACTTTATTAGAATCCAGAAATTGAACGATAGAAATGTCGGCAGTAGTCTGGTCGATTGTGCGGATCTTAATAGTATCTCCCGATTTGCCGGTTACCATATTGGTAAAAATCGTCCTGTTATCAGGAAAAACAAAACACTTAATTCCTGCCGTAAAAATCGCTATAAGTATAAATGCCGACCAAATCCTGCTTAATGCCATATCACTTTATAAATTAAGCTTGAAAGTTAATGTTTTCATCTGAAAGTAAAATTGTTCTCCAACCCTTACCTTTGCAGCCGTTTCAGAATGGGGCGTGGTTGAGCCAAGCGATTAGCAATGAAGAATGACAGGTTTTTGGGGTAAATAATAAAAAAATCTCAAAATTTGGAATATACATCGTGAACGGGTTGGACAAACTACTAAACTAACATCAACAAACAAATAACCCTTAATTAATACCATGGCATTACAAGCAGGCATCGTAGGATTACCCAATGTTGGAAAATCCACTTTATTTAACGCAGTGAGCAACAGTGCGAAAGCACAGGCAAGTAATTACAGGTTTTGCACCATTGAGCCAAACATCGGGCTGGTTAATGTTCCGGATCCCCGTTTGAATAAACTGGAAGAGCTGGTAAAACCAATTAGAGTGGTGCCCACCCAGATCGAGATCGTGGATATTGCCGGTCTTGTACGTGGCGCCAGTAAGGGTGAGGGTTTAGGAAATAAATTCCTTGCCAATATCAGGGAAGTGGATGCAATCATTCAGGTGATCCGCTGTTTTGAAGACGAAAATATTTTGAGAGAAGAAGGACCCATTAATCCTGTTGGAGATAAAGAGATCATTGAAACTGAGTTGCAATTAAAAGACCTGGACAGCGTTGATAAAAAAATTCAACGTACAGAAAAAATGGCAAAAACTGATCCCAAGGCAAAGGTTGAACTTGAGATCCTTTTAAGTTGCAAGACACATCTTGAAAAAGGAAAAAACATAATTACACTTGGTTTAAGTAAAGATGATAAAGTAGCAATCGCTGATCTCTTTTTGTTAACTGACAAACACATTTTATATGTTGCCAATGTAGATGAAGCCAGTATGCATACCGGTAATAAATTTAGTGATGCTTTAATTGAAGCTGTAAAGCATGAAGGTAATGAGGTGATCATTATGACGAATGCCATTGAAGCACAGATCGCAGAGTTTGAAAATGCAGACGACAAGCAAATGTTCATGGAGGAATATAAAATGACGGAGCCCGCACTGGACAGGCTTATTCACTCTACCTATAAATTGCTGAATCTTTCTACTTATTTCACTGCAGGTGTGCAGGAAGTGAGAGCATGGACGATAGGCCAGGGCTGGAAAGCTCCGCAGGCTGCCAGTGTTATTCATACTGATTTTGAAAAAGGTTTTATTAAAGCTGAAGTGATCGCTTACGAAGACTTTGTAAAGTATGAATCTGAAGCAGCATGCCGAGAGAATGGCAGGCTGAGGATTGAAGGAAAAGAATACGTGGTGAAAGATGGAGATGTGATGCACTTTCGTTTTAACGTATAAGGCAAAAGCGTTTAAGGCTTGCCGTATGAAAACGCTTAAAGTAATATATTATTGAAGATACAGGGTAAATCAAACTTTCTTCATTCAGGCAAACCAACAATCTTAATTAAAAAAAAGCCGTCCAGATCAAATCCGGACGGCTTCTTTTATTGAAATCGTTTATTACAATGGTAATGGAATCAATACCTGGTCGATCTTCTGTATCACTCCGTTTACATAATGCTGATCGCTGCTGCCGCTTGGATCAGGAATTAATGGCGATGCATTGATCACTACGTTAGCGTCTGTAGTATTGTAAGCACCTTTTACAGTAGCCGCACTAACAAACGGAACTCCAAATGTAGCCTGAAGTGTAACTCCCGGATGTGATGGTAATGCGCTGTTTAATAAAGTGGGAACTAAAGTAGCGGTGGTAGGGAAATTATTAGTGAATGCCCTTTTGCCAAGTATATGATAAACAACAATTCCCTTTACGGTTTGTGCTGTTAAAACTGCAAACAAGGCTGGGTTTTCAAATACGGCCGGAGTAGATGCTAATGCTGTAGCCTGTGCCAAAGCAGTTGCCGGCGGAACGCCCAATCCAATTAAAACCTGCGCTATAGCTCCTGTTAATGTTTGTTGAAAAGCAACATCTGTTGGAGCAAAAATAGTAAGGTTTGCGCCGATGTTTAACAATGCTGCCTGGAGTGTACCAGGACTACCTGCAGGAGCTGTTCCGCTATCGGCCCGAATGATGGCAGCCTTTAGATAAGTAAGAGCCGGATCTGTATTAATCCTATCCCACAAAAAACGCTGTGGAGGAGTTACCAGGAAAGCTGTATTATGAATAACGCCGTTGGAAGCCGGTATATCAACATTTGTTAATGGTATATTATTAAGCCATGCACCATTTGCGGTGCTAGGGAAAGTTGTAAGCCTTAACAACGCACTAACTGTAGGTGCAGGATTAAGAATAGTAGGATACTGAAAATTTGGAAAAGTTGCGGGAATATCTGCAGCCATTACCTTTTGAGGAACGATATTGTATCCAACCAGGCCGGCAGCATTAGCAACCGGTAGCGTATTTGTAATAAACGCGGAATGTACAGCATCCGGTGCTGCAATTGGAATAGCTCCCCCTGTTGCAGCATTTACAAAAATGCGCATCGCATTGTTGTTTGGAACAAACATGGTGTAAGTTGCCCCGGTATTATTAATGGTAGTTAATAACCCTGCCCTCTTTACCATTGCAAGATAAAGGCTATCATCTGGATTGGCAGCAAGGGTAGCTCCCAGTGAATTGCCAGTAGGTGCAGGTGTAACAGCTGCAATTTGCTCCAGATCTTTGTTACAAGCCGACAATATCAGGATGGCGGAAGCTGCCGAAAGAAAACTCCTCTTAAATATATTTGAATTGTATTTCATATGCTCTTTTTTTGATATTAAAAATGATCCTTACAATAACTTTTAATAAATATTATATCCAAAACTTACATAGTACAAACCACCAATATTAGAATTACCCACTGCATTATAGTAATACTGGTTTAGCAGGTTGGTAGCTCCAAATTTTAAAATGGATTTTGTTTTAGGCAATTTAACACTCAGTTGTGCATCCAATGTTTGCACGGAAGGCAGGTTTCCATTCGCCAGGTCGCCCTGGAAATAGAAAGCGTCCTGCCACCTGTAAGCAACTGTAAAACCGTAACGTTTTGTCTTCCCAAAACCCGTATTAGAAAAAGCTGCATTCAGCTTATATTTTGGAGAGTTGAAAGAGGCAATAAAATTAGTAGGCACGTCTTTCAGGTTATCAGAAGCGAGGTTAAATGATATGCTGAAGTTCTTCGGCAACCTGTAATCCAATCCCAAACCAAAACCATAGGTGGTAACTTTTACATCAGAGTTTATGGGAACAGAATATATATTTCCGGTATCGGCATCAGCCTGTGTAATAGGTGCCCCGATTTTAGATTGCACCACTATCCTGCGTGCAAGAAAATTTGTGAACTGTCCATAGTAACCGTAAATGTCAATCAGCAATTTTGAATTTAAAACTAATCCTTTATAACCAAGTTCAAAGGATTGTAAAGATTCAGGTTTCAACTGTCCGAACTGTTGTTGAATTGTTTTTCCCGCAGCCAATGAATCACGGTCGTAGGCAGGGTTTGCATTGAAATTATAAAAAGTAGCTAATCCTTCGTTACCGCCGATCAGTTTATACGAAATCAGATCAAGATTGATAAACTGTTGTTGATTTGATGGAAAACGATAAGCTGTTTGATAAGATAAACGGATATTGTTGTTTGGAACAACTTTATAAACCGCCGTTACCCTTGGTGTAAACCTACCCTTAAAATATTCATTTTTATCATACCTGCCTGATGCAGTTAATTTAAGTTTACTTGTGATATCGCGGGAAGCCTGTATAAAAATACCAAACTCCTTGATTCCAATCGGATCAATTGAATCTGCGAATAAGGTTCCCTGTGAGTTTAACACATATTTTTTATAATTAGCGCCAATGATCACATCAGCCACAGACTTTGTGATAGAAGATAAATTGTAATTTCCTTCTGCAACATAAAGATCAGACCTGTCTAATAAGCCTCCGCCCTTTGGTACCGGCAGTTTACGGATCTTATCATATACTTCATTGAAAGATGCTGTACCAACAACCGGCCTTCCTACATCTGCCACTTTTCTTGCAGCGATATGGGCATCCTGGTCAGACAATCCATTTAATTTAGAAGTTAAAAACGCCTGACCGTATTGCGCAAACCAACCGGTATTTCCCGGGCTTGGTTTCCATGCTTCATTAAAATTCTGCGTGGTGGCAGCCAGGTTATATGAATCTCCGGCATTTTCCTGGGTTGTATAAGCACGAAGCGTCCAGTTTTTATTATTCAACTCAACTTTGTATTGCCCCATTTTAAAGTTACGCAAAGAATACCTTGAAGCACCTGTATAAACGGTGTTACCCGTTCCCCAATAAGCTGCAATAACAGCTTCAGTTTTTTCGGTTAATTTATAGTGAAGTGAACCTGAAATTTTGAAGTTAACAGTATTGGGATTGATCAGTTCCTGTTCGGTATAACCAGTACGAGAAACATTTATTGGTTTTGTAGTTAGTGTGCTGATAAAAGGTGCTAAAAAAGGAGCAGCCGCAGCAACGCCATTTAATACCGGGCGAATATCGCCTGTTGTTTCATCACCATATACGTTAATGCCATCAAAATTCGGGTCAGTTTCCCTGCTTCCCGCTTTTAGTTTACCACCAGACCTGTCGTAGTTTCTGTAGTCTGTACCTATCCAGTCTTTAGCCTGCACCAATTCTGAGGTGATCTTCACTGCAAATTTATCAGAAAATTTCTCTGCCCAACGAAGGCTCCAGTTGTGAAACGAAGATGCCTGGCGCTGGCTTTCATCTGTGTGTAAAATACCCTCTTTGATAACGAATGATAAACCCTGGTATTTGAATGGGCTTTTGCTGGTCATCAGCATAGTTCCATTCATACCGCCAGACCCGTATAGGGCAGAAGACGCTCCGGATAATAATTCAATATTATCAATATCAAGTTCATTTAATCCAATGATTGATGCAACGGAGAAGTTTAGTCCCGGAGCCTGGTTATCCATTCCATCTACCAATTGATTAAAGCGAACATTTCCGCTACCACCGAATCCACGGGTAGTTGGTGATTTAAAAGTTAAGGAGGAAGTTGTTACATCCACACCTTTCAGTGTTGCCACAATATCATAAAAACCAGAAGACGGTGCGCTCCTGATACTGGCTGCACTCACTCTTTCAATTGAAACAGGTGATTCCAGTATTTTCTCCGGAACACGTGATGCGGATACCACGATCTCCTGCCCGAGAGAACTGGTTGGTTTAAAAGCTACATCTGTTTTTTGCTGCGTAGAAACGGCAACTTCCTGAGGTTCGAAACCAATCGACGAAAAGATAAGGGTAACGGGCAGGCTTTTGGCTGAAATACTGTAATTCCCTTTATCATCGGTAAATGTTCCCGTAGAAGACCCCTTGATCGTAACTGACACGGCGGATACATTTTCCTGGGAATTACTGTTTCGTACATTACCGCTGATGGTCACATTTTGTGCAAAGGCAGTAACAGAAATTATGTGTGCCAGAAGCAATGTAACCAAGTAGCTTGTAATTTTTCTCATATTGGCTAGTTTTGGTTTAACAATATTATCTGGCAAAATACGGATACTTATTTTGTATATTAAATTTTATTTTGAACAAGTGTTGAAATCTTATAATAATTAAATCAAAAGAAAATTAATAGAGACAGTGTACTTTAGCGTATGGCACAATTTAATTTTCCCAATCAAACCGGTTTCTATAAAGGCAAAGTACGTGATGTTTACAGTATCGGAGATCAGTTACTGGTGATGTTGGCAAGCGACCGGATTTCTGCATTTGATGTTGTGCTGCCGCACCCTATTCCATTTAAAGGGCAAGTGTTAAACCAGGTAGCAGCTTTTATGCTGAATGCATGCAGTGATATTTGCCCAAACTGGCTGATCGAAACACCTGCACCAAACGTTAGTATCGGCAAACGATGTACCCCTTTCAAAATAGAAATGGTAGTAAGAGGAAATCTAACCGGACATGCCTGGCGAAGTTATAGCGCCGGCAAAAGAATTTTGTGTGGCGTCGTTTTACCAAACGGAATGAAGGAAAATGATTTTTTTCCGGAACCGATCATCACACCGTCTACAAAAGCAAGTGAGGGGCATGATGAAGACATAAGTAAGGAGGAGATACTTGCAAACGGACTCATGTCATTCTCAGAATGGGGTAAAATCTCCTCATATGCCCTGCAGTTATTTGAACGGGGAAAGCAGATCGCTGCAGAACAATCGCTTTTGCTGGCAGATACGAAGTATGAATTTGGAAAGGCAGGCGAAACCATATACCTGATGGATGAGATACACACACCCGATTCTTCCCGATATTTTTTGTTGGAAGGATTTGAGGAGCGCCAGTTAAAGGGGGAAAAACAAAAACAACTGAGCAAAGAATTTGTTAGGGAATGGCTGATACAAAACAATTTTATGGGCAAGGAAGGGCAACAGGTTCCGCAAATGAGTGCCGAATGGATAACTGCTATCAGCCAGCGTTATATAGAGCTATATGAAAAGTTGATCGGGCAAAAATTTCAGCCTGTTAGTTTGTCAGACGAGCAAACAAAAGAAAGGATCCTTCAATCTTTGGAACGCATCAGCAAACAGCAGGCTTAACTCTTAACAATCTCACCATAATCTAAAAAAAGCTCTTCCCCTGCGTTGATGTGTCGCAAAGCCTCAAAATCTTCTCCATCATTGATAGAAATGATATTTGGTTCATCTGAATGATTAATATAAATAACAAGGTCCAGCATTTTAAACCCATATTCCGGTACAAAATAATTTTCATCATCGTACAGGCAAAAATTTTCTATAAGAGCCCTGCTGTGTTGGGGAAGTTGTGCTACTTCATCACGCGAAATTGATATCCATTCGCTTTTATCATTCGAAAAAATATTTCGGCGGCCTTTCTCAATATCTGTTACAGCAAATACCCCAATTCCGTCAACCTTAGATGGCCTGAGCATTATCGTTGTATTATTAAACAACTCTTCAAGTAATTGTTTCCTATTCATAGTGCAAAGTTATTAAACCTTCATTTGCGCTGATATCTTTTTAAAACGTTGGCATGTGATTTGAAAATAATCTCAGTGAATTGTTTATTATTTATTCATTTTAAAACTAAATTTATGAACGGATTATTGTATACTATTGCTGTGATACTTGTGATTGCCTGGGCAATTGGTTTTTTAGGTTTCCATGCAGGCGGCCTCATCCATCTTCTGTTGGTAATTGCAGTGGTAGTTGTTTTGCTTAGGGTTATTTCTGGTAGAAAAGTACTTTAAAAATCTACTGATTTTTTAAATTTATAAAATAAATATTATGGGAAAGAAAAAAGTCATGATGGGATTACTGGCAGTAGTTGCTGTTGGAGCCATTGCAGGTTTATTGTTCGGTACTGAAAAAGGTTCGAAGTTGCGTAAAAAATTAAAGAAGAAAGGAATGGAAACAGCAGACCTGGTAAAAGGAAAGATGAATAAATATGCAGAACAAAAATTCTCATAATTATTTAACAAGGGCAATTGAAATTATCAATTGCCCTTGTTAATTTATTCGGCTATTCTGTCTGGCAATGGCCTCAGTCTTTTCTTTGATTTATTAAAGATCATTTGTCCTTTATCAATTCCTTTCCTAAGTAATGCCTGTTCCTCTTCCGGCAATTGAATTACGTCGTAACATGTTTTTGAACAGCAACCCTGCCATCTTTCTGAGCAATCTGAGCATTGAATGAATAGCAGGTGGCATGCTTCGTTTTTGCAGTTAGTATGAGTATCGGAAGGCTTACCACATTGATGACAGTTTGAAATGATCTCTTCTGTGATACGCTCCCCCAGCCTGTCATCAAAAACAAAATTCTTTCCATGAAATTTGTTAGGCAGTTGTTGCTCTTTTACATTGTTGGCATAATGTATAATACCGCCTTCCAGGTGAAAAACGTTTTTAAACCCACGGTGTAGCATATACGCACTGGCTTTTTCACATCGTATTCCACCTGTGCAATACATAATTATATTTTTATTTTTATCAGCTGCCAACATCTCAACTGCCATCGGAAGTTGTTCCCTAAAAGTATCACTTGGTATTTCTATAGCATTTTCAAAATGGCCTACTTCATATTCGTAATGATTGCGCATATCAACCACTACCGTATCTTTGTTACTGGTTAACTCATTAAACTGGTGGGCTGTAACATACTTTCCCTTTTTAGCCATATCAAACGTGGAATCAGTAATTCCATCAGCCACAATTTTTTCCCTGATCTTTACTTTAAGCACCCAGAAAGATTTTCCATCATTATCAACAGCGATATTGAGCCTCAAACCATTCAGTCCTTCGATACTATAAAGAAATGTCTTGAAGCTTTCAAAATTATCCTCAGGAATGCTTACTTGTGCATTGATACCTTCATGAGCAATGTATACCCGTCCAAAAACATTCAATCCCTCCAGACCTTTGTAAAGCTGATCCCTGAATTGGGCAGTATCCTCAATGAAAAAATAATTGTAAAAGGAAACTGTAGTACGGTGAATTGTTTCCTGGTACAGAAGCTCCTTTAGCTCTACCTGTGATACACGGTTGTGTAATATTGCCATAAATTAATTTTGATCCCATTTAAGGGAAATCTGTAAAAGATTGGATGCTTGCAGGGCAAACCAAATTAATGATGCAAATATAATTATTAAAATCTTAACGACACACCGTTGCTTCTCCTTCTACCTCCGGAGCCTCCTCCACTCAAACCTCCTCCTAATAAACCCCCTGCACCAAGTTTGAAGCCCGTAACCCCCTTTCTGCCGTTCTCATAAGCTGCAACAAAGTCGAGCCTTAATGTTTTAAAGATATTTTCAAGTCCAACAAAGAACTCTGCGTAATTATTATCCTCATTTACATAAAATGCGTTGGCACCTGCCACGAGGTTCCAGTTGAGCCTTTTAAACAAAGGTATCTTATTGGTAAACATTCCATTAAAATGATGCTCCAGGTTAGCCAGGGAAAAAAAGGAGGCTGTAGTACTATGCTCATAATATTTTGCTAATTGAAAGCTGCTAACATAGTCACCGGCTGCCAACCTGCTCTGGTTACCTTTAAAATGCTGGTAATCCTGAATAAATACTTTGTTTGTATTTAAAAATCCACCGATGCTGACGCGGTATTTTAAAGTTCCTGCAAGTTTAAGATTTTTATCATCGGTTACGCTTAGTTTCCATTTGTCGAAATTAGCATCACTGCCAAGAATACCCGAAATTCCTTTTGTATAGTTGAGGCTAAAAGTTGGGTATTTTGACCCCAATGGTACTTTACTATTAGGAAGTTGAATATATTTTTGGCCTGGTTTAAAACTAATATCAAAACTTACAATTACAGCCTGGTGCGGTGTAAATTGAACAGTGTCAAATTTTCTGTCTTGCGGAAAATTCGGCGTTATACGAACAGAATCTTTCTTAAAAAAAGTATAGTTCGTTGTGTTATTTAAAGGTATCCTGTCTTCATATAATGTATTGATAGCAAAGCGTAGCCCGCTTTCATAGCGCTTGCTGAAGCCGAAGCTGGCAAAATAGTTTTCATATGATTTAAGGTAGTTGTCTCCATAAAATAAAGTAGTGATGGTATTTCTCAAACTGGTAACAGGATTATCCTTGTTAAACTGGGTTACCCGTTTTCCTCCTGAAATACCCCACGCCTGCCGTTTTATTTTTTTATCTGTACTCCAGTCGCGGGTTCGTAATTCTATATCAAGCCAGCCATTAAGATGTGTATTATTAAAACCATACCTGATGGTGGGCAGAATACTTATATTCGTTTTCGCTTTCCGCATATACTTTTCATAATAGCCAGCAACATTCGTAACAAGGCCTTCGGCCGGATTGTATTCCAGGCCTAAAAGCAATGGTTCAATACCCCATTGGTAGGTGTTGGTTTTACTATAGTGAGTACGATTTATTCCGGTGATGAATATCCTTTGTGGTTTAATTTTACCTTGCCTTTTTTTCAAGGAATCTATGTTGGATCTTGTTAAAAGGGAATCCTTCTGTGCCAGGTAAACGCTGTCTTTAACCCTGTAATCCTTTAGTTCTTCTGTTTCCAAGGGAACCGGCCTGATACTATCCCAATAAGTTCTGGGTTTTTTACTTACGGCCGTATCGTACTTGATGACTACGTTATCAAAAAACTTTTTTGCAAAAACCGGCTTCAGGTTGTACTCTGAATATACAGTAAGAAAATTTCCAATGGCATCTATCTTAAACATAGAAAAATTGAAATAAAGCAATTGGTTCTTTACCCTCCACACATCGTTACTCACAGGAACGTATAGCTGCGTTATACGAAGAGAATCCATGATCTCTAACTGAGAAGTTTTGGTGAGTAACAGGTCGAAACTATGTATTCTCCAATCATCGTCGGTAATATTTATGATGCCTGAAAAAAGAGGTTCGTAATTCCGACGTGGTATCACCCTGATTGAGTTGATGGCCTTTCCATCCTCATAAAAAGTACCGAGAAATTTATACTTGTAAAATTTTAGAGCTCCATCAGCGATTGGAGAAACAAAGCCTCGTGGATTAAATGTTCCGGAAAAAACCGCCACATTGTTTGTGTATAAGCTGATGAATGAAGGGAATGTAAAGCCAAAACTTCCACTACCGCTAACACGGCTGCTCATTACTTCCAGTTTAAACTTATCAGGTCGTTTGGCAGATACTTTAGAAACTGATTCAGAAAGATAGATGATCCCTTTTCCACTGGAATCCAATCCCATTTCTTTTCTGTCGTTCGTATCAATTTTTTGCCCAAGTATTTTCTTAGGAAGGTTTCTAAGCTTGATGATGTCTTTGCCATATAAATTACAGGTAAAAGAATCTACCTGTGCATTATAAAAGGAACGCTTTTTAATAGCCTGCCTTATAATCTCATATGCCGGATCTTCAGCTCCCGATTTTACTACCACTTCTTTCATCACAAGTTTTTGTTCTGAAAGAATAAAGGTTACTTCAACATCTGACTTTACCGATACCAATTTTTCGCTGGCTGCATAACCGATATGCTGACAAACCAGCCTGTAATCTCCCGGGGGAAGTGAAAACGAGAATTTTGCATTGTTGTTGGCACTTGTTCCTGTAGATGTACCTTTTATGGTAATGGACGAAAATGGCAAGAGATCACCCTTGTCGTTAAAAACAGTTCCATAGATTTTTTGTGCTGAAAGTTGTTGAAGAAAGAAAACGAAGAAAATAAAGAAAACAGTTCTCATAATTTGCGTTAGTTACAGAAAAAATAAAGTTACTTTCCGGCATTTTTAATTCCGCTAAAAAAACTGCCGGTGAGCGCAGAAAGAGCACCTACAATTGCTCCTACAAATCCTGTTATCAGGATTAACATCATTGGATTGTCTACCTGCAGGATCAATAAAGAAATTTTATGTGCCAGCAAATTGTTATTATTATTGCTTATCCAGAAACTTAGTCCTCCCCATAAAAGGAACAGGGAAATAAATCCTGTACTAAAAGCAGCAAACGGGCGTTGACGAATAAGTGCAGCCACCAAAAAACACACAATTGAAATGGCCCACCATGGTAAGTATAAACAAGCTACAAAACTCAAAAGAACCATCAATAGAAATGATATGATAAATTTCATTATTAAATATTTTATTTTATTTCTTTAGGAGATTTCCTGATTAATATCTATTAAAATTCATTACCCATTTTACTTTAGGGTCATTTTGTTCTTCTTTGGTCATGAGCCAGAGCGTATAGTACTTGCCTTGAACCCAGTCGTCGATAAAATTATCATAGAATTTACTTCCGGGATTACCGCTTTGGCCACCAGGGTAAACGCCATAGGCTTCTGTTTTTTGCGTGAGACTGACAACCATACGCCAACTCGGGCCATGATCGGATGTTGTTGCATTGATGATATTGACTCCTCCTCCTATTGGCAGATGTAACCTGCTGAAAACGGGTAGCCGTAGAAGATGTGTAATGCGGGTGTCTTTAAATTTAGCCCATTCCAGTTTACCTTCCTTTTCAGCTTCCATCATTTTTATGGCTGCAGATTTAAATGACATTGTTGCTATATCAATAAGCGTTTCCTTTTGGGAAGTGCTGATGTCATCCAAAAATTTATAAGCACTATCTTTCAAAACAGCCTCCAGCAGTGTATTTTCAAAAGGATATTTAATTGGCTGAGGTGCCCGGGCAAATTCATCTGCATAAACTGTATCGTAAAAAGTACGCCAGGTTAAATCAAAAACTGTAGCTCCTTTAGAATCAATATCGCTTCGAAAATTCCAGTTTTGTAACAATTTTAAATAATTAGTTTCAACATCATTCAATTTTGCCTGGTCTATATTTTTTATAAAAACCGGTACCGCCATTTCTGCAAAAATATTGTAATTGTCTATTTGCATATCCATCATGTCTTTCGGTGTAATATCATTTAAAGCCGAAAGTTTCCGATTCACGATAAGCCCCCTGTTAACAGGATAATCCCTACCGAGGTAATATGGATAAGTTGAGTCTGCTGGTTGTTGATTGGCACTGCTAACGAAGCCTCTTTCCGGGTTATATTGAAAAGGAGTTTGATTCTGTGGAATCATGTATTGCCAAAGATAACTGCTATCTGTACCCGGCATAATAAAATCTCCCTGGCCTTTCCATTTAGCAGGAAATTCTCCCTGTGTTCTAATGGCGATATCCCCATTTTTACAGGCAAATGCACAATTTTGTCCGGGTGTATGTAAGTTGGTTACTGCAGCGGAATAATCAGC
Organism: Ferruginibacter sp.; assembly: GCA_031411955.1. Taxonomy (GTDB): domain Bacteria; phylum Bacteroidota; class Bacteroidia; order Chitinophagales; family Chitinophagaceae; genus Ferruginibacter. The sequence continues at coordinate 76,742 of JANOCC010000086.1, forward strand.
ATAATTTTTAGCGTGATTAAGTTGGTTGAAAATCAATAGTTCGTTGCTGCGGTTGTGAGCCGTCCATTTAACAGCGTAATTTTTTTGATTGGCAGTTCTTTTTCCGCCAAAAGATTTGTCGTACATAACGGGACCGAATAAGGTATAAGCAACAGTATCGATCATATCCGGCTGGCCATTGATTTTAATTCTTTCGAACCGGAAAGTAGTTTGTTTCCATTCGTTTTCAAACCAGTATTGCTGACGGCTTTCATCTTTAAACTTGATTTCATAATAATCTCTTACATCTCTCCCTCCATTAGTGAAGCCGAATGCACAACTGTCGTTATAGCCTATAATAATACCTGGAGCTCCCGGAAAACTTGCGCCATAAGCATTAAAACCGGGTGTAGAGAGTTGCATTTCTATCCATAGAGAAGGCAGGTTTAATCCTAAATGTGGATCATTGCAAAGTATGGGTGCGCCACTTTTAGTTTTACTTCCACTAACAGCCCAGTTATTGCTGCCATTGCTCCTGTTGGGTTTTGAGAACTCTTCTACATTTACTGTATCCTTCTTAAAATAAAGTGAATCTGCTGAAGTAGGAACTTTAAGCCTTACAAGAGGCGTGTCGTAAATAGTACCATATGGAATGATCGGATCCAGCGAATCAGGAGTTGAAGGATACAAAGCTTTAAAATCAGCGGGGCTAAAAAAAGCCTGTGCATTTGTCATTTCGAAATCATTTTCGTGCGCTGCCAGGTCGTATGACATATATTTTAAGAAAAGCGCTGTTTTTAGGTTGCTCCATTTCTCCGGTTTGTAACCCAACAGTTTGTATTCTAGAGGCAGTTTACTTTCAGGAATATTTTCAATATAAGCATTCACACCCGCGGTATATGCGTCACATTCTTTTTTTATTAATTCGTCGGCTTCCATTTCATGCAGAGAATTTTCGGCTGCGTACACCATACCCAGGCGACGGAATTCCCTGTCGTGGTTAATCGCAATTTCCCCCACCACCTCACTAGCCCTGCCTGCGGCAGAAAGCGTTTGCAGTTCCATTTGCCAAAGCCTGAACTTTGCATGTAAGTATCCTTGTACAAAATATACGTCGTTTTCATTCTCGGCAAAAATATGCGGCACCAATCTTTCATCCAGGTAAACACTAACTTTACCCGACAGTTGTTTAAAGGAAAGGTTTGCAGAAAAATCTTCCTTTTCTGATTCAGCATTTTGCCAAAACCCATGTTGCGGGCTCAAAAACTGGCCGAAGGCAGGTGCGGGTTTTCCTCCAATATTCAATCTTGTATTTAATGTAATTACTGTTCCTGCCGTTACAGCAACTGATATGATAAAAGGAATTATTCTCATAAAATGTAATGTATAATGTAAAGTAAAATAAAAAAAAGGTAAAGCGGCCTTCGTTTTTTATTTTTGTGAGCTATGGCAGAAATATTTAGCGAACATACCAGGAATATTCTGGGCTTGCAACTTCCCACTGACCCTCGTTGGGTAAACCTTGCCGAAATGCTATTAGAGGAGATATTAACCGACCATGCCTATTGCGAGCAAAAAGCAGCATTAACCTGCATCTCGCTTATTCAAAAAAACTCTGATAAAGAGTTAATGGTGGAAGAGTTAAGTCCGATTGTTACAGAAGAATGGGGGCATTTTAGAATGGTATTGGCAGAATTAAAAAAACGACAGCTTAAATTAGGTAGGCAGCGTAAAGACGTTTATGTAAACAAGCTTATCCAGTTTCAAAAAAAAGATGGGAGTCCGGATGAGAGATTCCTTGACCAGATGTTGATTATGGCACTGATAGAAGCCCGAAGTTGCGAACGCTTTAAAAGGCTTAGTGAGGGTATGGAAGATGAATACATGAGAAATTTTTATAGAAAATTCATGGAAAGTGAAGCTGGTCATTACACGTTGTTTATTACGTTGGCAGAACATTATGTAGAAAAATCTATTGTGCGTAAAAGATGGGCAAAGTGGTTAGCGTATGAGAGAGAGCTAATGAATAGCCAGGAGGTGCGGGGTGATAGGATACACTAAATTGAGTTGACATCTCGGATTTTCTGAGTTGACATCTCAAATTTTCTGAGTTGACATCTCTAATTTACCGAGATGTCAACTCAAACTTCGATGAGAAAAAAACGCTAAACATCTGTAGATTTACCCAAATAAATAAAAAACGCTTTTCAAACCTTTGTAAAAATAATTTTACATGGGTGTTCCAAAAAAATATAAAGCAGAATTTAATGAACATGGATTCTATCATGTGTATAACAGAACCAATAACAAAGAGCCCCTATTTATTTCCGATTCGGATAATAACTTATTCTTAAGCAGGCTCGAATTTTACACCTCGCCTTTTCTAGATAATTTTGCCTGGAACCTACTAACAAATCACTTTCATTTTTACACAAGAATTAAAAGCTATGATGAAATATATAGTTACCTAAAAAAACTTCCCCAAAAAAAATTATGCAGGACTGAAAAGAGATTTTTAAAACAAAAAAGCACTATTCATCAACTTATCGATAATGCTTTTAAACGATTATTTATATCGTACACGATCAGGTTTAATAAAAAATATGAAAGAAAAGGAAATTTGTTCCACAGGCCGTTCAAACATGTAGCAACTTTACGAGAAAGCCAGTTCATTCAAACGATCATCTATATAAATGCAAATGCAGTAAAACACAAACTTGTAAAAAATATTTCGGAGCATATCTGGTCTTCCTATTACCATATTATCTCCAAAAAAAACTTCAATAAAATAACGGTAGAAATACTCGAAGAATTCGGCGGATTAAACGAATTTATGAGGCTACATGGGGAAATCGAAAAATACTATTTCGAATGTGATACCGCACCAGACGACGACTAAACGTAAAAAACACTTTGAACAATTATACAGCTTCAAAAAAAAGAAACTCTTCTTTGAAATTTATGTGTGGATATAAAGTTGCTAAACGCTTTAACTTTTCAAGGGTAACATTTAAGAATTTCTTATGCTGATCAGATTCGGAATTAAAAGGTTTATGATTTTTAGCAGCAACAATAACGGAAACTTCTTTCATCAACATTTGTGTGGGTTCATCTACACAAGTAGCAATAAATTTATCCCAAACATAATTTGTAGCAGCATAGTTAGGATGAACCATATCCTCTGCATAAAATCTATAATCCCTCAGGTCGTCAATAACCAATTCATATGCAGGAAAATAAAAAACCTGCTCGCTATCTGTTAGGGAATGAACTGCCTGGATCAAGGCCGCTTTACTTTGGTTGTTTTCAATAAAACCTTCGCGAAGATGCCGCACCGGACTGATGGTAAATATAAATTTTGCAGCAGGATTTACGGTTTGCACCGCTTCCATCATGCTTTTTAATGTGTTTTTAATCTCATCCCGATCCAACAATCTCCGGTGGAATTTATCTGCTGCAACCTTATGGCAATTGGCAACCACTTCAACATTTTCTAAGACAGCCTTTTCATAAACAAAAGCCGAACCTAATGTAATCAACACCCAATTTGCTTCCCTAATAAAAACATTTGCCATTTCCTGGCTACGATTTATTATCTCCAGCGATTTCGCCTTATTTATATTTGAAAATTTTGTATGATGCTGCCAGCTTCCCCACAACTCCTGGTGATAAAATAATTCCTCCCCAACATATTTTTTTTGCTGCACATAGGAGATCAATGCTGTCGCAATACTAACAGGATTAAACAAAATGCCATTGGGATTTTCCAGAACAGAAAATTTATGATTAGAAAGTTTAGCTCCTATCTGCTCGGTAAAACATGAACCTAGCAGCAAAAGCTTCTCAGTATGTTTGATCTTTACAGGAAAAACTTTTGGGAAAAATTCTGCATGAAAATCCATGATTAAAATTTTTAAACGAAAATGGTTGCAGCAATGCGGCTACATTTCTCCAACATCGCTATGTCAACATCTATTGAATAACCTTTTCTTTTAAAAAGATCTATCATTACTTCTGTGTCCATATTTCCCACAAGGTCATCTCCTGCCATGGGGCATCCACCTATTCCTTTTATGGCTGCATCAAATCTATAACACCCTGCTTCCAGGGCAGCAAGAAGCTTCTCCTCACGGTTATGAGGGGACGAATGCAGGTGTACGCCTGTTTCCAAATCGGGAAGCGAATCAATTACATATTTGGTAACACTTTTTACCTGATCTTTTGTAGCCAACCCCACGGTATCGGCCAATGAAATTATCTTAATGTCCAGCGCAGCCATTTTATGAACCCACTCAAACACTATCGACTCATCATATGCGTCACCATATGGATTACCAAAGCCCATGGAAATATAGATCACAAGTTCTTTCCTGCTTTTTACACAAAGATTTTGGATCTCGCTAACCAGTTCAAATGATTTTGCGATGGTTGAATTTGTATTTCTCTGCTGAAATGTTTCTGAAATTGAAAATGGAAATCCAAGGTAGCTAACCTCATCAAAAATAATTGCCTCCTCTGCACCGCGTTTATTTGCAATGATAGTAAGTAATCTGGTATGGCTGTCCTGTAATTGAAGCCCCTGTAAAACTTCTTTGGTATCTGCCATTTGCGGAATAGCTTTAGGAGATACAAAACTTCCAACATCCAGCGTATTAAACCCAACTTTTAACAACGCATTCAGGTACGCTATTTTTTTATCTGTTGGTATAAAATGGGGCCAGCCCTGCATGGCATCACGGGGGCATTCCACAATCTTTATTTGCTTTGTATTATCCATAAAATTTTAAAATGTAAATAGCATATAAATAACCACTGCCAATATCCGCTAATTTTGCTAAATCCTTTTTTGCTAAAATATAAAGTAACATTTACTTACTTTTTTGAACTGGGCGTTTTAACCAATCCAAAATTCTCCCTACAAATTCAAACCAACATAGGTTCGTAATATTTCTTTATGTTGTATTGATACTTTCAACATTTTAAGAGTAACCAAACAAATTTAAAGCCGTGATGTAAAAAATTATGATTAGCAGCAAGGCTTACAAATTTGCATCAATTGCTACTTTTTCAAACTCCTTTGCTTCATCGTTTCATATAAAACTATACCCGTTGAAACCGATACATTCAATGAATCAAAATCGGCCGTCATAGGAATATTAAAACGATCATCACAGATTTTCATCAGCGCCGGATATACTCCATGCTCCTCACCTCCCATCACAATGGCACAGGGTTCAGACAAATCACAATCGAAGATCTTTTTTTCTGCACTCATCTCACTGGCAAAAACCTTAATTCCATTGAGGTGAAGGTCATCAACAGCTTTCATCAGGCTATTAACCCTGCACACGGCAATTTGCTCCAATGCTCCGGCTGAAGTAAGAATAGCATCCTCATTCAAAGCACCAACTCCTTTTTCGGGAATGATGATGGCATTCACACCAAAGCAAAAAGCACTCCTGGCAATACCGCCGATATTGCGAATATCAGTTATGCCATCCAGGATCAAAAACAACGGAACTTCCCCATTCTCTACCACAAATGAAATTACCTGCTGCAGATCCTGGTATTGAATCTTAGATATCTGCGCCACACAGCCTTCATGATTGCTGATATTAAAACCATTTAACTTTTCAACCGGCACTTTATTAACAGGCACCATATTATCGGCCGCCAGTTTCTTGATCTCATCAATTACAGGCCCATGAACAGTTGATTGCAACCAGATCCTGTCCAGTTGCTTACCCTCATTTATCGCCTTTATCACTGCTTGCCTTCCTATAACTAACGTGTTTTTTTTAGGACGCTGGTGCTGATGCCTGAAATTTTTCATTATTCAAAATTAAGTATTATTGCTACTGTAAGATAAGTTCCTTAAACAAAAAGAGTTTACACCATAAACAAAGGCGTAAACTCTTTTATATTTCGTTGCTGATTAAATTATTTTAAACCGAACGCCGCTTTCACATCTTTCACCGCATCTAGTTTTTCCCAGGTAAACAGCTCAACCTTTTTCTTGATCGATTTACCATCTGGTGAAGTGAAAACCTTTTCAACTATTTCATTCTTGCGACCCATATGGCCATAAGCAGCAGTTTCACTATACATCGGGTTGCGTAATTTCAAGCGCTGTTCGATAAAGTAAGGACGCATATCAAAACACGGCATCTTCATTATCTTATCTGCGATCTGACCATCGGTCAATTTTACTTTAGCCGTACCATAAGTAACTACGTTGATACTGGTTGGTTGCGCAACGCCAATTGCATAACTTACCTGAACAAGTACTTCATCACACAAGCCGGCTGCAACCAGGTTTTTAGCAATATGGCGTGTTGCATAAGCTGCACTCCTATCTACTTTACTTGGGTCTTTTCCACTGAATGCTCCACCACCATGGGCACCTTTTCCTCCATATGTATCTACGATGATCTTACGACCGGTTAAACCTGTATCTCCATGTGGACCACCAATTACAAACTTTCCGGTTGGATTGATATGGTATTTGATCTTGTTATTAAACAGGTGTGCATATTTTGAAAATTTAGCTTTCACCCTTGGTATAACGATATTAATGATATCCTTTTTAATTTTTGCCAGCATAGCTTCATCAGCTCCAAAATCATCATGCTGGGTAGATACTACGATGGCATCAATACGTGTTGGTTGATTGTTGTCATCATATTCTAATGTTACCTGGCTTTTGGCGTCCGGGCGTAAATATTTGATTTGCTTATTTTCCCTGCGAACAGCCGCCAGTTCCAACAAGATATGGTGTGCCATATCCAATGCTAAAGGCATAAAATTTGCAGTTTCATTGGTGGCGTAACCAAACATCATTCCCTGGTCGCCTGCACCCTGCTCTTCCTTTTTCTTACGGTCTACACCCTGGTTAATATCACCTGATTGTTCATGTATGGCAGATAAAATACCGCATGAATTTGCTTCAAACATATACTCACTCTTGGTGTAGCCGATCTTACGGATAACACCCCTGGCAATTTCCTGTACATCCAGATAAGCTTTACTTTTAACCTCGCCGGCTAAAACAACCTGGCCGGTAGTTACAAGGGTTTCGCAAGCTACTTTACTGGTTGGGTCAAATGCTAAAAAATTATCGATCAATGCATCACTGATCTGATCTGCTATTTTATCCGGGTGTCCTTCACTAACAGACTCTGATGTAAATAAATAAGGCATATATTTTTTTTTAAGATTGCAAAGATAAGGGTGAAGCGTTTAAACGGCAAAGCCCTTCTGAAATTGTTCAGAAGGACTTTGCTTTTTTATGAGTTTAATTCGCTTTTGAATAAATGATCCTTAATCGCATCCTGTAATTAATATCAGGATAGTTTCCTCCGGCAAGCCTCACCCTGCCGTAAGCCAGGTTATTTGCATATGGAATGATAGTGGGATTATATTGAGGATAGATAATGCTTTGTGGCGCAAACAGCCGCAATTCATAATTGGCAGATTGATTTATAACCATTCGCTGGATGTACCGGGAAATGTTGAAAGTGTAACGGTAACGGCTTCCATCCGGCGTTTTTTTAGGAATACCACCAAAATAGGCAAAATCCAATTCATAATTAGCAGGATAGTAATCGAATAAACCTGCAGATCCCGAAGTATGATCAGGATCGTAAGGTGATGATGGATTAAGATCATAATAGATTGGCTTCCATTTTAATACAGAACCAGTATCTACCAGGTCGAGATATAAATAATTGGGCACAACAAATTTTGAATCAGTAGCCGGATCAGGTATCTGGTCCATAACAAGCTCTGCCCTGTGAATAATACGGTTACTGTAACCGGTTAATTCAGGAATTTTTAAACTGGCATAGGTACCCGGAGAAGTCTGCATCATTATTTCCTGGTCGCCGGTAGAAAGCCCGGGCCTGTTGCGAACCACCTTATTACCAGCCTGTGATCTTCTGGGGGCCGAACTGCCGCCTGCGCCGCTGTTAAAAGTAAAAACAGAAAAACTGGTATCTCTTATGCCTGATGGATAAACTTTCCTTTTATAATGAAGTTCTAACCTTGTGTTGGCATCCGTTAACTCTGTATACAATAATGCATTCCCACTCGTCATTCTTACGGCGAACCCATTGTTGAATGCTCTGAAAAGCGTATCCCTGCTAAATGCCCCACCTGCCAATGAGTCTTCCGTCATCAGGGCGGTTGCAAAATTGCTGTTTAACCTGATCCTGATTTGGTTAATTACCGAATCTTTTCCCTTGCTTATTACTTTATAGGTTCCCAGTGAAGAAGGAAAAACAGGTACTTCGCCACTTAAAGGATTAGCAAGATCATATGCTGGTTCGTAATTAATATTCTTACTGTAGCTTCCTGCCAGTGAATCCCATTCTCCGTGTTGGCTGCTGAGTACCGGGAATACCTGCAGTTTTATTAAAGGCGCTGATAAACTGGTATCGCCGTAGGCGCCTTTGTAACTTAAGCAAAGTACAACAGAATCATACGCTACTAATGTATCTCTTGGCGCTCCAATATAATATGGATAAAATCCTGGCTTTAGCTGAAGAAATAATGTTGCATCCGTAGATCCAAAAAGTGGATCATTGGTAGTACCAACAACAAAATTTTCTGATAGTAATAATTTGGTGGTATCGTTAAAAGCCGCCTGTGTCGTATTAATGTCCAATGTATCTGCAAAAGTATTTACATTGTCAACTTCCGGGAGGAGGTCGCTACCGATAGTAGTAGTATCTAATTTTGTACAGCCCCAGTTAATAATGGCCATACTGACAAAACCTGAAAAGGCTAAGGATAAAAATCTTCTGCTCACACGTGTAAATTTAAAAAATGGGTTGGTTATTTTCTATTTGGAAAGGTCGGTATATAATTGTAAATAGTCTGTTAAATCATTCTCAGCATTAAATTTCAACACCTTTTTTCCTTTCACTTTTGAAAATTCATCCACCAGTTTTTTATCTGCTTCTGCAGCCCCAAAAGTTATTGCATCAGCATAGGTTGCACCACCTTTAAACATGGCATAATTATTAATGTCCTTAAATGGCTCTAACTCTTTTTTAGTTACATGGTCGTTGATGGTTGCGAGCTTTAAAAAATCTGCTCCCAACTTTTCGCTAAATGTATCGTGCCCGATAGTGAATACGATTTTACTGTTGCTGAATACCGGCTCTTTTTTATAAGCCGACCTGATGAACATGGGAATTAATCCAGTCATCCATCCACTGCAATGGATAATGTCCGGAGGCCATCCGAATTTCTTTACAGTTTCCAGCGCTCCTTTACAAAACAATACCGCTCTTAACCCGTTGTCGTCGTACCACTTATCTTTTTCATCGGTAAAAATGGATTTGCGTTTAAAAAAATCCTCATTATCCAAAAAATAAATCTGTAGCCGTGCATTGGGAAGAGACGCAACTTTTATCACAAGCGGGTAATCATCGTTATCGATAGAAACATTAATGCCCGAAAGCCTCACAACCTCATGCAACCTGTGCCGGCGTTCGTTGATAACTCCAAAACGAGGCATAATACATCTCACCTCCAGATTGTTATCATTGGACATTACTGCCAGTTTATTAACAACGTCGGCAAACTCTGTCAACTCCAGGTACGGCGACATTTCGTTTGCTATGAATAAAATTCGTTTTTTTGTTGACATTTGTGCGTTGATTGGATGCAATAATATTTTCAAATGGTTTGCAAAGGTACTGATATTTTATCGAAATTGTTATGGCATAAGGATTTGTAGACATATTAACTTTAACGAATGATCATTTATAAAACAGTTGCTAAAATTGCCGCATTTATCCGGGTTCAAAATAACAGCCGGTTAAATATTGGATTTGTACCAACCATGGGAGCTTTACACAAGGGGCATATTTCATTGATAGAAACGGCTAAAAATGAAAATGATCTCACCGTCAGCAGCATTTTTGTAAATCCCACCCAGTTTAATAATGCCTCGGATTTTGAAAAGTACCCGATAACCATCGAAGCTGATATTGATCAGTTGGAAGCTGCGGGTTGCGATGTACTGTTTCTACCATCAGTAAATGAGATCTACCCGCCAGGCACGGTGGCTCCCCATTATGATCTTGGGTATCTCGAAACTGTTTTAGAAGGTAAATTCAGGCCCGGACATTACCAGGGAGTTTGCCAGGTGGTAGAAAGATTATTAAGAATTGTAGAGCCGGATAAACTTTATCTTGGACAAAAAGATTATCAGCAGTGCATGGTGCTTATTAAACTGCTGCAACTAAAAAAGATCAACACTATTATCCAGATCGAAACTACCATCCGGGAAAACGATGGGCTTGCCATGAGCAGCAGAAATGCCAGGCTAAATGAACAGGAAAGAAAGCATGCGGTCAAAATTTTTGAAACACTAATGATGGTTAAAAAAGAATTGCAGCCTGGCAACCTGGAACCATTAAAACAAAAGGGTGCTGAATTTTTAAACCGGCATCAGTTTAAAGTTGATTACGTGGAGTTTGCCGATGCCCGCAACCTGCAAATTATCGATCACTGGGATGGGAATACGCCATTGGTGGTTTTAATTGCAGCCTACCTGGGTGATGTGAGATTGATAGATAATTTTATGCTTGCGCAGTAACACATACTACATTATATCATTAATATTGAACCAGTTTGCATAATTAATTCCCGCTCAATTTCCCTTCGGCTTTGTAACTTACATCCATTCATGCGTAAACGCTTATTCTCTATACTACAATATATCATATTCATGGGAGGTGGGATCCTCCTGGTTTGGTGGCAGCTAAAATCTATGACAGCAGCCGAAAAAGCGGAATTCAATAATGCTATTTCAAATGCCAATTATTGGCTGCTGATTCCGATCATCGTTATGAGCTTGTTAAGTCATTTAAGCAGATCAATGCGATGGAAACTTTTAATGGAGCCACTGGGCTTTAAACCGAAACTGAAAAATGTGTTTGCAGTAACCATGATCGGGTATCTCGTAAATTCGGCTATTCCGCGTTTAGGGGAGATCATTAAATGCAGTTTTCTTTCCCGGTATGAAAAATTACAGGTAGATAAATTAGTGGGTACCATCATTATAGAAAGAACATTTGATGTTTTATGTTATGTGGTATTTATTATGATCACTGTTCTCATCCAGGTAGATGTGATCGGCGGTGTAGTACAAAGTAAACTCAATTCCATCACAGCATCAAACGGCTTTCCGGTTTGGGGAAAATTGTTGCTGACAGTTTTTATGATCGTCCTGATCGTTTTATTTATCAAATATCTTTTTAAAAAACATCCCCACAATAAGATCATTGTAAAGATCAATAATTTTTTAAAGGGCATGGCTGAAGGCTTCCGGTCTTTAAAAAACCTGAAACATATTAAAGCATTCGTGTTGCATACCCTTTTTATTTGGGCAATGTACCTTTTACAGATCTATATTGGTTTTTCAGCCATGGATGGAACAGCAACACTAAGCCTGAAAGCTGCATGTTCCGTTCTTTCTCTGGCAACGCTGGCCATGATAGCCACACCTGGAGGCATTGGCTCGTTCCCTATTTTTGTAATGCAAACCTTGCTTATTTACCAAGTAGATGCCCGCAACGGGTTAGCTTTCGGCTGGCTTATATGGGGAGTATCAACCGGCATTGTTTTGATAGCGGGTGTGTTATCGCTTGTATTAATCCCTTACTTAAACAGAAAGAAAAATGAGATCAGTTCAATCCATCCCCGGTAAAATATACAGCCTGGATGAATTACAGAAAGAGGTTACGCGGTGGAGACTTAAAAATAAAAAGATCGTTTTTACCAATGGTGTTTTTGACATCCTGCATGAAGGGCACATCGCATCTCTGTCAGAGGCTGCCTCATATGGCGATATTCTAATAACCGCCGTGAATTCCGATTCTTCTGTAAAAAGGCTGAAAGGTGCTGCAAGGCCGGTAAATAATGAACAATCACGGGCACTATTGCTTGCCGCCATGCTGATGACGGATGCGATCATCATTTTTGAAGAAGATACTCCGGTAGAATTGATCAGGAGTATTTTACCTGATGTGTTGGTTAAAGGAGGTGATTATACAATTGATCAGATCGCAGGATCAAAAGAGGTAATTGAAAATGGAGGAGAAGTGATCCTGGCAAAGATCGTTGATGGTGTTTCCACAACTTCAATTATCGAAAAAATGAAACACTCATAACACTGGCAACTTCAGGTGATATGTCTTTTTTTCAAAAAACAAAGTTTGAATACAGCAGGTTCCCCCTGGTTTTAAAAATATACTGGTACCGGCAAAAGAAGCATTTTAAAAGTTCTGCAGCGATAAATATAACGAATGCTGCATTTGATAATGCTTTCTGAAACAATTCATCATTCTTCCATAAATTTTACGTTAATTTAATATTGAAAATGAGAGGTAATTCTGTTTTGCCTTTAATTTCAACGCTTTATATTATTAATTTGCTAAATGCTACTATTTTAAAAAAGGCAATTTGTACACCTGGCCATAATTGGATTAGGGTTAATTAAGTTTGATTTTCATGATGCAAAAACGAAAAACGATTGTTCGGGATATCAGTTGGCTGGCTTTCAACAGAAGGGTTTTACAGGAGGCTGCCGACAAAGCAGTGCCTTTAAAAGAACGCATTAGATTCCTTGGGATTTTTTCCAATAACCTCGATGAATTTTTCAGGGTAAGAGTAGCGGCGCTAAAAAGGATGATCGAATTAGGCAGCAAAGCAAAAATGCACCTCGAACTTGATCCACAGAGTATCCTGGAAGAGATTCAGGACCAGGTACTAACCCAGCAAACAGAATTTGAACGTGTTTGGAATGAGATCTTGAGAGAATTAAAAAAGCAAAAGGTTTACTTTGTTAACGACAAAAAACTAAACGTTTCACAACAGAAATTTGTACTCGAATATTTTAATGAGGAGGTAAGGAGCCATATCGTGCCTTTGATGATAGAAAGCATCCAGGGATTTCCAATATTAAACGACAAATCAATTTACCTGGCTTGCAAACTTTCTAAGAAAGACAGGAGTATACCACAGAAATTTGCATTGGTGTCAATTCCTTCAAGGCAACTTTCCAGGTTTCTCATTCTTCCCAAAAAAAACGACGATAACTTTATCATACTATTAGAAGATGTGATCAGGTATTGTTTGCCGAACATATTTTCTTTTTTTGGTTACGACCAGTTTTCTGCTCATGCAATAAAAGTTACCAGGGATGCTGAGATAGACATAGACAATGATGTTTCCACTTCTCTCATCCAAAAAATTGAAAAAGGATTAAAGAACAGAAAAAAAGGTAAGCCGGTGAGGTTTGTTTACGACCGGGAGATTGATCCTTCCCTGTTGGCATATCTTGTTAAAAGACTAGGCCTTTCGCATAAAGAGAATCTCGTGAGCGGCGCACGCATTCACAATTATAAAGATTTCATCAACTTTCCTGAAGCCGTTTTTCAACAAAAAAGCCATCGAAAAAAACCCTTTACTCATCCGGCATTGCGATTTGCCAATAGCGTAACAAATATAGTGTTGGAAAATGATGTTATGCTGCATTTCCCTTATCACTCATACAACAGTGTGATAGATCTTTTGAGGGAAGCTGCTATTGATCCGGATGTGATCAGCATCAAGATTACCTGTTACCGGCTGGCAACAAGGTCTAAAGTTATTAATGCCCTAACCAATGCCGTTAGGAACGGAAAAACAGTAACAGTTGTGTTAGAGATCCGTGCACGCTTTGACGAAGAAGCCAATTTAGAATGGAAGAAAATACTGGAAGAAGCAGGCGTGAAAGTACTGCTGGGCGTACCGGAATTTAAAGTGCATGCCAAACTTTGCCTGATTAAAAAAAGAGTAAATAATGTAACCACTCATTACGGATTTGTAAGTACCGGTAACCTGAATGAAAAAACAGCACTTGGATACAGCGACCACTGCCTGTTAACTTCCGACAGAAATATCATGGCTGATGTAAACAGGATATTTACTTACCTGGAACTTCCCAAAACAAGGCTTCCTTTTTTAAAAGCCTGCAAAACACTTATCGTAAGCCCGTTGGGAATGCGTAAACAATTTATCGCACTCATCAACAAGGAAATAAAAAATGCAGAAAATAAGAAACCTGCTTCCATTATATTAAAACTAAATTCACTGAGTGACGAATTGATGATTGAAAAATTACATGCTGCTGCCAGGGCCGGCGTGGAAATAAAATTGATCATAAGAGGAATTTGTTGCATGTACACCGAAAACAAAAAATTTAAAAAGGATATTTATGCTATCAGCATTATTGACGAATACCTGGAACATGCAAGGGTAATGATCTTTCACAATGGTGGAAAAGAGAAAGTATTCATCTCTTCAGCAGACTGGATGGTGCGTAATATCGATCATCGTATAGAAGCAGCTTGCCCCATTCTTGAAAAAAGTATGCAAGAAGAAATAAAAGACCTCTTGCAAATTCAATTACAGGATAATGTGAAAGCCAGGATCTTAGACAACGACCTCAGCAACCAATATGTAAATCCCCGCAATAACAGTAAAGTTCGTTCCCAGGTAGAAACATACAACTACCTATACCGCAAATTATCCACACATTTTTTTGAACCGCTTTTTAATGCCCCTGTTTAATTTAATTAAACGAAATTTGTAACACATACATTTATCGTGGAGTTAAACTAAATACTTTTATTTGAAACTTGCAGCAATAGATATCGGCAGCAATGCCGCCAGGTTACTGATCACAGAAGTGATACAAAAAGAAAATGCGAAAGCGATATTTAATAAGATGAACCTCATCAGGGTTCCTTTGAGGCTTGGGTTTGATGTTTTTGAAAACAAACTCATTTCTCCTGAAAAAACAGCCATGTTGCTGCAAACGCTAAAAGCTTTCAGGCACCTTATAAATGCGTATAAAGTAGATGCAATAAAGGCTTGTGCTACCAGTGCAATGAGGGATGCCAGTAATGCTTCAGATATTTTAGCGATCGTAAAACAGGAAACAGGTCTGGATATTGAAGTGATCTCCGGAGATACTGAAGCCAATTTAGTTTACGAAAACCATGTGGCAGAAAATATGGATAAAGACCATAGCTACCTGTACATAGATGTTGGTGGTGGTAGTACCGAAACTTCTTTTTTTAGTAATGGCATCCTGGTTTTTAAAAAATCTTATAATATTGGCACCATCCGTTTACTAAAAAAGATGGTTACTGATAAGGATTGGGATGAAATGAAGGAAGAGATAAAAGCGGTAACCAAAGGACAAAAAGCGGTGGTGGCTATCGGTAGTGGTGGCAATATCAACAAAGTATTCTCCATGAGTAAAAGAAAAGATGGAAAATCGCTGAACCTGGAATTATTAAGGGATTATTACAAAGAACTGGAAGCTGTAACGCTGGAAGAAAGAATTTCAAAATACAGCCTCAGGGAAGACCGTGCCGATGTAATAGTACCCGCTTTGCTCATTTATATAAATGTTATGCGCTGGGCTGGATCTGAAGAAATTTATGTGCCCAAAATAGGTCTCGCCGACGGACTGATACAACATCTTTGGGCAGAAGAAAAATCAAAGGAAGCTGCCAGATATAAAGCTGAAGTTTAGCCTTACGCCAGCTTAAGGGCAATATTGAAAATATTTTACTTAGGTTCTGATGTAACCAGGAGCCTGAAAATCTGTGAACCTCCACGATAAAACTTTCCGGAACGCACTGGTTTAAAATAAGTTTGTTAAGGAGGGAATCGAATTTAATGAACAAGTTTTCAAATGAAGCGCATTTTTAACTTATTGCGGGTATAATAATATTTAGCAGGAACGATGAAAACTGCTGACCAACTTTATTGAGTATAAAATAACGTTTTCGGCAAACTGCAACCATATCTTAACCTAATTTAATTTCCTGCATGCCGAATAACCAGGAGCTTGCAGGTTTTTCCCTACATTTACAAACTTAAAGCGAACATCCCCGGACTTGTTTTATTCTAATGCAGAGCCATCTCCCCTACTTCGCTGTTTACAAAAACATATTGTTATATCAACTTAAACCTAACATCCATGTCAGTTCACAAGGAAGTAAAAAAAATCACGACAAATACCCTGCAAAAAATGAAAGCGTCAGGCGAAAAGATCTCTATGATCACAGCGTATGATTTTTCGTTTGCGAAAATATTTGATGCTGCCGGCATCGATATCATATTGGTGGGTGATAGCGCCAGCAATGTGATGGCTGGCCATGAAACCACGCTTCCCATAACGCTCGACCAAATGATATACCATGCGCAAAGTGTTGTACGGGGAATTGAAAGATGCCTGGTAGTTGTGGATATGCCGTTTGGAACATACCAGGGAAATTCTAAGGAAGCGCTTAATTCTGCTATACGAATTATGAAGGAAACCGGTGGGCACTCAGTTAAGCTGGAAGGAGGCATTGAAGTAGTAGAATCGGTAAAAAGAATTGTTAGTACAGGCGTACCCGTTATGGGCCATCTCGGTCTTACTCCTCAAAGCATTTATAAATTTGGAACTTACACGGTAAGAGCTAAAGAGGAAGAAGAGGCTGCAAAATTAAAATCAGACGCCCTGGCCTTACAGGAAGCCGGCTGTTTTGCAATTGTACTTGAAAAGATCCCGGCATCACTGGCAAAAGAAGTTTCGGAAAGCCTTAGCATTCCTACCATTGGAATTGGCGCCGGCGGCAATTGCGATGGGCAGGTGTTAGTTATGCATGATATGCTGGGAATAAATACCGAATTTAAACCACGTTTTTTAAGACAGTATCTTAATATGGCCGAACAAATTACTGGTGCCGTTCAACAATATATTTCAGACGTAAAAACAAGTGATTTCCCTAACGAAAAGGAGCAGTATTAACATCCTCACTTTAAAGTTATTATACCCGGCAGCTTAACCGTTGATACCCTTCCGGTGAATTATGTATTGTAACAACCTTTCATTTTGTATTTCTCAGTAACTTGCAGCCTAAATTTAAACATTACCATATGGATTTCTTAAAAACTCTCCAAATACAAGCTCAGAACACGGGTGTATCAACCGGAACTTCCTGGATAAAATCGAAGGGCGAAAAAATAGACTCTTACTCGCCCGTTGATGGCAAATTGATTGGCACTGTAACAGGTGCCGACAGAGCAGCATATGATAATGTGATTGCAAAAGCTCAGGAAGCATTTTTGATCTGGCGTACCTGGCCAGCTCCGCGTCGTGGAGAGATCGTTCGACAGGTGGGCGAAGAACTTAGAAAATATAAAGAGCCGTTGGGCAAACTGGTGAGTTATGAAATGGGAAAGAGCCTGCAGGAAGGTATGGGAGAAGTACAGGAAATGATAGATATATGTGATTTTGCTGTGGGGTTATCACGCCAGTTACATGGGCTTACCATGCACAGCGAAAGACCCGGGCATAGAATGTATGAGCAGTATCATCCGCTCGGGTTGGTAGGCATCATCTCTGCTTTTAATTTTCCTGTTGCCGTTTGGAGTTGGAACAGCATCCTTGCATGGGTTTGTGGTGATGTTGCTATCTGGAAACCCAGCGAAAAAACTCCTTTGTGTGCAGTAGCCTGCCAGAAGATAATTCAAACCGTATTTAAAAAGAATAGCGTACCAGAAGGTGTAAGTTCCATCATCGTAGGCGGCAGAGATGTAGGAGAATGGATGAGTAACGACGGCCGCATACCGCTGGTATCCGCAACCGGTAGTACAAGAATGGGAAAGGCAGTTGGAGCAGCAGTTGGACAAAGACTTGGTCGCAGCCTGTTAGAGCTGGGCGGAAACAATGCCATTATCATCTCCAAAGATGCTGATCTTAATATTGCAATGATTGCAGCAGCATTTGGCGCTGTGGGTACTGCAGGCCAGCGCTGTACGTCAACACGCAGGCTCATCATCCACGAAAAAATTTACAGCAAAGTAAAAGACCTGCTGGTACATGCTTATGCACAGCTGAAGATCGGAAATCCTTTACTGGAAAAAAATCATGTTGGCCCACTGATCGATAAAGATGCAGTTGCGTTGTACATGGATGCCATTGAAAAATGTAAAGCTGAAGGCGGTAAATTTATTGTGGAAGGCGGCGTACTAAAAGGAAAAGGATTTGAAAGCGGTTGTTATGTAAAACCCTGCATTGCAGAAGCTAAAAACAGTTTTGCCATCGTACAGCACGAAACCTTTGCTCCTATTTTATATATTATGAAATATAGCAAAATGGAAGAAGCAATTGCCATGCAAAATTCTGTTCCGCAAGGATTGTCGTCTGCCGTTATTACCAATAATCTTAGGGAAGCAGAATTATTCCTTTCGCAGGCGGGTAGTGATTGTGGCATCGCCAACGTAAACATCGGAACATCAGGAGCTGAAATTGGTGGAGCTTTTGGCGGAGAAAAAGAAACAGGCGGTGGCCGTGAAAGTGGCAGTGATGCGTGGAAAGTGTATATGCGCCGTCAAACTAATACGATCAATTATACAGATAAGCTTCCATTGGCCCAGGGCATCAGATTTGACCTATAAAATTAAGCTAATTAATATGAGCGGTGAATAAAACAAGATGATATGTTTTACTTTCGCAAAGATCAATTTAAAATCATATGAATAAATTTTCAAAGGTATTATGTGCTTCACTCCTATTTTTTCCCGCGGCATTTGCACAACAGGCAGATTCTGTAAAGGATATGAGCGTTCCCAAAAACTGGCACCAGTTAGATCTTGCTACAACCGGTTACAACGGGATTAGTTTAAACCAGGCTTATTCCCTCATCAAATCAAAAAAACTAAAAAGCAACCGTGTAATTGTAGCGGTAATTGATAGCGGGATAGATACATTACATGAAGACCTGAAACCGGTGATGTGGAAAAATCCAAAAGAAGTACCAGGTAACGGAATTGACGATGATAAGAATGGGTTTATAGATGATGTTCATGGCTGGAATTTTTTAGGTGGCAAAGATGGAAGGAATGTAAAAGAGGACAGCTACGAAGGTGCCCGTGTTTACAATAAATTAAAGTTGAAATGGGAGAAGAAAGATATTGAAGAAGATAAGTTAAATGCGGCCGATAAAATTGAATACCAGACTTACCTTAGAGCTAAAGACAAAGTTGTAGGAAGTGTTAATGCACAAGAGGTAGCTTACCTGAAACAATTATTTCCAAAATTCCAGGCAGGTGATTCGGTATTAAGAAAGATACTGGGTAAAGAAGAATACAATGGCAACGACCTGAAAGGCCTTGTAACAACAGATCCTACTGCCATCAGTACCAAAGCCCTCATCCTTAATATCAGTAAGGCAAACAACAGCTACGATATTACAAATAATCAATTACTGGATGATATCAATGGCCAGTTACGTAAAGCAGATGCTGCCGTAAATCCGCCAAAGGAATATCGAAAAGAAATTGTGGGAGATGATGAAACAAATATCAATGACCGTTTTTATGGCAACAATGATATCATGGCGTCTACTCCATTTCACGGTACCCATTGCTCAGGAATAATTGCTGCTGCAAGAAATAATGGAAAGGGAATAGATGGGATTGCTGATAACGTAAGCATTATGATGCTGCGTGCTGTTCCGGATGGTGATGAACATGATAAAGATATTGCCAATGCTATCAGATACGCTGTAGATAATGGCGCTAAAATCATCAGCATGAGTTTTGGTAAAGATTTTTCACCCGAAAAGCAATGGGTTGACGATGCTTTTAGATACGCTGAAAAGAAAGGTGTTCTGCTTATTCATGCCGCTGGTAATGACGCAAAGAATGTTGATTCTGCAGAAAACTTTCCCAACCCTGTTTACATCAATGGTAAAGGAAAAGCAACCAACGTAATTACTGTTGGTGCAAGCGGCGATGTTAAAAATGGCGGACTCACTGCTTCATTTAGCAATTATGGTAAAAAAGAAGTAGATGTTTTTGCACCCGGTGTAAGCATCTATTCCACCGTTCCCGGAGATACTACTTATGGCAATGCAAGCGGCACCAGTATGGCTTGCCCGGTTGTAGCAGGTATTGCAGCGCTGGTTTTAGAACATTACCCTAAATTAACAGCACAACAACTTAAATATGTAATCGAAAAATCTACCTCGCCAGCTACCGAAAAGGTGAATAAACCAGGTACCGAAGAACAGGTAGCACTTTCCGAGCTTTCCAGAACAGGAGGCATTGTTAATGCTTACACGGCAATTAAGCTTGCCGGAACTATTAAAACACAAAAACAGGCGTTACCCAAAACAACTATTAAAAAACCCCGATTAGGTTAAATAATATTCATACAATTTTACATAAACCGTTCTTCTTTAAAAAGGAACGGTTTATTTTTGAAACAAACTTTATTATATGGCAAAACCTACCCCGGGTACCTACCCTGTTTTTTTCGACAATTACATCAGCCTGGTTAAAGAAGATGAGTTAAAAAATGCCTTTGCCAGCCAACAGGAAGCTGTTGACAATTTCTTTGAAAAGATAAGCGAAGAGAGATCTGGCTTTGCTTACGCTCCCGGCAAATGGACCCTGAAAGAATTGCTGCAACATATAATTGATACTGAAAGGATCTTCAATTACCGGTCATTAGCTTTTGCAAGAAAAGAAACCGCTTCATTGCCGGGATTTGAAGAAGATAGTTACGCCGAAAATTCGTTCGCAAACGAAAGGACCTGGAAGAGTTTACTTGAAGAGATTAAGGCAGTGAGACTTTCTACCGTGCTGTTGTACAACAGTTTTAATACTGATATGCTCAACCATTCGGGCGTTTGCAACAACAAACCTAACACTGTAATTGCTCTGGGCTTTGCAACAGTTGGGCACCTGGCACACCACCTTAGCATCATTGAATCGAGATATCTTTAGCTGCAGTAAATTGAAGGGTTTACATGCTGTTAAGCAAATTGGCCCGCAAAAAAAAGCGTCCGGTAAATTTTACGGGACGCCTTTTGTTACAACTATTTTACTGCTAATCCTTTTTAACCTCGGCTTTTGCAAGGTTATTTTGTGCGATCATTTTGTTAAGCACTTTTACTGATTCTTCGATATAAATATCTGTACTGCGGATTTTGATCCACTGTTTGTTTTTATCAATTTTATCCTGTGCAGCGTTGATGGAAACCGTATCTACCGCTACATTTTCAATAACAAGTGGTTGAGGAAGCTTGTATAAGTCTTCTATCTGTTTGTACACAGCTTTCAATTCCTTCAAATCTTCTTTGTATTTATTGATATTAAGCGAATACTCTTTGTCGTTATATTTTTCCAGCCACTGAACATTTGTTTTGATCTTATTAAAGGTACTACTGCTGTTAACATCACTGATTGCTTTTGCAACAATTGCATCTTCACTTACCGTGCTCGTCCAGGTTTTATAATCTGCTTTATTTATTTCATCCCAGCTTAACGCATAAGGATTGTCTTTCTCCCTGAATTTTAAGTATTCTAACCTATCTGGCAACACGATATCCGGGGTTACTCCTTTTAATTGGGTTGCGCCGCCATTGATGCGATAAAACTTCTGAAGTGTTAATTTCACTGTTCCCAGGTCTTCTGCTTTCTTATTGGCAAATAATACATTTTCTGTTTCCGGATTCAGCGGAATATTACGCTGTACCGTTCCTTTACCATATGTTGAAGTACTTCCAATGATCACACCTCTTTTGTAATCCTGTATAGCTGCTGCAAATATTTCCGATGCAGAAGCGCTGGTTTCATCAACCATTACAGCAAAAGGGCCCGAATATTGAATATTTTTATCTTTATCCCGAAGAATATTCGCTTTTTCATCTCTTCCTTTTACCTGGCAGATAGGGCCTTCTTCTATAAATAAACCTGCCATCTGAACAACATCATATAGTGATCCACCGCCGTTTCCACGAAGATCTAACACTATTCCATCTACATTCTCAGCTTTCAATTTCTCAATTTCTTTTGCCACATCGGCTGCGCATCGGGCACCATTTGGCCTTTCAAAATCAGCATAAAATTCCGGCAGATAAATGTACCCGATTTTATTTTCACTTTTAATGATGGCAGATTTTGCGAAGGTATCTTCCAGCTTAATATCATCTCTTAATAAAGTAACCACTTTAACGGTACCGTCCATTCTTTTGATCGTTAGCCTCACCTCTGTTCCTTTTTCTGCACCCCTTATCAGCTTTACTGCATCGGAAACGGCGTAACCTGTTACATCAACAGGTTCCTGATTGCCTTGTGCTACCTTTATGATCTCATCATTTTCTTTTAATTCACCACTTTTCCAGGCAGGGCCGCCACTTACCAGACTGGATATTTTGATTTTGCCATCATCTTCTTTTAACTGTGCGCCAATACCAAAAAATCTTCCGCTCATCGACTCGTTGAAAGATCGCAGGTCTATAGGAGGAAAATAGCTGCTATGAGGATCCATGATGGTGGTGATCGTATTTACGAATGTGCTGAAATTCTCGTCACTTGTTTCTCTTGTTTTCTTGGTTGCAAAAAATCTTCCTAATTGCTTACTCACCTGCTCCCGGGATTCCCTCTCCAGCGTACTGTCTGCTTTCACTTTAAAATCCTTTTTTCCCTTGTTTTTCTCCCTTTCTTCTTGCAGGTCTACATATTTTGATAACACTGCGTACTTTAAACGCTTTCTCCATAAGTCTGCTCTATCGCTTTCGTTCTTTGGAAAATCAAGTTTCTCGGCATCCATCGCCACTTTTTCATCCTTGGTGAAGTCGAAAGGTTTGGCTAAAATATCTTTATACAACAGGGAGGCTTCGTTCAGCCTTTTCTGGTACACATCGTTGATATTATAAAAAGATTGCAATTCTGCCCCATGTATCTCATCATCGATCTTTGTTTCATACTTTTTAAACTCCTCAATATCAGATCTAAGGAACATGGTTTTATCGTTGTCCAGGTCTTCAGTAAATTTTTTCAATAGCTCCTTGCTAAAAGCATCATCTATCTTACGTGGGCTAAAATGACCTTCCTCCAACAGAACACCTACATTCCGAAGAATTTTAGTGTATCTGCTTTTAGGGTTGTCGTTATTATCATTTTTACCCTGAGACTGAAATGTAAAAAACAGGCTGGCTCCTGTAAGTGCAATTATTACCGGGATGAATTTTTTGCTCATAATAAAATTTGCAATTTTTTGCATGTTGTAAAAATAACGTAAAATCAAATTTCTACGTTTAAGTTTAACGCCATATCGCCAATAATGTTTTGTTAAACAAGCCTTATGGAAAAATATTATGATAAAAGGCAAAAAAAATCTCCAGGGTAAATTCCCTGGAGATTTAGTGGGTAATCGAGGGGGCTCGAACCCCCGACCCTCAGAATCACAATCTGATGCTCTAACCAACTGAGCTACGACTACCATTTTGTTCTGGCTGCAAAAATATATAAAAACATCACTCACACAAAATTACATTTTGAAAACGCCTGTATATTGGCCTACTTTTGCAGCCAAATTAAGGTGAAATGACAGTTTTTCAAATGTTTCTGGTTATTGCCATTGCTACAGGTACAGGCTGGATGATCTCAATTATTACACTGCATTTTCTCTTTTCATCTAATTCAAAAAAAATAAATGATACAAATACAATAAATCAGCGAGGCAGTACGTTGATGGCTGTTTTTGCCGCCAGGGCCGGCAATATGCTACAGGCCGAATTTGACGAGTCTGGCGTTCTTAACCAGCGTTTATCCGACCCTGTTTTGTTGCAAAAATTAAAACCAGAGATAGAACATCATGTAGATATTTTTCTAAATGAAAAATTAGCGCTCATATTTCCGTTGCTGTATAAGTTTATGGGAGAAAAAACGCTTTCCCAGTTTAAAGCCGCTTTTTTAACAGAAACCGACCTGTTGTTCCCGGTGATCATAAAAAAATATATGGAAAACCTGACTGCAGGTATAAAAATTAATGAGTTGGTGGCAGACAAGATAAATGCTATCCCGGTATCGTTGATTAAAAAAGTTATTCGGGAAAATGCTACCAAAGAAGTAATTTATTTTAAACTGATTTGCATTGCTACCGGTGCTTTTTCTGGTGTTGTAACGGCAACTGTTCTCCATTTTATAAAATAGATTTTTTTAATTACACCAATTAAACAACCGCACATCAATAATTTTCCTTCGTTTATCGTGATACTGGTAAATTGCAGGTTTTCCTTTACGAAATACATGTTACTTATGAACCGGACTTCTTCACTATTTACCTTTTTAATGATCATATTTTCGAGCAATATTTCATTTGCCCAGTTTCCGGGTGGAGGCGGCGGTGGCGGCCAGCAGAATATGAACATGGGCCATTTTTACGGCAAACTGGTAGATATCACTTCAAATAAAGCGGTTGAAGGAGCTACTGTGCAGCTTATCCAGAACAAATTGGATACCGCAACTAAAAAGAAAAAAGATGTGATAATTGCATTTTCTTTATCAGATAAAAAAGGCGAATTCAGTATAGAACAATTACCCGTGATGGCAACTTTTGTGCTGCGTATATCGGCTATCGGATTTAAACCTTACGAACAGAAAGTTTCGTTTCAACTGAATATGAATGCCGCAAAAAACGGTGATTTCAGCAGCATGTTAAATGGAGTGGACAAAGATCTTGGAAATATAAAACTTACACAGGATGTACAGCAATTACAGAATATAACCGTTAGTGCATCCAAACCCCTGCTGCAATTAAACCTGGATAAAAAAGTGTATAATGTTGAAAAAGATATTTCGGCAGCAGGTGGAACAGCTGTTGATGTAATGAAAAACGTTCCTTCTGTAAATGTAGACATAGATGGAAATGTAACTATGCGTAATGCTGCCCCTCAAATCTTTGTAGACGGAAGGCCTTCCACTTTGTCCCTGGATCAGATTCCTGCCGACCAAATAGCCAGCATTGAGATCATTACAAATCCATCAGCAAAGTTTGATGCCAGTGGAGGAGGTTCGGGAATTTTGAATATAGTATTGAAGAAAAACCGCAAATCCGGATATAACGGAAATTTGAGAGCGAGTATAGATTCCAGGGGCAGACCTGGTTTTGGCGGAGACGTGAATATCAAACAACAAAAAGTAAACATCTTTGCTGCAGGCATGCTGGGTATGCGTAAATCCATTAGCACCGTAAATACATTGAGAAGCGATTTCCTCCCAGATACCATTGCTAACCTTGCTCAAAATAATGATCCGGTGGGGAAAGGTTATTTTGCATTTGCCAGGCTGGGGCTTGATTATTTTATTGATAACCGAAACACAATCAGCATAAGCGGGAATATGGTAAGGGGCGAATTTAAAAACCGCGACCTGATCAATATTTTTCGCGACACAATCATTCCTCAGCAGGTAACCGTAGCTGAAAGTGGTGTGCGAAATGTTTCTGCAGTATCAGCTTTCAGGAACTATGGAGGCACGCTTGGTTTTAAACATAATTTTGCAAAAGCCGGTAAAGAACTTACTGCCGACATCAATTACAACCAAAGTAAAAACAACAATACTTCTGATTATGATGGCCAGTATTTTGATGAAAACGGTATCGCAAAATCTGCCGTTATTTATGAAAGGTCTGTTGGCAACGGTACAACTAAAAATATTACCTTACAAACTGATTTTGTAAATCCTATTTCGACCAGTAAAAAAATTGAAATGGGCCTGAGGATGGCGCAACGGGATTTTGCAACCACCAATCTTAATTATTTTGGAAATGCTTCCGGTAATTATTTTCCCATCGCGGCATTGGATGTAAATTATAATTTCACAGATATTGTGTATGCAGCTTATGGCACTTATTCGCAGCAAATAAAAGATTTTAGTTTTCAATTAGGTACCCGTGTAGAAAGTTCTAATTATAAGGGGAACCTGATCAATAAGAATCAAAAATTCTCAACACAGTATCCTTTTAGTTTTTTTCCGAGTGCATACTTCACCTACAAGCTTTCTAAAAAGGAAGATGTACAACTCAATTATTCCAGGAAGATCAACAGGCCTAACTTTTTTCAGCTAATTCCATTCATCGACTTTTCCGATTCTTTAAATTTAAGTATTGGTAATCCAGCCCTGGTACCGGAGTTTACAAACCTGGTAGAAATTGCCTATACCAACCAGTATAAAACCGGCAATTCAATTTTACTGAGCCTTTATGGCCGTAACACCAATGACCTGATTACCCGCTACCAGTTTATAGATTCTTTAAATTATGGTAAGCCTGTGCGGTTTATCACTTATGCCAATGCAAGCCGCAGTTATACCATAGGGCTGGAATTAACTGCTAAGAACAAGTTATATAAATGGTGGGATTTAACAACCAATATCAACGTTTTTGATGCTACCATAAAAGCATCTAATCTTGCCGGCACCGGAGATAACAACCAGTTTAGCTGGTTTGTAAAACTGAATAACAGCTTTAAGCTTCCGAAGAATTTTTCGATACAGCTAACGGCCGACTACCAGGCTAAAACTTTACTTCCTGCCAGTAGTGCAGGTAACCGTGGTGGCGGTGGTGGCGGAATGTTTGGAGGCGGTGGTGGTTTTGGCCAGGTACAAACAACCGCACAAGGTTATATTAAACCCGTTTATGGAGCCGATTTTTCCATAAAGAAAGATTTTTTAAAGAATAATGCAGCTTCATTAACGTTACAAATCTCAGACATTTTCAGGTCGCGGGTATATGCTACCCATGCAGAAAATATGGCATTTATCCAGGACAATAAGCGTAGAAGAGATCCACAGGTTGTGCGGTTAAATTTCAATTGGCGTTTTGGAAAATTTGATGTGGCTTTGTTTAAGCGAAAGAATATGAAAGGAGAAATGGAAAGCATGCAGGGAATGCAGCAAAGTGGCGCTCAATAATGCCCTATCGCAGATTTGGTATAATTGCCAAAAAGCAAAAACCATCCCGTTTGAGATGGCTTTTGTTGTGCCGATAAAACTTTTGCTTTTAGTAAAAACAGGCCGTTTTATTGGTTTAGCATTAGTAGGGGACGGAATAACAACTTATTAAATTAAGTAGATGCAATTAAATGTATTTTCAGTTGGCGAAAGAAGCTAATTTATGAACGTGCAGATTTCAGGCATAAGTGTGTAGAATTTCAACAAAACTGTGTATCAGGATTTAAACATAGACAGAAACTCATCTCTTCTGCGGCTGGCCACTTCCAGGATGGCCCCGTCTTCCATAATCACAGTACCACCTCTCCCCTTGCTGTATTTTTTAATACGGTTCAGGTTTACCAGGTGAGAGTTGTGGATACGACAAAAAACAGCCTGAGGTAAAATCTCTTCATATTCTTTTATACCCTTGGACGCGATGATCTTTTCGCTGTTTACAATATAAATAAATGTGTAGGCACCGTTTGCTTCGCAACGTACAATGTCATCCACATGCATAAACACAAAGCCATCAAGTGTTGGAATAGCAATTTTTTGAAGGTTATTTTGCGGACTCTTAAAATTACTTAATAATAACTCTACCTGCTGGTTAATATTTTTACCGGAAATTCTTTTTATGGCTTTGTCGGTTGCTTCCTGCAGTTCGGAAATATCTACAGGTTTTAATAAATAATCAAGTGCGCTGTATTTAAATGCCTTAAGGCTGTAATTATCAAAAGCAGTAATGAAAATTATTTCAAATTCAATTGGTCGTAAGCTGTCTAAAAGATCAAACGCATTGCCGTAGGGCATTTCAATATCCAGCAAAACCAATGATGGTTTCAGTTCTCTTATTACATTATACGCCGTTTTTACGTCTGTTGCCTCTCCACAAACCTGTATTTTCGGGCAAAAATCCTGTAACAATTTTTTTAGTATCCGCAGATTTTTAGGTTCATCATCTACAATAACTGTATTAAACATGGGTACTATTTTAATATAATTGTAAAGTTCCGTTTTATTATAAACTAATGTGCAATTAACTTTTTTATGTTAAAGTTGAATAAGGTTTCTTACCCAACCATAAATGGCAAAGGTTGAACCGATAAAAATCTGAATCAGCATCATCACCAAACATTTAAACAAACGATCGTGAACAAATCAACTTAGTCTGGCTGTTGCAATGGAATTACGATGGTGACTTTTGTTCCACATGGGTTATTATGTACATCCGTGAGATCATCTATTCTTAATATTATATCTGTTTCATTATTCTTATTGATCATTTTTATTCGTTGTCCTGTTAGTTCTGTTCCCTTAGATTGATAATTGATGTGTTGCATTCCTTTTATTGTTTCTGCTGCTTTTCTTCCAATGCCGTTATCTGTAATAGTACAGGCAAGATTATTATTTTGTAATCTGAAATCAATATCAATGATCCCGATGCCATTTGTTTTAGGCATAATGCCATGACGAATACAATTTTCTATGTATGGTTGTAACAACATCGGCGGAAGCGAATCTTCCTCCTTGTTAATTTTTTCATCTATCGTGATGTTGTAAATAAATTTATCTTCAAAACGGCTTTTCTCCAGTTCCAGATAATTTCGTAGAAAACTTTCCTCCTCTGAAACCCTGATACTTTGTTTGCCTGAATTATCAAGTGTTTGCCTGATGAGTTTTGAAAACCCCGAAATAAATTTATTAGCTCCCTTCACATCTTTGTCGATCACAAACTGTTGAATAGAATTGAGGCAGTTAAAAATAAAGTGCGGATTCATCTGTGCTTTCAGAGCCTGTTGTTCCAGTCTTGCAATTTTTTCTGCATTTTTAGATTTCTCCTGTTGCGCCCTTTTAATGCTTCTTATTCGGCTATAAGCAATTAACCAGGCAAGTAGTATGAAAAGCAGTAACATAGAAAATATAAACCATCCTTTTTCAGTTAGCTTTTTTTCAATATTAAAATTGATGGTTACTATTTTACTTCTTACTCCAAATTTATTGATGGCATACAATTGCATATTGTATTTGCCGGAAGGCAAGGTTGGATATTGCAGAAAATTTTCAGTAGTCGTTTTCCATGACGTGTCGATGCCGGCAAGTTTATAATAGTAAGTAATTTTTCCTTCAGACTTATAGGAGATGGAAACAAAATCAAAACGTATATTATTATCCTTATTCTTCAATTTTATTTCAGACGAATCAAAAGGTATTTCTACACCTGACACACTGATGGCCACTATTTTAAAATCACAGATTGAATTTTCATCAATTAACCTTTCGTCGAAATAATTTAACCCTGATGTAGTGCCTACATACACTGTATCATTTAACACAAAAACAGTATTTACCATGTTACTGGTTAAGCCATCACTGGTAGTATAAGTTTGAATTACAGGGTAACTGGTATCCATTAGGCTGATCTTATTTAATCCCCTGTCTGTACCTACCCATAAATAATTTTTCTCTGCATAAACGGAGCGCACAAGATTTCCGGTTAGTCCATTTTTTACCGATAATTGCTTTTCAATTTTTTTTCCATTAAAACAAATGATGCCATTATCATTTGTACCCACCCAAACTTTTTTATCATTATAAAGTAGTTTAGTGATACGGCTACCAAACAACGGAAACTGCTTACCGAGATCTAACAGCTCAGCGTTGTTACCAACATACTTTAAGCCTGTTAAAGTGCCTAAATAAGTACCTTCGCCGGCAATGCTTACGGCAGTTACTCTCTCTGGCAACATTCGAACGCATTCACCTGTTGTTAACGAAAAAGAAAATGCGTTTGCATGGGTGCAAAAGACCACATTTCCGAGCGGGTCTATATCAAAGTCTTTATATGACCATAATTTTTCATTACTACATATGCTAAGAGCTGACAATTTTCCGTTACTACCATCCAATTTGTAAAATGAATAATCAAATAGAATATAAAGATCATTTTTAAACCGGGCCATTTTAATAACCCTGCCCAAATTATAAGTAATATTCTTCAATGGCTGCAAACCCACGTTTTGGGTTGAAATACGAAATACGCCAGACCTATCGGTACCCGCAATAATTTCATCATTTGCAGCATAAATACTTTCAACGGAATTTTGCACATTGTTCTTAACAAATACGATATTCTTGTTATTTTGAGAATTCAATCGAAAAATACCATTCCCCAGGGTTGTAAACCATAAATTAGCTTCACTGTCCACTACTGTGCAGGATACATTTTCATCTTTTATAAACTGGTCTTTAAATAAATGTTGTTTATAATTGTAAGCTAACGAACCGTTACCAGTATTAAAATACAGCATACTATCATTTAAAATATTGAATGCATTGAATAATTTCGGAAGGCGAACAGAATCAATATAATTTTTATCTAAATAATGCAGAACAAGTGAGCTGAAATCGTACAGGTTATTATTATTGTTAGGGTACACAAACAACTCGTTCTTTGCCTCGCAGTAGGTTACTTTATTTCCACCAAATTTAACAGTGCTATAGGTCTTCTTTATTTCTATTGCATTCTCTCTTACATCAATTTTATAAATAGATGCGCTTCGCCATCCGGTTTCCATAAATACGAAAGGTTCCTTTTTACTATTTACTCCTCCACCAAAATTAAAAAATGCTGAATCATGCTCTTTATATTTTGAGAGTACATCGTTATTTTTCTTCAACACTTTTATTCCCTTTAGTTCAAAGAAAAAAAGATTTCCATCTGCATCTTCTGTTATTCCAACTACAAAGTCTTTTAATTTTAGTTTAGTTAAAACTGAATCATTCCGGGCATTATGAATTTTTCCTTTGTAATAATAACACAGTTCGTTTTTATATGGCATCATCCAAACCCTGTTTTTAGAATCAACAAATAATCTCAAAACTTCATTATCTGTTAATCCTTCGGCAGTGGTGAAATTTTTAAAGCTTGTGCCGTCAAATCTACTTACCCCGGTTTCGGTAGCAAACCACAGAAAGCCTTCTTTGTCTTTTACGGAATGGTAAACATTGTTTCCTACCAGTCCATCTTTGATACCATAATGTTTATAGGAATATTGCTGCGCTTTACCGGAGAGGCACGAATAACAAAAAAATACGATTAATGATGCGTAAAGAAATGACTTCAATTTTCAACAGGTATATATTCTTGCATGCACTAATATCGTCAATTTAAAATAATTAGCATTATTTTGCTCTCATAATATTGAAAAATGAAGCAATTTAATTTTAAGCAAGTATTACCACACCTCATTGCTGTAGCCATTTTCCTGATAGTTGCGGCCATATTTTGCAAGCCTGCTTTTGAAGCGGATACAGTTTTAAAACAAAGTGATATTACCGGCTGGCAGGGAATGAGCCACCAGTCTTTTGAATATAAAGAAAAGCATGGCAAATTTCCACTCTGGGCTACCAGCATGTTTAGTGGGATGCCAGCATACCAGATAGCGCTTGAAGGGGCCTGGTCGCCTTTGGGATACATCGACCGTGCAATTCAATTGTGGCTGCCACAACCCATGAACTTTTTCTTTTTAGCCTGTATCTCATTTTATTTTTTATGTATTTGTCTTCGGCTAAAACCTTATGTGGGCATACTTGGTGCAATCGGATTTGCATATTGCAGTTTTTCCCCCATTATTATAACGGCAGGCCACAATACCCAAATGTTTGCGCTTGGGTATGCACCTGCAGTAATTGGAGCCGTAATATTGATCTTCGAAAAAAAGTACATTACCGGTTTCTCATTGGCAGCATTATTTACTGCTTTGCAGATAGGGCAAGGGCATCAACAAATAAGTTACTATTTATTCCTCGTTTTAGCAGCTATGTCTATCGCCTACCTGGTAGCTTTCATTAAACAAAAAGATTACAACCATTTATTAAAGAGTGTGGGACTGGTAGTTGTGGCGGGCATATTGGGTGTGGCAGTAAATGCATTAACGTTACTAACTACTTATGATTATGCCAAAGAATCCAAACGTGGCGGGCAGCTTGTTTTGGATGAGTCAGCAAGGAAAAATGATGTTGTAAAAGATGGGAAAACTGCAGGTTTATCTAAAGACTATGCTTTTCAATGGAGTTATGGACAGGCAGAAACCTTCAGCCTGATGTTTCCGGGAGTAAAAGGATACGGAACTCATTATGCTGAAAGAGAAGGTGAGCAATATATATTTCCGAAACTGGATGAAAAATCTAACATAGCAAAATATTTTGTAAATAATTTAAACGTACCCGAAGATCAGGCTGCTAATTATGCACTCCAGGAAAGCCGGGATATTTACTGGGGACAGCAGCCATTTACTAATGGCCCCATTTACCTGGGAGCCGTAATCTGTTTTCTTTTCATTTTTGGAATGTTTTACCTGGATAATAAACACAAGTGGTGGATATTGGCGGTTAGTATTTTTGCTATCCTGCTGTCCTGGGGGCAAAATTTGCCTGGGTTTAACTACTTTATGTTTGATCATCTTCCTTTGTATAATAAATTCAGGGTGCCTACGATGACGCTGGTAATACCACAGCTACTCTTTCCCGTTATTGCCGTTCTCACAATAAACAAACTAATTGAAAACAACGATCCTGAGAGCTGGAAAAAATTTAAACTTGGACTTGTAGGAACTGCTGTTGTTTTTGCCAGTGCTCTACTATTTTACATGAGCACCGATTTTAGTAAAGAAAATAAACAACGTACAACTCAATTCAACCAGATATATGCTTCGCAGGATGCTGCCATGGAATCAAAACTCGCAGCACTCAATCAAGCTATTCGGCCCGAAACGGATAACCAGCTGTATGAAGGGATGGTATTTAACCTTAAGGGAAGCCCGGATGCACAAAAAACTTCCCGCGAAATGGTAAGTGCGTTAAGAAAAGACCGTGCGTCTTTCTTTATGGCAGACATCATACGCTCATTTATTTTCGTAGTAATTGCGGCTTTAATTATTGCGCTTTTTATCAAAAAGAAGGTAAACGCCAATTTATTAGTGATTGGAGTTACGCTTGCTGCTGCGATCGATCTACTTGGTTTTGGTATGAAGTATTTAAATGATAAGAGTTTCGACAGCAAAGAAAGATATGAAGCAAGTGAATTTCCTCTATCGGATGCCGATCGAATGATACTGGCAGATAAAGACCCCAACTACAGGGTATTTAATACCAACAGCCTGGAAGAATCGAAAACTTCTTATTACCATAAATCAATTGGCGGCTATCACCCGGCTAAATTGGGTATTTATGATGATCTGATGACTTACCAGCTTAACGGTTCGCCAAACATAGGAGTTATAAATATGCTGAATGTTAAATATGTGATTCAGCAACAGGGACAAAAATTGCAGGCAACCAAAAACCCGGGCGCACTGGGAAATGCCTGGTTTGTAAATACCGTGAAATTTGTAAATGGGCCTGTAGAAGAAATGAAAGCGCTGAACAATATTGATCCCCTTGATACAGCCGTAATAGATGTGAAATACAAAAATATCATTACCGCTTTTTCTCCGGCAGATAGTTTATCAAACATCAGCATGTCAGCCTTCGACAATGATGCCATCAGTTACAAAACGGCATCTGCCACTGCTCACCTGGCGGTGTTTAGCGAGATATTTTATAAGGACTGGAAAGCCTATATTGATGGTAAACCTGTAGAATTTGCAAAAGCAAATTATGTTTTAAGAGCATTGCTGATACCTGCAGGAAATCATACCGTTGAATTTAAGTTTGAACCCGCAATTTATTTCACAGGGCGTTCTATCAGTAACATCAGTACATGGCTGTTAATGTTACTATTAGCATTATCCGTGTTTTTAAAGTTAAGATCAAATAAAAGTAATTAAACAGGGATACGGGTTATTGCATTCATAAATAATGCTATTATGAAAACGGTGCAGAACTGGCGAAAACTTTGCAGGTTTTTACTAACTTATAAAAGCTTTTCTACTATTTATTTTGAGTAAGCAGATTCATATCACAGCGCTGGCTCCGTATAAAATATTTCCTGCCAATACGGGAGGCCAGCGAAATATTACACTATTTTACAAGTATCTGTGCAACCAGATTTCTATCAACGTGATCGGAACAAAAGATAATGTTCCACCTAACGATCTGGCTTATACGCTTATGTTTCTTTTGCCTGAATCCTTTTTAAGATACCTTGATCTCTCGCTTTTTTTTAATATCAGGAAAATTTTAAAAGATAAGCAATCGAGCCATTTCATGATAGAGCATCCCTATTTTGGATGGCTGGGCTTTTTATTGAAGCGTTTTTGCAATGTTAAGCTTATCATTCATTCTCATAATATAGAATCAATGCGGTTTAAAAGTACCGGCAAATACTGGTGGAAAATACTTTGGTTTTACGAAAAGTTCGCTCATAAAAATGCAGATATCAATTTCTTTATTACGGAAGAAGACAGGTTATTTGCAATTAGCCATTACGGCCTTTCTGCTGAAAAATGTTTCGTAACCACTTATGGCACGGAAACCACATCAGTTCCATACACTGAGGAAAGACAACATGCCAGAAAGATGCTAAATGAATTATACCCCGGGCTGATCCAAAACAAAATAATATTTTTTAATGGCAACCTCTCCTACCAACCTAATATTGATGCGGTGGATATTATCAGAAATAAAATAAACCCTCTTCTGCAGCAACAGCATGATTTTAAATATACCATTATTATTGCCGGTAGCGGTTTGCCCAACGGATATAATGAGCCAGGAAATGAGTTGAATAAAAATATCATTTTTTCCGGATTTGTAAAAGACATCAACCTCTATCTTAAAGCAGCAGATATATTCATAAACCCGGTATTGGATGGCGGTGGCATTAAAACCAAACTGGTAGAGGCATTGGAAAACAATGTAACTTCTGTTACCACAACCAGCGGTGCTTTCGGAATTCCTTCAAAAGTTACGGGAAACAAATTAACCATTATTGCAGACAATGACTGGGGAGCTTTTTCAGCGGCAATTATATCGTGCAATCTACAATCAGAAACACCCGCTGCTTTTTACAAACATTTTTATTGGGGTAGCATTGCCAGGCAAGCTGCCGCCGTTATTAAACAATGTTAGAAAAATTAAAGTACTTTATAAAAATACGGTTTGTTGGAAATTATTTTTCCGGAAAATGATATCAGTTTAAAAACGTTGCTGCTGAATCCTGTCCATTGTTTAAAAGTGTAGCGGGCTTTACCAGTGAACAATGTTGAAAAGATCATTCCCAGTAAAAATACCGGTATTGCCATGCTGTAAAATAAAAGATCAAAAAAATACCAATGCAAACCAAATTGCTTTCTGATACGTACAAAATTACTCAGCATAACCTGCAATCCTTTTCTATCAAATAAATTGAAATAACCTTTTCCGGAAGATGAAAATGCTTCATTAGCAGATTCTCCCTGCAGGTGAATTACATGCACTTTTCCATAGATACAGAGATTGCCAGTTTTCTTCAGGCGGCTGCACCATTCTGCTTCTTCGGCGTATAGGAAAAAGTCTTCATCCAGCAGTCCGGCTTTACTGATCGCTTCCTTTTTCGCCATCAGGAAGGCGCCATTAATCCAATCCACTTCTACTGTTCCTGTTGCTTCCGGAATATTCGGTTTCTTCACTTTTAAAACAGATGCGATCATTTTTAAAAAATCGCCCAGGTATGGAAGCGGCAATAAATAATTCAAACCACCTTTCATGGCATAGTTGCCGGATATTTGCGGAGAACCATCCGCATTTAGAAGTTGCACACCGGCAGCAGCATAGGTTGAATTCAATAAATGATCGAGGCAGTAATTGATGGCATTCTCGGTAACGATGGTATCGGAATTTAATAACAAAACAGCCTGGGCCGAAGACATTTTAATAGCAGCATTGTTTGCCCTGGCAAAACCAGCATTATAACCCATCTGCATAAATTTAACCGAAGGGAATTGCTGTTGTAAAAGTACTTCTACCCCGTCACCGGAATCATTGTCTACAACCACGATCTCGCCATCATCGATGCCAAATTGGTAAACAGAGGCGACGCATTCGAGCAAAAGCCGTGCAGTCTTATAATTTACAATAATTACAGTAAGTTTCATATATCCTGGCTCAAACTTAAAGTTTTAATGTTATTTTTGCGCTCTTTCACAAAAAGAAAATATGAAGACAGCACTAATAACCGGGATCACGGGGCAGGATGGGGCATATCTTGCTGAACTTTTACTAAAAAAGGGATACAATGTACATGGTATAAAAAGGCGTAGTTCGCTGATGAATACCGATCGCATCGATCATCTTTTTTTTGATAAATCCCTTGCAGAAAGATTCCATCTTCACTACGGCGATCTAACCGATTCCAGTAATTTAATCAGGATCATCCAACAAACTCAGCCAGACGAAATATATAATCTCGCTGCGCAAAGCCACGTGCAGGTTAGTTTTGAAACGCCGGAATATACCGCCAATTCGGATGCAATGGGTGTGCTGCGTATTTTGGAAGCGATCCGAATACTTGGCCTCGAAAAGAAAACCAGGTTTTACCAGGCATCTACCTCTGAAATGTATGGCATGGTGCAGGAAGTACCGCAGACAGAAAAAACTCCTTTTTACCCACGTTCACCTTATGGCGTAGCTAAATTATATGGATACTGGATTACTATAAATTACCGTGAGGCCTATAATATTTATGCTGTAAATGGCATCCTGTTTAATCATGAAAGCCCAACAAGAGGTGAAAGTTTCGTTACAAGAAAAATCACTATAGGTGTTACCAGGATAGCTTTGGGATTGGATGATATATTATTACTCGGTAACCTGGATGCAAAAAGAGATTGGGGGCACGCAAAAGATTATGTAGAGGGTATGTGGATGATGATGCAACAGGATGAACCCGATGATTATGTGTTGGCAACCAATGTTACCACACCGGTAAGAGAATTCATTAATATGGCATTTGCCCAGGTTGGTATAACACTACGTTTTGAAGGAGAGGGCGAAAATGAAAAAGCCTTTATCAAAACCTGTAGTAACCCCGCATACCAGTTGCCGGTTGGCAAACAGGTGATTGGAATTCACCCAAGGTATTTCAGGCCTACAGAAGTTGATCTACTAATAGGTGATGCAACAAAGGCAAATACAAAACTGGGGTGGAAGCCAAAGTACACACTTGAAATGATGATAAAGGAAATGATGGAAGAAGAGATTAAATTTCAGAGCAGGATAAAATAATCACAATTGTAATTAAATTCTAAAAAAATCCGGAAATAGTTCCGGATTTTTTTATGTCCATTTTTTCTTTCCGGAATAATACATGCTGATGATTGATTGCTTTTGTAATACCTGATCTTTTAACGCAATGGCTTAAAAAATATTCAATAGGAGTTTACTTATTGAAAGCTGGTAATAATTAAATATGATGCTCCCATTTATCTGAGCGATCTTATCAGCAACAAATAACTATTATCGCATTAGCCATTTTCTTTTGGTAAAAAAGTTGCGAAGGAGTTTAAAAGGAAATAACAGGATAGTAAGAAAGAAATTTTTTAAAAAAAGAGGATGATTGCCGTAGATGCCTCTGGTAATGCGAAAGTGCCTGCCAATTGCTGCAAATTGAAGGTAGCAAAGCAGGTTATATACTATCTTACGGGTGGTATTGAACTGAATAGGAAGCACCTGGTTGTACTGTAATTTGGCTGAAGCAAAGTCCTTTTGTAATATAGTTTCAATACAACCATACACGGTATCTGCGTTGATGCTGGTTATTTCAATTAATTCATTTGTTGAAATATTATAGCGTTTAAAATCTACCGAAGGTGCATTCAAAAAATAAGCATTTGCATCAAGCAATTGAACCATGGGTAATTGACGGGCGGCACTACTGGTACTTAACCATGTGATGCCACTACTGCAACCGATGAGTAAACTGCAATAGTGTGTAAGCTCGGCGTTTTCACGAATGGACAAAGTACTGGCATCAAGTATTTTTTCTGTTGAAGTAAATTTATTGGCAGAAGATAGAATAACGCAGGTAGATGGCAATGCTGTAATTCTTTCTGCCAGCTTCATCACAAAATCCATTTTTAATACGGTTTGTCCGCTTTGCGGGGCATATTCCCACAGAATAATATTTTTGAAACCGGCTAGCTTATTTTTTTCTGCAAACTTTGCCACCGAGGCTTTTTCTGTTTCATTCAATACCAATACGGGTTGAATTGGAACAGTAACAGGTTTGGGATAAGCCCGAAGTATCATTCCCCTGATGGTACCGTCGTACAATGCCAGGTTATCGTCCATATTGTGTGTAATGAATAATTCGTCCCATTTGCCTTCTTCCTTCTCCCGATCAAGTTGCTTTTTAAATTTCCTGAATGCTTTCACATCATTTTTGGGCACACTATCTACTACGCGTACATGATCTACAAATGGGTTTCCATCAATGATATTTTTACTGGAAGCTGCAATAGCCCAGGTAAGTGTACAGCCCGGAAAATCTGTTTTTATCTGCCTCGCCACCGCCGTTGCAAAGAGGCAATCGCCGTTGGAGAATAGTTGAACGAGTAGTATGTTTTTTGCACTATTGCTCATTAACCATCATTTGTGCTAATTGTTCAAACGTCACTTCAGTTTTAAATCCAAGTGAATTAATTAACGCCGGATCCGATACAAGTTGCTTATACTCTGCTTTAAATGCAGGATTTTCAACTACAAAATCCATGTAGTTTTTCCCTATTATTGTAAAACATTCCTTCACCCAATCCAAAATAGAATATCCTAAGCCGGAACTGATGTTGGCTTCAAAAATAGAATCCTGCGAAACTAATCTCCAAATACCTTTCACAATATCACCTGCAAATGCCCATTCTTTTATTACGGACAAGTCCCCTATTTCAAGCTTTTCCTTACTGCCTGCCGCTATCCGGGCAGATGTAGCTGCAATTTTTTTAGCCATGTGCCTTTCAGTCCGCATAGGACTATCGTGGTTAAAGAAATATCCTACATATACTTTCAGCCCAAGTGTACGAAAATACCTTGCTGCATAAACTGATTGTATCCTGCTAACAGAATAAGCATCCCGGGCTTCGAATTCATCCGTTTCTTTGATGGGGCGGTTTTCATTCTTAAACTGCAGTCCGCTACCAGAAATAAAAACTTTTGTATCGGGAGAATGATTCTTAACTGCTTCAAGAATATTTAACGTACCTGTAGAAATAGTTTCGTGATTTTCAAACATTGCTTCGTGCCTGGTAGTGGAGTTGGCAGCGAGATGAAAGATATAATCGGGTTTAAATTGTTTAAGCAGATCGGCTACCTCATCATAATTGGAAATATTAGTATGCAAATTATCACCGGATCGGCTAACAGAAACTACCTGGCATTGCTGGCTCAAAAGAAGCCGGCTTAGGTAGTAACCATCCTGCCCGTTGGAACCAAATATTATCGCGGTCATTTAGTAGCTTAATTGAAGTAATAACATTAATTATTCTTTATTCATCCAGTAATCAATAATATCCCTGAGGCTCGTATCCAGTGATATCATAGGTTGCCAACCTATTTCGTCAAATATTTTTTTGTTGGAGCCTATAATAATCTTATTCTCGTCTGGCCTTATCAATGATTGATCTGAAGTAATAGCCAGTTTAAGATCCAGTATTTCCATCATTTTCCTAAGTACTTCTTCAATAGAATAACCGGTGCCGGAACAAACATTGTATACCTCTCCGATTTTGCCTTTTTGTAGCAGCATGTAGTAAGCAATCACAACGTCCCGCACGTCCACAAAATCCCTAATTAATGAAACATTGCCAACATTTATTTCGTTGGCATCAATATGCTTTTTCTTTATATCAACAAGTTTCTTGGCAAAGGATGAAATTACAAAAATATCTTTTTGGCCTGGACCTATATGGTTAAAAGAACGAGTTAGAACTATATCAACT
>JANOCC010000087.1:0-10466 GCA_031411955.1 Ferruginibacter sp.
ATCATTAATAAAAAGTTGCAATATTTTAATCCGGAAGAAGGAACTCCTCAAAAAAAGATCACAGCCTTTTTACAGGATAAAGAAGATAATATATGGTTTTCTACTAATGGCGAAGGAATATACTTTATTCGTAATAGTAAGATTTACCTCGTAAATAAGGAGGAAGGCTTGAGTGACCTTCATGTAAGTTCTCTGTTTTTAGCTGATAACGGGGATGTGCTGGCGGGAACCGACCAGGGGATAAATATATGCAGCATCAGGGAAGGTAAAACAAAGGTAACGGTAATGGGGCCACGACAAGGACTTCCCGATTATATAGTTACCAGCATAATAGCATCAACCGGCAGCCTTATCTGGGTTGGTTTACAGGATAAAGGTTTCTGCCTTTTCGATTATAGATCGGGAAAGATTATGGTGCCATCGGTTGCCAGGGAATGGAAGTACGGGCAGGTAAATGCGATGCTGCAGGCACAAGGTGTTTTATGGCTTGCCACCGCAGATAGCGGATTGTGCAAATATTGGATAAGCAGCCAGAGATTTAGTAAAGTGGATGATTTTTTAAACGGATACAATATCAATAATATACTGGAAGACAAACAGGGCAATATCTGGTTAGCCTATCCCGGATATGGCTTATTGCGAATGCCAGGAGAAACCTTGAAGCTATTACAAGTGCCGGGAAATCCCGTTTTTGAACATATACATGCTGTACTTTGCGACAAGGATGGAAATATCTGGTTAAACGATGAAGCAAATCACCTCATAAAACTTGTGATGAAAAGCGGTTATGCAGAACCGAAAAGGATAAACCTTACCGGAGTAGATGAAAGAACCGATATCACAGCTTTATACCAGGATACTGTAGGAAATATTTGGGTAGGCACAATGGGAAGAGGACTGTTTATAGTGGATCCTGTCTCATTAAAATTCAGGCCATTTACAGAAAATTCGTTATTCATCAATGCCGGTGTTTTATCAATAAGTGGAAAGGGCAACAAGCTATATGCCAGTAGCCTGCAAGGATCCATGCAGGTAGAAATAAGAAACGGCAATAAAAATATAAATAGTGAACATCACTTCATGAATTATGATAGTGAAAGTACCGGAACAAATTACGTGTATAGCATTTTTGAAGACAGCAGGAAAAGAATTTGGTTTGCAACGGATGGTAAAGGATTAACAATGCTCACCGAAAAAGGGTTTACCTATTATAATAATAAATCGCAAATTAAAGATGATCGTATTTATTCACTAACTGAAGATAGAAAAGGTAATATTTGGTTTAGTACGGCCAATGCAGGAATTTACAAATTCGATGGAAAAAACTTTGAAAACTTTTCGGTTAAGCAAGGGCTGATTGATAATAATATTTCTGTTTTAAAAACGGACAGAGCAGGAAATATAATAGCGGTACATAACAAAGGGCTTGACATTATAGATCCGTTAACCGGCAATATTTCTTATGTAAGGAACAGCATGGGTATCCAGGAAATAAATGCTGAAGACCTGGGCGCTGTTACAAAAGACACCGCCGGAAACGTAATGGTAAGTACAAGGGGAGGAATACTTACTTATACATTTCCAATAAACTCACTACAAAAGCCTACGGCAATTATAGAATCTATCCAGCTTTTTTTAAATGATATTGACGACAATGCTTCCAACATTTTTAGCCACGATGAGAATAATTTTACTTTTAGTTATACAGGATTATATTATACCGATCCAGCCCGCTTATTTTACCAATATAAATTAGAAGGGCTGGACAGTAGTTGGATTTTAACCAGGGATCGGAGTAAGAACTTTCCAAAGCTTGCTCCCGGAAAATATACTTTCCGCATACAGGCTTCATTAAACAGGAATTTTAAAAATGCCGGTGAATCTGTTTATAATTTCACCATCAGGCAGGCATTTTATAAAACCTATTGGTTTATTGCAGCTTGCATTTTATTATTGGGCTCACTGATCTACCTGTATTTTCGCAACCGCGAAATTTCGTTAAAAAGAAATGAAAGATTGCGAAGTGAAAATATTCAGTTTCAATTTGAAGTTCTTCGTAGCCAGGTAAATCCACATTTCCTGTTCAATAGTTTCAATACCCTTATCTCTACAATTGAAGAAGAGCCGGGGCGTGCGGTTGAATATGCAGAACAATTGTCGGAGTTTTTCCGGAATGTGGTAATTCAGCGGGATAAGGAAGTGATTTCCCTGAAGGACGAACTGGAAGCACTTTCTTCCTATTCCTTTCTTCAACAAAAAAGATATGGAGATCATTTAAAAGTGGAAACAGATATTACCAGCACACAAAAAGAATTGTTTTTAATTCCACCTCTTACCCTGCAGTTGCTTTTAGAGAACGCAATAAAGCACAATGCGGTTTCTAAAGAAACTCCGCTTGCTATCAAATTACAGATTAATGTAGAAGACTATTTAACGATCAGTAATAATATTAATCCGAGGATGACTAACGAGAAAAGTACCGGTATGGGCTTGCAAAATATCATAAGCCGTTTTGAATTGCTGACAAAAAAGAAGGTTATAATAACAAACAACGGGAAACACTTTACTGTATCAATTCCACTATTAAAATAATACCAATGCTTAAGATACTGATATTGGAAGATGAAGAGCCAGCTGCAAACCGATTACTAAAAATGATCAAAGAAGCTGAACCAGAAATTGAATTACTCGATTCAATCGTTAGTGTTTCAAGTGCTATTAATTGGTTTAGAAAACATGAAGAGCCTGACCTGGTATTTTCAGACATTCAATTGGCTGATGGAAGCAGTTTTGAGATTTTTAAAGAAATAAAACTCAAATGCCCGGTAATTTTTATTACTGCTTATGATCAGTATGCGATAGACGCTTTTAAGTTAAATAGCATTGATTACCTGCTAAAGCCGATAAAGAAAGAAGAACTTGTTGCTGCCATTAATAAGTTTAAAACGCTTAGATCTGGTGCTGCAAATTTACCAATGGATATTACTAAGTTATTGAAGGCTTATACCACACAGGCCAATGCTCATAAAAGCAGGTTTATTGTGAGGTATGGCGAACATATTAAAACTATTCAGGTTGAAGAAATTGCCTATTTTAATACAGAAGATAAAGTGAATTTTCTTACAACTTTTGACGGCAGGAGATATGTTATCGACTTTAACCTGGATAGCCTGGAATCGATGCTGGAACCACGGTTGTTTTTCAGAATCAACCGGCAATTTATAGTTTGTATTAATGCTATCACAGAAATGTTCACCTATACAAAGAGCCGTGTATTGATAAAATTAAAACCGGCCTGCAAACATGAAACCATTGTAAGTACAGAAAGAGCTGCAGATTTTAAGGTATGGTTGGGTGATGGAAGTTGATTTTAGAAGCAGTTATAAATAGATCCCGATTAAAATACCCGCGGCAGGGTATTTTAATCGGGCTGTGTTGTTTATAATATTGCATTTTAAAATTAAAAACTTAATCAAAATGAAAAAAATCACCCATTTATCTTTCTTTAGTTTACTTGTATTATTATTATCTATTTCTTCTTGCAAAAAGGATAGTCCTGCAGGCACTACAGGTTCTGGCAACCTGGATGCAGGAAAATCTTCTATTTCTTTTAATAATACAGGAAGTTTTGCAGGAGGATCCTCTTTCTCTTTAAGTAATTCAGTAACCAACTCTGCTCAAACAATTTCCAGTGGCGTTCTTCGAAATGTGAGTCTTTCCGGCACCGAAATTTCCGGTACAAGCACCCGCACT
This sequence comes from Ferruginibacter sp., assembly GCA_031411955.1. GTDB lineage: Bacteria > Bacteroidota > Bacteroidia > Chitinophagales > Chitinophagaceae > Ferruginibacter. The sequence continues at coordinate 3,754 of JANOCC010000087.1, forward strand.
GTAATAATTACTATTATTGCTCCGGGAGATGCAAGCACAAGTGGTGGAAATTTGACCGCAGACCTTTCATTACCAAATAACGCCACTATTTTGCCCACAATAACTTTATCGAGTGGTAATGGCGCCTCAACAGGTACCACTTATGGTTCCGAATCGGGATCTTTGACTATTACTAAATTAACTGCAACAGAAATTGAAGGCACTTTTACAGCAACAGTAAAGGATATTAACGGAACCGAAACACTTTCGTTAAGCAACGGCACTTTTGCCGGTAAATTCAATTAATGCTTTTACAAAAAGTAGAAATTATTTTATTACGCATGAAGCGCTTTACAAGTATTAAATAAGGCAATACAGCTTTTATAATTATTGTGAAGCCGAAGATACCGATAGCCGGTATATAACTTTTCCAGAATGCAATAAAGGGTCAGAGTGTGTCAATAATAAAAGTTGGCACACTCTTTTTTTATGTACGGCTGATGGCTCAAAATAGAAATCAGCATATCATGACACTATTTTGAGGAGGATATTCCTCAACAAGCGGGGTTCATTGCCTATAAAATACCACATAAATAGTATTATTTACATATTTGTTCTCCATATTCTTGGTTTTCTAAAAAAGCTATCTTAGTTTTACACCGTATTTATACGGTCTTACAATTCCTATGTCAAACCTGCGGGAATTATGTGCTTATTGCAAAAACAATCAAATCCACTTTTTTAAGACATGACATTTATTAAAAGCGGAGATTTTTCATTATAAGATTTAATTAAACATACTAGATTTAATACTCTTGCGTTATGGAAGCCTCTAACTATGTTAGTTGGTTTTCTACGTGTTGTAGATAGTCAACTAAACAAAATTTTAAATAGTACACATGAAAGTTTTTTACCCTCATTTATTTTCCGGCTCATTAAAAACTGCCAAACCTTCCCTTTACCTTACCAAACTAAACGTTATGAAAAATTGGATAAAAAGATCCATCCTGCCCGGCATGCTGTTGCTGATGGCAAATTTATTTTTTACCACAGATAGCTTCGCTCAGCCATTTACGGGAGATTACCGTTCTGCGGCCTCAACCAACTGGAACGTGCTTACTACATGGGAAAGATATAACGGCTCAACCTGGGTTACTCCAACAGCCGGACAGGGCACACCAACAAATGGTAGTGGTTTTATCACTATCCGCAGTCCACATACAGTTACAGCTACTGCAAATGTTACGGTAGACCAAGTTACAGTTGATGTAGGTGGAAAAGTGACAGTTAACAATGTTACTTTAACTATTGCAAACGGGGCCGGAACCGATTTTACAGTTAATGGAACGCTGGAAACTACTGGTGGTTCAGGTGCATTAACAACCACAGGAACGCTGGCGTTTGGATCCGGAGGGAATTATATACATAACAGAAACGCCGGCAATATACCAACAGCCACATGGGACGCAGCTTCTACCTGTACCATTACCGGTGTTACAACTACAGTTCCCACAGTTACTACATTTGCTCAATCTTTTGGAAACTTTACATGGAATAGTACTACACAAACCGGCGATTTTTCTTTGATCGGTAACCTTACCGTAGTTAACGGAAATTTCACTGTAATTAACACAAATACGGGATCTTTAAGGCTTTCAAATGCTGGTGTAACTGATGTACTGGCGATTGCTGGTAATTTCAGCCAGAGTGGGGGAGAATTTTTCTTTGCTGGTACAGGAGGCTCTAATACCTGGACAATTAATGTAAATGGCAATTTCTCTTTAACCGGAGGAACACTTGATATGAATGGCGGCGGCGGCTCCACTACCTTAAATGTAGATGGAAATTTTACGGCTTCTGCAGGTACGCTTACTGAAAGTGGTACGGCTACCAATAGTATTAATTTTAGCGGAGGCGTTATTCAAACATATACTTCCGGTTCAACTATAACAAACACCGTTGATTTTACTGTGCCTAGCGGAACTACATTGCAAATGGCCGCAGCGGCTACAACAATTACGGGTGCAGGAACATTTACGTTGGCTTCCGGTGGTAGCCTTGGTATTACCTCCCCTAATGGCATTGTAAGTGCAGGTACTGCATCGGGAAACATTCAAACAACCGCCAGAACATATAATGTTGGCGGAAATTATATTTATAACGGAAGCGCTAATCAAAATACAGGTACTGGTTATCCTACCAATGTAACAGGTTCAATTACGATTAACAACCCGGGTAATACCGTCACACTGAGTGCAGCCCGCACGATCGCAAATGCCGGTACGGTAAACTTAACCAACGGTATTTTTGCCGCAGCTTCCAATCTAACCATGGCTTCTACCTCAACCATCAACCGCAGTGGCGGCTCGATGACCGGTACGCCGCAGGGTGCAGGATCATACAATGTAAATTATACCGGTAATGCTAAAACGACCGGTTCGGAAATACTTGGCACCGGGTTAAATAACGTGAATGAAAATCTTACTTCCGGGCAAACGCTTACGTTGGGCGCAGCGGTTAATATGGGAGGAACACTTACCATTGCCTCAGGTACAACACTGGATGTATCAGGTAGTAATTTTGCTATACTTATCGGTGGTAGCTGGACAAACAACGGTGGAACATTTACAGCCGGAACAGGTACGGTAACTTTTGATGGTACAGGGGCGCAATCCATCAATGGTACAGCTGCAAGTCAAACCTTTAATAACGTTATCGTAAATAAAACAGCGGGTCAATTGTTGAATACAGGTGGCAGTACAACAACGGTTACAACAAATGCCTTAACATTAACGCAGGGTAATTTTACAGCTCCGGCAACTTTAAATGTGAATGGCAATTTAACCCACACTGCAGGTACTTATATAGCAGGTGCCAATACCAATGTAGGAGGTAATTTTACGAGAAACGGCGGTACATTCACACCCGGAACCAATACGGTAACTACTACGGGTAGCAGTGCACAACTTATCAATGGTAGTAATGCAACAACTTTTTACAACTTAACTATTAATGAAACTACATCAGCTACAACGGTTACCAGCCAGACAACAGCATTTAATGTTTCAAATAATCTTACCGTAACCCAGGGTAACCTGATCGTGCAGGCAACAGATGCCAGTTACGGGATCACAAATAACTTTACTGTTTCTACCAACGGAACCTTTACACACAGCGTAAACTGGGATGCAACCGGCAGACAAATAACGGTAGGTGGAAATATTGACATCACCGGTTTATTTACCTATACAGTCCGTTCACATGTGCAAATGACGGGTACAACAAAAACCCTGCGTACCGGTACAGGTCCTGCATCTGCATTAAGCATACTTACATTAAATGCAGCAACGGTTACGGCTAACGGCCCAGTTACAGTTAATGATAATTTCTGGGCAATGTTTAATACTGCTGGTTCTTTTTCTACTAACGGACAAACGGTGATTGCCAATGCAGGATTGCTAAATTCTGGTGGAACAGTGAATGTAAATGGCGGAAGTCTTACAGTAACCAGCGGAATTAGTGTTGGTGGTGGCGGTACATTAAATGGTACTATTAATATAAGTTCTGGTACAGTAGTAACTGACGGAATCATATTAGGTGATGCGACAGGAACTTTAGCAAACACGATTAATCAAACCGGTGGAACTTTAACAGTGAACGGTGCAGTAACGATTAACCAGCCGGCAGCATCTGTTACAAATTCCTGGAATATTAATGCAACGACAACTTCCGTTTCCGGAGCCATAACTTTTGTCGGAACCAATGCCACGGCTACGCGTGTAGGCAGAATCTTAATAACAACAGGAACTTTAAATGCTAACGGCGGTATCAGTTTTGCAGCAGCCCTGGCAGCTACAAAACTGATTGATATGTCGACTGGAGGCGGTACAGGAACATTAAATCTTAAGGGCTCACTTACAGGTGCAAATTTGGCAACACTTACTGCCGGTACAACAGGCAGTATCTTCAATTATGCAGACAATACCACTGCTCAAACAATCAATTTCTTTGGGGCAGGTGCTTATCATAACCTTCATACTAATACAACAGGTGGTGTGGGAGCAACTTTAAGTGCTGCCATCACTGCAACTAACGTTACCGGTAACCTGCGGGTTCAAAGTGGTACTTTAAATAACGGAGGCTTTGCTATTGTAGGAAATGCCGCCCGCACTTTCCAGGTTGCCAATGCAGCTTTCTTTAACCTCGGCGGAACTTCCAGTGCTTTTCCAACAGCATTTGGAACGGTAACACTTGGGGCTACCAGCACTGTTAATTATGCAGGATCATCTGCGCAAACAATCTCTGCGCAGAATTATGGTAACCTTACCACCACACTCAACGGAACGCGGGCCATAACTCTGGCCAATGCGGGTACGATAGGAATTGCAGGCGTGTTCACTCCCGCAGGTGGAACTACTTCATATACCAATACCGGAAGTACGGTAAGCTTTAATGGTACAACGGGCTCACAGAACGTTCCTGCTTTTGCATTTAATAATCTAACCATTAACAATACAGCCGGCGTTGTACTTACCGGTAATGTGAATGTAAACGGCGGGGCCGGTTCATTAACGTTTACCAACGGTAAGATCACTACCGGTTCAAACACAGTTATACTGGCAGCTACTGCAAGTTCTACAACAGCGGCAGCCGGAAAATATATTTTTGGTAACCAGGGATATATATTTCCAACGGGAACGCCTACCGGTACTTTTTATATCGGCGATGCTACAAATTATACACCTGCTACGCTGGCATTTACAACAGCCATCACAACCGGTGGTCAAATTACTGCCAGTACAACAGCAGGAGACCATCCCAATATCAGCCCGTCTTCGGTTTCAGGGCTGGATCCTGCAAAGAGTGTAAACAGGTTCTGGACCATTACCAATTCTACGGTTGCCCCAATCGGTTACAGTGCCACATTTAATTTCATCGGGCCGGTTGGTTCCAATGATATTGATGCAGGCGTTACTACAGCTAATCTTATTGTGAAACGATACAACGGCAGCTGGTTCTCAACTACAAACGGAACCAGGACCGCTACCAGCACAGAGGGTACAGCTATTTCTGCATTTGGTGATTTCCAGGTAGCAGAAGTACAGGCCTGTGTAGCTCCAACAATCAATGCACCTTCTATCACCAATGTTAGTTGCAATGGCAGCAATGATGGTGCGATAAATATTACCACAACAGGTGGAACTGCACCCTTTACCTACTTATGGTCAAATGGTGAAGTAACGGAAGATATCTCAGGGCTCGCCCCGGGAAATTATTCCGTAGTGATTACGGCAAGCGGCGGATGTACTGTCGCCTCCGGTACCATTACAGTTACGCAACCGCCTGTTCTGAATGCAATAGTTAATTCAACTGATGTTACCTGTTTTGGAACAAGCGATGGAACAATAACGATCAGTTCACCAACAGGTGGATATGGTACATATCAATACAGTATCAACGGTGGTGGCAGCTGGCAAAACTCTGGATCTTTTACCGGACTCGGCGCTACAGGATATACTGTACAGATCCGTGATGCTGCACAAGTTGCCTGTATCATTACCCTGAACCCCGCATTAACACTGATAGAACCTGCGGTATTAGGAGCCACAGTAAATTCATCTGATGCGCTTTGTGGTGTAAGTAACGGAACCATTACGATCACCTCACCCACGGGGGGATTTGGTACGTACGAATATAGTATCAATGGAGGCGCTAATTGGCAATCTTCCGGAAGTTTCACCGCACTTGCAGGTGGCACATACAATGTGCAGATCCGTGATGCGGCTCATGTTTCCTGCGTAGTGATCCTGAACGCAGCGCTGTTGATCAACCAGCCAGCTTCAGTACCTGCACCAACAAGTGGCGGCAATCAGACTGTTTGTTATAACGGCGATGTTGAGCAGACCATAACGGCAACGGCAACTGGCGGAACCATTACCTGGTATGATGCTGCATCAGGCGGTAACATTGTTGCTTCTCCTGTACAAATAGGTGTAGGAACGGTTACTTATTATGCAGAAGCATCCAGCGGTAGTTGTGTAAGCGCAACCAGGACTGCAGTAACCCTTACCATACAGGCGTCTCCGCTTGAACCGGTTAGTGGTGGCGACGAAACCGTTTGTGCTAATGGCGATCCTTTACAAACCCTGATCGCTACAGCCAGTTCACCGGCTACGATCACATGGTTCGATGCGCCTTCAGGCGGAAATATCGTTACACCAGCATTGATCGGGGTAGGTACGGCAACTTATTATGCAGAAGCGTCTAATGGTAGCTGTATCAGTCCAAATAGGACCCCCGTTACCCTGACCATTAACCCTGTTCTTGCAACACCTGGTGCTATTTCAGGACCAACGGATGTTTGTCCACTGGTAGGAAGTCCTACGCCATCTGTTTATTCAATAGCCCCTGTGGCAGGAGCCACTTTTTATACATGGCACGTGCCCGTAGGTACAACCATCATATCCGGACAGGGAACAACAAGTATCCAAGTAGTTTTTGATAATACTTTTGCCTTAACGAACAGTCTGTTTACTGTAACTGCTGAATCGCCTTCTGCCTGCACCAGCGGTGCAAGTTCACTTGAAGTGTTGAAAATAGTTCCGGGAATTCCAACAGTGATCAATGGCCCTACTGATGCTTGCCCATTCATTGGGTTGCCTGCAACAGCTGTTTACTCTATTGATCCCGTTGCAAATGCCACCTCTTATACATGGACGGTTGCAGGAGCAGCT
>JANOCC010000088.1:0-59241 GCA_031411955.1 Ferruginibacter sp.
ATAAGTTGTGGTATTCCGTAAGCAAAATATTGAGTCCTGCTTTTACACTTCTGTGCTGAAAAGCATCGTCCAAAATGATTACTTCAGTTTGAGGCCTGTCATGCAATATTTGTGGTATTGCTTCAAACCGCTCCTCACCTACGGCTACAGTAACCTGTGGAAATTTTTCATGAAATTGCATTGGCTCATCTCCAATTTCGATAGCGGTGGTTTTATCATTCGCAATAGCAAAACCTTTTGTTTTTCTTTTGTATCCGCGGCTAAGGGTTGCCGTTTTATATTGTTCTCTAAGGATTTCAACCAGATATTCCGTCATCGGTGTTTTTCCCGTTCCACCAGTAGCCAGGTTACCCACGCATATGATCGGGAAATTAAAGGAAGACGATTTTAAAATATTTTTATCAAATAACCAGTTTCGAAACAAGATAAATCCACCATACAAAAGTGAAAAAGGGAAGAGAAGGTATCTGAAACTTTTAAGCAAAATGTCTAAAATTATTTACGGTTAACCAATTACCCAACCTATAGAACACAACAGTCACTCATTTTCAACTGCTAATTTAGCCTCTTCTGGGTTTTCCAAGGATTAACAGCTTAAAGCCTGTTGCTGAAATCTCATTGCGGAAATCTTTATTACATTCATTACATCACAAAGATAGAAAATATCGTTGTGCCATAGTTTCGTTCCGTTCTGTAATGAGCTGTTTTTTTATAATCGTTTCGTGGAGTGTGTTCAAGCACAAACCAGCCACCCGAATTTAGCAGCTCCTTTTCAAATACAATCCTGGGAAGATCATCAATGGTAGTTAATGCATATGGAGGACCGGCAAAAATGAAATCGTATTTTTCGGAACAGGTCTCTATAAACCTGAAGACATCCGATTTTAAAATTTTAATGTAATCGAATTTTAATGATAAAGATGTTTTCTTGATAAATTCATACATCTTAGCATCTTTTTCAATAATAGTAAGATCCTTTACTCCCCTGCTGGCAAGTTCGTAGCTGATACAGCCTGTTCCGCCAAACAGGTCAAGCGTTTTTAGTTCCGAAATATCCAGGTTATTCTGAAGAATGTTGAACAGCCCTTCCCTGGCAATATCGGTTGTTGGCCTTGTATGAGGCATGTCGGATGGAGGTGAGATACGCCTGCCACCATGAATACCACTTATTATACGCATGATGCCAAAGAAATTATATGACTGAAATAATGGGCTGGCAGGTCCTTTACCCCTTCGGCTACAAAATTATTTTCGCCGGGAGAATCAAAAGAAATGTGAAGGAAATAATTATAGATACCTGTAAATAATTTCGATTGTTCGTCAATCATTCCGCTAAGCACTAATGGAATTGTGGATGGCGACACTGAATTTTGCTCACACGCATTTAATAAATGATAGGCCACATCTTCAGGGTTAGAATAGAAGTATTGCTGCACCAGCATCAATTTTCCTTCGCTAAATAATATTACTTTAATTGAATTGTGAAAAAAGATGCAACGTAAAAGGTTTTCAGCATTACTCATTTGTTCTACCTGCAGGCTGGTAGAATGGAATATTGTTGCGGATGGAAAATACTCATCAATTATTTTTTTAAAATTTTTCTCTATCCGATATTCATTTATAATACCTGCTGTAGTTATATGGTCGTTAAGCTTTACAGTATGCAGATCCTCTCCGTATAATAAGGACAGGCTAAAGTCAGCGATGTTGTTATTGTTAAATTTATCAGGAATTAAAACAGATTCCTTAAAATCATAACAAACTGTTACAGAAGCAATCCCTTTAAATAAGCTTCCTTGTTCTTTCAGAGACGCTACTATGTCTGCCTCAAAATTGTCTCCTGAAAAATTATAGACCGAAATACCTTTTATCGCAACAGGTGCTTTCGCGAAGCAGGTAAATGAAATTCCGTATACACCTGTTTCTACCAGTAAATGAAGCGTGTCTTTTTCCACATTTTCAGGTGGTATGTTGAATGCCGTTTTCAAAAATGATTTATTTAGGGTGGCAAAATAAGATAATTTTACTGACTTATGGAAAGTATGGGTGCGATAAACGATTTAAAAGTGAAGGTAAATAACAGGCAGATACTCTCTATCGCCTTACCTATTACCCTGGCTATACTGATACCCCAGCTAAATATGCTCACTAACAGTATTTTTTTAGGAAGGCTAAGTAGCGAGGCGCTTGGAAATGCGGGTATTACGGGAGTGTTCTATTTAATTTTTGCGGTTGCAGGCAATGGATTGAATAATGCTATGCAAACAGTATTTTCAAAATATGCCGGCAGCGGTAACAGTGATACTTTTAGGGTGATTCTGGCACAGGGTATCAGGATTTGCCTGCAATTTGCAGTTGTATGCATTTTATTTACGTGGCTGATTGCACCATTTATAATGGAAAGGGTTGCTGATCCTGTAGCTTACCCCGAGGAGATGAGTTTTTTAAAGATTCGTATTTGGGGATTGCCTTTCTTATATCTTTTTCAAATGGGAAATGCCTTCCTTGTGGCATCATTAAACAGCCGTTACCTGATGATAGGTTTTATATTCGAGGCACTTACGAATATCCTTTTCGATTACCTCCTGATTTTTGGGCATGGAGGCTTTCCCGAAATGGGATTTAACGGCGCTGCTGTAGCATCAATTATTGCGGAATTTACCGGGATGATCGTAGTGTTTTCTGTATTGATATTTACCGGTTTAAAAAAGAAGTATCACTTACTGGAGCATTTTAAATTTGATGCAGTGTTAAGTAAAGAGATATTTCGGGTATCCATACCGTTAGTAGTTCAATACCTGATAAGTGTCACTACCTGGCTGGTTTTCTTTTTGCTCATCGAAACCAGGGGTCCGGTTGCAAAAGCGATCAGTAACACCATGCGTAATGTATTTGGATTGGTAGGTGTGTTCGTTTGGGCTTTTGCCAGCACCAGCAACGTTATGGTAAGCAACCTGATGGGGCAAAAACGAGAAGATAAAGTGATTGAAGTTATCATGAAGATCACGTACCTCAGCTTTGGGTTTTGTTTTATAATGGTGAGCCTGTTGAACCTTTTTCCCGTGCAGTTTTTCCGGTTGTTTGGCCAAAGCGAGGCTTTTGTTACCGAAGGTATTCCTGTGATCCGGATGGTATCATTGGGGTTGTTATTTATGAGCATTGCCAACATCTGGCTCAATGGTGTAACAGGTACGGGTAAAACAAAAATGAATCTTTTGATTGAAATATTTGCTATCACGCTTTACCTGGCATACACCTGGTATTTTATGAAGTTGAATTATGTTTCCCTTGCAGTAGCCTGGAGCAATGAATTTATTTACTGGACATCTATTTTCCTGATGTCATTTATTTATCTCAAAAAAGGTAAATGGCGTACCGCAGCAATCGCTGCAGGTTAGATTCTCCTTGTTTTATTAAATGTATTAAATGAGTTGTAGCGTGCTACAGCTCATTTTTTTTGCCTGCCCGAAACTCTATCGGTTCCATATCAACAAATGTTTAAGGATAAGATCGCATCAGATACCTGGCTAAAACACAGTATTCCCACAGTAAATACATATATTTCCACAAAAAATATGGTTAAATGTGTTTTGTATGTATAATATATGTATATTTGATATGAAGTTTACCTGGAACTGGTATTGGTTAAAAGAGATTTAGGTGGCGGGAAATCAATGACAGCAATGGTTTCAAACAAAAAAGATGGCTAGAATAACAGCAGAAGGAATTAGTGGATTGGTGGGCAATGTTGTTTTTTATTCGGTGAATGGAAAGAATTACATCCGTACAAAACCGAAAAAAAGAGTAAAAAAAAGAAACCAGCCACCCAATCCTTTGAATACCATTTTTGGAACAGTTTCAAAATATGGATCGGGCATGGCTAAGATGATGAGCAAAAGTTTCCTCTTCCCTTTTAAGCTTGAGGTGTACAATAAAGTGAGAGGATGGATGAGAAACGAATATGCGGCACAGCATGAGGAGAAAAATTGGGTATTATCAGCTACGCACAGCAGTATGTGTCAGCTAAATACAGAAGTAGATATAAGAGATTATTTAAAAGCAACTATAACGGTTAGCGATAGTGGTAATAGCAGGATCACTGTGGTTATTCCGGAAATTAATCCTAAAACTGATATTAAAGTCCCTCTCCGTACGATGAAAGTGAACATAAAGCTGATTGCGGTGACGTCACCTTTTCGGAACGCTCCCAACCCGTACAGTTACTGTACAGAACAATACAGCTTTATTTACAACAATGTTCCTGTGCCTGCAAAGTCGTTTGAATTGCAGACGAATGCCGGCACAGGCGATATTGCCATCCTGGCTGTAGCCCTTGAATATGAGACATCAGATTCAGGTGGAACTTACAGCAATGATAAAAAATGGTTGCCTGCGGCTATTATAGCCATGGGAAAGCTAAAATGAAGAATTGAGCGTAGTTACTAACGGCCTTGTTTACCTCTACTGTTTGCTGAAGTAATTACTTCCATTGATAGTGGCCGGTGTTCTCACCGGCTATTTTCATTTCTATTAAGGAGCCCCATTTCCTGCATCCATGGCACTCGCCTGAAAAGTTTTTTTACTTACTCCAGCTATTGTTCTTAAAATTAATATCAGGGAAGTCTTTGTCTATATCAATTGTTACCAACTTTAATTGCTCTACCGATGGGATCTTTACCTTAAATGTCGCCGTATTATTCCATATCTCTACGGGCAATACCAGGTTTCCCTTTTTCCCTGATACGGTTTCATAGCTCAACAAAACTGGCATTGCCATTTGCTGAAGATTTTCAATTGTTACAATGGCTCCGTTGGAAGGCAGGTTGTTTTCATAGTTCACGGAACGTATTGCCTGATCAAGCTTATAATTTTCTATGAACCAACTTTTCCAAAACCAGCCCAGGTCGTCACCAGTATAATTTTCCATGGTTCTAAAAAAATCCCAGGGCGTAGGGTGTTTAAAGGACCACTTATTTATGTAGGCTTTAAAAGCGTAGTCGAACCTTTCGGGTCCAACAACGAAATCGCGGAGTAATCTTAAAGCTATGGAAGGTTTAAAGTAAAGCGCCACACCAATATTTGCTTCTTTCATCGCATCGGGAGTATGCATGATGCTTTCGCTGCCGGCATCAAATATATTGGCTGCAACATCTTCCATATTGGGTTTGCCAGCCTTGTACTCGCCTTTGTTAAAATCATCATCAGCAAAAGAATTGATGAATGTATTAAATCCTTCGTCCATCCAACCATAACGGCGTTCATTACTTCCAACGATCATGGGAAACCAGGTATGTCCAAACTCATGGTCTGTTACTCCAAACAAACCTTCTTCCCCGGCTCCGGCGGCACAAAATACGATACCGGGATATTCCATTCCGCCAATATTAGTAGCAACATTAGTAGCTACCGGATACGGGTATTCGAACCATCGCCTGCTATAATTTTCTACGCTTCCTTTAGTATATTCTGTAGCCCTTCCCCATCCCTTTTCTCCTTTACTTTCTACCGGGTATACACTCATTGCCAGAGATTTTTTTCCGGAAGGCAGGTTGATCTTTGCGGCATCCCAAATAAAAGCTTTTGAAGTAGACCAGGAAACATCTCTTGCATTGCTCATTTTATAATGCCATTTTAACATGCCTGGTTTCGTTTTGGAGTTTATGCCGGCCATTTCATTTTCAGATCGTATGGTTACTGTGCGGTCACTTTTTTTTGCTTCATTGTAGCGGGCTAATTCTGATGCTGTAAGTACTTCTGCCGGATTTTGTAATTCTCCGCTGGCAACTACAATATTGGATGCGGGAGCTGTGATATAAAAATCAAAATCACCGTATTCGAGATAAAATTCACTTGGCCCAAGGTAAGGATCTGTATTCCAACCCCGAATATCATCAAAAACACACAAGCGAGGGTACCATTGGGCAACTGCAAAAATATTTCCATTCAAAGTTTTAAGGATACCACATCTGTCGGCTCCATAAGCAGGTAAAATAAATGAATAATCAATTTTTAATTTTATAACATCCCCGGCAGGCTTAATGCTTTGTGGTAAACGAACTTGCATACGCGTGTCATTCACTACATAATCAACATTTAAATTTGATGGTATCAGTTTCACGGATGTTATAGTGTAACCACCGTTAAAGTCGCTGCTTGCATCACCATAACGGCTACGACTACCTACCGGCATCCTTGCCTGCCCACGGCTGCTTTTATTAAAAAGATTTTGATCAAGGTATAGCCAAATAAACGGTAATGCAAGCGGGCTATTATTCTTATAAGTTATGGTAACGGATCCGGCTATCCTGTTCAACACAGTATCAATATTTACATTGATCTCATAGTCGGCCTTATTTTGCCAATAACCCGAATTTGGTTCTCCGGTAGCCGACCGGGATTCACTTACTGTACCGGCATATAACAGCGGCGTAAATAAAGTATATGGATCATACACAGAATTTTGCACATTTAAATTGGATTGAGCCGTGGCATTGTTGCATAGCATCGCAAAAAAAATGATAATTGATATGCGCATAGGTACTATTTATTAAATATTGAATGAGTTGAGACAAATGTATTGGTAATGTTTGTTAATTATATAACTGGCAAAAGCGGGCTAATTGCCCTTAACTTTTATTCCCAAATTCTTATCAATTGCACTGCTTCTTTTTTTATTCTTGGATCATCCTCAGTTTTAACAGGGATGGTTAATAATATTTTTAACAAGGAAACAGCTTTATGCCTGTTGTTATTTTTTTCATAGGCCTTTGCAAGCTCGAGGTAATTTAAAGCAAAATTTGGATTGATTGCTCTTGCTTTTTCGTAAGCAGCAATTGACGTTCTTAATGAGCCATCAGGCAAACTGCCATAGAGTATTTTTGCAAGCGTTTTTTCTACCGTGGATAAATTTGCTATCTCGTAATTCCATTTTCCCAAAACATGCCAGGCTTTAAAATTTTGGGGGTTTGCTTTTAATGCAGCATCTGCGTAGTGTTTTATATCTTTTACAATTGAAATTTTTTCCTTTCCGCTTTTCTTAAGTAACGTTCTTCCCACTGCAATGGCAACCGCAACATTGGCTTCGTCGCTTTGAGGATAAAATTTAAGCGCAGTTTTTGCATAAATTATTGCAGCCTGGTTATAACTGTCTTTTGTTTTAATGTTCACTTCGCGGCCGCCAATGCGGCTGCATAACTCACTGCATTTGGTGAGGGCATACAAATTTAATGGTTGAATTTTCAGGATGTCTTTAAATGCGTATAGTGCTGCTTTTTCGTCAGGGATGGCTTCAAGCCGGTTGGCTTCCTTAAGTTTTGTAGTAATATCCTGTGCCTGTGGAACAAAGAAAGAGAGCAGCAAAAAGCTGAGTAAAAAGAATGTTCCTGCTGTTTTCATCTTACTAAAACGCTTTTTGAAAAGTTACACCAACCTCCCCGATAAAATTCTTTACGGGTGGATGTATTTTGTTAATGCTGATGTTAATATTTTTTATGCGTTTATCCAATTGAGCTATTTCTTCAGAAATATTTTCCGCCAGCATTTCAAGCAACGCCACCGGGTGTTTCATATGTTTTTGAATTACCTGGTACACTTCCACATAATTAATGGTTTGGTTAATAGTCTTAACTTTTCCTGCAGGATCAAAACTTATCGAAACAGATACTTCGAAATTTGTTCCCGTAATCGCTTCTTCATCATGAAGGCCGTGATGGGCGAAAAAAGCCAGTTTATTGAGGTTGATAGTAATCAAAAATATCGATATTAATTAATGCATTTGCCTGCTTCATAAGCAGTCGTAATTTTATACAAGTTTTTTAAACAACTTAATGTAAACCCTTCTCACTCAGGTATCGTTCTGCATCCAATGCCGCCATACAACCACTACCCGCAGCCGTAACCGCCTGTCTGTAAATTTTATCCTGAACATCGCCGGATGCAAAAACCCCTTCAATATTTGTTTTACTGGTGCCGGGGATCGTTTTTATATATCCTGTTTCATCCATCTCCAACCAACCTTTAAAAATTGTACTATTTGGTTCGTGACCAATGGCAACAAAAAATGCGCTTATCGGAATTTCCTGTTTTTCTCCAGACTTATTATTTTTTATTCTCAGGCCTTCAACTTTTTTATCACCCAGCACTTCATCCGCTTCCGAGTTCCAGTAAAGTTTAATGTTTGGCGTATTGATCACCCTATCCTGCATGATCTTGCTTGCACGCATTTGTTCCTTTCTTACTATCATATGAACGGTGCTGCATATTTTAGAAAGATACAAAGCTTCTTCTGCTGCTGTATCCCCTGCACCAACGATCGCTACTTCTTTTCCTTTAAAGAAAAAACCGTCGCAAACGGCACAGGCGCTAACTCCGTATCCATTCAGCCGCTGCTCACTTTCCAGTCCGAGCCATTTTGCCGATGCACCTGTGCTTATGATCACTGAATCTGCCTCGATCCATTTCTCTTCATCAATTTCAACTTTTAGCGGGTGACTGGTAAAATCCACTTTAGTTGCCATTCCATAACGAATATCAGTACCCATACGGGCAGCCTGTTTTTCAAAATGAACCATCATTTCCGGGCCCTGGATACCGTCTGGATAACCAGGGTAATTTTCAACTTCGGTTGTAATGGTCAATTGCCCACCAGGCTGTATGCCCTGGTACATTACAGGTTTAAGATTAGCTCTGGCAACATAGATAGCTGCCGTATAGCCTGCAGGCCCGGATCCTATAATTAAACAACTTACTTTTTCTGTGATGTTATCGCTCATATTTTAAATTTATCGGGTTTGGTTACCCTTCTTGATTCAGGATTATGATTCAAACCGGTTTTGTTGCAGTGGGAGATCCCGTATTATCATTAGTTTGAAATAATATTATTTGGTAAATTTCATTCAGGTGTTTTCTCTTTTTACTAATTCATCTGTTAACTAGTCAGCCACTTTGGTTCCATACCAGGCAGCGTAGCCGCAGAAAGCACCAAGGGCTCCATTTGATATGTTACCAATCACTTTATTTGGTTGGGCAAATGGGTTTCCAATGCTTTGAAAAGCAAATTCCCAGGTTTGCCAAAAATTAAAAGTGGGCCTGCTGATATTACAAAATTTCAACGTAACCGTATCGCCTTTTTTAAAAAAATTACTATCAGGTTTTGGTGGGTCATTCCTATCGATACCTTTAGGTAACTGCACTTCATAAGTTGTACCGTCAATAACCTGGTCGTCGGCTACTGAATTTTCTCCCGGCAGAAAAATTCCATCATTTGTTTTTGTGTAATAGCGGATGCAATTACCCAAACCTACGGGGTCAGTTGCTTTTACCAACATTACTCTTTTATTGCTGTCAGGATTTAGCGGAGCAGGTTTAAAATAAAACGAATCAGGAACAGCAGCTAACAAGGGTATTTGAGTGGTTGAATTATATTCTTTACCATCAACTATAATCCGCAACGTGTACATTTTATCAAATTCACCTACAAAAGCAGTTGATAAAGAAGATGAGTCGATACTATATATAAATGCAGAATATCCCGGGATAAGTGGGTTAGCATATTCTTTTAAGCGGTGTGTGAGTGTTCCATTAGAAACATACACTTCTGCATCATGTACAAAAAGAGAATCAAAAAGTGACGGATCAAGCTGGCTAAAAAACGACAGGCTTTTGGTTAAAATAACTGTTGGCGGTTTTCCATTTTCAATTTCAGCATCCACTACTAAAACATTTTCTGATTCCTGCAGGTCAAAATTGATGTCTTTTTCACAGGAAAAGAGAAAAGATGCAAATAAAATAAAAATCAATTTATTCATTCTGCAAATTTACGGTAAAGATTGATTAGAAATGATGCCGTTAGATAGGTTTCAACGGATTAACACAGATTTTACGGTTGAAATCTGGCAGAAAGTAATCAGCTGATAAATCAGTTTGATGATTTTTTTCATGCGGGAGATGTACTTTGAAATCGTAATATGAATTGGTAAGGTTTAAGTAATTTTACCCAGCGTTCATTTAGTGTTTTGAATACGTAAAAAGGGCAGCCCTAAAGCTGCCCCCAATCTTAAAACCACAGAAAATTATTAAAGTAATACGATCCTGCCGGTACTGTTTACAGTTGTTGTTCTTACCTGGATAAAATAAACTCCTTTCGGAAATTTATTCATATTCACAAGTACAACCGCTTCGGTATTGGCTGCCACACGGAACTGTTTTACTAGTATACCGGCTGCATTTGAAATGTTGATGATCTTCATCTCTGCCTGCATCTCTTTCGTGAGTTCGATGTTTAAAATGCCATTTGTTGGATTTGGGTAATATTTTACTTTCCCCTCATCTATCTGATCAAACCTTACCAACCTTGCCGCCGTATAAATAAACTTTCCATCAAGGTCTACCTGTTTAAGCCTGTAATAATTCAATCCTTTTGCGGGTTGGTAATCGGTAAAGAAATAGTTGATAGCGGAACTGGAATTGCCTGAAGCAGTTACCCTGCCGATGTATGTAAAATTAACCGCATCATTGCTCCGTTCTACTTCAAAGTGCGATGAATTTATCTCCTGGGAAGTTTTCCAGTTAAGTAAGGCTGTTATTTCATTTTGTTTGGTAGCGTTAAAATAGATAAAGGTTACCGGTAATGGTCCTGTTGGGATATAAGTACTGCTCCAACCGTCCCCTCTTCCGCCATTAAATATGTTATTACCTGGCTGTAAAAAAGATGTCGAATTCCAACCATCTCCTTCTCCTCCATTAAAAATGGCGTTTCCAGCCTGCAGGAAGGTTGTCTTGCTCCAGCCGTCACCATCGCCCCCATTAAAAATGGAGTTTCCTGGCTGAAGGAAAGTTGTTTTGCTCCACCCATCAGCTTCCCCTCCCCGGAAAATAGCATTTCCGGCCTGAGAGAAATTTGCTTTGTTCCACCCATCTCCCGTTCCTCCGATAAAAATATTTGTATTGGCCTGAGTAAATGAAGATTTCATCCATCCATCGCCACTACCACCAGTAAAAATGTTACTTCCTGCCTGTGCAAATGATCGTTTGGTTATACCATCACCTGCGCCACCCTGGAATATGGGGTTGTTTTGTGCTGAAGTTATCAATCCATTTATAACAAACAGCATTATGAAAATGATCTTTTGCATAGTGCTTTGTTTAAATGATTAAGGGGCAGTACGAGCCAGGCGGATTCCGAAATTTGGCTGGTTGGAATCTCCACCGTAAACGGTTGTGAATATATTGGCATTAACTCTGTCTGATACCCTGGCGGCATTTAAAGAACTATTGTAGGCTGATCCTCTGAGGCCAAATGCCTGATGTGGTTGCCAGGCAGCAATGTCTGTTCTGCCATCTGCTGCAAGGTTTCCGTCGCCGTGTACGTTTGCATCTATCGCTTTTCCCTGTGCATTCACCATTGATATACACACTTCATAAACATTGTCGCTCATATTCATCACACCATAATAGGTAGCTCCGCTTATCGTTCTGTCAGAACCTGTACTACGTGCAAAAATTCCGGTTCTTACTGGCCTTTGTCCGAATGCACTTAAAATACTGGCATTTGCCGCCGCCGGTGTACTAACAATTTCATCAACTGCACCGTCGTTTAATACAGCGGTGATTGGAACGATGGTGGTGTTGCCCCAGGCGTATTCGTTGGGAACTGCAGGCGTATTAAAGCCTCTGCTTGCTTTTTCAAATTCAAGTTCTGAAAAAGGACGAAGTCCACTCCAATCTGCAAACGCTGCCATTCTGTTATAGCCCAATTCACCAATACCTCTTTCGGGTTGTGGTGCCAGCAATGCCGGATGAGTTCCTGTAAATATGCTGGGAGACCTGTTGATGGTTGCCCTGGCAAGGTCGAGGTTATTTAAGAAATCAACATATTGTTGTTGGCTGCACTCGTACTTCATTAGCCAAAATGCATTGAAGCCTTTTGGAAAAGTTGCCGGGATAGTACCCGTTGCCGTGCCATTGCCATTTGGGTTTAATGTGCCTGCTGTTGTGCCAAGGTTGATGCCTAAATTGGAAGCAACGAGGTATGGAGAAGTTAAACTTCCTTCTATAAAACCGTTAGCTTCTGTTCCTCCGCTTCCAAGTTGGAAACTACCGGAAGGAATGTAAACCATTTCAAGTCCGTAAACCAGGATCTCTACAGTTTCATTATCGAGTATGCCATCTACGCCATAATTCCAAACAAGGGAATTGGCAGCATAGTTAACATTACCGATACCGTCGGCACTCCGGTAAATAAAAGCACCTTTTCCATCAGCCGGTACCGTTATGGCCGCGCCTGAAGCAGGAGTGTTTCCTGTTGTGCTGATAGTAGCATGCCTCCAGTCGGTTGTGCCATTCTTCCTGAACTTAACAAAAATCCAGGCACCATCATAATTGTTCTCATTGGTACTGGTACGCCAGCTGTTTTCCCAGCTAACGGAAAAGCCTACCAGGGTTGTGTTGGCGGTGGTGTTTTGTCCGCTCAATTGTGCATTGCTTACCAGGATATTATTGGCATTTGCTACCATTAATAAAAAGCAGCAAGCTGCGAAGGTTAAGATTTTTTTCATAAAATTAAATATGGGTTGATAAATAATGGCACAAAGATGCCGTTATATGTAAAGGCATAAAATACCCTGTGGAGGGTATTTTACAAAGAAAAATCTTGGGTAAAAGGAAACTGTTGAACATTGCTTCGGCGATATCCGGCGAATGGCTCTACAGAAAGCGGATAAGCAAAAACGTTACTTTATTAAATCAGGCTGTGCTGATATGCGTATTTGATAAGCCCGATCAGGCTATTAGTATTTGTTTTCCTGAAAATATTTTTACGGTGTGTTTCAACAGTACGCTCGCTGATGAAAAGGCTGGCGGCGATTTGTTTGTTGTTCATTTCTTTTTCTATCAGCTTTACAATCTCAATCTCCCTTCCGGTGAGGGATACAAGAAGATTTTCTTTTTTTTGCAAACTGGTTTTGTTTAACTCTTCTAATACTTCCGGACTAAAATAAATGCCTCCCTGCGCTATCTTTTCAATTGCCCTGTAAAGTTCTATACGGCTTATGTTTTTAAGCGCATAGCCGGCTATGTTAGCATCTCTGATCATCTCGTCTACCAAATCCCCTGCTCCACTCATACTTAAGGCAAGAATATGAACCAAAGGAAATTGCTCTTTTACTTCTTTTGCCAGCAGGTTGCCGGGCAGTTTGGGCATCATTACATCGGTTAATAACACGTCAACCTGGGTTTGTTTTAATAGATCAATAACCTTTAGCGGATCGGTAGTTATAAAAGCAACTTCCATCCCGGTGTTTTCAGCAATTAAAGCAACAAGCCCATCTATAACTATCTGGTGATCATCCACAATTCCTATGCGTATCATATCTTTCATCCTGTATATTGATTTAATAAGCCTTTAATTTTATTTAACTATTAGGTATATGCAGTGAAACGAGGGTGCCTGCGCCCGGTGATGAAACAAATTCTACAGAACCTTTTAAGTATTGTACCCTGCTCCTGATATTTTTCAATCCGATTCCCTCAACATGTGCATCACTTAACGGATCAAATCCTGCACCGTTATCTTCAATTGTTGCACTGATTCCATCATCGTCTTTTATTACCGAGATATCCAGTGCGGTTGCATGTGCATGCCGGATAACGTTGTTTACACATTCCTGTATAATCCGGTACAATACTGTTTCCAGATTCCCGTTCATTTTGCTATCAAGCCCTTCGGTATATAGTTGGATATTTAATTCCGGATGGTCCAGTTGATTTGAAAAAGTTCTTAAAGCTTCTGCCAGGTTATTTTTTATGAGGGCATTTGGCATCATATTGTGCGATACAGTTCTTACTTCCCTGCAGGATTCATCTACCAGTTTTATAATAGTTCCATAAGAGTTTTGTTGTTTCTCGTTGGCAAATTGCAGGTTTGTTTCCAGTGCTGATAAATTCATTTTTGCAACACTCATCATTTGCCCGATACCGTCGTGCAGATCTTTTGCTATTCGTTGCCTTTCATTTTCTTCTGCTTCCAATATTGCTTTGGTAGCCATCTCCTGTTGCAAAAGAATTGCTTCCTGCATATTTGCCCTTTGTTTTAGCTGTGTTTTTTTATAGAAAGAAAAAGCTGCGATTGTGGCCAATATAACAAAAATTACAACCGCAATTATCCAGTAGTTTCTTTTGTTGATCTCAAACTGCTGTTGCTGAATAACTTTTTCCTTTTTCAGGGTTTCGAATTTATTATTCAGCGCTTCTATCTGCTTAAATTTTTCTACATCCAGCAAGCTATCATGCAGGGTTGTACGCTTTTCGAGAAAGTTAAAAGCCAGCCGAAAATCACCAGATTCTTTTGAAATATCGGAAAGCATTTTATAATTACTCGCCTGTATTTCAGGGTAGTCAATTGCGATAGCAATTAAGTTGCTGCTATCGAGGAAGAGCACCGCTTTACTATACTTTTTTTGAGAAAAATAGTTGGCTGCCACATCTGAATACATCACACTTAATGCAAGGGGATCAGAAAGATGCCTTCTTAATTCGAGCGCCTGTTTTAAAAAGCCTTCGGCTTCGGCATACTTTTTTTGAAGCGTATAAACTCCGGCGAGATTACTCAGGGCATAAGAAACGCCCATATTGTCTTTCATCGACAATGCAATATCATAAGATCGGGTGTACCTGGCTATTGCTTCATTAAAATCATTTTTATATTCAAATACAACACCAGATTCATTTTGAATCATTGAAATACCGGAACTGTCTTTCAGCGTTGTAAATAAATTTAAGGCTTTATCATAGTTAATAAGGGCCCGGTCCAGGATCCTGGTTTTGCGATATAGCTTTGCCAATTCATTGTAAGCGAGTGCCAGGTTTCTTAACTGTGTTGTATTTTCCAACAGGTTAATAGATTCGTAAAAGCATTTCGCTGCTTCAGCATAGTTACCTTTAAAATAATACGCAGCTCCAACATATCTTTTGATGTTGCCTTCAGAAGCAGGATCTTTCATTTCTTTTGCAAGGCGGATTCCTTCTTCGCCAATTGAGAGGGTTTCATCAAAATCAATTAAAGAATATTTTTCACCAAATGCAAATAGTGCCTTTATACGTTCTTTGTAAGGAGCAGAAGAGTAGATGATTTTTTTGAGGCTATCAGTTTTATCGGCTGCAGAGGTTTTTAACAGGCCATGTAGCAATACGGATAAGATCAATAAAAGTAAATGCCTGGATAAATACATCAATTGCAGGAAGAGGTTTTTAAATTACAAACAAATCTAGTTTGTAAATTTTTAATAACCATATAAAAAAAGCCATTCCCGAAAGAATGGCTTTATCAAAATTTAAATTATTATTATTATCCAAGATAGGCTTTCAAAGCGCCGCTGTATCTTGCTTTCTGCAGGCGTTTAATGGCCCTTTCTTTTATTTGGCGGATACGCTCTTTCGTTAGGTCGTATTTCTGCCCTATCTGTTCAATTGTAACGCCGTTTTCTCCATCAAGACCAAAGTACGCATTTACGATCTCCGCTTCGCGTGGACTAAGAGATTTTAATACGCGGCGGATCTCATTTTTCAATGAATCATGCATTACATCTTCATCCGTTTCGTCGGCTCCTTTTAACAAGTCTCCCATCGCTACATCTTCTGCTTCATGCACAGGTGCATCCAGCGATGTATGACGGGTATTGCTTTGGAATATATTATTTATCTCCGTTTCACTCATCTCCAGCAACTCTGCCAATTCCTCGGTAGATGGTTCCCGCTCGTGCTCTTGCTCAAAAGCCATATAGGCCTTATTTGCTTTATTATAGGTTCCAATTTTGTTTTGAGGTAAACGAACCAATCTTCCCTGTTCTGCTAAAGCCTGTAAAATTGACTGGCGAATCCACCAAACCGCGTAAGAAATAAATTTAAAACCTTTGGTTTCATCAAAACGCTGAGCAGCCTTTATCAAACCAAGGTTACCCTCGTTGATCAGATCGCTTAACGAAAGCCCCTGGTGCTGGTACTGCTTTGCAACAGATACCACGAACCTTAAGTTAGCCTGAACCAGCTTATCCAAAGCACGCTGATCACCCATTTTAATCTTCTGGGCCAATATGGTCTCCTCTTCCGGAGTGATCATGGAAATCTTTGAAATTTCCTGTAGGTATTTTTCAACGGCCTGTGAATCACGGTTGGTGATTTGCGTTGCGATTTTAAGTTGCCTCATTGTATAGTGTTAGGTTCAAAATAAAACAATAAATAGACCATATTAGTTGGGGGAAAGTTGCAAAAGAAAGAAAATACTTTAATTCCTTTTAAATCATTTGCAAAGATAACACCCAGATTCTGAATTTCATAGCATTTACACAGAAAATGGAAAATTGGTGTATAAATTACACATTAATTGGCAAAAAATCGTTTTGTATTATTTTTTAATTAAATATCAAACGCCTTTTTTATAAATTCTTGCTGGGTTAATTTGATTCAATTCTTATTTTTGTTTGATGATAACAGATTTACGGTCAGACACTTTTACCAAGCCATCGCCAGCGATGTTGAACGCTATGATGAGTGCAGCTGTAGGCGACGACGTATTCAGAGAAGACCCTACGGTAAATCAACTTGAAGCATTTGCTTCTGAAATATTTGGAATGGAGGCCGCGTTATTTTGTGCCAGCGGAACTATGACGAACCAGATCGGTATCCGCTGTCATACACAACCAGGAGAGGAAATTATTTGCGAGGCACAAAGCCATGTTTATATTTACGAAGGTGGTGGTATTGCATCAAATAGTGGTTGTCAAGTGAAAGCGATTGCCGGAAACCGGGGTAAGATAACAGCCGACCAGGTGGCGGAAGCGGTTAACCCTATTGATATTCACAGGGCCAAAACCAGCCTTGTTAGCCTGGAAAACACAGCAAACAGAGGTGGTGGAGGTTGCTATGATTTTACTGATATTCAACAAATTAAGCAGGTTTGTTTGAAAAACAGTTTAAAGCTACACCTTGATGGTGCAAGAATCTGGAATGCACTGCTGGCAAAAGAAGAAAACCCGCTTTGGTATGGAGAGATATTCGATAGTATTTCAATTTGTTTAAGCAAAGGCCTTGGTGCACCGGTCGGTAGTTTATTGTTAGGAAGTGTTGATTATATAAATAAAGCCAGGAGAATAAGGAAAGTAATGGGTGGTGGTATGCGGCAGGCCGGCTACCTGGCAGCGGCAGGTATTTATGCGATAGAGAATAATTTTAAAAGACTAGCCGAAGACCATTATCATGCAAAAGAAATAGCCGCTGCACTTATTAAGAAAGAATTTGTGGGTAAAATGTTGCCCGTGGAAACTAACATTCTCATTTTTGAAGTACAACATCATTACTCAGCAGCCTCTTTTACCGAGTATCTGAAAGAAAGAAACATCTATTGCATCCCGATAGCTCCTACGCAGGTAAGGATGGTAACGCACCTGGATGTAACTCCCGGTATGGTGAAGGAACTTATTGGCATCATTGAAAGGATGTGATAAGATCTGTGAAGGCGGAATTTAGTAAATCTTATAAGTATTACCTGTAACTTTCAATATTCATTACAAACGAGCAACTAAAAATCTTACATTTCAGTCAATCAATTTTATAAATCTATTCATGTTTCCTACAATTAACCCCACTACCACCCCATCCTGGCAGCAGTTACAACAACAATTTAGCGACAATAAAAGGAAGTCCATTCAGGCTATATTTGAAGCAGATGGAAAAAGATTCGACAATTTTTCTCTGCAGTTTGAAGATATACTATTCGATTATTCTAAGAATGATATAGATGCTGATACGCTCCAATTGCTTTTGCAACTTGCTAAAGACTGTAAATTGAACGATGCTATTGATGCTATGTTCAATGCTGAAAAGATCAATGGAACAGAATCAAGGGCAGTGCTTCATACAGCGCTAAGGAATTTTTCAGGCAAAGCTGTATTGCTGGATGGCAATGATGTAATGCCGGGAATAAAAAAAGTGCTGGAGCAAATGAAGCATTTTTGCGAAGAGCTACATTCCGGAAATTGGAAAGGTTATACAGGAAAAAAAATCCGGTACATTGTAAATATTGGAATTGGAGGAAGCGACCTTGGGCCTGTAATGGTTACAGAGGCACTGAAGCCATATTGGGAGCCCGGCATGCAGCCTTACTTTGTAAGTAATGTTGATGGAACCCATATCAGCGAAATTTTTAAGAAAATAAATGCGGAAGAAACACTGTTCCTTATCGCCAGCAAAACTTTTACTACGCAGGAAACTATGACCAATGCCCATACTGCCAGGGAATGGTTTTTGCAAAATGGCGGTACGGAGAAAGATATAGCAAAACATTTTGTTGCGCTCAGCACCAACGCCACTGATGTTGCAGCGTTTGGAATTGACACTGCCAACATGTTTGTATTTTGGGATTGGGTTGGCGGACGATATAGTTTGTGGAGTGCCATTGGATTATCAATTGCGTTAACAATTGGCTATAAAAATTTTGAATCTTTATTACAGGGAGCTTATGCCAGTGATAAACATTTTAAGGACACATCTTTTGAAAAGAACATCCCCGTTCTGATGGCTTTGATTGGTATCTGGTACAGAAACTTTCACCAGGTATCAACAGAAGCGATTTTACCTTACGATCAATACATGCACCGTTTTGCCGCCTATTTTCAACAGGGAAATATGGAAAGCAATGGTAAATATGTAGACAGGCTTGGTAATAAAACTACTTATGAAACAGGCCCGGTAATTTGGGGTGAGCCCGGTACAAATGGCCAGCATGCTTTTTATCAATTGATACACCAGGGCACGCAGGTAATACCCTGCGATTTTATAGCTCCGGCCCAATCGCATAATCCGATAGGCGACCATCATGCGAAACTGTTATCCAACTTTTTTGCACAAACGGAGGCTTTGATGAACGGAACAGCAAATGAAAACCCCTACCGTGTTTTTGAAGGCAACCGGCCTACCAATTCATTTTTATTAAAAAAGATCACAGCATATAGCCTGGGGCAATTAATCGCGTTGTACGAGCATAAGATATTTGTACAGGGAGTGATATGGAATATATTCAGTTTTGATCAATGGGGAGTAGAATTGGGAAAACAGCTTGCAGGGAAAATATTACCAGAACTGGAAAACGATCAAGTGGTAACATCCCATGATTCTTCTACCAACGGACTGATCAATGCGTTTAAAAAAATGAAGGTGGAATAATTATGAATGCGTTAAGTATTTATGAAAAAGCTTTGTAGAAAATCGATCATGCTGGTATTCTCTCTTGCGGCATTTGTTGTGCTGCTTTCACGTTGCATGAACAAGGCTGAAGCTACAGTGGATTTTAGAGGTGCCGCTTATGCCGGTGCAGCCAGTTGCAGGCAATGCCACCAGGCTATTTACGATTCTTCTGTTAATAATGCCCACAGTAAAGCCACCAGTGCGGCACTTACGAAAAATATTAAAGGAAATTTCAGCAACGAAAAAGATAGCTTTTCTTTTAATAACGTTACTAAAATGGTTATGGAAAAAAGAGACGATGGTTATTACCAGGTTATATACCAGAATGGAAAGGAAAATGGTGCTTATAAACTTGATGTTTTATTTGGATTTAAATATGCACAAACGAGTGGTTACTGGGTGGATGATAAATTGTATGAACTTCCATTGTCACATTATTCTTCAGTAAATGCCTGGGGAACAAGTCCGGGATTTCCAAACGATTTTGTTAAACTTGGAAGAACGATCAGTACAGATTGCCTGGATTGCCACAGTTCGGCGATAAAAACACACCCCAGGGCTCCGGGCAGTGCAGTGCAGGTATTTGAGAAAGAAACACTGATGTTTGGAATAGATTGTGAAAGATGCCATGGGCCTGCAGGCGATCATGTAAACTACCATGTTCAACATCCGGCACAAAAAGCTGCGGCATTTATGGTTAGAAACACTGCACTTACTCAACAACAAAGGTTAGACGCCTGTGCCGTTTGTCATTCGGGAAATGATAATCCAAAAATTAAGTCGAGGTTTAACTTTAAAATGGGCGACACGCTTGCATTTTTCTTCCTGCCAAAATTTAAACAAATTGAAGAAGAGATTGATGTGCACGGCAACCAATTCTCTTTGCTGCAGAAAAGCCTTTGTTTTATAAAAAGCACAAACATGACCTGTGGTAATTGCCATGCTGCACATCAAAATGCTAGCCCCGACGTTGCCGTATATTCTCAAAAATGCATGAGTTGCCATCAACCTGAAAAAGATGATTTTTGCCCAAAATATGCCAGCCTTGGAGAAAGTATTAAAAGTAATTGCATTGATTGTCATATGCCAAAGCAACCATCTACCGCAATTAAATTTCAATTGTCGGGAAGCAAAGAGTTTTCTGCTTACCTTCTGAGAACCCATCGGATTGCTAAGTATGGCTTGTAGAAATTGTGATCTGGAATCGGCTGAAAGTTGTGTTTAGCTAGTTTGTGATAGGCAGCTTTATATGCAAGGGAACTGTATCATTTTTTAATTATATGCATAAAAAAAGCCTTCAAAAAGATGAAGGCATTTTTATATAATTTTTTTGTTATTAAGTTAATATTACCACTTATCTACTTCTTCAGAATGGCCATTGTCCTGCGGTGCTGAAGGAGTTGGATCTTCTTTAATTTCGTTAGACATTGTAGGAACTGTTGAAGATTCGTTAGATGATTCTTCATTCGTAACTGCCTCTGCCCCATTCTCAGAACTTACCTGCCCTTCTTCATTGCCTTCATAAGGAGTATCATGGTTAAAAGCGTCGAAATCAAAATCCGGCATTAATTCTGTTTTCACATGCTCTACAGTTTCATTGAGGCCGCGAAGAAATTTATTGAAATCTTCCTTATATAAAAAAATCTTATGACGGTCGTAACCATCAGAATCAAAACGTTTACGGCTTTCAGTAATGGTAACATAGAAATCATTACCCCTGGTTTCTCTTACATCAAAAAAGTAAGTTCTGCGTTTACCCGCTTTTACACGGATGCTATAAACGCTTTCCATTTTTTTATCATTGTTTTCGTACGCCACTGTATATTTTTTTAATTTTCTTTATTTGACAAAGATAAATTTGTTTTCGATATGACAAAATAATTGGGATTTTTTAAAAATAATTTGATTGGCTTGGAAAATTGGCTATTAAACGTTAACTGTTTTTAATATTTTCAGCGTTTCTGACCCAGGTGTTAATCTTCCCTTTCAACTTGTTGCCGGTTATACATTTCCGTGTACAGTCCATTTTGCTGCAATAATGTTTCATGGGTGCCGGTTTCTACGATCTTACCATCCTCCATTACTACGATCTTATCAAATCGAAACAAAGAAAATATACGGTGGGTAATGATAATGGCGGTTTTATTTTGCAGGTAATCATACAAGCTGGTGATTATCTCTTTTTCTGTTTTTCCATCAACTGCACTTAAACAATCATCAAAAATTACTATTTGCGGATCTTTTATCAACGCCCGGGCAATAGAAATACGTTGTTTTTGTCCACCGCTTAGTGTAACGCCCCGTTCACCAACTATGGTTTCAAAACCTTCCCGGAAGCTGTTCACCTCATTTAAGACGCTTGCCTGGCGGGTGGCATTTATTAGTTCTTCCGTAGTAGCTTCATTTTTTCCAAACTTAACATTATTGCCGATGGTTTCGCTAAAAAGGAAAACATCCTGAGGAACATAGCTTATCCTGGACCGAAGATTTTCGAGGTTGATTTTATTGATAGGCACGCCATCGTACAGGATCATCCCTTTTTGTATATCGTACATTCTTAAAAGCAATTGGGCAACGGTAGATTTTCCTGAGCCCGTTTTGCCCACGATGGCTATCTTCTCCCCCTGGTTGATCTGTAAAGAAAAATCCTTTATCGCATGTATACCGGTATGCGGATAAACGAAATCAGCATTTACAAAGGAAATGTTGCCGTTGAGTGGAGCAGCCACGGGATGCGTGTCATTCTTAATTATTGGCGCTGTAAGCAAAAATTCGTTTATCCTTTTCTGTGAGGCAACAGCACGTTGGGTCATACTGGCCGTCCAGCCAATTGCGCTTACCGGAAAAGTAAGCATTTGAATGTACATCACAAATTCAGCGATCTTTCCCACCGTTGCGCCGGGCACCTGGTTTGCCACATCCAGCCCACCCACCATGATAGTAGTTAAGGTACTCAAACCTATCAGTAAAGCCATACTTGGAAAATAGATCGCCTCCGTTTTTGCCAGGCTAAGTGCATTGCTTCTATATGATTCACTGTTCTTTTTAAAAAATCCCAGCATAGCTTTTTCCTGAACAAAAGATTTTATTACCCTGATACCGGAATAAGATTCCTGCGCATTAGTAGTGAGGTCGCTCAGCAGCGATTGAATCCTTTCACTTTTTTTGTTGATGATGGTGTTTACAAAATAGATTGCCAATGCCAGTATTGGTAAAGGGCAAAGTGCAACAATGGTAAGTTTAACATCAGACTTTAACATGAAATAAATACTGAAGCCAATTACTGCTGCCAGGTTAATAAAATACATGATGGCCGGCCCGGTGTACATTCTCACGCGGCTCACGTCTTCAGCGATCCTGTTCATAAGATCACCGGTGCTATGCGTTTTGTAAAAGCTAGTATCCAGTTTCTGGTAGTGTTTAAATATTTCATTTTTCTGATCGTATTCTATATGCCTGCTCATGACTATGATCGTTTGCCTCATCAGGAACATAAAAAAACCACTTATAACAGCTACCAGTATCAGGATCAGGCCAGTGAACAGAATCTTATTATTGGGGTGGTTGTTAAAGTTTTGAATAACCTTTCTAACAATGAAATCATAATTGCTGTATGAATGACTGTAAACAGCTTCGCTTTCAATTGAGCCTGCCTGTATAGCATGTATCACTGTATTTACCACGTAACCGGTAAGCTGGGGAGCAAGTATGCGGAAGTAATTAGTAAGTATTACAAAGAGAATACCCAGGAAAAATAACCATTTATACTTCCAGAAATATTTGTTGAGGGTGGAGAGTTGCGTCATTCGATGCAAAAATAAAGAAATGTTAGCGGCTATTACACTTGCTATCATGATTTTGAAGCCTTTAGTTCCGTTTTTTTATCTTGGACTTTTAATTATCCTTATTTTCCTTTCACTAAAGTAATATTTCTTCCTTTGGCAAATGCGTCATTGCCGGTATCGGCGCCAAAATAAAGAAGTTTGATGGTTTCATTATTGATGAATTCGATGGAACCTTTATAGGTGATGGTTTGTCCATTGTCCGCTAATGTTATGGTTAACGAAACAGGGTTGTTCATAAAATTAACTTCGTAGGTAGCTTTGGGGATTTTTCCGCCAGGTAAGATCATAGAAACCCTTTGATCGTTGAAAAATTCCAGTTGCATTTCTTTTGCCTTCCATCTTCCTATTAAATCCCGGTTGGAGCGTATTTGTGCATTAACCGCTATTATGCCGGCAAAAACGAAAATCAACATCAAACCTATTTTTTTCTTCATCAGTATAATTTTAGGTTATTCTTTATAAACGGATTCAACTTACTTCAGAACAATTTACCAATTAATATGATACAGTTGGTTTCTTAAATGCGCTAATATATTTATTTAAGTTCATCCTCTGTGCAGGCATTCAAATGAACGTCCAGCTTTCTTCATCCAATTCTTAACAAAATATTTGATAGCAAAATATTTTCTTTAGGCACTTTAAAAAAATCGGCATGCAACCTTTTGCTTTCAAAATGCATTTTAGAAAGTAGGGAACAGTAGCAACAATATTTTCAGGGAAATGATAATTTCTGCCGGGATCAATTGGATAAACAATGAAGGAGACAGCATTACTCATTAAAGAATTGAAACGCGGAAGTGCTGTTGCACAAAAATGCCTGTTCAATTACAAGGCAGAACAGATGCTGCTGCTTTGCAGGCGGTATGTAAAGAATGAGCAGGATGCAGAGGAAATAATGCTTGATGGATTTTATAAGATCTTTAAAGCTATCTCAACTTTTAATTATCACAATGAAGCTGGTCTGCACGCATGGATAAAGCGGGTTATTATTAATGAATGTTTAATGTTCCTGCGAAAAAAGAATGTCTTTAATATTGTAACAGAGATATCATCTGAAGAACTGGCATTGGAAGAAGAAGCTTTGAATAATTTATCAGCAGCAGAGATATTTAACCTGGTTGTACAATTGCCAGTTGGATATAGAACAGTATTTAATCTCTATGTTGTTGAAGGGATAGATCACAAAGAAATAGCAATATTGATGGGCATATCTGAGAGTACATCCAAATCGCAGTTGTGCAGGGCAAAAACCTTATTACAAAAAATGTTACTTAAACAGGGAATCGGATATGTTAAAAGAAAATCATATTAGTACACATAAAAGCTGGAGAAATTCTTTGGACGAACTTACAGTTTTACCTGGCGAATCTGTGCAGGATCTAGATAAGTATTGGGAAAAATTGCAGCTGAAGTTAGTAGTAAAGAAAGAGTACAACACAGGAAACTGGATTAGATTAGCTGCTGCCTGCCTGTTTTTTATGTTGATCACTCTTTTAGTAAATGCTCCAGGCAAAATATCAACGGCAGAAAATTGGAAAGAAGAGAATGAACAACTTACAGTGGAATATCCTCAAACACTTCCCTATCTGCAAAATAAATTGCCTTTGGAAACAGCTACAAAAAAAGCTAATGGTGATCGTTATGCTATTTTAAAAAAAGCGGCAAAAAAAGATAGCGTTTTAGTTTCTACTGTTGTGCTGCCCGAAGAAAAAATGCCTGTAAAAGATGTTTTTGTAAGTTTATCAGATAGCCAGTTTATTAAAGATCTGCAGAAAGAAAAAACCATGTTGGTTCGTTCGCTGAAAAAGAAGATGCCCATCGTACACATCAACGACCTGGAAATGCCAACAAAAACGCCAGATGAAGTGGCAGGCAGTTCTGAACGGCCGGTTTTTAAAGTAAGGTTTTTTAGCAGGAATATCATATCAAACTCCTTTTCGCCTGCTCTGGAAAATGGAAATTTATTTAAGATCAAAATTTCTCCTCAAAATTAAATAATATGAAAAAAATGACAGTGGTGATGATGCTTATATTTAGCATCATCGGGAATCTTTGTGCACAAACTGCATCAAATAAAGTTTTTGATATTGCGCAGGGCAGCATTAACAGGGTTTTTTCTATAGAGCTTGATAAGGGTGAAAAGATGAAATTTGAGTTAAATGAATTGGCAGACCTGGATAGAATTGATAATATAGATTCGGTGATCCGGTTATTTCTGCAGGACATTGAACCATTGAGAGATAGCCTGGCCGATGAACTTAAAACCAGGCGTATTGATTACCTGGTTGATGCAGCACCTGGGAACAAGGTCAGGCTACAACAGTTTTCACCTACGGGCAACAGTTACCTTGTAAACAATGGTGCCGTTGCTGCATTGAAACTGGAACAGGATACGGTTTACATTATCATCCAGGCTCCGGGTGCTGCTTTGGTTCCGTTTAAGAAACAGGCTAACGGAGTTCATTATTTCAGGGTTAGTTTTTATCTTAATAGCCTTGGTAACCTAACAGGTTATATGGGCGGCCGGCTTCAGGAATCGGTGAGAGACATAAAGAAGCATGCTGATGGAAAATGGGCCAGGGGAAAAGCAGGTATCATGTATTCCCGTTCACAGCCTGCAATATCTTCAAATTTTACTAAGGGGCAAACAACCCAGGGCGATTATCTAAACGTAAGGCTATCGGCTGATATACAAAATTATAAGAACGTATTTGTGCCCTCTTTAAGCTTTGGATTTACAGTGGTAACCAATCGATATAACGTAAAGCGTGAATACAGCCTGATGAGCGAATCACACTTTAGCTTTGCTAAAACTGATTCGGGAAAGTTGCAGACTTTTAGGAATACTTTTATCAGCCTGGGTTATTATCATACCAAAACCGGTGACGATAAATCGAATTTCTGGTATTCTCCGTCAATTTCAATTGGATGGTTGGCGAG
This sequence comes from Ferruginibacter sp., assembly GCA_031411955.1. GTDB lineage: Bacteria > Bacteroidota > Bacteroidia > Chitinophagales > Chitinophagaceae > Ferruginibacter. The sequence goes on from JANOCC010000088.1 coordinate 26,019, forward strand.
GCAACGGGGTACTTTGTACGATAAAAATACATTCAGGATTGGTTTTGGCCGGGTGATGATATTTGGTGACAAGGTAAAACTGGAACCTGTAGTTTATTTTAATGATTTCTTTAAAGGAGTTACACCGGGTATTCGTTTAAGCTTTTAATGAATCAACAGTTTTGTTTATTATCAGTTTTTTTTGCTGATACATCATCGTTTCGATTTTCGGATGTTCAGAACTAATCTAATTCCGCCTGCAGATTTAGGTAAAATAATACTGTTTAAAATTTGTAACTATATCCCAGCCTGAACACCTGCGTTTCGTAATAATCGGTACTAGTTAGTTTAAATCCGTTACCATTTATTTCTTTCTTAATTCTTAGCGTATTAAAAATATCACTGGCGTTAAAGAATAATTCGCCTTTGCTTTTTTGGATCTGTTTTTTTATGCCCATGTCTACCGAGAATCTTGTACCTATTTTACCTTGTGGTATAATATCGGGGGCTAAATAAATACTTGTAATTTGTATGTCAGTTTTCTTTGGTAAATGAAAAATACCATTGAGTTTTATATTGCCCGAGGTAAGCGTTTCTTTTTGCGCAGTGTAAGTTGAAATAACCGGGTATTTGTTTTGAACAGTAAAAGCATTTATTATATTTTGATATATGTTTATATTGGTATTAAAAGAAATTACTTTTGAAAAGGCTTGTTGTAAAACCATTTCAATACCTGTATTACTGCTATGCCCTGCATTTTGAAATACAGTATAGATTAAAGTGCCGGGTGGTACCTGTGTGGCAATTCTTGTAATAGTTCCTTCTGTGCTGCGGTGATAAAGTGCAGAATAGAAGTAACCTTTTTTTAGATTGGTTTTATAACCCAACTCATAAGAATCTGTAAACTGTGGCCTAAGTGCAGGGTTACCGACTTTAATGATTTCTGCATCATCATATTTTGGGAATATACGAATGTCAACTTCGTTTGGTCTGTCCACTCTTCTATTGTAGAATAAAGAGATTTTATTTTGGTCGTTTAATTTATAGGCCAACCTAATATTTGGAAACGGCTGCGTATAATTATAGCCATCGCTTTTGTAGGTATTGTGATTTGGGTTTACTTTATATTGTAAATCTACATACTCTACCCTCAACCCAATTTCAGCTTCTATTTTTTTACTTTCATATACATAGTTGCCATATACCGCAGGAATGATTTCTGTATAAGTTGCATCACCACCTGCATTGACGTCTAAAGGAGAATTTAAGCCTGGCTTAAATTGCATATTGGTGGGGATATCCCGGTAACGGAATTTTAATCCGCCTTCAATTCGTCCATACTTTAAGGGTCTCACATAGTCAACATTGAAATCGGCAACGTGTTCGTCTGACAATAACTTAAAAGAATCCAATCCAGTGTACGCGGGTAGCGTATTTACGAAATTATATTTTTCGTCTTCCCTGTGAAAAGTATAATTGAAGCCGATATTTAATAGATGTCCTGCCTGTTTAAATTTGTGTTGATAAGCTACTGAGGCAACGGCCGTAGTTTTTAATTCATCTTCTACAAATTGCCATAGACGTTCCCTGCTAGAAAAATCTTTATTAAAAAAAGGCTGGTCACCACGATCAATTATTTTCTCAATCCCAAAAAGCCCTGAAACAGTGAGTATATCATGTTTATTTATAGTCCAATCAATCCCTGCTTTACTGGTAAGGAAATGTGTATTCCGGTTTCTTTTTGTTTGCTGGTTGATAATAGAACCATTATCAAAACTCCTGGTTACAAACTCATTTTTATTGAGTGTTTCGGTATATAGCCAATCGGACTGTAAAAAGGCGTTTATTTTATTTTTTCGATAATTTAATGAAAGTGAGGGGTTGATTTTTGGCGTCGCCTGGTATTGCGGGCGGATCGTTGGCAGGTTTTCTTTTTTTCGCCACAACGCCCCTATTCCTGTTGTAAAACCAACTTTACCATTAAAACCTTGCTGCTTATTCTTTTTGTAGATAATATTGATGATGCCGGCGTTGCCATTTGCATCATATTTTGCAGATGGGTTATTAATGATCTCGATTCTTTCAATGGCTGATGCAGGAATATTATCTAATCCTGATTGGCTGCCAAAACCAGTTAGAGCAGTTTGTTTACCATCAATTAAAATGGCAACCTTATCGCTGCCTCTCAATTCTACTTTTCCATCCTGGCTTGTAGTAATACCTGGTAAATTTTTTAAAGTTTGTAAAACCGAACCTCCGCCCTGGCTGATATTTGAAGCAACTGAATAAGTTTTTTTATCCATTTTGCTGCTCATATCATCCTGTTTTGAAGCAACAACAACTTCCTGCAGCTGTTTTGCATCCTGTAATAATTCTATAGTGCCAAGGTCTAAAAATGCACTTAATGAGCCTATTAAAACCCGTTGAGATTTCAAGGCAAAGCCCGTATAAGAACATTGCAAGATATAGCTGCCAGATTTTATATTTGAAAATGTAAATCTTCCTTCCTCATTGCTTACAGTGCCTGTAACAAAAACACTATCTTTTTCTGTTTTCAAAATTATATTTACAAAGGGCAAAGCGGTTTTATCTGCCTTGCCTTTTATTATACCCGAAACTGTTACTGCCGAACTTTGAGCTTGCGCCATGGACGCTGAAAAAAAATACAATGAAAATAAAATGAAAAAAAATTTCCGCATTGATCTACTTTTTTAAGTTATCCTTTTAACTCTTTAATAAACTTTCCGTTGCTGTCAAAAATTAAGTCCATTCCTTCAATTTCTACTTCATAGGTTACGATACCTTTTGCATCGGTTATTTTTGCGCCTTCTTTTGCCTGCTTATTAGGGTAATGTGTTTTTACATGATCTAATATACCGTTCGGGAGCTGGTTCAATTCAATTTCAACTTCGGTTTCAATAATGTTGCCTTGTTCATTTATTAGAACAGAATTGTCCGTTTTATTAAGGTTAAAGCTTGCTTCATAGTTTTCTCCCTCTTTCTCCCATTTTACTTCTTTAGCTGTTGGATATTTATTTTGAAAGGTAAGTTTTACAGTGGCAGGGATATTTTTTTTCTGCATTTTTTGTGCAAAACTGAGCGTGGCAATCAGTATTACTGCTATTGTTATTACTGACTTTTTCATTGGTTTATCTATTTGGTAAATTAAATAATGATATGGCAAAGCTGCAATACTATTTAGTAGGAAAATTGAATTTGGAAATGATATTTTAAAATACCGGGGCCGGTTTAGGATTCTTGTTCCATTTATATTGATGGATCAAATAAGAAGCTTTCATCGAAAGTATGCCCAATCCGGCGCCTACTAAAACATCACTTATATAGTGTTTATTATTCGCCATTCTAAGCACGCCAACAGAGCTGGCAATTCCATATGCTACATAAGGCATCCAGGTAAATTTGCTTTTGTACTCTTCGCTTAAAAAAGTTGCTGCTGCAAATGCCTGTGCTGTGTGCCCTGAAGGAAATGAGTTATTGCCACTTTTGTCAGGTCTCAATTGATGAGTTAATTTTTTTAAACCAAATACCGCCCCTGTCATTAATAATTCTCCTTTTAGCAGGATAGCGGTTCGGTTTTTAATATCTGTTTTCGATTTGTAACCTAAAGCATCTAATCCATATGCAATGGCAATCGGTGAAAATTGTAAATAATTATCTATACGTGTACCGAATTTGGGTAAATACTCATTGCGTTCTTCAGAGATCTCATTTTTAAATCCTTCTTTACCATTACCATTCATTGAAATACCGGAAATTATCAATAACGATGGTACATAAACAAATTTCGAGTTTAATTTATGAGGTTTTGGTACTATCATGCTATCATTTGTTTGTGCAGAAAGCTGCTGGCAAGAGATTATCAATAGTGTAAGTACTACATAGAATGGGTTCTTCATTTGTGGCATTTTTAAATATTAAGCAAAGCTCTTGCAGGATTTTGAATAAAATTTGAATTTTAGAATGAAATGGAAAGCGAATGAAGATTATTTTCATAATTGTATCGTATCGTCCAATTATTGATGTCGGCTATTTTCTTTATGATGGATAAACCAAGGCCTGTTCCCTGCTGTGAAGGATTTGCTTTGGAAAAGCGATTGAATAATTTATTTGTGTTTAATGCGCTTTGTAGGCCATTATTGGAAAATACCAGTTTGTTTTGCTTTATCGTTATTAATATTTGCCCCCCTTCAATATTATGTTTTATCGCATTTAAAAAAAGGTTACTTATGAGTATTTCAGCTAAAAAAGGATTTGATTTTATTTCGAAGTCTTCCAACAATTCTATTTTGATTATTAAATGCTTTGCATTTGCCTGTTCTGTAAAAAAGGCAAGATTTTTTTGAATGTAATTGTTTAGTGAGATTGCTTGCTTGTCACCATAATTATCATGCTCAATTTTAGAAAGCAAAAGCAGGTTCTTATTCAAGCGGTTTAAACGGGATACATTTTCATTTAATGCACCTAATATTTCTGACTGTTCCTGTGTAACATCAGATCGTTGAATAAGCGTGTCTATTTTAGCCTGAAAAACTGCTAATGGAGTTTGCAATTCGTGCGCTGCATTTTCTATAAATTCTTTTTGGCTTTTGTAAATACCTGTATTCTTATCTATTAGTTTTAGAATGCTGAAGTTTAGGCGATTAAATTCTTCTATGTCCGTTTTCGCAAATTCCGGCTGTTTGGTTTTATCAATTTCAAAACTCTCAATTTGTTGAAGTATTTTATAGAACGGCTTCCAAAGATTGAGCGATAGTTTTTTTGTAATAAAAAATAATCCTGTCAATAGTATTAGAATGATTGCTAAAAATAAAAATGCAATATTTTTTTTCAGGTCTTGCGTTTCTACCAAATTAATCCTTTCTGAATAAGTAAATGGTTTGCCTTGTATGCTTACGGGGAAATTAAGTTCCCGGTAGGGCTCATTTTCTTCATCTAATGTGTCGAGGTAAGTACTAAAGAAAATGCTGTCGGTTGTTACAATTTTTCCACTGTGGATTTTTACATTTCTGTTAAAGCTGTTCCAGACTGGTATATCTGTTAATTTTAAAGTTGCAGCAGTAGACTTAAGGAATTCATTTTTATGTAATAAGAGTGTTTCATCTGCCTCTTTAATATAAAGCCTTTCTGTAGCGTAATAGAATATTGGTGCTGAAATAATTAAGATCAACAGGGAATAGATCAGGTAGGCCCTTAATGTTTTATTTAAAAGTTTCTTATTCATTTTTCCATTTATACCCTAAGCCGTAAACTGATTTTATATAATCTCTGCTTCCCGCATCGTGCAATTTCTTTTTCAGGTTTTTAATATGTGCGTACACAAAGTCGTGGTTATCCAACATATCTGCCATGTCGCCTGATAAATGTTCTGCAATAGCACTTTTTGATAGTACCCTGTTTTCGTTTCCTATTAAATAGAGCAGCAAATCAATTTCCTTCTTGGTAATCTCAATTTTGTTGTTGCCTACTTTTACAGTCTTTGAAAGGATGTCAATGATAATTTCATTAAATGTTATAATGTTGCTTCCTTTAAAATTTTTCCTTCTTATTAATGCCTGAATTCTAACAAGTAGTTCGGATAAATGAAAAGGTTTTGTAAGATAATCGTCTGCACCAAGGGTAAAACCTTCAATTCTTGTTTCTAATGTTTCTTTAGCTGAAATTATGATTATGCCTTCGGTTTTATTTTGGTATTTCAATTCGTTTAAAATTTCAAAACCATTGCCGTCCGGCAGTATAAGGTCGAGCAAAATGCAATCGTAGTTGTAAATCGAAACTTTATCAATGGCATCCTTTTTATTGTTAACCCATTCGCAAACAAAGTCTTTACCTGTAAGATACTTTTGGATACTTATGGCAAGTTCCTTTTCATCTTCTATCAGTAACAATTTCATAATGCAAATTTAGCTTGTCAATTTAGCAGAAAAGTTGAATTTGTAAGGTAAATGATATTGTGGGCTTTCATAACAGATTAGCCGGGCCAAACTAATGCTATTTTTACCTGAGTTGGCAGGCACTACCTTTTGCATTATTTATCCTACACCCTAATAATAATAGTTCCGAAATGCTTTGCGGTTAATTAGTTATTCGTAATTAGATATTTCCGCTGCTTATATTTGGTGAGGTTTTTAGTTAGAATTAACAAAAATCAATCGGCATCAGTTTTTAACATTCTTACTCAAAGGATACCAATAGTTTTTTTCATATGCGTTTTTAAGTTAAAGCAAACATCACCCGGATTTCTATCCGGGTTTTTCATTTCTGTTGAACAATTGTATTTTATTACAATTAGTTTACAGAACTTTATACCAGTATGAAATTAAAAGCGGTATGGATCATATTGTTACTGGCAGCTTTATCCGGAACTATACATGCCCAGCTGTGCCAGGGAAGTTTGGGTGATCCGATTGTTAACATCAGTTTTGGTGCTGGTACAAATCCGGGAGCTCCAATTCCGGCAGCGGCTACGGGTTACCAATATGTAACGTCAGATTGTCCAAATGATGGATTTTATACTGTAAGATCAAACACAGTTAACTGCTTTTCAAGTTCGTGGCATACAGTACAAGCTGACCATACAGGAAATGCGAATGGATATTTTATGCTTGTAAATGCCTCTTTACAACCCAGTGCTTTTTATTTGGATACAGTAAGGGGATTGTGTGGAAATACAACCTACGAATTTGCAGCATGGGTGATGAATGTGATACAGCCTTCCGCTTGTGCATCAAATTCGAGCCAACCCAATCTCACTTTTAATATTGAACGAACTGATGGAACTGTTTTACAAACATATAACAGTAATAATATTCCTCCGCTTAACACGGCAACATGGAATCAGTATGGATTCTTTTTTACAACACCGGCAGCTGTTTCTGATATCGTTTTGAGGATCATTAACAATGCCGCCGGCGGTTGCGGAAATGATCTTGCGCTTGATGATATTACATTCAGGCCGTGCGGCCCACTGCTTACAGCAAGCTTTCTGTCACAAACCGGAAATATTACAAGTTTATGTGAAGGTGCAGGAGGTTCATTTGTACTTAACTGCCAGGTTTCGGGAGGGTTTTTGAATGCGGAATTTCAATGGCAGCAAAGTAGTGATGGAATCACCTGGATAGATATTGCAGGGCAAAATACAACTACTCTCAACAGAACTTTTCCGGCCAACAGCCCGGTTGGAAACTATTTATTCCGATTAGCCGTTGCCGAGAGTGGCAATCTTGGTTCTGCCCAATGCAGAATCGCTTCTGAAGCTTTAACGATCGCAATAATAGCCAACCCTGTTACAACTGCTGTTAACAACGGGCCTGTTTGCGAAGGGAGCGACGTATTGTTAACTGCAACAGGTGGCAGTATATATGAGTGGACGGGGGTGCAAGGTTTCACCGGAAATGCAGCTTCAGTAACGGTTGAGAATATAAGCTCTTCTCAGTCTGGAAGATATTATGTGTTGGTGAAAAATGACGCAGGATGCAGCCATATCGATTCAACTGATATTTCAATTAATCCAACACCTACCGCATCAACTGGTTTTGCATCTACAAAATTGTGCCGTGGCGATAGTGTGATGCTTTCTGCAAATGGTGCTAATATATATAATTGGCAACCGGCATCGGGTTTATCTGCTATTGATATCGCACAACCCAACGCTTCTCCTGACGTATCTACGATATATATAGTAACGGCTACAAATGCTGCAGGTTGTTCAGACACAGCCTCTACCCTTGTGGAAGTAGTTGGCGCAGCGATTGCAGATGCGGGACCTGACAAGTATATGTTAGAGAATGAAACTGTGATGTTGCAGGCAACAGCAGATGCTGCTGATGTTAGTTATACCTGGCTTCCCTCTCCTTACCTTGATAATGTTTCTTCTTTAAATCCCGTAGTTAATCCGCCCGCTGATACCCGTTTTGTTTTTAAAGTATCATCATTAAATGGTTGTGGTATTGATACTGATACGGTAAATGTTTTTGTGTACAAGCAAATTTTTATACCAAATGCTTTTTCGCCTAACGGCGATGGAACGAACGATCAATGGTATATTCCGTCGTTAAATGCCATAAAAGAATTTGACCTGTGGGTTTTCAATCGTTACGGCGAATTGATGTTTCATCTGAAAAATGAGAACCGGCCATGGAACGGAAAATTTAAAGAAAAGCAATTACCTATTGGCGCTTATGCTTACGTGATAGACCTGAAAAAATTTATGCGACCGATAAAGGGAACTGTGTTGATCTTACGTTGATAAACTGATCTGATCTACAATAATATTTTGTGTATTATTTTGCCTCTTATTTTCTTAAACCGGCAATCAGGTTGATGGTAAGTGCCACTACAAATGTATTTAATGCAAATGCCAAAAGGCTGTGGGCCATAACAGTTTTTCTCATTCTTTTTGTAGCAATCTCAATATCGGAAGCCTGGAACGTCATCCCGATAACAAATGAGAAGTAAGCAAAATCCAGGTAATCAGGTTTTTTGTCATTCGGGAAATTTAGTTCGGGCAACTTCTCCGGGCCAGACTTTTCATAATACATATGCGCATAGTGAAATGTAAATAAGGTGTGCACCATAACCCAGGAGAGAATCATACCGGCAACGGCTACCATCATCGGGAGTAAGTTATTTCCAGATACTTTTTCATTTGAAAGCAATAATAATAATACAGCAAACAGGCTTGCAAGTGCAGTGATCACAATACTTAACAATACAAACACGCGGCTGCCATCATCTATGTTGGCTTGCTTTACAATAGCTGGTTGCGTACGGGTAAAAAAAACAATCCAGCAGATCGTGATAAATATAAATGCAAATGTATCCCATAATATTGTTGCTGAAAGTAGCACACCTGCATTGCTGATACACACAGGAATAGCAACTACACCAGTAACCATGAAACTGAGTAAAATTCTTTGTAATGGATGTAAACGCAGCAGGATGTTAGGTTCTGCTGAACTGGCTGGTATATTACTCATGTAGCACTATTTTTTAATGTTGAAATGTACGGAACAATAAGAAATAATCAGTTCAGTAATATAAATCTTTTAAAAATGCTATGTTAGCGTTGCCTGAAAGGTTGAAGGCTGGCGAGGAAATACCTTTCCTAACAAAAACGAACCAGGCAATGGGAGGATTCAAATATCGTAATTTGATCTAATTTGATGCAAATGCTGGTTTTTTAAAACACCGTTATTATTAGCGTGCCTGTTACAAATTGTTTATAAGAATGATCATCAAATTCTGGAGTATCGGACAGATGTAATCCTGGGCTTATCGGAGGTAGTTTTAGAAATTTAATCCGGGTTCTTCAAGCTCACCCTGACAATAGTACTTCAACGAAACGCATCATAATAACCCGACTTCGACAGGCTTAATACAGTGTGACAATTATTTCACAATAAGCATGAAAAGGGCAGCAGAAGATTTATTGAACCTGGTTTACAACCTTGATTTTTGAGGTTAATGGCAGAAATCGAAAATTTATAATATTCTATTTAACTAATACCTGGGCTTTATACCTTGCAATAGTGTTATTGGCTTCAATCAGTTTGAGTTTCAATGAATGAATCATTGGATCGCCGGCTTTTAACATGGCTTCTGTTTCTTCATTACTTTTCTGCAGTAATAAAATATCTTCATCCATCATTTTAACAAGTTGTTGTAGCTGTTGAATTTTCAGTTCATTTTCAGATTGGCTTAGTTCCCTGTTATCATGAAGCTGACTATTCTCTTTTTGAAAACGTTCGCGGATAAGTTTTTCCGATTCTAAATATCCTTCGAGGCTCTTTTGAGCTTTCCTCATTTTGATCAACTGAAAAATGAAAATGGCCGTCGCAGCTGTAAATCCAATAAGGATGCCGATTCCGGCGTATAGATAGGTTTGTGTCAATACTTGTGTTTTATTATGGCGCAAATTATTTCATTTGAATTGAATATCAACAGTAATGAACATTTTTTTAGATTTTTATAATCCACATTTAGTTTAAAAATGTGGACATTTATAGAAACAGGTACCCTGTAATCAACAACTGATTGTATCAATCAATTGATCAGTTTCATTTCAGTTCCAATATTTTCTTCAACTTTTATTATGTTTTTTCAGGAATACGAATTGACCTTTTTTAAAGGATATGTATATATATATTGAATGCCCTATGACAACGAAAATTTATATTGAAAGTTTTTTTATTTAAATGATGTCAATTTTTGGCCTTTTTACAACTTTAGTACGTTTCTTGCTATAGACGGTGAAAATAACCGATGAAAATAACCTTTAATAAAAATATTCAGTTCACTAAATTAATTAAGGTAAAAGGCAGACTGAAGGAATTCAATTTCAGGAAAGCCAATGCCACCACAAAAGGCCTGGTTACAGTGGATGTTTTAGATCATTTTGATACGCAGGGAAACAGAATCATCTTTTATATGGAATCGAAAGATACAAAATGGCAGATATTACCCCAGGAATTGCCGGATTGGATACTTGAAAAAGAAAATGAATTGCAGGATTTTATTGTTGAGGAGTTGACTGCCAACTAAATTAAATGGCTACCCTGGCGGTGTTATTATTAATTTAGTTGCAGATTTACTTTTTAGTTGTCAACTTAAGAACGGACCTTCAAATACATTATCAGTATAGGTTGAGATTTTAATATCGTCACAGCTTTTTAAAAATAACAGTTGCATTGTGCCCACCGAAGCCGAAGGTGTTGCTTAAAGTGATATCGATTTTAGCCTGCACAGCTTCTTTTGTAATAATATGCATGTTATCAGGGATAGCAGGATCAAGTTTCTGCGTGTTGATAGTTGGAGGCACTATATTTTCTTTCATAGCCATTAAACAAATTATAGCTTCAATAACACCGGCGGCGCCCAAAAGATGCCCGGTAATTGATTTTGTAGCACTGATTAGCAGGTTGTTTTTACTATTACCTGCAAGGGAGGAGATTGCTTTTATCTCTGAGATATCACCAACTAGTGTGGATGTTGCATGGGGGTTAAGATAATCTACATCCAGAATTGTGATACAGGCTTCCTGCAAAGCCAGTTCCATGGCTTTTATAGCTCCTTTTGCTTCCGGGTGGGTGGCAGTCATGTGATAGGCGTCGGCCGTCATGGCTGCACCGGCTATTTCGCCGTAAATTTTTGCTCCACGTTTAATGGCATGTTCGTAATCTTCTATAATAAGTGCACCGGCGCCTTCTGCCATTACAAAACCGTCTCTGTTTATATCAAATGGTCTGGAGGCGTGCGTTGGATCGCTGTTGCGGGTAGACATTGCCTTGAGTGCGCTAAATCCGCCGAATACAGTTGGCGTAATGGGAGCTTCTGAACAGCCAGTTACTATTATTTTAGCCTTGCCCAGCTTTATATAATTAAAGGCGTCCATTATTGCGGTATTGGAAGTTGCGCAGGCAGAAATGGTGGTGAAATTCAGCCCCATATAACCATTTCGTATAGAAATCATCCCTGAACTCATATTTGCAATGAACTTAGGAATTAGAAAAGGGCTGAAGCGTGGCTGACCATTTCCCAAAACAAATTCTTTAACCTGTTTTTCAAATGTGTCCATCCCACCCTGACCAGAACCCCAGATGACGCCTACATCAAAAGGATCCATTTTTTGAAAATCGAATCCCGCATCTTTAATGGCCTCGTCGGAAGCTATCAAAGCATATTGCGTAAAAAGGTCTGTTTTCTTTATCGTGGATCGGTCGAGGAATTTACTGGCGTCATAACAAGGGATCTCGCTGGCGAAATGGGTACGAAATAAATCGGCGTCAAACCTGGAGATATTGTTCACCTCGGTAACGCCATTCACAATGTTCTTCCAAAAGGAATTTACATCGTTTCCGTTGGGAGCAATAACTCCCATTCCAGTAATAACAACTCTGTTTAGCATGCAATCAATTAATTCCGGATTCGGGAAGTGAAAAACGACCGAACCCTTTTAAAACTTTTGACCTTCCTTATTAGCTGGTTAATTGCCATGTTTTAAAAAGATACAATTCCTGTTTTTGCGAACAAAAGTAGTGTTTTTAAACGCAATTCTCAACACGCCGGTATTATCAAAATGAGAAATGAGGATGTGGGCCTTATATTTATTAAAAAAAAGTACTGTCTGGGGCTGCGAAGTTTTGACTTGTAGCTAAAACAAAATGCGTTAGCAATTGACGTTTCCTGATTTACACTAGCTGTTTGCTGCATACAATAATGCCGAAAAAAATTTACACCCAGCGATTTTCAATATTACACAATTGCAGGAACAATTAAATGAACTCTATAAATCAAATGCTACAATGTAACGGAAGTAAAATATAAAGGCTCATAAAAGGCTGATGAAAATATTATTACAGCAGGTCCTTAAAATGATAAACTATTATTGATTAAAAAATTCAGGAAGGATAAGCCTTTCTTCGGGAACAGAAATATTATCAACAGTTTGCCTGTCGGGATAAGTAAATTCAACTTCGTATTTGTTGGAAGATTCTTCATAGAAACGTATTACTGCGCTACCTGCAGGTTTAAATTCAGTATCTAAAAGTGTAACTCTTTGCCCGGAAGAATATTTCATTGAATAGCTTTTTGCAATTCAAATATATTATTTTAGAAAGACACGATTGAATGATTGTTGTCCACAATTTAATAAAGGATATGTGTATATTTTGTTTAACATTATTTATAATTTTTCCATGAGTAATTTAATGGTAAAACTTTTGATGCTGGCAACTTATGCAACCAATTATGTAGCAATGAGTTTAGTTCTATAATTTATTTCCATCTCCTGGAAAAACGATGGAAGGCTTAAACAGTTTAGCTTTTTCAAAATCCATACTGGCGTACGAGATCACAATTACTATATCACCTTCTGCACCTAACCTGGCAGCCGGACCGTTGAGGCAACACACACCCGTTCCTCGTCCGCCTTTTATCACATAAGTTTCTAAACGGCTGCCGTTATTTACATTTACAACCTGCACTTTTTCGTTTTCTATGAGATTAGCGGCATCCATCAGGTCTTCATCAATAGTGATACTTCCAACATAATTTAAATTTGCTTCTGTTATTTTAACGCGATGGATTTTTGATTTGAGAATTTCTATGTTCATCTTTGTGTTTTTATATTTCCAATTGCATAGATTATTTCAACATCACAGATGTTGGAAAACTGTTTTTACTTTAGCAAAGATAGATAGGAATTAATACCATTTGCAACAAGTTCTTTAATTGTAAGGATGAAGTAGTTGAACAGGAATTAAATAACTAACATCAGCTTCTACACACTCTTCGGCAATCTTAGGATGACTATCATGGTAAAATTTGGCTTGCGAATGATGACAGGATAATTGAATGATAATTTCGTTTGGACGAGGCGAATAAAAGAAAGATTTAATTTTTATAAATTAGATAAGTAGTGAAATATGTATTTTGCGTAAATCAACAGATGTTTGAGGTTTTTTGCTCACTAAAGTTTGAGTTGACATCTCGTAAGATGTGAGATGTCAACTCAGAAAATGTGAGATGTCAACTCAGAAAATATGAGATGTCAACGCAAGAAATGATAGTTGTCAACTCAAGGTTAAATAAAATTCCCAACCCTATCCCTGATTTTTACTTTCCAACATACCGTTCAGCTAACGGAATTTCGGCTGGTAAAAAATGCGGATCTTTTACTACTCCTACCCTAAGTGCTTTTAATCCGTTAACAGCTTGCAATTCTTCCAGTTCAAGTTCTTCCAGATCGTTATTCAAAATATTTTTTTCCTGCAGGTATTCAATGTAACCAATATATTCATTTGCATCCTGTTGGTTTATATATACAAGGGCAATCTTATCTGGTTGTGTTAAACGCTCCTCGGTATCTTTGATCAAAACTTTGTCAATTCTTTTTTTCACAACATGGTACCTGATATTATAAGACCCTTCCACATCAAAACGTTTTTCATCTTTTCTAAACATGATCTCTATTGGCTGAGAGTGAATAAAAATAAGTTGTGTGGTTTGAACATTAACCGGAAGTGTGCCAGACAATGCAGCAGAAAGTTTTGCGATAGCCGCCATTGATTGCAATTGCAACAATCGAAGGTTTTTTAAATATATGTCGCTGAAAGGTTTACCCGGGGCTATAGATTGGCCAATATATATATCATACTCAACTCCATCTGTTCTGAATTTTTCAAAATAGCTGGGATAGGCAACCTGTATATCTTCCTGCATCTTTTCCAGGAAATTATTTACAGAAGAAATTACAGTACTCATCGACTTTTCCAAAAGTCGCCTTCGGTTAAAGGCAATACCGTTTTCTTCATTTATGGCATTAAAATATTCTTCCATAATGGCTGAAGCTTCTGCATTTCCTTTTTTAAAATCGAGCAGGAATGGTATCAGGTTTGTTTCCAGGAATTCATTTACCAGAATATTCTGATTAAATGTTTCAGCATCATGCATTTCCCTTTGCCATTTTTTAGCAACAAATATCTTTTCATCAATTAAACCAAATCCCGAGTTGGTTTTTAGCTTTTCCAGCATTTTTACCAAAATTTCAAATTGAACCTGCAGGTCATTATTTAAGGCAATATTTCTTTCCAGGGTAGAATTGCGGATGTCTATCGCTCCATATAACGGATACACATTTTTAAAGCCGATATCTTCAATTTCGCGGTCACTTTTAGTTAGTCTTTTGTCTCTTAAATAGTGCCAGGCAACTTCATTAAACTTCCATTGAACAGATGGCTGTATGGAGGTGAATTTATTTTTGATTACTTTGTTGATGCCCTCATTAAATTCATTTACACCATTCTTCAGTAATTGAGATAATAAAGGAATAACCGGATCCAGCCTCACTATAAGTGATTCGTCCAACACTACTTTTTTACGGCTGTATATTTCCAGCACACCTACCATGTCTTTTCCAAAATACACAGGAATCAACGCATAACTAAAAATACCAAAAGAAGCCAGTAAAGAAAGATATTCGTGCTTTTCTTTTTCCTCTTTAGTTATCTCGCTAAAGAACAAGAATTTTGGGTTATTAAAATATTTTTCAATCATTAACAAGTAATTGCTTTCTTCAACACCCACCTCCCTGGCAGCATGTACTAATACACTGTTAGCAAATAGTCCGTCGTTGAACACAAGTTTATTGTTTACATGCAAGGCAGGTAATAAACCAAACTCAATATCATTATTTTCTACAATGATCTTTAGCCAGCGAATTACATTAGTGAAATCATTGTCAGTATTGTTAAGATTGTGATTTAGTGTAAAGTTCCTGATATTTTCTACGGCAAATTTTACAGAAACATCTTTTAAAGTAGTAATACCAAAACCCTCAAACCTAAACATATCTAATGGCAGTTTTTCCTGTATCCATTTTAACTTCTCACTCTTATCATAATTACCAGATTGAATAATATCGAACTTAATATCGGGTAATTTTTTTTCGGGGAGAATATCAATAAAGCGTGTATCTGGTGTTGCCTGAAAATATCGAGTGAGTCCGGTATCTTTATCTTCCAAAGCATGAACTATATCGCGGCTAAAATAAGATGGAATGCCATAATATTTTTCCAATATCACTGCATATACAAATTCAACAGGGTTTCCCTCCAACCTTACCGAGCCTACCGATGATACACTGGGGCATATATTATTTACCGCAATACTGGAAATAAGGTTATAAAATGCATTGGTACCATAAAAGATGGTTGGCTTCATTGGTAAACTCAACGACCAATAATTTAACTCTTCATCATCTACCATTTTAGACAAAGAATTATATATAAGTTCCATCAATGGTTCGTGGTTTTTCATTTCATCTAATGAAACAGCAACCATTAGGTTTGGATGAAGTTCAAACTGTTCAATAATATAAGAGAAGAAAAATTGCTTGTGGGTGTTGGTTCTTTCTTTTGCTTTCTTTATATATTCCAGAAATGGCTTGAAATTAAGTATCCGTTTACATTCCGGTACTGTTACATCTTCTGGTAATAAGTGTACGATTTTATTCTGCATAAGTGAATTATTGATGGTGCCGGTATAAATCTAATTTTATCGCCGGCTTTCCAGATACTTTATCCATACGCAATAACGAAGCCATACTAATTTACTGAATTTGTGTGCAATTTTGTCATATAACACAAAAAGAATAATTACACGGTTTTTATTCATTCATTACAATACGCTTACACAGGATTTTAAAACCTGTTTATTACTTACGGATTGTTTCTCAAAAATTTGATTGTTTCTAAAATAACTTTTTCAGTCGCTCCTGGTATTTTGGAATCCTGCGCAGGATGTTTTCTTCCAAAAACATGATCGGTTTCAGTGAGGAATAACTTAGCAGATTTTTTCCAGGCTTTTAGCAAATGTGCGGTTTCTACCGGCACTGCTGGATCTTCTGTACCGTGGCAAATGAGCATCGGGATTTCAATTTTTAGAAGCGCTTTCCTGATACTTAACCTGTCTTCATTAACTAAATAATCCTCATACAATTGATAATTCATAGGCATTTGTTGGCCCGTACGCCCATTTTTGTAATAGGCTACTCCTTCTTTTTTCCATGCTAACATTTTTTCTTCGGTCCAGTTGCCCCAGGGTGTTTTACATGCCGAAACTGAAGCCCAGGTTATCAATTTTTTTATTCTATCATCCTCTGAAGCATAAAGAATAGCAATGCCGCCGCCCATGCTGTGGCCAATAAGGCTTATATTATTCTTATCAATCATTTGCTCAAAAGGATTGTTGGCACTGCATGCCCAGTTGCAAACCGTTGCCAGGTCATTTAACTGTTTGGTATAGTTGTTTTCTGCAAATGCGTCCAGGTTTGTAAACTCATCCGGATGCTGTACCGAAGTTCCGTTATGTGAAAAATTAAACTTGATAAAAAAAAATCCGGCTGTAGCAAACTCCTCAGCAATCATGTCAAAATTACCCCAATCCTTAAAGCCGTTAAAGCCATGGGCATAAATCAATACAGGCCACTGTTGTGATTCCTTCTTACAAAATATATCCATTAATAACGGCATGTTGTTTGAACCTTTTAGTTCAATATTTTTTTTGCTGATCATTTTTGCTAATGCCCTGTTTAATAAAGGCAGATAATTGACTTTTTTTATTAATAAGATTAACTACATTTAGTACATGAAAACAATAAATAGTTACCAAGTAATGTTCTGTTTAAAATTACTGATTATTCTCCTGTTACCTACAGCAGTTTTTTCGCAGGACCTTACGGGATTGTGGACCGGTAAAGTTTACACTACTGACAAGACCTTACCTTATGAAGTTGCCATCAGCCAAAAAGATGGCAAACTGGTGGGCTTTTCCTATACTACTTTCACCGTAAAAGGCGAAGAAATGGTGGCTGTAAAATCTATCGTGGTAAGAAAAGAAAAAGATAATATTATTATAGAAGACGAAGATCTGGTGTTTAATAGCTTCGACGAGGAGTCTCCCAAACAATTAAAGCAAACCAATACGCTTGTTTTAACGGTGAATGGCTCAACCATGTTACTAACCGGAAATTTTAAAACTTTAAAAACAAAACAGTTCCGGTCATTAACTGGTGGAATCAGGTTAAGGAAAGATAGTATTATTGAGCAACCCAGGCTGATCGCTAAACTGGATGAAATGAATCTTTCCAAATCCCTCTCGTTTATTGCCCCCAAATCCGAACCTGAAACTGCCATTGCAAGGATAGAAAAAGTAGAAACAGCGGTGGTGAAAGTTGATGAAGAAGTGAAAGAAAAATCGGTTGTTGCTGCAGCAAAAGCTACTGCTCCTGCTATGAAACCAACAGTTGCGCCGTTGAAAACAACCCCGGTTGTTGTAAAACCTCCGGTTGCAACAGTAGTAAAACCAGCAGCTCCGGTTCCTGCGGCTTCTGTTAGGAAGCCTGTAACAGTTGCGGCTGCAAAACCAGCAATAGCAGCTAAGCCGGCACCAAAACCTCCTTCACCTGTTGCCGTGGTAGTTGCTCCGCCCACACCTCCAACCCCTATTGCGAAACCCAAGCCTGAAACAAAAGCGCCCGCTTCTTCATTTGCTTCTAATATAGGCAACAGAACCATTGAAACCATTCAAACAGTAGTATTTAAATCTGACAGTTTAACCCTAACATTATATGATAACGGAGAAGTTGATGGAGATACGGTGAGTGTAATATTAAATGGCAATACGATCCTTTCTAAACAGCGATTAAGCACAAACGCTATTACAAAAACTATATACTTTACGCCGGAGATGGGCGATTCCCTTCAACTTATTATGTATGCAGAAAACCTGGGAAGCCTGCCTCCAAATACCGGACTACTGATTATTAAAGACGGTAGAGACCGTTATGAGATCCGGTTTGCCGGTGATCTTACTAAAAATGCGGCGATCATTTTACGTAGAAGAGGTACTTAGTTTTTTCACGAATAACTGATTTTATAAATGCTGCGTTAAAGTTTGACTGGTCACGGGTAATTATTTCTGTTTGATCTAAATTTATCAGATGAAACAGGGCCTCTTTATTATTATCCTTTTTTGGAGTGTTCAATTGAATGCGCAGGAAACGAGTTACCTCGAGGTTGACAGGCAAGTGTTATTGATGCCTGATGCGAAAGGCGCTACAACTGACGGCATCGCCGTTTTTATTAATGAGAATTTTACATCAGACAGGGAAAAAGCCAGGGCTATCCACCGTTGGGTTACTTACAATATCCGCTATTCAACAGACAGTATGTATGTATTTAACTGGGGTGGCGATCCGCAGAAAAAAATAGTGGAAGCCATGAGGCGGCGTAAGGGTGTTTGTGAAAACTATGCAGCAATCTTTAGTGATATCGCTACTAAATGCCTCCTCAAAAACTATATTGTAAGTGGTTACACCAAACAATTTGGAGTTGTAGATAAAGCAGGCCATAGCTGGTGTGCTGTGGCCGTAGATGGAAACTGGTACTTTTGCGATCCTACCTGGGACGAAGGATACAATGTTGAGAGCAGTTATTTCTTAATTACGGTAACAGATTTTATTAATTCCCATATGCCCTTCGATCCACTCTGGCAATTGCTGGAACAACCAATTTCTCACAGGGATTTTTACAAAGGCGCGATTCCGGGAAATGTAAAACAGGCCAGCCATGATGTAGTCGATTCTTTCTTACAATTGAATGAGTTGCAACAACTGGAAGCTTCTGCCAAAAGGATCAGGCTTTCAGATACAAACAATGAATTGGTGAAAGTAAGGCTTGCTGTTATTGAGATGCAGGCCGGTATCTTCTACGAACAAAAAGACAGTAGCTTATATCATAAAGCGGTTGATGAACTGAATATTGCTACTACCGCATTTAACGAATTCATACAATTCCGGAATAACCAGTTTCTTCCAGAAAAAACTAATGTAGAAATTATGGGCCTGTTAAATATAGTAGCACAACATTTAGCAGTTGCAAATGTAGCATTAACAGAACTGGAAAAGTCGAACAGCAATGCCCAGTACGATACCGGGTTTTGTAGAGAAGCCATTTATAAACTTAATAAGAAATTACAAACGCAACATTTGTTTGTGAAAAAATATTTTCTACTGGAAAAGGCGGATAGGGTTACCGTTTTTACTGAATGATTTTAGCAGAATATTTATCTGGTTTTACTGCTTTAATTTTATATTATCCGGGCAAATTTATCTTCTGCAGTAATGTAAACAATTTCATTTGGCGATACAGATTCACTGGTACACCTGATCAATAAGGTCTCGCCGTTTATTTGGACTTCTATTTCCTGGAAGCTTCCTGCAAAATGGATCCTGGTTACGACGGCTTTTACTGTGTTTTTGTAAGATTCGTCCGACAATTTAAAATGTTCGGGCCTTAATAAAATTCTTTTTCCTGGTTCAGATATTTTTACAATTCCCGGGAACAGTGCGGCTGTTTCTTTGCTCAGCAGATTGTATTTTCCAAATAATGCTGCACAGTATTCGTTAACCGGTTGCAGGTAAATTTCCGCAGGGGTGCCCATCTGAATGATCTTTCCTTTTTGCAGAATAATTATTTTATCGGCCCAGCTAAGTGTATCCTGTGGATCGTGAGAAACGAGAATGCAGGATATTTTTAATTTGTTTGTAATGCTGTCGATCATAGATTTCATGATCTGCTTATGGCCGGGGTCCAGGTTAGAAAACGGCTCGTCTAGTAATAATAATTTTGGATGGGCAATTAATGCTCTTGCGGTTACGATGCGTTGTTTTTCGCCACCTGATAACTCGTCAGTCCATCGATGAAGTAAATGGCTGATCTCACAAATTTCATAAATAGCGCTAGCTTCTGCTGCGGTTAGCTGATTGGTATAATCAAGCTCCTCCTCTACCCTGTAATTATTGCGTAATTCGAAGTGCTGTGAAATATAAGCGATCTGAGGGTGGCCGGGTATGAGTTTTTCATCTGGCCCGGCTACTTTTTCGCCATCAAAGATCACTTCCCCCGATAAGGGTTGAAATAACCCTGCTATGATCCTAAGCAAGGTTGTTTTACCTGTTCCGGATTCGCCAGCAATGGCGATATTTTGTAATGCTTGTTGCGTGAAGCTGATATCACTTAAAATTGTTTCTCCCAGAATAGTCGCAGTAATTTCTTTTAATTGTAATACATCCATCATTTAAAGATAAATGGATACTTTTTTTCAACAATATTTTATTTCTGCTTTGCCGGCTATTATTGCTTATAGCATGATTGTTGAAACATAGAATAATTTATGAATGTTATCTCATAAGAATTATAGTTTCAAAAATATTAAAAATGCTAAAAGCCGCTACTGCAAGCAATTGTATGAGATCATCTTGTATAAATGATAGAACCTGCAGGTCTGAATTTATGTATTTATGCATCTGAAATTTAATAACAATAACCTTGTTCGTATGGCCGTAAACCGGTTAGTATATTTTCATAATTCTTAATAAGAAACCGGGCGTTTTTTTTATTCGATCTTTTTCCCAAAAATAATTGTTCACTATTAGCTTGCCGCATGCAATAACACAAAATTTACTGCGTTTAGCTTTTGTATTAAACAGCTTACCATGCAAGTCCTAAAAAACATACAATTTACCCAACTCATTAAGATTAACGGACACCTCAAAGAATTCAACTTTAGAAAGCCCAACGGAAGCCTTGAATCTGTATTTACAGTTGACACGTTGGATGACCGACACGACCGCATCACCTTCAACATGCAATTAACAGGCAGCGACTGGAAGATCATGCAGGCAAATTTGCCGGTATGGATAAATGAGAAAGAGAAAAATTTACATGATGTGATCCAGAAAGAACTGGCATCTACCGATGTTTATGTTTTTATCCCGGAACACAACAGCCATTGGCACATGAACAGGTTACTCAACATTTTTGGAATTAATTGATTCCAGCCTTACTTTAGTAATTTGTACTCTTACCTGATTGCTATACAAGCTAAAGCTGTAACATCATGAGTGCATTCCGGAATACTAACATCCAACCATCGGATATACCAAGTTACCGCAGCATATAGGCAGTTTCGGGAAGCAAGGCAGATCATTATTTTACGTATAGATCAGAAAAGGGACTTGCCTTACAATATTTTAAGATTAAAATTATAACCCCCGGCATGCCAGGGGTTATAATCATTATTTCATTTCATTTCCTTCAGAATCGATTATTTTGATTGGACCAAGGTTAAGCTCTCTTATCCTTTGTTCGATTTTCTCACGATCCCCAACAATAACCCAGGTAAAACCTGCGGGTTTTATTACTTTTTTTGCTGCATTTTGAATATCAGGCAAGGCCATATTCTGCAGCATTGTCGGATAATTATCCAGGTAAGTAATTCCTCTTTTATACGTCAATGCATCCTGTAGTGATGCCAATATCGCTGCATTGGTTTCCCATGTGCCGGGTAGTTGTAAAATAGCGTTGCCCCTCACTTTTGCAAACTCGTCTGCTGTGGCGGGCTTGTCTCCAACAAATTCGGAAAACTCTCTCTTCAGCTCCACTATAGCTTCTTTGGTCTTGTCTGTTTGTACGGGTGCATAGCCGGTAAAAAAACCTTGCCCCTTGGCACCTAAATTAAAGGAAGATGAACCGTAACTCCAATGCTTGTCTTCCCGCAGGTTCATATTTATCCTGGAAGTGAATTCACCTCCCACAATCTTATTCATCATTTCAATTGCTTCATAGTCAGGGTCTGTTGATGATGGGCTAACTTCTGCCGCAAAAATGATAGACTGAAGGGCACCAGGCTTATCTATCAGGTAAACTGTGGGTTTATCGGGCAATGATACTGCGCCAATATTCTTTTTCGGCACTGTAATCGCCTTCCAGGAAGAAAAGCTTTTTTCCAACTTTGCTTTCAATGCATCGGCACTAATGTCGCCTACAACAACCAGGGTGGCATTGTTTGGCGCAAACCAGGTCTGGTGAAATTTCACCAGGTCGCTTCTTTCTATTTTGTTCACAGATGCTTCCGTTCCACTTCCGGTAAATGGGTTGCTGTAAGCATGGCCCTTTCCAAATAACAAAGAGGGCAAGATGCGCAATCCCATGTAAACAGGTTGGGCCTGCTCCTGTTTAATGCTAAGCAGTTGTTCCTTTTTCACCCTGTCAAAATCTTTTTGCGGGAATGCCGGGTGCAATAATACATCTGTAAATAGACCCAAAGAGGCATCAAAATTATTACTCAATGAATTTAGGGTAAGATAAGTATCATCCAGAGAAGACCTGCTGCCAATACTGGCACCAAGATCTGCCTGCATATCGCTTATTTGTAAAGAGGTTTTAGTAGTGGTGCCCTCGGTCATCATTTTGCCCGTAAGTGCGGCAAGGCCCGGTACACCAAACTGGTCGGCAGCGTAACCAGCATCCAGCATCATTGACATATTGATCACTGGCACTGCCTTGCGTTGTACCAGCGACACTTTAAGTCCATTGCTAAGTGTAAACTCCACTACCGATGGAAACTTTACCACTGCCGGTGGCCCCATTGGTGGCTGCTCATTCCTGTTCAGTGTAGCGCTGTCTGCGGCATAGTTTCCGTATGGCAAAATGTCTAACCGGTATTCGCCGCTGCTTAGCCATTCAATTGCGGTATTTTTAATGTTGGCAATACTGGCCTCAGCAACTTCTTTGTATACTTTTTTAAAGTGATCAGGACTTCCACCGAACACTTCATTCTCCAGTAAGATATCACTTTTGCCACCGAAGCCGCCTATTCGTTCGGCACGTTTTATAAATCCTGTAAAAGCCCTTGTTTTGGCACGCTCCAGTTCTGTTTGTGATACACCGCTCACGAACACTTTTTTCAATTCTTCATCAATAACTTCATTGATTTTGTTTAATGATACGCCAGGTTTAGCATCAGCAAAAATGAATAATTGCCCGCCAATTTCATTTTCCTGCGTGTAGGAGTAAACGTTACTGGCCAGTTGTTCGTCATACACCAGGCGCTTGTACAACCGGGAAGTTTTTCCATTGGTAAGAATATCTTGTAATATATTCAGGTAGGTCATCTCTGTAGTGCCCCAACCCGGCACATTCCAGGTTTTCTGTAACCTTGCCTGTGGTACTCTGTCCTCGGCAACCTGTCTGTGAAAGCCATCCATTTTTGCAGTCCAGGCGGCATGCTTGGCTATCGGTGGACCCGGCGGTATATTACCGAAATATTGCTTCACTTTCGCCAGCGCATCAGCAGCTTTAATATCACCAGCAATGCAGATCACCGCATTATTTGGTCCATAGTATGTTTTAAACCATTCTTTCACATCCTGCAGTGATGCAGCATTCAGGTCTTCCATAGAACCAATTACCGACCATGAATAGGGATGCCCGGTTGGATACGTGCTTTTCACGGTAAGTTCTTCTGCAACGGCGTAGGGTTCATTTTCACCCTGTCGTTTTTCATTTTGAACTACACCTCTTTGTTCTGCCAGTTTCCCACTGTCAAGGGCATTTACCATAAACCCCATGCGGTCACTCTCCACCCACAATATTTTATCAAGTGCTGAAACCGGGAAATTTTCAAAATAATTTGTCCGGTCATTATTGGTAGTTCCGTTCAGGTCGGTGGCTCCTATCTTATCCATCAAATTAAAATAATCATCATTGTAGTGTTCGCTGCCGTTGAACATCAGGTGTTCAAATAGATGTGCAAAACCAGTCTTGCCGGGCTTCTCGTTCTTACTACCTACATGATACCAAACATTAAACGCTATGATGGGCGCCTTGTGATCTTCGTGAACAATCAGCGTAAGCCCATTATCCAAAACATATTTGCTGAATGGTATTTCAACCACCGGATATTTTTTCGGTACCTGCTGTGCAAAAAGGTTAAAAGTTATTAAACTAACTACAGATAAAGCAATTACTTTTTTCATATTATCCTGTATTGGTGTGAGTAAATTTCGTAAAAGATAACAATATTTTTTATTAAGTAGTGTAGCTATTATTTTCTTCGGTGAAGATGAAAAACAATGGTTTAGTGCTTTGTATCTGTTGCTAAGCGGGCTCATTTTGATTTTCTGCCAACGTAGTATTTACTCAATTAGGACAGACAGCCATAAGCAAACCAACCTGTAAGCACTTCTGGTCTTTAATCAGCCTCATCTTACCACACTTCTTTCCCAAATGTCCAGTTTTACATTCTATCTGTTTAATCTTCGATAACTTACAATAAAAAATGGAAGATAAATGAATTGGCATAGTGAAGAAATAGAAAAAGTAATGAAAGATACCGATGCTAAACCATCGGGTTTAAGCAGGGAGGCTGTAGATATACGGCTCGTTGAATATGGTGAGAATGTACTGCCTGGAAAAAAGAAGAAAAGTGCCTTGTTGCTGTTCCTGTATCAATTTAAGGATTTCATGACCCTTGTGTTAATAGCTGCAGCAATTATTTCGGGAGTGATTGGCGAAATGATAGATACCGTGATCATTTTGGTGATCGTTTTTTTAAATGCGATCATGGGCTTTGTGCAGGAATACAGGGCAGAAAAAGCGCTGGATGCATTGAAAAAATTATCTACTCCGCATACCACCGTGCTTAGAAATGGAATAGCTGTAAACATCTCCTCTACCCAATTAGTGCCAGGTGATATTGTTTTGTTAGAAGCCGGAAACCTGGTGCCTGCCGATATCCGCCTTACAGAATCCTTTTCACTTCGGATAGAAGAATCTGCTCTTACTGGCGAATCCGTAGCCGTTGACAAGGTTACTACCGTTATCAAAGAAATAGATCTTCCTTTGGGCGACAGGCTTAACATGGTTTATAAAGGCACCGTTGTAACAAATGGCCGTGGCAGAGGAATAGTTGTAGCCACAGGAATGAATACAGAGATCGGCAATATTGCCCGTTTATTACAAGAGCCCGAGAGCGAATCGCCGTTACAAATAAGGATGGCCGATTTTGGCAAAAAGCTTTCCTACCTCATTTTAGTGATCTGCATATTATTATTCGCAGTAGGCTTGCTTCGGGGCGAAGAGCCATTGAAAATGTTATTGGTTTCTATTTCACTTGCTATTGCTGCCATACCGGAAGCTTTACCGGCACTGATCACCATTGCCTTAGCAAAAGGTGCTAAAAGGCTTGTAAAGAAAAAAGCGCTTATCAGGAAATTGCCGGCTGTGGAAACACTTGGGTCGGTAACTTATATCTGTTCGGACAAAACAGGAACGCTCACCCAAAATAAAATGAAAGTAAAGCAGGTGGATCCTGTACCGGTAAAAGTTACTATGGGCGAGCACATATCGTTTCTTGAGGGTAGCATGTTATTAAATCACGATGTGTTGAAAAGTAGTGATGGCAAGTGGTTAGGAGATCCCACAGAAATTGCGCTGGTAGATCACCTTTTTGAAAAATATTCGGAAACGGAATTAAAAAATTTTACTGATAGTTACAAACGGGAGGCAGAGTTGCCATTTGATTCTGACAGGAAGTGCATGACCACTATCCATCGTTTTAATGATCAGTTCATTGCTATTTCCAAAGGCGCTGCCGAATCTATTCAATCGTTGCTAAAGAAGGAAGAGCCAATAGAGAAGATATTGCAGGATGCAAGCGACCTTTCTAAAGAGGGCATGCGGGTTTTGGCATATGGATACAGGATACTTGACAGCATTCCTGTTCCATTGAGTTATGAAATTATTGAACAGGATTTTTATTTTTCGGGATTGGTGGGAATGATTGATCCACCGAGGGAAGAAGCAAAAGCCGCCATAGCAGAGTGCAAAACAGCTGGTATCCATATAGTAATGATCACCGGCGATCATCCTGAAACTGCCACAGCCATCGCCCGCGAAATTGGAATTTTGGAGCCTGGCGGTTTGGTGATAACTGGTAAAGAATTAAAGCTATTGAGTGAAGAAGAACTGGATGACAAAGTAGAAAAGATAAGGGTGTATGCAAGAGTATCTCCCAATCAAAAGCTGGATATAGTAAGGTCGTTGCAACGGAAAAAGCATTTCGTAAGCATGACGGGCGACGGTGTGAACGATGCGCCTTCATTAAAGGCATCCAATATTGGTGTGGCCATGGGCATTACCGGTACCGATGTAAGCAAGGAAGCATCTCACATGGTGTTAATGGATGATAATTTTGCTACGATAGTAAAGGCGGTTAAAGAAGGGCGAAGGATTTATGATAATATCCGCAAGTTTGTAAAATATATTATGACATGCAATAGTGCCGAGATCTGGACAATATTTTTAGCGCCGTTGATCGGCTTGCCCATTCCGCTGTTGCCTGTTCATATACTTTGGATAAACCTGGTAACGGACGGGCTTCCCGGACTTGCATTAAGTTCTGAAAAGGCAGAGAAGCATATCATGCAACGCCCACCCCGCCCTTCTGGTGAAAGCTTGTTTGCCCAGGGAACTGGCTATCATGTAATTTGGGTGGGTTTGCTGATGGCATTTATTACTTTATCTACACAGGCATGGGCCATTCATGATAAGCATGCACATTGGCAAACGATGGTTTTTACGGTACTGTCGTTATCACAGCTTGGGCATGTGTTTGCGATAAGGAGCGAGCGGGAATTTATTTACAGCGCCGGTATCTTTTCCAATAAGCCGTTGGTTGTTACACTCCTTTTTACTTTCATGTTGCAATTGGCAGTTATATATGTTCCCTTTGCTAACAGGATATTTAAAACTGAGCCACTCAGCTTAACGGAACTGTTTATATGCGTGCTGATGTCTGCAATTGTATTTCATGCGGTGGAATTGGAGAAATGGGTAAAGAAGAGGGTAAAAAAGAAACCTGCGTAAATAAAAACCGGGATCAAATATTTACCAGTATTTTTCGATATATTTAGGTAGGGATATTCCGGCAGTAGCGGTAGCACCAGGGTATCTATTAAAGCAACTTCTTATTTGGAAACCTCCTAAATCCATTCATCATGAACAGTTCAGCCTTTCACAATGTTTATTCAGTTTACCCAGGTGAGTTTGTACCCATGCTAAAAGAAGAAGAGGTAAAAGATCAGTTAAAACGCCCTCACAGTGGAGAATCTTTGTTACCACCCGTAAATGTGATCGAATATAAAGATTCATTTCAAGTTGAGATGGCTATACCTGGAATAAAGCGGGAAGAATTTATGATACATGCTGATCGAAATATTCTATCTGTGTGCGTGCTTCATAAAGAATGTAATATCACTTCTGATGCTGCCATACAACAGCATGAATTCAACTATGAATGCTTCGATCGTAGTATCATATTGCCTAAAACTGCCGATACAGAATTTATAAGCGCAGAATACAGGGAAGGAATTCTTTATCTGAATATGCCAAAATCTACTGCAGTGGCAAAAAATTTGCACACAAGGATAGTTGTTTATTAATATAACCCGATGAATGAAGGTTCCCGAAACTAGTAACGTTAATGTACATACGATAAAAAAGCAGAGCAATGTATCTAGAGGCTACAGTACTGCTGTTAACATTAAGCTGATCCGTTCTGGTGAGGAATATTTCAGTTGCCTGTTGCGGCTCATTCGTGAAGCTACTTCAAGTATACATTTGCAAACATATATTTTTGATGAGGATGTAACCGGCAGGCTGGTTGCTACTGCTTTGATAGAAGCTGCTAAAAGAAATGTAAGTGTTTATATAATAGCAGACGGATATGCATCACAAAACCTTTCAAAAGCTTTCATTGCGGAACTGGGTAATGCAGGTATTCATTTCCGCTATTTTGAACCTGTTTTTAAAAGCCGCTATTTTTATTTCGGAAGAAGATTACATCATAAAATTGCAGTAATGGACGCTGCTGTGGCGTTAGTTGGTGGTATCAATATATCCAATCATTACAACAATCTGCCTGGTAAACCTGCCTGGCTCGATTTTGCCTTATACCTGGAAGGAAAAGCCTGCGAATCACTTTACATACATTGCAAAGAAACCTGGGATGAATACAAACCAGGATTACATCAGATAAATAAGGAACTATCAGCATCGCAAAATTCTTCAGAGAATCATCGGAAATATGCGGTAAAACTTTCCCGCAACGACTGGGTGAGGAGAAAAAATGAAATATCGAGGTCGTATGTGGAAATGCTGTTACATGCTAACTCCAGTGTAACGATATTATGTAGCTATTTTTTACCAGGTAAAGTGATCCGAAAGCAAATTGCCGCTGCAACAAAGAGAGGGGTGACCATCAGGGTAATTGCTGCAGGTTCTTCTGATGTGGCCGTTTCAAAATATGCCGAGCGTTGGCTGTACGACTGGCTTTTACGCAAAGGCGTTATCCTCTATGAATATCAGCAAAACGTATTGCATGGTAAACTGGCTGTGTGCGACGATGCCTGGGTAACTATAGGATCTTACAATATAAATAATATTAGTGCGTACGCCAGCATTGAGTTAAACATGGAAGTAAAAGATGCCGGATTTGCGAAAACTGTGAGCCGGCAACTGGAAGAGATCATAGTAGAGGATTGCATTCAGATCAATGAGGGCGGGCAATTAAAGAACAAGAATTATATAACTCAATTCATACGCTGGAGTGCATACCAGTTTATCAGGTTCATGATCTATCTTTTTACCTTTTATTTTAAACACAAGCCTTAATTTCCTTTTGCCCGTTGCAATAATTCCTTTGCTACGTCCCAATCCCATTTCGCAAACCTCCCTCTTTGTACTACCAATATATTTTCTTCGGGGTATTGAAGGAAATAATGAAACGCAAAGCGCTCGTTGGGATCTTTCCATCCAATTATTTGTCCAAACCTGAGATCGTTAAATACCAGGGTATCATTCCATTTTTCCAATGTATAAAATTGCTGTGAGAAGCGTATCAACTCATTAACATTTTTATCATTTTCAAATGGTTTTAACAAAGAATCATTCTTAGGAAAAAATTTCAGGTCAATCGTTTTTCTTTTGTCGAAAACAGACCGGTACCCAACGTAGTAACCGCTGTCGTTTCCTGCTGCAACAAACCATAACCAGTTTTGAAACGGGGCAGGCGTTGTAAAATAATTACTATGCGGTATGTGTTGTTCTTTAAATGCCATATTTACTTCCTTATCAATAATATATTTATTTACACTGCAATATGCCAGGTAAATAAATGGTAGTACAACGCCAAACTTCCACCAAAATGTGCGTCGCAGGCTGTTTTTATTTAGCAGCAGCAACATGATACAGGCTATGCCAGCCCAAATGGAAAAGAAGAAGTCGGCAACATAAATTGCATTGAAGGAATAGCGGTGATGGCTAAATGGTTCCAACCAGCCAATACCATAATTATTAAATCCATCAATGAACAGGTGAACGAAAATTTCTGTTGCAAAAAACAGCAGCCATTTTTTAAACGCGATATTGTGAGGACGATGAATTTTATCTGCCAGCAAAGCAAACAAAGGAATTATCACGAGCGCAAATAAAACAGAATGGGTGAAGCCCCGATGAGTGAGCAGGTTGCCGGTTGTGTTTGTCCAAAGGGCAGCAACAAAATCAATATCAGGAATACTTTGCGCCAACGCTCCCCAGCCCATAGCTTTTTTTCCGAAACCTTTTTTAAAGAAAGCTTCACCAATACAGGCACCAAGGGCAATATGAGTGAATGAATCCATTCCTTCTTTATTATTTTCTTACTGTGTAATACTACTAAAATTTATTGTGAAGGTTTCGGTTTTTCAAAAAAAGGAAGTGGTAATTATTGCCAATAAACTATTAGCGGCTGGTATATTTGAAAGTTGATTTTAATTTTTTTGTATTATTCAAGGTTGGATCTATCTACAGGGTTTTTATTTTTATGAATACTTGTTTAGTCCACGGGCCCTGTAGTTTTTTTATATTCAGCTTCAAATTCTTTTCATCAATAGTGAAATGCTTCCTGTATAAGTTTCTACTAACTATGTTCAATGAGAACCTTTTACCTGTCGCCAACCTATTTGTTATGAGCAACAAACAAAGGATTATCCAAGGATTTCATCAATGAATCGGCCATACTTTCCCTGAACCACCTGGAAACAGTACCTCTTCTGTAAGCACCTAATACAACCAGGCTATTCGGCCCGATTTTTTTAAGATAGTTTATAATTTCAGTTTCAGGCAATCCGCGTAAAACTTTTAATATTGCTTTTGGAAAATGTCGTTTCATGAATTCTTTCATAAGTTTATTATCCGGTACATGCATATCGCTGTTCATTGTTTTTACTGCAATCATTTCTGTTGGCAATTGCTTTAGTGCCGGAAAAATATAACTGAACATTTTAACTGCGTGAACGGATGAAGGTTCACCATCAAAAAGCAAAATAATTTTTTCAATTGGATTATATGATCCTGAAACCAGCAACACCGGGCACTGAACAGCACCTAACAGGTTGCTGATAAACTCTGTGGGTTTACTTTCCTCATTATTATTCATGGTTTCTTTAACATCAATTATCAACAGGTCGGCGTAAATACTTTCGTGTAATAATTCCTGGATAGCAAAATTACTATCGTGATGAATAGTATAATTTACTCCAGCCTTTTGGCAGGCTTTTTCAAAATTAGTTACTGCCCTTTGCCTGGTTGCTTTATCCTTTTCTTCGTATTTTTTAATACCGGTTTTTGATACTCCTTTTTTAATTATAAGGTCGTAAACCTTGTAACTGTTGTAAGTATAATCTTCTAGAAATATTCCAACCAGGTGCGATGCGGTGGTACTGGCAATGTGGATAGCCTGGTCCCTGGTAGTTTCTGAGTATTTTAAGCCATCAAATGCAGCTATGATTTTTTTCATATTATCTATTATGGATGGGTGATAAAGATATTTGTATTTAGCATTTTTAATAGTCTCTTTGCATCACTTTTATGAAAAAATTGCGAAAGATTGCTACGGCTGTATGCTCCCAGTGTTACAAGGTAGTTACTTTTATTGATCAGGAAGCCGGCCAGCTCAAAGGCAGGATCATCGCCATTTATCATCACTACCGACCAGTTTTTATAATGGTATTGCATATATTCTTTCAGAAGTTTTTCATCGGGGATCACGCCTTTGTTTTGTTCATCTACAAATAGTATCTTAACAGGCTTATCAATATAGTTAGGGAATAGGTTTGTAAAACTTCTTATCGCATACATAGAAGAAGAACTCCCGTTGTATGTGAAAAATAGTTCTTCAATTTCCTTCTTTTCCGAAGGCAATAAAAGTACAGGGCATTGGGATTCTCTCAGCACGTCCTGTACAAACCGGGGAGGATCACTTTCAAATAGTTTATTGAATGAAATATTATTTTCTATCAGTAAAAGGTCGGCAAACCTGCTCTCTCTTACTATTTCTTCAAGCGGCATTTTTTCATCTTCATGAAGGCTTGCGTTGATTTTCAAATTCTCGCAGGCCTCGTCGAATAGTTGTATTTTTTCATGAATGGCCTTTCTCCTGTCATCAATATGCTGCCAGTTTAACTCTGCATATAAAGGGGCAATGTCGGTAGGTAAAGATCCCAGGTATTCAATTGGTTCACCCGCTATATTCTCAAGAAAAACAGCAACGAGCTTACCGTTAGCCTGCACCGACCATGAATTAAAATGCTGCAGTTGCTTTGCTGAAAAATTAACGGCATCAATAGCTGCGATCACTTTTTTCATTCGTAAGATTTAAAAGATTAAGAGAAGTAGATGCAAACCTGTTGTTTTTCATCGAACAACGGCATTTAACTACCGGTGGCTGATAAATACAGGAAAACTATGTTCAGCAATTACTTTGCTGATAAAGCTTTTTTTGAATGCCAGTGAAATGCCTGAACGGCCAAATGCACCACAAACAAGAATGGCACCCTTATTTTTAGACAGCCAGGAAACAAAATCTTTTGCAGGATCAATTTCCAGGTTTGAAATTGTAAGATCAGCATAATGCCTGGTAGCCAGTTCTTCGATGTTCTGTTCATCCGGTAACTTTTTATCAGCTTTCTTGTTTGCAAATACAAGTAGTGTTGGGTTGGCAGCCAGTTCCGGAAAGATATAGGCAAACTGTTTGATGGCAAATACGGCATGTTCGGTGCCATCATAAGCCAATATATTGGTTGTGGGGAATTCATATTCTTCTGGTAATACCAAAACCGGGCATTCTACGCGG
Source organism: Ferruginibacter sp. (assembly GCA_031411955.1). Taxonomy (GTDB): domain Bacteria; phylum Bacteroidota; class Bacteroidia; order Chitinophagales; family Chitinophagaceae; genus Ferruginibacter. The sequence continues at coordinate 58,590 of JANOCC010000088.1, forward strand.
TGAAGGCTTTCTTGTAAATACACATTAGGTTCTGCCGTTCCTATGTTCTTGTAAAATGATTCACTGCCTAGAAGCAGCAGGTCGGCAAAACGGGTCTCGGTTTTCAGGCCGCTAACTGCCAGGTCTTCAAAATCCTTGTGAATGCGGTATTCGATATGATTAGCAATGCAGAGTGTTTCGAATAGTTGAATATTTTTAGAAACAGTTTCCTCTTCTTCACCTTCCATTAATGGTATAAAGCCAGGATCGTTGATGCTACCGGCATAACTCCATAAATTGGCGTAATAAATATTGGGTAAAAAAGCAGCTGTTAGAAGGATAGGTGTTTTTTCATTTAATATTCGGGCAAATTCAAAAGCGCCCTTAGAAAAATGGCTGCCGTCGAATGCGATCAGTATCTTTTTCATGATGTCTTTTTTTGTAAATTATAATTAACGCGTTGTGCTATTAAGACGTTTTATGCTTTTGTTATCAGTGAACTATGGTTGAAGCAACAGCAGTACAAAAGCTAAATCAGGGCTCCCTCCCGAAAAAAGGATGTAATTTTTTTCGGGGCTCTTTTTTTGTTACTCCTATGTTTGCAAATCAGGAGAATTAGTTCTTTTAAATAGTGTTAGATACCAATAGCTTTGAATCAAAAAAGTGAAATGTA
>JANOCC010000089.1:0-61299 GCA_031411955.1 Ferruginibacter sp.
AAATTGTATCTTGTAACTAAATTCCGCACAGCATGCATACTAAAATTTCAATTATCCTGGCAATTTTCCTATTACTATTTTACCAACAACTATTTGCACAAAAAATGAATGACTACTCAACTAACTGGAAAAAAGTAGCAGCCTTTGAAAAAAAGGGTCTTACTGCTTCTGCGCTAAAAGAAGTGAAGTCTATTTTCACCATGGCGGTAAAAGCTGGTAACGAAGTGCAACAAATAAAAGCTGCCATGTACCAGATGAATTACAGGAATATGATTGAGGAAGACAACACTGAAAAAAATATTTTTTACCTGGATACGTTGATCAGATCTGCAGGTGCGTATGCAAAAAATATTCTATTAAGTATGCAGGCAGAACTTTACCTGCATTACCGAGAGAATAATCGCTATAAACTTTACAACAGAACTGCCCTTGCAGAAGAAAAAAATGATGATATCAGCACCTGGAGCATTAAAAAATTAAACAACCAGATCGGCAAACTTTATAATGCCTCCTTAAACAATACAACTCTTTTAATGAACACCCCATTATCCGGATTAAGTGCTATACTTGAAAAAAGCAGCAATACCGGTTCTTTAAGGCCCAGCTTATACGACTTTCTTGCACACCGGGCGCTGGCTTATTTTATGGATGAAGAAAATGATGTAACAGACCCTTCTTATAAATTTATATTAAATGATGAGCAGCTTTTTTCAACGGCAACAAGTTTTGTTGCCGCAAATTTTAAAACTAAAGACAGTAGCTCCCTTTATCACAGTGCTGTAAAATTACTACAGGACATAATTGCTTTCCATCTTAAAGATGCAAATCCTGATGCACTTATAGATGCCGACCTTACCCGCCTGGCATTTATAAATGAACATGGCGTTTTTACAAATAAAGATGCGCTTTATGAAAAGGCCTTACACAACATCCAAACAGCCTACAGATCCAGTCAATCCGCTGCCCGTGCAAGTTACCTAAGAGCTTCTCTTTATAAGCAACAAGGAGAGAATTACGAGCCTATTGTAAAAACTACTTACCAGTTTCATTTACAAAAAGCAAAATTACTTTGTGATTCTATTATTTCAGCTTACCCAACTTCCGAAGGAGCCATGCTTTGTAAGAATCTACTGATAGATATTACGCAGCCATTGATAAAACTGGAAACTGAAAAAATTAATTTGCCTGATCAACCTTTTCGGTCGCTACTTACCTACAAGAATACAGATAAAATCTATTTAAGAATAATTAAAACCAGTAAAGAGGAAATAGACAGGTTGGAAAATATTGACAACGAAATTTCCTGGCAAACGATGATAAATAAGAATAGTGAAAAAAGCTGGGCAATTGCATTACCAAATTTGAATGACCACCAGGAACATTCCACTGAAATTAGTGCAGACGCATTACCCGCCGGCAGCTATTTTATTATCGCAAGTCTTGATCCTGATTTCAGTTTAACCAAAAACTTTCTTGCGAGGCAACTTATCTACTGTAGTAATATCAGCTATATTAATAACAACCAGGATGATATTTACATTTTACATCGCGACAATGGGCAACCTTTAGAAAATGCCGAATTGCAACTATGGCAACGTATTTACAATTACAGCACAAGAAAATATGAAACATTAAAAGAAGAAAAGTACCAGGCTGATAAAAACGGACATATAAAAATAAAACACAGCAATACCAGAGATCATAATTTTTATTACCAGGTAAAATACAAAGCTGAAGAGCTTTTTACAAATGATAATTTTTATAGTTATCAATACAATGGCTACGAAACCAAAAGCACTCGAAAAGGTTTCCTATTTACCGACAGGAGCATTTACCGCCCTGGTCAAACCGTTTTCTTTAAGGGAATCATTGTAGGGACTGACATAACCGGAAAGAAAAACTCATTACTTGCCAATATCAAGTCAACCGTCACCTTATTTGATGCCAATAATCAAAAAGCAGCAATACTTAACCTGGTAACAAATGAATATGGATCTTACAATGCCCGGTTTGCTTTGCCGCAGGGAGTGATGAACGGACAGTTTTATATCGCAGACTCTGCCAATAATAGCACTGTCTATTTTAATGTAGAAGAATATAAACGACCTAAATTTTTAGTTGAAGTAAAAAAGCCTGAAGGAGTATATAAGGTAAACGACAGTGTACAAGTAATAGGTACAGCAAAGGCCTATGCCGGAAATAATATTGATGGCGCCAAAGTAACGTATAGGGTTGTTCGAAAAGTACAGTATCCGGTTTGGTGGGGATGGGGCGGATTTAGAAAAAGCTTCCCTCCTTATGGAGAAGACGATGAAATGGAAATAAACAATGGCAAAACAACCACAAATGCAAATGGAGAATTTTCAATAATTTTTAAAGCCATTCCAGACGAAAGTGCAAACAAAGAGTATCAACCTGTTTTTTATTTTGAAGTAAGTGCTGATATTACAGATATTAACGGAGAAACAAGAAGCGGCCAAACCACTGTGGCCGTATCTTACCAGGCTTTACAATTAAATATAATGGCAGCCGATAAATTACCTGCAGACAGTTTAAGAAAAATCAAAATCAGCAGTACTAATACCAATGGGTTGTTTGAAAAAACAACCGTTCAGATAACAATACAAAAACTACAATCTCCCAATCGCATTTTCAGGGAAAGGTATTGGAAAGTACCCGACCTGTTTGTAATGAAGCCCGATGACTATAAGCGTATGTTTCCATATGACGTATATTCGGATGAAGACAAAATAGAGAAATGGCCGGTACAAACCAAAATCGTTGAAATTACAGACAGCACTTCCAATAATTCTACCATCAATATCCCCAATATTAAAGCAGAATCTGGTTGGTATAAAATTACTGCCATTGCTATTGATAAGTATGGAGAAAAAGTTACTGCTGAAAAATACCTGCAACTTACCAGTGCTACATTTACATCAAATGAAAATGCCGTTTTGGTGAAAGTAAATGATTTTGAAGAAACACCGGGCGGCAAGATCAGGTATGCTGTTACAACGGGTTTTAATGAAATATGGCTGGTACATTCACTCGACAATATGGAAGATCAGCACGTAACAAAGTTCACCTCCATCAAAAATAACAGTGCCTTTGCAAACGAGATCATTATTAATGAAAATGACCGCGGAGGGATAAATATGAGTTATGCGTTTGTAAAAAATAACCGGTTATATAATGGTACTCAATATTTTTCTATCCCGTGGAAAAACAAAGACCTGGAAGTGAGCTACGAAACTTTCCGCGATAAATTATTACCTGGCAGTGAAGAAAAATGGAAGATAAAGATCAGCGGTGATAAAACAGAAAAAGTGGCTGCAGAGGCATTGATCAGTATGTATGATGCTTCGCTGGACCAGTTTAAAACACACAACTGGAATTCGCTAAAATCACTTTGGCCCGTGCTTATGCGCACCACAACCTGGAGCGCTAAAGGCTTTGAAGCAGTGCGATCTGAAGAAAAAGATGTTATTAAAAAAGAATATGCCCCGATTCCTGAAAAGCAATATGCTGAATTATTAAATATTGGATGGAACGCAGAAAGATACGGCAGGGGGGGATACACTTACTTTGCAAATGCGGCACCGGGATCATCAGATAAAATTATGATTCGCGGCAAAGGAACTCTAAATGATTCTAATGTAGAGGTGAAACAAGTGCTGTCCACTCCACCGAAAACAGTTACTGATGAAGAAGTAGCATCAGAAAGTGAAAATTTACTGAATGCAAAAAAAGTACCCCCTGTAGAAAATGATATTAGTCAAACCAGGAAAAATTTCAACGAAACAGCTTTCTTCTTCCCTACTTTAACAACCGATGAAAAAGGAAACATCGAATTTTCTTTTACCATGCCGGAGGCCTTAACTACCTGGAAGATGATGACAATTGCCCATACAAAAGAACTGGCAAGCGGTTATTCTGAAAAAAACACGATCACCCAAAAACCAATGATGGTGCAACCAAATGCCCCGAGGTTTTTAAGAGAAGGAGACCAGATGGAGTTTTCTGCTAAAATTGTAAACCTGTCAGACAGCGAGATCACAGGGCAGGCCCAACTGGAACTGCTAGACGCTGCTACCAACAAACCAGTGGATGGTTGGTTTAAAAATATTTTCCCCGTTCAGTATTTTACCGTGGCAGCTAAACAGAGTGCAACAGTGAAATTTCCGATAGAGATCCCTTTTACTTTCAATAGTGCGCTTACCTGGCGTATCAAAGCGATTTCCAAAGACAGGATCTTTTCCGACGGTGAAGAATCGGCAATCCCTATCCTAAGCAACCGCATGCTGGTAACCGAATCAATGCCATTAAACATGCGCAATACAAACAGCAAAAATTTTAAGTTCGAAAAATTACTTGCTGAAAATAATAGTGGCTCTTTAACCAACCATGCACTAACGGTAGAATATACCAGCAACCCGGCATGGTATGCCATCCAGGCATTGCCTTATCTCATGGAATTTCCATACGAATGTGCCGAACAAAGCTTCAATCGCTATTATGCAAATACTTTAGCAGCACATGTAAGTAACAGTACACCTAAAATAAAAGCCGTTTTTGAAAAATGGTTATCGCCAAAATCACCGTCAAATTCCGCAGGTAACAATGCTGATTCGCTTGCCTTGTTAAGCAACGTTCAGAAAAACGAAGAATTAAAAACAGCCTTGCTGCAGGAAACACCCTGGGTTCTAATTTCGCAAAATGAAGCCGAACAAAAAAAGAATATCGCAATACTTTTTGATATGGTTCGCCTTGCAAAGGAAAAAGACAATACGCTCAATAAGCTAAAAGAAATGCAAAGCAGCAATGGAGGTTTCGCCTGGTTTAAAGATGGCCCGGACGACCGGTATATTACGCAATATATTATCAGTGGAATTGGTCATTTAAATAAATTGCACAGCCTCAGCCCCGATGATTATAGTAAGCTAGAGCATATTGTAGACAAGGCATTGGCTTACCTTGATACAAGACTTAAAGAAGAATATGACAACTTAAAAAAACAGAAAGTAAATCTTAAGAGTAACAATCTGTCGTATACAGCCATTCAGTATTTATACATGCGCAGTTTCTTCAAAGAAAATAAAATAGCAGTGAATGCACAGGACGCTTATAAATATTATCGCACACAATCTCAGCAATATTGGCTTAGTAATAATAAATATATGCAGGCAATGATCGCACTGGCCTTGCATAGAACAGGTGATGAACAAATTCCGCGGGCCATCATTGCATCGCTAAAAGATAATGCGATTTACAAAGAGGAGATGGGAATGTATTTTAAAGAATTTACCAATGGCGGCTATTATTGGTACCAATCACCGATAGAAAGCCAGGCCATGATCATTGAAGCATTTACCGACTTAGATAAAAACACAGCAACAATTGATGATCTTAAAACCTGGTTATTAAAACAGAAACAAACCCAAAACTGGAAAACCACAAAAGCCACTGCCGAAGCATGCTATGCGCTATTGTTAAACGGCAGTAATTGGCTAACAGAAGAAAAAGAAGTACAGATCAACGTCGGTAATTTGCTCATGAAAGATACAGATCAGGCACAACAATCCGGTTCAGGCTATTTCAAAAAAACAATACCAGGAGAACAGGTACAGCAAGGAATGGGGAATATTACAGTTAACATTAAAAAGCCTGACCAACAAACAAACGCTTCTACTTCCTGGGGAGCTGTTTACTGGCAATATTTTGAAGACCTTGATAAGATAACATTTTCGGAAACTCCATTAAAACTGGTGAAGAAACTCTTTATTGAAGTTAACTCAGATAAAGGCCCGGTTTTGAAACCATTAAATAACGGTGATGCTCTAACAGTGGGTGATAAGATAAAAGTGCGTATTGAGCTAAGGTCAGACCGCGATATGGAATACGTTCATATGAAAGATATGCGGGCGGCTTGTATGGAACCCATAAATGTGATCAGCCAATATAAATGGCAGGGCGGCCTTGGGTACTATGAATCTACAAAAGATGCAAGCACCAACTTCTTCTTTAGCTGGCTTCCCCGTGGAACTTATGTTTTTGAATATGGCATGTTTGTTACTCATAGCGGAAATTACAGCAATGGTATCACAAATATCCAATGCATGTATGCTCCGGAATTTAGCAGCCATAGCGAAGGCATCCGCGTAACTGTTGAATAATAAGGCTACCTGCTGTAAAATAATGATCGGGTTCCTGATAGCAGAGCACAACTTTAGCACCGCTTTTATAAAACACGGGCACTAATAATTGCGTGGAATTATAAATTGCTTTATTATTGATGGTAATTTCAATTCCTTGTCAAATAATTTATTTTAACTGTGGCTGCTGAACAAACCTATAAAATCCCACTTCGGTATCGCAAGATGGAGAACCTTCACATAGTATTCTGGCTTATCAAAGATATTAGTTGGTGTATGTTGTGGCGCCCGCTGGGTATTGCGATGATTGTTCCAACACTTTTAATTGCCATTGTAATTTCGTGGCAAACCCGGCAATACATGAGTGAACTTTGCCATAATCTTGCGATCACTTTTTGGATAAGTGCCAACAGCTATTGGATGATCAGCGAATTTTTTCATTTTGAAACAATAACCATCACAGGCAATATAACTTTCAAGCATGTAGCGCTCATTCCTTTCTTTGCTGGGATTTTTTTTCTTGCATTTTATTATATTTATTGGAAACCCCGCCACAGAAATGAATTGGAAACATTGTAATCGTTTCGCTTCCTGAGGTTGTTGCTTTTTAAAAATTACGGTTCAATTTAAAAAAACGAACAATAGCTGGTTGTTCACCGAATTATACAACACATTCCGATTTATTTGCAAATTATCCAACTAGTATATATCTTCACATTTCAAAACTAAATGGAGCCTCGCTCCAATGCAACATGTACCATCTTATTGCTGCTCTTTTTAACTATCGTCAAAGAGTTAAGCCACCCGAAAATTTTCTATCGACATAGTTTTTAATACAACTTGCACTTTTCTGACTGTAAAAAACAATCAAAGAATTTCAAACTTTTTAATATCATTCTTATTATCGTTTGGTAATTAAACAAGTGTATTCGGTAAGGCTGTATGCAAACTATTTCATAAAAAATAGCTGTTGATTTCAATAAAAAAATAACATTCTCTTACTCATTTAAACAAAATAAACATGAACATTACAGATTTCCTGATAAACTACTGGTGGATCATTGTGATCGTTATATCAGTTATTCTTTACAAATTTATTCTGAGGGTTTTCTTCGGTATGGTGATCGTTCCGGAAAACAGGTTGGGGCTTGTAACAAAAAAATTCGTGCTCTTTGGTGCCAACAGAGAATTACCCGATGGCCGGATAATAGCCACAAAAGGCGAAGCGGGTTTTCAGGCAAAAACACTGGCGCCAGGCTTATATTGGGGCATGTGGCCATGGCAGTATGGAGTAGATATGCAGCCATTTACCGTTATCCCTGAAGGAAAAATCGGGCTTGTATTATCTAATGATGGTGCTGAAATACCAACAGGAGCTATCCTTGGCCGTAAGATAGATAGTGATAACTTCCAGGATGCTGAAAAATTCCTGAACAACGATGGGCAGAAGGGCCGTCAGACTGCTTATATAACTGCCGGTACTTACCGTATCAATAGTTATGCTTTTACCATCACCATTGCCGACATGGTGATCATACATGAAAACATGGTAGGCATTGTAACCTCACTGGACGGGCAACCTATTGAAACCGGTCAGATAGCAGGAAAGTATATTGACGGGCACAATAATTTCCAGGACTTCGATACGTTCCTTAAAAATGACGGTAACAGGGGTTTGCAACCCTCAATTATTTTGGCAGGTAGCTATAATATAAATCCATGGGCAATCCAGATTGAAGAAGTGCCGATGACCGATGTACCTATAGGCTACGTAGGAGTTGTGATCAGTTATATCGGGCAGGATGGAAAAGACCTTACAGGCGACAGCTTTAAACATGGCAACATTGTTGGCAAGGGCCAGCGGGGAGTTTGGATGGAGCCTTACGGACCAGGTAAGTATCCCTTCAATAAATACATCATGAAGGTTGAACTGGTACCAACAACCAACCTGGTGTTAAACTGGGCCAATACACGAAGTGAATCGCACCAGCTCGACAAAAATCTTTCAACTATTACCGTTAGGTCGCAGGATGGATTCCCTTTTAACCTGGATGTTTCTCAGATCATACACATACCTGCCAATGAAGCACCAAAAGTGATAGCCCGTTTTGGCAGCATGAACAACCTGGTAAGCCAGGTATTGGAACCAACAATTGGCAACTATTTCAGAAACTCTGCACAGGATAGTGATGTGATCGCTTTCTTAAGCACCAGGAAAGAAAGGCAACAAGCGGCAAAAGACAATATGAAAATGGTGTTGGATGAATATAATGTAAATGCTGTAGACACATTGATAGGCGACATTGTTCCACCTGAATCATTGATGAAAACATTAACCGATAGAAAAATTGCACAGGAAGAAGAGAAAACTTACAGTACTCAAAGAATGGCCCAGGAAAAACGCCAGGGAATGGAAAAAGAAACTGCAATCGCAGATATGCAGAAAGAAATTGTAAAAGCACAACAAAGTGTAGAGATCGCCCAGCGTACTGCCGATGCCGCAGTAAAAAAAGCAGAAGGAGACGCCAACAGTTTAAGGCTGCAGGTTGATGCCGAAGCTACTGCTACCAAAATGCGTGCAAATGCAGAAGCGGAAGCCACCAAAGCCAGGGCCGGTGCAGAAGCAGAAGCAACTAAATTAAATGCCAGTGCTGATGCAGAAAAAATCAGTAAAACAGGTTTGGCAGAAGCAGAAAAAATAATGGCAATCGGAAAATCTACGGCAGAAGCGTATGAATTGCAGGTAAAAGCCATGGGCGGCGACAACTTTACCAAATATAAGATCACTGAAGAGATTGGCCGCGGCCAGATAAAAGTGATACCGGATATCCTGATAAGCGGCGGAACCGGAACAGATGGCGGTATCAATGGTTTACTGGGAATGAAACTGATGGAAATGATGGATACCAAGAAAGGGGATAAACCGGAGGCGAATTGATTTAGGCGGGGCCGTTACAAAAAAAACGTATTTATTTAAAATGCTGTGCTCATAAACAAATTTTATCGCTCACTAAAAGCCCCGCAACCTGTCGGGGTTTTTAGTTTACAGAACAGGCTTATATTTGCAGTCCGATAAGCATGCAAATCCATAGTAGATTAAAATTCTGCAAAATGGCTTCATAAACTTAACCGGATTTTTTTAAAGAATATTCATAGATATATGTTTAGATCACATACCTGCGGAGAGTTACGGATAAACGATAAGGATAAAGAGATTACCCTCGCCGGCTGGGTGCAAACCGTTCGTAAGTTTGGCTCCATCACTTTTGTTGACCTCAGAGACAGGTATGGTATTACCCAACTACTTTTTTCAGAAAGTCTGAATGCTGAGTTGGATGCAAATCCGCTGGGACGGGAATTTGTATTACAAGTAACCGGTGCCGTTAATGAGCGCAGTAACAAGAATGCCAATATTGCTACTGGTGATATTGAGATACTTGTTACCACATTTAAAATATTGAATAAATCTGCTACTCCCCCATTTACAATCCAGGATGATACAGACGGTGGGGATGACATCAGGATGAAATACCGTTTTCTTGACCTGAGAAGAAATGCCGTAAAGAAAAATTTAGAATTGCGTTATGCCGTTGGCCGCAGTGCAAGGAATTATCTGCATGAAAATAATTTCCTGGATATAGAAACACCTTTCTTAATTAAATCTACCCCGGAAGGTGCACGTGATTTTGTAGTACCCAGCCGTATGAATGCAGGACAGTTCTACGCCCTACCCCAATCACCACAAACCTTCAAACAACTACTGATGGTTAGTGGATACGACCGCTACTACCAGATAGTAAAATGTTTCAGGGATGAAGATCTTCGTGCCGACAGGCAGCCGGAATTTACCCAGATCGACTGCGAAATGTGCTTTGTAGAACAGGAAGATATTTTAAATATGTTTGAAGGATTGATCAAAAGCATTTTTAAAGATGTGAAAAATATCAACTACACAGAACAGGTAGAAAGAATGACCTGGGAAAATGCCATGTGGATCTATGGTAACGATAAGCCTGACATCCGGTTTGACATGAAACTTTGCAATCTTAAATTCCCTTCCCACACTTTTCCCGGCCAGCATGATATCTCCTCGTTGATCAATGGAGTTGATTTTAAGGTTTTTGATGAAGCCGAATCAGTTATTGCCATAGCTGCACCAGGCTGCAGTGAATATACCCGTAAACAAACAGATGAACTAACTGAATGGGTTAAACGCCCACAAATAGGAATGAAAGGACTTGTGTTTATTAAGTGTAACACTGACGGAAGTTACAAAAGCAGTGTTGATAAGTTTTATGACAGCACTAAATTACAAGCTATCGCAACAGCCGCAAATGCAAAACCCGGCGATCTTATTTTAATTCTTGCTGGTGCAGAAGAAAAAACAAGAAAAGCTACAAGTGATCTGCGACTTTACATGGGGCAATCATTGGGGTTGCGCAAAACAGACGAATTTAAACTGCTTTGGGTGCTGGATTTTCCTTTATTTGAATATGCAGAAGACGATAACAGGTGGGTAGCAAGGCATCATCCTTTTACATCTCCAAAGCCGGCAGATATTGATACGATGATCAATAATAATCCAGTGATTGAAAATGCTGCGGATTATCTAAAACATCCTTATGCTGCAATTAAAGCGAACGCTTACGACATGGTGTTAAATGGAAATGAGATTGGCGGTGGATCTATCAGGATCTTTCAGCGGGCATTACAGGAAAAGATGTTTGCTGCCCTGGGAATGGACACTGAAGAGCAGCAGCACAAATTCGGTTTTTTATTGGGCGCATTTGAATATGGCGCACCACCTCATGGTGGTATAGCATTTGGTTTCGACAGGCTATGTTCTATATTAGGCGGTAGTGAAAGTATCCGCGATTTTATAGCTTTTCCGAAAAATAATTCGGGTAGGGATGTAATGATTGATGCTCCGGGTACAATTGATGACAAACAACTTACAGAGTTAAACATCAGCCTGAATGAACCTAAATAAACTTAGGGAGATGGCATTAGTTAAGGATGCCATCTTCTTAACTGATCACTGGTTTGGGGCCAAGGTAGATATCTATATGGCCCTTTAAATTCAGCAGGTGTGGCACCTCCTCTATACTGAAGATCCTTGCTGTTGAATCGCCTGTGATCTCCCCTACTTCAAAACGCTTAAAAAGAAATTCGGTAAATCCGGCCGGGTCACTATATAAAAACGGACTATACTCCATCACCATTTTTAAAGCGGGATTTTGCTTTAGTATATTTTGCATTCCGGCAAATATCAATGGTTCTGCACCTTCACAATCCATTTTTATAAAATCTACACGGGGGAAATTAGCTTCCTTAACAATATTATCAAGTGCATCAGTTGCAACCGTTTCTTTTCTTCCGGAACCAAATATGGGAATTTTGGACATGATGGTTGCACTACCCCACAAATGTTCTGGTACCGACAAGGTGGTTTTTCCAGGTTGATCGGAAGCTGCCTTGTTAATGATCTGGAAACCACAGTCGTTTACGTTGCTTGTCATCTCTAACAACTTACACAAATAAGCATTGGGTTCTACGGCAATCGTTTTCCCGTCACTGCCTGCCAGGTCGGCTAACAGTAACGAATAGTAGCCAAAATTTGCACCTGCATCAATACAATAACTACCGGGTTCCACAGTTTTTGCTATGAATTTGGTTATCCAGGATTCCCAGTAGCCATCCATTAAAATATTAGGTACAACAGCAGCATCTCTTCCGTCGAGATAGATCTTATATTTAGTAAGCATCCTGCAAAGCGTAAGGTTGTTACCCAAATAAACATTTCTCACCGCAGCTGTGCTCATCTTTTCAATATTCTGCCGGTTCATATAAGCCATCGCCTTTATTTGCGCAAGTGGTTGAAACATCATACGATTTTATTTTTAACCTGTTGTTTTAAAATAGCGACCGGTACACGTCGATATATTCCTTTGCACTTTTTTCCCAGTTGAAAGCCTGTCCTCGGGCTTTAATTTTTTCAGCTAACTTTTCCGTTTTATACCGCTCCATACCTTGTTTAAATAACTGCTGAACCGCCTGTGGCTGAAAGGTAGGAAAATAAAATGCGGTATCTCCACCAATTTCAGGGAGCGAAGTAAGTGGCGAAAGAAACAATGGCTTCCCAAAAGCCATGGCTTCGGTAACCGGCAATCCAAATCCTTCGGCAATTGAAGGAAACATAAATGCAAGGCAGTTACTGTAATACCACGATTTATCTGCTTCCGAAACTGGCCCCAAAACATGAAGCCTGTCCGAAACACCTAACGCCACAGCTTCTTTATTCATTTGCTCTAAGTAATCTGCTTCATCAATTTTTCCGGCCACTACAAGCTCCAGTTCAGGTTCTGTAACCAGTAATGGTATCAGGCTGTGGAAGTTTTTCTTGCGGTTTACATATCCAAGCGAAAATAAAAAAGGACGCCGGGGCTGATAGCTTTCCGGAACAATATTGGGCTCAACCATTTTATTTGTACCGTTATGAATAACATAAACAGGTTTTCCTTTAACATCTAAATGAGTTAGCACATCCTGTCGGCAATATTCAGAAATACAAACTAATGCATCACTTTTATCAATCAGCTTCTGAGTATAGTTTAAACTGGTAGCCCGCTGCTCGTCAGTAAATTTATCTTCATGCAGTGGATTAAGATCATGAATGGTAAGCAGCACTTTTACATGCGTATTGTTGCCAGGTAATATTCTGCCCGATTGAAAAGGAGCATGCCAAATTATATTTTCAGTTGTTTTCTTTTTATAAAATTTTTCATACCACCGTAAGTCTGCTAACCCAAATTTTCGTTTATCGCTTTTCCAACTCTTTTGTTCTGACACGGAACCAGGATCTTCAAATGCAGCGAGGTCGTTGGTATTTCCGTAAAACCGAATTTCCTCTGAAGGCTCATTGTCAAGTATTTTTTTTACATGCAATCCGAGATTTAAGCAATAATAATATAAGCCGGAGTTCCTGTGTTTCATCAAATCACAATCCAGGAAGATTTTTTTCATAATTGGTATTTCTTAATAATGTTTGCCTGATGAATAATTTAAGAATCAGCCTTTCTTCTTAATGATTAATCCTATGGAAGTGGCCACGAATTTATCAATCATTAATCTGATATGTGTTTCTCCCTTATAGGGCGGAAAATCTACTACAAAATCCTGTTCCATATTTCCAATTGAGAAATCAAGCTCTTCTACAAAATGCCCTTCTTGCCTTAACGCATCCACAATATGATCAATATCTCGTTTACGATAAATTACCGTGCTGTCATTTTCCTGTGTTTCATGATTGCTGGATAAATTATACTCTGTAGTATGTACAGCCCAACCACCAGGTTTAAGCGTATTTAATTGATTCTTTAAGAACGCAAAGCCTTTTTCCAGCGATCCCAAATGTTCGAACGAACAACTGCTCCAGTTGAAATCAAAATTTGAAAGATCAGATGGAATTGAATTCATATCTACCGACCTATACTTTACCCGTTGCAAAAAAATATCATTGTCGCAGATAGACCTTGTGTTTAGCGAATCTATCCCAAAACAAAGTTGATTTCCATTGTCCCAACCTTTTTCTACACCTTTATCGGGATTTATATCGGTTGCAAGAATATGACACCCGTGTTTTGCAAAAACTGCAGGTAAGGGTTCTGATCCAACAGCAAATACTAAACCTCGTTTATTTTCCGAAATACAGCCTCTTTCCCATAATGACTGCATTATATAAGTAAACTCCCACTGTTTGCGATGGTATCTTGGCTGCTCCTGAATTTCGCTGCACCAGCGTTTATGCCAGTCTTTATTAAAATCATGTGCCTTGCAAAGTTCTGATATCCTCCGGTTATTACCAGCAATCTGTATTGGCGTGTCCCAGTTTTGGTAAGCTTTATTCGTATCTTTCCAAGCGGTTCTTGTTTTAAAAAATTTCATACAGATGTTATTTTTGAAACCGAATTTTTGAATGCTTCAGTAAAATAAATTAATCACACTACATAGCTCTATAAACATCTACATATTTTTGTGCGCTTATCTCCCAGCTAAAATCTGCTGCCCTTTTTATGATCTTTTCCTTTAAATTTTGCAGCGCATATTTCTTCATACCCTCTTCAAAAATTTCCCGCATGTGAGTGGGTTCAAAATTCTGAAAATAGAATGCTGCATCTCCACCAATTTCAGGTAAGGAAGTAAGATTAGATAAAAATATAGGCCGTCCAAAATTCATCGCCTCTACTACCGGTGCGCCAAATCCTTCTGCCAAAGATGGCAGAAAAAAAGCTTCACAGTGTTTTAAATACCATGCTTTATCGCCTTCTGCTACCGGGCCAAGTATGTGCAAACGATCGGATGCACCCATTTCTTCAGCGGTCTTCTTCATTCCGGATATATAGTTATCATCATCCAGTTTACCGGCAATTACCAATTCCAGATCCGGATCAGAAAGAAGCGGAACAAGAGTATGAAAGTTCTTCTTACGATTTATGTACCCCATTGTAAAAAGGAAAGGCCGTTTTGGAAAATACGATATTGGTTTAAGAGGAGGTGCAGCAACATCATGGGTTCCATTGTAAATTACATGAACAGGTTTATTTTTCACGTCCATATTATTCATCACATCCTTTTTTGTACTGTTGGAAATACACACCAAAGCATCTGCCCGGTCTATCAGCTTCTGCGTTCTGGCAAGATTATCTTTTCTGTCTTCCGGCTTTAGTGGTTCATGCAATGCATTCAGATCATGAATAGTAAGCAATACTTTAATACGTTTGTTATTGATTGGGACTATCTTTCCCGACTGAAAAGGCGCATGCCAGATGTCACAATCCCATAAAAATGGGTTGAATAGTTTATTATGCCACTTCTTTTCAATAATACAGTTGGCATTTGGTGCAAATAAACCAGCCTCAGATTGCGGAACATAAAATGCAATGTTATCCTGCTGACCTTTTTCGAGAATTCTTTGAACATAAATACCAAGGTTTAAACAGTAATGATGCAATCCGGAATTTCTAAATCTCATCAGGTCGCAGTCAAGAATTATTTTACTCATTCGTTCTGACGTGTTATGATTATCAATGTTTTATTTTTTCTCCAAACAGCTATTTTAATGCAAATATTGTCATTTTAATCAACAGCAGACAATTTTCATAACCTACTGACAATGTTAATTTTAATTGAAATAGCAAATCAGTACATTTTTAAGGGCATGAAATTTGTAGTTTCGCTGCTTCTTTAACTCTTATACTTAACCTGACCTCGGACATGAATAACTTCATCCTGGATTGCGAACGCATGAAATATGCTGACACGGGAATATATCACTATTGTTTGAACCTGGGCCGTCATTTAATGAACATAATTGATGCCAATTCAGAAAGTTTAACTTTTTATGCCCCTGATAAGGGAAAGGCTGCGTTGGGCTCATCAAACGAATTTATCAACCAACATCCGCTGCATAAATTTCTCATGCCTTCCCTTTCAAAATACGATCTCTGGCACGCTACCTATCAAAATACGTCTTACATTCCGGTTAGAAACAGTAGTATCCGGGTACTTTTAACAATTCATGACCTGAATTTTATACACGATGAAACCAAACCGGAAGCAAAAAAAATAAAACATCTTCAGCATCTGCAGAAAAATATCGACCGCAGTGATGCTATTGTATGCATTTCAGAATTTTGCAAACAGGATGTTTTAAAGTTTTGTGATACGGGCAAAAGACCTATTTATATTGTTCACAATGGAACCAACTCGTTAAATAAGCCAACACTTTCTGCAGATTCATACAGGCCTACCAGCCCTTTCCTTTTTTCTATCGGTGTTGTAACTATGAAAAAAAATTTCCATTCCCTTTTGCCATTACTTCAAAAAGATGATGATATGGAATTGCTGATCGCCGGAAGGGATGATGATACGGAATACCTCAATTACCTTATTGAGTCTGCCAAAGAATTGGGTGTAGAAAACAAACTGAGGATACTGGGAAGTATCACCGAAAACGAAAAAGCCTGGTATTTTGAAAATTGTTATGCCTTTACTTCACCATCAACCGCAGAAGGATTTTGTATGCCGGTTGCTGAAGCAATGTCGGTTGGCAAACCGCTATTTCTTTCCAATAAAACTGCGTTACCCGAAATTGGTGGAAATGTTGCATTTTATTTTTCAGATTTTAAACCGGCCAGGATGCAGCAAACCTTCGCCGATGGCATGATCCTTTATAAAGAAACAAACATGCAGGAAGCTATAAAAAAAAGAGGGGCAGATTTTTGCTGGGAAAAAGCCGCAAAAGAATACCTGGATATATACCACACACTACTAAATTGACAGATCTTTAACCTTATATACAAATAGCGTTAATTTACTATTCATTTTATAGAAGTAATTTTGCAGCTTAATTTTTTTTAATGAAAACGTACAAACGCTTACTTAAATATGTAAAACCTTATGGGGCACACATTGTTCCATTTTTTGTATTCACATTGATTGGAGTTTTTTTTAGTATTTTCCAGTTTGCACTCATTATTCCCCTGCTGAATTTCTTATTTGATTCTCACAGCGCGGCAGAAATGCAACGCTATGCCACCATGCCGGATTTTTCTCTTTCCGGAGGCTATTTCAAGGACCTGTTTTATTATGAAGTATATCATCTTAAAACTATGAACCCGGTATATGCACTTTATTTTATAGCGAGCATCATCGTTACATCAGTAATACTTACCAACTTATTCAGGTACCTGGCTCAAAGATCTCTTGTAAATGCACGCACACTGCTGGTTAAACGTTTACGCGAAGCCATTTTTGAAAAAATGAACCGGCTTCATATGGGCTATTTTACAAAAGAACACAAGGGTGATCTGCTATCCCGTATGAATTCTGATGTATTTGAAATTGAAGCTGTGGCCTCTAATTCGCTTGAAGTGTTATTTAAAGAGCCTTATGTAATGATTGGTTATTTTATTGCACTGTTCTTTATATCAGTGAAGCTCACTTTGTTTACGCTGATCGTTATTCCTATATCAGCTATCGGTATTGCAATGGTAACAAAACGACTTAAAAAAGAAGCACAGGATATGCAGTCTTCAATCGGCCGTTTATTAACTATTATTGATGAAACGTTGATGGGTATGCGCATTATACGTGCATTTAATGCAACAGATTTTGTTTTAAAAAGGTTCAGCCGCGAGAATGATTTTTATCGCAAGGCAAGCCTGCAGGGTTTTAAAAGAAGAGAATTAGCACCGGCATTTTCGGAAGTGGCCGGTGTTACAGTAGTGGCCGGTATTTTAATTTATGGCGGAAGTATGATCCTTCAAAACAATGGTGCCAATTCGGGCGGTTTACAAGCGAGTGCGTTTATCGCTTTCATTGCTATCTTTTCGCAGGTAATGCGGCCGGCAAAAGCAATGGTGGTAGCATTGGCAAATATCCAGAGAGGTGAAGCGTCTGCAAACAGGATACTGGAGGTTTTAGATACTCCAATACTGGTGGATGATAAACCCGATGCCAAAGTGCTAAAAACATTTGGATCTTCTGTTGAATTTAAAAATGTTTCTTTTGGTTATAGTGAAACACCGGTTTTAAAAAACATAAGCTTCTCTCTTCAAAAAGGAAAAACAATTGCATTGGTTGGGCCGTCTGGTGTAGGCAAATCAACCATTGCTGATCTGATGCCCCGGTTTTACGATGTAACTGCCGGTGCTATTTTAATAGACGGTAAAGATATCAGGGATTTTACAATGGAATCTTTGAGAAGCCAGATGAGTTTTGTTACACAAGACATCATTCTTTTTAATGATACTATTTTCAATAACATCGCACTGGGTAAACCTGAAGCAACAGAAGCTGAAGTGATAAATGCCGCTAAAATTGCCAACGCACATGATTTTATTATGCAAACGGAGGATGGTTACCAAACGAATATCGGCGACAGAGGTATACGGCTTTCCGGTGGGCAAAGACAAAGGCTAAGCATTGCCCGGGCAGTATTTAAGAACCCGGCAATTTTAATTCTGGATGAGGCTACGTCCGCATTAGATACCGAATCTGA
Organism: Ferruginibacter sp.; assembly: GCA_031411955.1. GTDB lineage: Bacteria > Bacteroidota > Bacteroidia > Chitinophagales > Chitinophagaceae > Ferruginibacter. The sequence goes on from JANOCC010000089.1 coordinate 18,217, forward strand.
AAAATCTGTACAGGATGCCCTGGAAAATCTGATGAAGGGCAGAACTACCCTTGTGATTGCACACAGGCTAAGCACCATCAAGGAAGCGGATGAAATACTTATTTTACAAGGTGGGGAAATAGTAGAACGAGGCAATCATTTTGAATTGATAGAAATTGAAGAAAGTATCTATAAAAGGCTTACTCAAATGCAAAAAATTGCCTGATGATCCTTTTAAAAATTTCAATACTTCACTTCATAAAGAGTTGTTATAATTAAATATTTTTCGGCCACGTTAATCTATTCTTAGTACTTTCCTTATTAAATTGATATAAATGAAACGTATAATTCTTGCGATCTCAATAATAGTGATAATTGTATCTTGTAAAAAAACGGATACAACAGATGCGAGTGTTTCTCTTCAAACTGATATCAGGAATGTTGCTTATGGTAGCGATCCTTTGCAAACCATGGATATCTACCTTCCGCCAAACAGAAGTACCAGCAATACGAAAGTTTTGGTAATGATTCATGGAGGCGGATGGACAGGGGGTGACAAAGCTGACTTTAACAGTTACATTGATACCGTGCAACAACGGCTTCCCAATTATGCCATATTTAACCTTAATTACAGGCTTGCAGGTAATGCCAATAATCTTTTTCCCACACAGGAAAATGATATCAGATCTGCAATAGAATTTATTTATGCAAAAAGAGGGGAGTATTTTATATCAGACAAATTTGCCTTACTGGGAGCAAGCGCAGGTGCTCACCTTGCCTTATTACAAGGATACAAATATACCAGTCCCGTAAAAGTAAAAGCAATCATAGATTTTTTTGGACCAGCCGACATGACGGCTATGTATAACAGCCCAACGATACCCGGAGGTGAATTCGCAATTTTAAATGTAATGGGCACCACGCCTTCACTGGATAGCGTATTGTATGCTACAAGCAGCCCCGTTAATTTTGTTACGCCAACTGCAGCTCCTACACTTATTTTGCATGGCGGTGTAGATGCTGTTGTAAGCATTTCACAGTCTGATAGTTTATACGCAAGGCTAGACTCTGCCAATGTTATTTCAACATATGTAGTTTACCCAACACAAAATCATGGCTGGACGGGTACTGATCTTTACGATTCATTCAACAGAATGCAATCGTTTTTAAATGCAAGGCTGCCATAAACCACCTCATTAAACAATTATATGTTCTCCTGTATGAAGCAAACAAGTATCATTTTATTTTTGCTTTTCACAGGTAATTTTGTTTTTGCACAACCCACACCTTTCTTTCTAAAAGGGGCATTAAAAGAGAACAGGCAGCAATTTCATCGCAACCTGGTAAACAACTCCATCATCAAAAATCTATCTTTTCCTCTTTCAGATTCAACGGAATCTTACTGGATAAGTGCGTTTGAAGCAATGGAACTTATCGGCTATTCATCACCGTGGGCAAATAGTAAAATATACGAGACTGCATCAATAATACAACAGAGAAGTGTATCATTTCAGCAGGCTTTCCTGGAATTGAGCTTCACACATTTCCAGAGATCTTTTTTAAAAGAGATTGAATCATTGATGCAGCAAACAACCAATAGTAAAATATTTTCCATGTGCATTGTTTATCTGAAAAATGATCAGGATTATTTGAAAAGGAAAGATAAAATAGCACAAACAGTGGCAGCAAGAAAGGCGTTACATCCCGCAGACCCTATCTTAAGCCAACTTGATTTTTTGATTAACAGCACCCAAAAACCGCCTAGCAAAAAAGCAATCAGTAGTTTACTGGAGCCAAATTACCTGCCGGGCAATACGCTGTTGATCAGTTTCCAACGTACCAACCGTGATTTTCCTGGCGCTGTAATAGTAAGAGATAAAACCGGGCATTTTATTTTTGAAGGCGGGAAACTATTTTCTGTGCCTCAACTCGCAAGAAGTATTTCTAATTTGCCGTGCTTTATCAGCAATGGTAATACGCCTGAGGGAATCTTTCGTATGGATGGGTTTGATACTTCGGGCAGTGCTTTTATTGGCCCAACAACAAATATCCAGTTAACCATGCCTTTTGAATATAAGGCCTCTCATTTTTTCAGTGATAGTAGTCTGCCAGATAGTGCCTGGACGTTAAAAAATTATATTAATCTTCTTCCCGATAGCCTTAAACTACAACAAAGCCTCTATCAATCCTATTATGCCGGCCAGTCTGGGCGAACAGAAATCATTGCGCATGGCACTACGATGACCCCTTCATACTATAAAAGCAAACCTTACTATCCTCTTACTCCTACCCAGGGATGCCTGTGTTGCAGGGAGATATGGAATGAAGAAACCGGTAGGTTAATGGTTAGCGACCAGCAAAAACTGGTAGACGTAGTAAATAAAGCTGGGGGAGCAAATGGATACCTTATTGTAATTAATATTGACGAAAAGCAACAACCGGTGGATGAAAAGGAAATTGTAGAATTTCTGCAACTGGCAAATGGGAACTAAGCCACGCTATGTAACTTTGCCGCATGAATAATGCACCGCTGGCAGAAAGGATGCGACCAATTACATTAGATGATCTTATCGGCCAAAAACATTTAACAGGCAAAGGAAGTATTTTGCGTACGGCTATCGAAAATGGCAAAGTGCCATCTATGATACTTTGGGGACCACCTGGCGTTGGTAAAACAACCATTGCAAATATTATTGCCAATACTTTACAACAACCTTTTTTTACCATCAGCGCTATATCTTCCGGTGTAAAAGATATCAGGGAAATAATTGAGGAGGCAAAACAAAAAGAAGCTGCCATCCTTTTTATAGATGAAATTCATAGATTTAATAAAGGTCAGCAGGATGCCTTGTTGGGGGCTGTAGAAAAAGGGATCATCACTTTGATTGGTGCTACAACAGAAAATCCTTCTTTTGAAGTTAATAGCGCTCTCCTTAGCCGCTGCCAGGTGTATGTATTAAAACCGCTGGAGGAAGCCGACCTGGTAAACTTGTTGCAACAGGCAATTAAAAATGATGCTCAATTAATCAAACAACAGATCTCATTGCAGGAAACCGCTGCACTTATCAGGATATCCGGGGGTGACGGAAGGAAATTACTAAATCTGCTGGAACTGGTTATTGATGTACTGGGCAAAAATGCGTTGGTAACGGATGAAGCTGTAATGAACATTGCGCAACAGCGAATTGCGTTATACGACAAAAAAGGCGAACAGCATTATGATATCATTTCAGCGTTCATAAAAAGCATGCGGGGCAGCGACCCTAACGGTTCCGTGTACTGGCTTGCCAGGATGATTGAAGCCGGCGAAGACGTTAAATTCATTGCACGCAGAATGCTGATCTTTGCCAGCGAAGATATTGGTAATGCAAATGCCAATGCCCTCCTTCTCGCAAATAATACCTTTCAGGCAGTAAACATAATTGGCTATCCCGAATCACGCATCATACTTTCACAATGCGCCATTTACCTGGCGTCGTCGGTAAAAAGCAATGCTTCCTATATGGCAATAAATGATGCCCTGGCGGCTGTAAAAAATCATGGTGATCTTCCTGTTCCCCTTCACCTGAGAAATGCACCAACAAAAATGATGAAGCAAATGGATTATGGAAAAGAATACAAATATGCACATAGCTTTGAAAATAATTTTGTGATGCAACAATTTCTTCCCGACAAACTGGATGGCACTACATTCTATTCACCACAAAAAAATGCACGTGAAGAGGAATTGAGGCGCTTTTTAAAAGAGAGATGGAAAGAAAAATATGGATACTAAAAAAGATATTGAAAGCAGGCATGATATTGAATTGTTTGTAAGGGCATTTTATGAAAAAATAAAGCAAAACGAGCAGATCGGTTTTATCTTTAACAACATAGTGGCCATCAACTGGGAACATCATATTCCTGTGATAACAGACTTTTGGGATACTATATTATTGGACCACCCGGTTTACACAAAAAATGCCATGGCAGTGCATTATGATTTAAACAGGATAATACCATTAAAAAAAGAGTATTTTGAAACCTGGCTTACTATTTTTAATGCAGCTTTGGATGAATTGTTTGAAGGAGAGATCGTAAATCTTGCAAAAACCAGGGCCGCTTCCATTGCTGCTGTTATGGAATTTAAAATGAAATCGCTATGAGTAAGATCACCTGGTTGTACAAACCATTTGAAGAATTAACCGTTACAGAATTATACAAACTATTAAAACTAAGAAGTGAAGTTTTTGTGGTGGAACAAAATTGCGTTTACCTTGATTTAGATGACAAAGACAGTGTTTCGGGGCATTTGTGTGGTTGGCTAAATGGAGAATTGGTTGCTTATGCCCGTATACTCCCTCCGGGTACTTCTTATCCCGAAGCCAGTATCGGCAGAGTAAGTTCGGCACCGGGTTACCGAAAACTTGGCGCCGGAAGAGAATTAATGAAAGAAGCTATCAAACTTACCCTTGCTCAATTTAATGGCGCCGGAATTAAAATTGGCGCTCAGTTATACCTGGATCGCTTTTACACCTCATTGGGTTTTATTCAATCGGGCCCTACATATATGGAAGATGGTATCCCGCATATAGAGATGGCTTTCGCCAAATAAAGTCTTTTTTAAATACAATATTTAACAGCAACATTCGTTTTTGAAGGGAAGGGGCAGTTGTGCCTCTTTTGATCCATTACCTGTTAAAGGCTAAAACCGTTACCTGATGAAACCATCTTTACTCAACATTGTTGGTAAATTTATGTTGCCGTTCCTCCTCTGCTTTACATTGGTTAATACATCATATTCTCAGCATCTGTCATTTGGAAAGGAAAAAACAAAACTTGAGATCGGATTAAATTTCGGCCCAACTTTCTTTTTAGGAGACCTTGGCGGACACCAGGGAAAAGGCACTCATTTTTTAAAAGACCTGAACCTGCCATTAACTAAATTAATGAAAGGCGCATTTATTACAGTATATCCAAACGATTGGCTGGGCATTAGATTAGCCGGCCAATACACTTACGTGGAGGGCCGCGATAATATCATTAGCACAAAAGGTGAGGATGAACTTTGGAGAAAGCAACGAAACCTGGATTTTAAAAGTAATGTTTGGGAAGTATATGGTGCATTTGAAGTTTATCCAACCATGCTGCTAAACCGAGATGAAGAATACGATCCAACCATCCGGCCTTACGGATTTATTGGTGTTGGAATATTTCATTTTGATCCCAAAGGTTCTATTACTGATGCAAACGGAAACCAGAAATGGTACCGGCTACATCCGTTGAAAACGGAGGGACAGGGAATGGCAGAATACCCACAAAAAAAGCCTTACTCACTAACCCAGATCAACATACCTATGGGTGGAGGACTTAGAATTCGTGTAAGCCCGAGAGTTAGTACCTGCTTTGAATTACTATACAGGAAAACTTTTACAGATTATATTGACGATGTAAGCACTACCTATATTGACCCTGTTGATTTTGACAGGAATTTAAGTGGGCAGGACGCAGCAATCGCAAGGCAGATACACGACAAAACGATCGGCATCTTAACACCGGGAATTAATCGTTACGAGCCTGGTACCCAGCGTGGGAATCAACTTAATATGGATGCTTATTTCTCGTTTGTTGTGAAGTTAGGTGTAAAACTGGGTGAGGTATTTGATCCAAGACCAGATCGCAGATCGCTAAGACAAACCAGGTGCCCGCGCTTCTTTTAACCGCAAAAGAAAACTGATGAGAAAAAGTTTTAAATACTATCCAAATATTTACAGGCTACTGCTGATACTCGCCTGCTTGTTAATAGTATTGCTTTACAACAGCACTAAAGCGTAATAACCTCATGTAATTCAGCTACAATTTTTGTAGCAGCCCTTATTCCGGCGGTTAATAATTCCTATTTCAATTCTTCCTTTAAATATTTTGCTGTAAAGCCAAGTTTAATCTTTGCCATTGCCTCCGGTTCGCCTTCAAAAAGCACTTCTCCGCCACCGTTACCTCCTTCCGGTCCAATATCGATAATATGATCTCCAGTCTTGATCATATCCAGGTTATGTTCAATAACCAGCACGGTGTTTCCCCGGTCTACCAACTTATTAAGTACATCCAGCAGATGCTGAATATCCTGGAAATGGAGACCGGTAGTGGGTTCATCCAAAATATAAAACGTTTTCCCGGTATCTCTTTTACCAAGTTCGGTTGCAAGTTTAACACGCTGGGCCTCACCACCACTAAGCGTTACGGCACTTTGCCCGAGGGTGATATAACCTAGCCCCACTTCCTGTAAAACTTTTATTTTCCGGTAAATAAACGGCACTGCATTAAAAAATTCAACAGCTTCATCCACTGTCATGTTAAGTACATCACTGATGGATTTTCCTTTGTACCTTATTTCCAGCGTTTCCCTGTTGTATCTCTTACCATTACATTTTTCACAATGCACATGAACGTCTGGCAGGAAGTTCATTTCTATTACCCGCATTCCTCCACCTTCGCATACTTCGCATCTGCCGCTTTTTACGTTAAAAGAAAAACGGCCGGCATTGTATCCCCTGATCTTCGATTCCGGAACAGCTGCAAACAGTGTTCTAATATCTGTGAAAAAGCCACAGTAAGTTGCAGGGTTACTCCTGGGTGTTCTTCCAATCGGGCTCTGATCAATTTCAATAACTTTATCAATATTCTCAAGGCCAGTGATTGTTTTGTATGGAAGCGGCTCGGTTTTGGAATTATAGCAGAACCTGCTTAATAATGGGTAAAGGGTTTCATTGATTAGTGTAGATTTGCCACTGCCGCTTACTCCTGTTACCAGTATTAATTTACCGAGTGGAAATTTAACCGAAACGTTCTTCAAATTATTGCCGGAAACACCTTTCAGCTCAATAAACTTTCCATTCCCCTTCCTGCGTTCGGCTGGTATGGCAATCGACTTTTTACCGCTTAGGTACAGGGAAGTTTCAGAGCCCGATTTCAATACTTCGGCAGGAGTTCCCATGGCTACGATATTACCCCCATGAATACCCGCTTTGGGACCAATATCAACCAGGTGATCGGCCGCAAGCATAATATCTTTATCATGTTCAACCACCAAAATACTATTACCGATGTCTCGCAAATTTTGCAATGCTACAATCAGCCGCTGGTTATCCCGTTGGTGCAATCCTATGCTGGGTTCATCTAAAATATAGGTAATGCCCTGCAATTGTGAACCGATTTGTGTAGCCAGCCTGATGCGTTGATATTCGCCGCCGCTAAGGCTTTTAGAAGGGCGGTAAAGCGTAAGATAGGTAAGGCCAACATCCAGTAAAAACTGCAACCTCTCCCTGATTTCTTTTAAAATATCTTTTGCAATGGTATTCTGTTTGTCGTTGATCCTTTTTTCCAATCCCTTAAACCAGCCGGCCAATTTATCGAGGTCCATCGCACTTAGATCAGCAATATTTCTTTCATCTATCTTAAACCAAAGGCTTTCTTTTTTTAACCTGGTGCCTGCACAGCTTTCACAAAGCTTTAATTGCATGAATTGTTCGGCCCAGTCGCGGACAGACTCACTGGTACTAGTAGACGAAAACCATCGCTTTACCATATTTACCACTCCTTCGTATTCGGTGGCATAATATGTAGTGTCGGCTTGCTGCATATCCATATCTACAGACTCATTCATTGTTGCATCCATTTCCTCTTTACCATACAACAAAACGTTCAGCGCTTTCTGAGAAAGATCTTTAACTGGCTTGTCTAAATTTATCTTATACTTTTTAGCGATCTCCTGCACCTGTTTAAATACATAAGCTTCTCTTTCTTCTCCTAAAGGAGCAATAGCACCTTCTTTTATGCTTAGTGTATTATCTGGCATGATGGCTTCCATATCTACCTGGTATACGGTACCAAGGCCTTTACAAACAGGGCATGCCCCATAAGGAGAGTTAAATGAAAAAGCATTTGGGGAAGGCTCTTCATAACTTATTCCCGTTTGAATGCACATCAGTTGTTTGCTGTATTGAACAACCTTATCGTCGTCGTTGATCAACAGGAACAACAGATCTTTTCCCATCTGTAAGGTTTTCTGGACACTTTGGCTGGCCCTCAGTTTCATATCATCTGTTACCTGAAGCCTGTCTACCACTACTTCAATATCGTGTATCTTGTATCGGTCTACCTGCATACGGGCGGTTAAGTCCAGCACTTCGCCATCTACCCTAACTTTTAAAAATCCTTTCTTGCGGATGTCTTCAAAAAGTTCCCTGTAGTGCCCTTTACGTCCGCGAACTAAAGGAGCTAATAAACTGATCTTTTTATTCTTAAATTTTTTATAGATGTCAGTAACAATTTCTTCCTCGCTAAACTTAACCATCTTCTTTCCCGTATTATAGCTATAAGCCTCTCCTACCCTGGCATACAGTAAACGAAGAAAATCATAAATCTCGGTAATGGTACCAACCGTACTCCTTGGATTCTTATTTGTAGTTTTTTGTTCTATGGAGATCACTGGAGAAAGGCCTGTGATTTTATCAACGTCCGGACGTTCCATATCTCCAACAAATTGCCGTGCATAAGCGGAAAAACTTTCCATGTAACGACGTTGCCCCTCATTATAGATCGTGTCGAAAGTAAGAGACGATTTACCACTGCCACTTACTCCGGTAAATACAACAAGTTTGTTTTTAGGTATCTTAATATCAATATTCCTGAGGTTGTGCTCCCTGGCACCAAACACTTCAATAAATTCTCCTGTTTTACCGGGAAGAGAAACCTTTCCTTTTTTCGTAGCCATTTTTTTACTCCTTAATGTAAAGATACGAACAAACAAAGTTTTATGAATTAGTACAGTGTTTAACTGGCAGTAATAATGATTTGGTTGATTGCAAAATATACTTTGTAGATATTATTCCACAAAAGAAACTTTCCGCTTCAATATTTTATCAGTTAAGCTAATAATAACTGGTAAGAGCCAATGCTGGCATAGTGGCTTGGTAGTTGTTTATATCATCCTGTACAAAAACACCTCAACATATGAATATGTTTAATATAAAGAAATTCAGCGCTTTTATCTCCCTGATCATTTTACAATTATATGTGGTGGCGCAGGACACTACCACAGTAGCTGTTGCCAACAGCACTAACAGTACCATAACTGATGAATTATGGTATATGCAAAAATGGGTATGGATTGCCGGTGGTGCCGTTTTACTTCTGATCATTATTGCGCTTCTTAGCGGGGGAGGAAGAAAAAACAGGTCTACTACCGAAAGGGTTATAATTACAAAAACAGTGGAAACGGAATCAGCAAAAAACTAATCGATAAGCTAATCAATTCTCAAACATAAAAAATGAATACTATGAGCACAAATGAAAAATTAACAGAAGTATTGAATGATCTGGTACAGATCAATAACGACAGAATTACAGGGTACGAAAAAGCCTCTGAAGAAAGTGAAAAATTTGATATCGATCTGAAAGCCATATTCAATAAAATGGCTGATGAGAGCAGGAAGTATAAAACAGAATTGGTGGAAGTAGTAAGTAAGTTGGGAGGAGAACCTGCCGATGGCACCACGGGACTTGGAAAGATCTATCGTATTTGGATGGATGTGAAAGCTACTTTTACCGGCCACGACAGACAAAGCATTTTGGAATCATGCGAATTTGGCGAAGATGCTGCCCAGAAGGCTTACCGGGAAGCACTGGCTTCAGAAGCAGAGATTGATGCAGATACAAGACAACTTATTACTTCTCAGCAATCATCTTTAAAAACATCTCATGATATCATTAAGAAATACCGTGATATGCATAAGGCCGTAAATGCATAACTGAATAACAAAACATAAAAAAAGAGTCGGCTCAATTCAGCTGACTCTTTTTTTATATTCATTCTTTATCAACGAGATTTTTAAAATATTGTAATTTGGCATCTTATGGATCCAATAAGCAATAAATCCGGCCACAGGTATTTTGTTATTCATAAGCCATATAATATGGTGTCCCAATTTGTGAGCCCAGACAAAGTGAATTTACTAAAAGACCTTGATTATAATTTTCCTGAAGGAACACATGCTATAGGCAGGCTTGATAATAATTCTGAAGGATTATTGCTGCTCACAACTAACAAAAAAATCACACGGCTACTTTTTACCAGTGAGGAAAAGCACGAGAGGGTTTATCTGGTACAGATAAATAACAGTTTAAGCGAGGAAAATTTAAAGCGTTTACAGAGCGGCGTTAGTTTTAAAATCAGTTCAACAGAAAATTATATCACTTCGCCATCAAAAGTGCAGATGGTAGAAAACCCGGAAAAAGAATATCCATTCATAAAAAATCTTGATGGCAAGTTTGGACCACACTGTTGGTTCCAGATCACTTTAACCGAAGGCAAATTTCACCAGGTTAGAAAAATGGTGGCTGCTGTAAATCATCGTTGCAAAAGACTGATCCGTATTTCTATCGAAAAACTACAACTGGGGCAATTAGCACCCGGCGCGGTGCTGGAGATGGAGGAAAATGATTTTTTTGAAAAACTGAATTTAAAAAAGACACAATAAAAAAAGGCTTCCGGGTTTACGGAAGCCTGTATTTAATATTTCGCAATTACCAGCTTATTATTCTCCGCTTGTAAAATTACTCAACTCTTCCTTGCTTGCATCAAAAGAAAAAACATTGTTCACTTTAAAATAATTCTTTGGATCAATTGTGTATTTAAAAGCGAATTTTGCAAATGCCAACTTTGATTCTTCAAAACTGAACAGGTTGCAAATAGCAGCTACCTGGTCGGTATTAAGACAATTTGCCGTTGTAATACTTTTTGCAGTCGTTAGTTTGGTTTCATCAAAACTTGATTCTTCAATTGTTTTTTTAGCTGCGTTAAAGTCGGCCTGTTTCATTGCCCATCCCCTGCAATTATTACCAGAGCCAGACGATTGATTAGTATTTGAAGATTGGTTATTGTAGGTGCTTTGGTTACTGGAAGTAGTTGTTGTGGTAGTAGTACTTGTTGTAGTAAGTTCAGGATCATTGATAGAGATATTCATACTTACACCAGGAACATTAACGCTTGCGCCAACAGTATTAGAGCTGCTTGTGATGGTAGTTGTTTGTGTTACGCCATCATTAAAATCCTGATGGCCAAAACGATGCACATACATACCTGCCGGGGCAACAAAATCGGGGGTTACTTCTATTGCGGAGTATGGATTTAGTTTTGCTTTACGTGACTTGTCTTTCTTTATCCTGTAAGTAACATCCATCATTTTCTTATCCATGTCAGTTATCTGTACATTTTTACTGATGGTACCGATGGTAGAATCTTCAAATATCACTTTCGCACTGTAGTACGGCTGGGGTAATTCTTCTACCCGGATATTTGCCTGTGGTTTATCATTTTGTTTTTCTCCGTTTAATACAAGATAAAATTTATCGCCATCTTCAGAAAACACGGTAAGGTTTCCAGTTGCTTGTCGCTGTGCGAATAACATTGTTGGAATGGCAATCGAAATAATAAGTAACATTTTTTTCATAAATAAGTTTTTTTTCAACGATAAATATATAAATTAAGTAATAAAGAAAAGAAGCATTCTATTGCTTTGATATTTATTTAACAATCAGCACAGCCGTACAGCTTAACGCAGCAGGAGTACAGTGCCTTTTTTAAATATAGACTTCTGCCCCGCTAACGTATATCGTACAATCCAAACGAAGCTTTGAGTATCAACAGCCTTTCCTTTAAAAGTTCCATCCCATTTTTTGGAAGCATCGCTGGTAGCAAAAATCACCTGCGCATAGCGGTTATATATTACAAGGCTGTAATTTTTTAAGGATCCGATATCTCCGATTGCGCCAAAGGAAGGATTCAACTGATCACTGCCTGGAGTAAATGCAGAAGGAAAATAGATGCCTTTACAGTCAACAATTACATTAATTGACGCAGAACCGGTGCAACCATCAGCATCTGAAACCGACACCGAGTAAGTGCCTGTTTTAGTTACCGAAAAAGTGGAAGATGTTGAATTATCCTGCCATGTATAAGTACTGAAAGTGCCAGGTGTTAGTAGCAGCTGTTGCCCCGGACAAATATTAGTCGTATTTCCCAAACTAATATTTAACGGTACGGTTACATTCAGAATTTCCAGGCCTGTTACTTGTTTAACACAGCCAAGATCATCTGTAACGGTTAAACTATATAAGCCTGGTGCCAGGCCGGTTGCGGTTGAAGTTTGTTGCAATGGATTGGTATTCCATGAATAATTGTAGGGACTTTTTCCGCCTGAAATATTAGTTGTTATACGTCCATTATTGGATAGGCACTTTGCAGGAGAAACTGACGCAGATGCTTCCAGCAGCGGCGGATCAGGATAATTAAAATCTACAGTAATAGGGCATGGGGCTCCTGGCGAAGAAAGCGTTACTGTATATGAACCTCCGGGAAGATTTGCAATCGTAGCTGTATTTTGAACCGGATTGGTATTCCAGCTATACACATAATCATTATCTCCACCAGCAAGGTTTTGAAGTGCAAAACTATTATTACGCTCGCCGAAACATTTATTCTGACTGAGAACCTGGGGCGAGGCTGACAAAAGGCCGATATCGACAGTTTTCACATCAGATGCACCGGAAGCAAAAAAAGCAGTTAAAGTAACCGTGTAAACGCCACCAACACTGAACACATGTGATGGATTGAGATCTGTAGAATTATTTTGTTGGGCAGAGATTGGATCACCAAAATCCCACAAAACACTACAGGCAGCTGATTGATTAGTAAAATTGATACCAGCATTAGAACACGTGAAAGAAAAATCAGCAATTCCGGGCGGTGGTGTTTCTCCGATGTAAATATCATCCACAGCAAATCCATCAAAATCATTGCATTGGGTTCCTGCACCAAAATAAAACCGAAACACTACAGAAGGCAATCCTGCCAACATATTCATGGTATGTTTGGCGGTAACCCAACGGCCACTTCCCAATCCGTACAAGCAATTTCCTCCTCCGCCACCACCAGTTTGTATGTTTCCCGACCAACCTGGGGCTCCCCCCAGATAAGGACTGATCTGATCGTACGTAAACCAGTTTACGGCATCGCAGTTTGCATTTGAATTTACAGTTCCAAGGGTTGTCCAGGAATTTCCTTCGTTCAATGAATATTGAAAAGTTGCGCCATCGAAACGCTTTTCAGTTTCCCAAAAAACTTTAAAGATGATCTCCGGGTTTGCCAATGAAGAAAAATCGAAACAGGGACTTCGCAATTCTGAATTGCCGCTGGAATAAGAACTGCCACTTAAACCTCCTACGATCCAGCTTTTATTTCCTCCACCCGCTGTTTGTATTACCCTTTTGCTGCTTGTTGGCGTACCACATTGCCATTCGCCAGATGGAAGGGAGGTCCAATTGCCGTTGTTTACAGCTTCAAAATCTTCAGTATATGGAAAACTATTTATAAGCGTAGTGCATTGGGCAATTCCCTGCTGCTGCCCAACGAGGCAAAACAACATGGCTGTGTAAAAAATAAATATCTTTCCGTTTAAATACATGTGATCGAAAGCCTTTTTAAAGCAATCGGCAAAGCTACAACGAAAACCTACACAAATAGCAGTTATTACAGCAATTCCTGTTGTTAAAAATAGATGGGAATAAACGTAAAAACCAGGTAGGTAACTTAACCTCCTTTTATCAACTTCTCCAATTCTTTTCTGTTTGTTTCCTGGATGAATAATTTTTGCAGTTCTGCATAGTTCTTTTTATCGCTGGTAAATTTATAAGCAAACTTTGCAAAAGTCAGCTTGATCTTTTCAGATTTAAACAGCATACAAAATTCTTTCACCTGGGAAACGAGTAAACAATTAGAAGCAATAAGTTCTTTGGCTGTTGTCAATTTATCATCATCTTTCCCTGATGCTTCAACAGTTTTTATTGCCGCCGCCAGGTCTGCTTTTCCCATTGGCCAGCCGTTGCATTTTTTGTTATCGTCTGCTTTAACGTTTTCCACTTCCTTGCTGTAAATGGCTTTAGGAGGATCTATTTTTACAGGTACGGTTGTTTTACCTGCTACTGAAGGTTTATCTGCTATTGGCTTCTTTACAGTTTTTGAAGTTGTTGATTTAACGGAAGCTTTAGGTGTATCATCCACATTCGTTATCTTAATATTTGAAATGCTCCCTTTAACGGTAGAAACAACTGCTTTTTTTGGAGTTTCGGATTTGGCAGAGCCGGCCATAACAGCTGTATTTCCAAAATTGTAAACAAACAAGCCTGGTGCCGGAGTAAAGTTTTGCTGCACCGCTTTCATCGAATAAAAATTAAGCTTTGGTTTACCTGTCTTATCACGTCTAAGCCTATACGCAGCATCCATCAATACATCTTCTCCATCAGATATATATAAATTATTCTTTATTATAGGGGCTAGCGATGCGTTCTTAAAAACGATCTTCGCGTTGTAATACAACCCCGGTATTTGCTGTACACGAATATTTGCCCTGGCTTCTTCATTTTGCTTAACGCCGTCTAGAAAAAGAAAAAACTGATCACCATTTGGAGAGAAAACGGTTAGGCTTCCCAGCCGGTTTAAATTTATTAACGCTGGTTCTTTTTTTACTGGCTCATCCGGAATTACATCATCGGATGGTTTACCATATTTAACTACATGCATTCCTGCTGCTGGAACAAAATTTTGCTGGATAGCTTTCATCGAGTAAAAGACCAGCTTAGGTTTCCCGGTTTTCTCCCGGCGGATCCGGTAACTGGCATCCATCAAAACATCCTCTCCGTCTGAAATATACAAGTTGCTTTTAGTAACCGGCGCCAGAGATTTCTCTTCAAATTCAATTTTTGCTGCATAGTAAAGATCGGGTAAGTCCTGAACCCTGATATTGGAATAAGCATTTTCATTTTGCTTTTTGCCATCCAGGTAAAGGAAAAACTTATCGCCATTTTCCGAAAAAACAGTAAGGCTTCCGTGCGATTGCGCAAAAATAAATACAGGCAGTATTAAAAGATGTATGAATAACAATTTCTTCAATAGGTTAATTTTTAGCTGCGCAAATATAACAAAACAGGCAACAGTATTTGCCGGTGCGGATGCGTACTGAATACTTTGTGATTAATTTGTTTATTAAAGCGCTGATTAGTACAATCCGGGAAAAGAAATCCGAACAGGTACATAAATAAACATCCCGGCTGAAGATCAACCGGGATGCCAATATAATTGATGAATGAAATTATAGATTGTCTGTACGGCTTTCAATAATTGTTTGCACGGCTTCAGGTACATTAGAAAGCAGGTTGTAACCTGTTGCAGTTTCAATGGCATCTACGCTAACCCTGAAAGTTTTCCAACTGGTAGTAATACCAATCGTATTGTCATTTGGCATAATTACAGCGATTACCCTGGTATTGTTATCAACCCTTGACAAATCGTTGCTGCCGTTCTGCATTACTACAATAATTTTCCAGGTAAAGGCCGGAACTGATATCTTGCTATTATCGATGTCGTTTAATGCTCCATTGTTACCCACGCCGCCAACGCCATAAGATCCACAGATGATATACAATTCTTTACCCTGTGTAGTAACAAGCCTGTTGCATGAATCTTCCAGCTTTTCCCATGGACCCTGGTTGTTATTGGGAGCCTGCGGAATAATATTTGTCATCAAAAATGTAGACGAATTAGCTTCTACAGTTGTGGTACGGTCGTTCGACGGGCAAGAGTGACCTCGATCGAAACCGCTACCCGTGTAGCTTTGGTTGGTAACGTGGTACCAGGTAGAAGGTAAAGCATCATCTTCTCTAAAATCATCCTGCCTTGGTGTAGAACCAAGATCACTTGCTTTAAGGTGCCAGCTAACCCAATTAGGTTTACCGAATTCGCTATTGTAAGAAACTGAATAATAAACCTTATTCATATAATAATTAGTGAGATCCAACACGGATTGTGTAGCATTGCTTGGGTTACCCATCAGCATATTATTGTCATCAGTAAAATCAGGAGCAAGTGGGCCTGAAGTAAGGATGGCTTCAATATCGTCGATATTAAGGCGATTAGCCGCTCCGGAAACTTTTCGGATAGATAACCGGACTTTTCCTACTGAACTTATTACGATGGTATCGGTTTTTAACACCGGAGACGAAGTTGTAATGGTACCGCCCATCTGGGTGTAAGAATAGCCACTGTTTGTGGAAGCCCACAATTGCCAGCTACTTGGGCCGTCTGTACCATAAGTACCGCTGGAAATCACCACCCGAAATACACCTCCAACGATATCGAAATTCATACCGATCCTTCCCGTTTGTTGAATACGGGCACTTTTAGCTCCGTTTTTTGCATCTTCTGTTGTATTACCAACAACAGCATCTGTAAAATTCCATTTGCCGGTAGACAGGATGATGCTGGAAGAACTATACTCAGCTTTATTTCCAGATTCAAAAGTTTCTTTTGCAGGAGATGGAATGGGTGTAGAAGTAGTATCTGTAACCGGAGTTACCACGGGATCCACAGTTGTTGGATCAGATTTTTTGCAAGATGCAAACATACAGGCAACTGCAATAATATACAGGCCTAAGCGGGTGTTTTTCCTCATTACTTAATTGAAATAAATAGTTTTAAATAAATGCAATCAATGGCCTCTTTTCCTTCTGAACCGAGCGGCAAGGTATATAAATTAAGCCAGTTTTTCGTATTTTTTGCTTAACTAAGTAAAATAAGAGAGACGACAGCTGGTAGCCATGCGCATCATTCGAAGATGCTGAAAATGCGGTTCACTTTCACAAAACGGGATACAAAATAGTCGCTCATACCAGAGATCATAACCCCTTTTCCTCCTCCGGATGCGGAATGTATAAAGTTGATCTTCCCTCCGCTATTTCGTGTAATGATTCCCATGTGGCTAACTACGCCACTGTTTGGGTCGCTGCCGGTAAACAGGATAATATCTCCCCGTTTACAATCTTTTATAGGAATTTCCACGCCGGCATTGGTAAAATCGGAAGATATTCTTGGAACAGAGATGCCATAATGTGTAAAAACATAGGTTATAAATCCAGAGCAATCAAACCCTTTTTTTATGTCTGTTGAACCATACTTGTAAGGCACGCCTTGAAGCGACTCTGCGAATACCACTACTTCTTCTGCAGCAATTCCTTTTGTGTTAATTGTTGTGGCAGGTGTTTTTTTCTTTATTACTACCCGGCTTTTGATCTCGCTGTCTTTTACTTTTCTGGGCGCTGCAGCGTTTCGGGAACTGCCACAACTTTCAAAAATAATACATGCCGCAGCAAGAACTAACAGGTAACCAATTTTCATCGGGCAAAATTAATAAGATGAGATCTGCGAAACTAAAGTTTTTCGATGCGCAGGATATTTATCTTTTTCTCAAACCTGTCGCCCACGCTGTTTTTATTTTGAATCTTTCTTACAATATCCATTCCTTTAAAAACTTTCCCAAAGGCGGCGAATCCCTGGTCATCTTTCGTGCCGCCTCTACCTTCATCGAGAAAAGACTGATCGCCAATACAAATAAAAAACTCGGTAGTGGCCGTGCCGGCGCCTACACTTGCCAGTGAGATGGTTCCATCCGTGTGCGACAACCCCGATATTTTTGTGGATTCATGTTCAACTTTCTTTTTCTTGGCAGTGCTTTCAGCAGCAGAGCCGTATATTCCGCCTTGAATGATGCCGCTGTTAAAATCTGTTGGCATTTCATCTGCTTTCACCACACGGTAAAATGAAGTATTGCTATACAATCCTTCCTCTACATTAAACAAGAAAGCTGCTACGGTTTTGGGAGCTTTATCGGGAAATAATTCAACTTCTATATCCCCTACACCAGTATTTATTAGTACATGTGGATTTTTATAAGCCGGGCGGCTACATGAAAAACAAGTAATAATAAAAAACAATAAGCATAATTTATTCATTCAGCAATTTAACGGATTTTATAAAAGGATACAATGGTAAAACCAAGATGCATATTTATTAATAGAGTTATGGTCTTTTAAAATGCTGTATAATATTTGATTACTTATCATGAATGTTAGTATTTTTATTAAAAGAAAAAATATTGAAAAATATCCTGTTTATTATTTTAGCTGTTTATGGTAATACTGCTTTGGGTCAGTTTGGTTTGTATGCTTCGGCTACGTATATAAAAATTAATGGCAGCAGTTCCTTCTACAATAATACGGCACCGGGTTTGGGGCAAAACATTGGTACCAACAACTTTCAGGGAACTGATTTAGGAATTTTTGCTCAAAATGCAGGTACACTAAAATTAGTTGGCTCTGAGGTTAAAACTTTTAAAGGCGCAACAGACAATGTGTGCGGTGCCGAACTTCTCTTTACAGTTTATTCAATAGGAAACAGGCCTGTTGCTCCGGTTTATCAGAGCATTGGCCTTGGGTTTTACTCGGATTGTTTCGCGCCATCCTGTAGCAGTTTTTTCGGTTCTTTTGATCTAGTTGCGGGTGGCGGTTGTTGCAGCCAGGGCGATCAGAAATGGCAAAACCCAGGGTTTGGAGTAGCCGCAGATATTGACCTGACGCAGTATCCCTTTGGAGACTACACTCTGGAGATCTATTATTCCTATAGCGGTGAAGATGGAGGCAGCGGTTGTGGCACAACCAAATTTGACAATAACTTAAATGCTCCTGATAACTACACTGCCCGATTTACAATAACTACACCAGCCCCGGTGAGTTATGGAACCATTGATATTGCCAATCGCCAAAATTTTAATGAACTTCACTGGAACACATTTTCAGAAAATAATTCGGATCATTTTAAAATAGAACGTTCTAAAAATGGCGTGAACTTTGAGCCTATCGGTCGTATTGCCGCAGCAGGCTTTTCTTCTGTTAAAACGAATTATTCCTTTGCCGACAGGCAGCCTTTTGCAGGAATTAATTATTACCGGGTAAAAATGCTGGAGCCAGACGGAAAATTTCAATACTCTGCCATTGTAAGCACAAAGAATATGGCTGTTTATGAAAGATATATTGCTGAAAACCCTTCAACAGGATTTATTCGTGTGCTAAACGTTCAAAAAAATGACCGGGCTACTTTATACAATGCTGTTGGGGCTGTTATTTGTTCGGAATATGCCGCAGGTATTGAAATAAAAATACCTGTTTCAAAATTGAGTTCCGGAGTATATTATATAAAAGTGATCAATAACAATTACCAGCAGGTAATACCTGTTATAATTAATGCCGGATAATATTCGAAAGCTTCCTTCAGTATTCAAAAATCTTACTTCAACAATTGCGTTATTTTTCTACGCTGATGGTGTGGGTACTTAGCTGTTCAATATCTTATTTACAGTTCCGTATAATACCTGGGCTCCCAATGCAAGGTCTTCGTAAGATGCATATTCCAGAGGATTGTGGCTGATACCATCTTTGCATCGTATAAATATCATACCGTAATCACACACATAAGAAAGTGACAAGGCATCATGAAAAGGGCCGCTCATTATTTCAGGGGCATCCAAATCAAGGGAAGCGCATTCACTATGAATAATAGTTTTAATCCAGTTGGCACAATACCGCGGAGCGCTGTTGGTATCTTCAGAAATTGTGTAGGTAAGCTGGTGTTTTTTTGTAATGCTTTTTATCTTTTCCATCAATTGATGTTCGTAGCGATTGCGTCTTTCAAGGTCAATATCCCGCAGATCGATCGTAAAAGAAACTTCTTCTGCAATGATATTCCGGCTGGCCGGAAAAACATTCATGGTACCAACGGTAGCCACAGTGGGAGTATTTGGATCCTGGGTAGCAATTTCATTTAATGCCACTGTAATTTCTGCCGCCCCCAGCAATGCATCTTTTCTAAGTGGCATCGGTACCGAACCTGCATGCCCTGCCATACCTTTTAATTTTACCGTTAACCATAACGGGCCTGAAATTCCAGAGACTACAGCGATTGGTTTTTGGGCAATATCCAAAACAGGGCCTTGTTCAATATGTAATTCCAGGAAGCAGTGGATGCTACCTGGTTGATATTCTGATTCTTTAAATTTAGAAGGGTCGCATCCAAAATCTATCAAAGCTTTTTCGCGGCTGATGCCATCCTTATCTGTTCGTTGTAATTCTCCTTCTTCCAGCTTTCCTAAAATTCCACGTGATCCAAAAAGGCCTTTATTAAAGCGCCAGCCTTCTTCATCGGCAAAAGATATTACTTCAACCGTTCTGGAGGGATGTATATTATTTTCCTTTAATACCATCATCACTTCTATGGCACACAGTACGCCTGCAACCCCGTCAAAACGGCCGCCGTAAGGTTGTGAATCCAGGTGAGAACCCATCATCAACACAGGCAGGGAAGGATCTTTACCACGGAGCCTGCCGATAAGATTTCCAAAATCATCAATATGGGTTTCCATACCTGCATCCTTCATCCAGCCGGCAGCCAGTTCAAAACCTTCCTTTTCGAGGGGCGTTAATGTTGGCCTGCAGGTTCCGGTTTCTCCGATCTTGCCTATCTGGCTCATTGCTTCAAAATGTTGCTGAAGACGTTTAGCATTTATTTTCACAACTATTATTTTAGTAAATATATTAAAATGATGTGTGTTTAGCGTAAGGTCAATCCATATCTTTATGATCTTAAAAAAATTCTTATGAGGTTTCGCCTGTTGATTCTATTTGGTTTTATTTTTTGCAATAACGTTTTTGCACAGATTGATGAGATGGATGCCGGGTGCAGGGAAAAATGCAGCCGGACGGCTGTACATTCACGGGTAATGCAGGCAAATTATTATCAATATCCATCAATGGATAAATATGATGTAAAGTACCTGAAGTTAAACCTGGCCGTAGAACCAGGTAGCACTTTTGTTTCAGGCACTGCATTAACGGTGGCCAGGGTAATGCAATCGCTGGATTCTTTTAATATTGAATTGAAAAATAACATGACTGTTGATTCAGTTTATATTAATGGAGTTAGAAAAAATTTTAGCCAGGCGTTTGATTTTATTTTCGTTCCACTTGCACCCGCTTTACCGGTCGGATCTACTGTATCAGCGTTGATCTATTACAAAGGCACTGCTGGCGGTGGAGGGATCTTCGCTGGCACCAGTGCAAGTAGCGGGCTAACTTACACGGCTACACTTTCCGAAAGCTACCAGGCAAGGGAATGGTTTCCTGCGAAGCAGTTTTTAAAAGACAAGATAGATTCTGCAGATATCTGGATCAAGACCGGCGCCATCAACAAAGCCGGTTCCAATGGTTTGCTGGTAGCCGTAGTTGATAGTCCGAATAATAAAAAACAATACCAGTGGAAAACACGCTATCCAATGAATTACTACATGCCCAGCATAGCGGTTGGTAACTACAGGGAATATTTAAATTATGCCAAGCCACTTGCCATGGCGCCTGATTCTATTCTCATCCAGCATTATATTGCTGATGACGATACTTATTTCAATTCTGTAAAAACAAATCTTGATAAAACACCTGCATTCATAGAAAAATACAGTGAACTGTTCGGCTTATATCCTTTTGAAGAAGAAAAGTACGGGCATTGCCAGGCGGGCATCGGTGGCGGAATGGAACACCAAACGATGAGTACTATGAACAGTTTTGGCTCTACACTCATTGCACATGAACTTGGCCATCAATGGTGGGGCGACCATGTTACCTGCGCCACCTGGAACCATATCTGGCTAAATGAAGGATTTGCAAGTTATTGCGAGTACCTGGCCATTGAAAAACTGCCGGCTTTATTTCCAACTACTACTGCTCCCACCTTTATGCAGAGCACACACAACAACGTTTTAAGTTCTCCTACAGGAAGTGTATTTGTGCCCAATGCTTCTTTATTTGATGAGAACCGGATCTTTAGCGGCAGGCTTAGCTACAACAAAGGCTCCGCAATTATTCATACACTTAGGTTTGAAATGCAGGATGACAACCTTTTTTTTCAAACATTAAAAAACTTCCAGTTGCAATACAAAGATTCTGTAGCAACTGCTGATGATTTTAAACAGGTAGCAGAAGCAACCAGCGGCAAAAATCTTACAGATTATTTTAACCAATGGTATTACGGTGAGGGCTATCCTACATTTAATATCACTTACCTTATGCAGGGCGCAGATAGTATTATTCTTATAGTGAACCAAACCGCAAGTGCCCCGGGTATAACGCCTTTGTTTAAAGGTTTATACGAGTTTACCATCACATCCGAACAGGGTGATACAACTGTAAAAGGTTATGTTAGTTCTAATGACCAGTTTTTAAAATTCAAATATTCTAAAAATCCCACAGGTATAATTGTGGACCCAAATAATTGGGTGCTTAACAATACCGGAGCCATTATAAACGGTGGAGTTGTTCCGGTTAAGTTGCTAAGCTTCAACGTAACGGCAGCAGGTTGCACAGCGTTGCTTACATGGAAAACGAACAACGAACAACACTGCAAACAATATGATGTAGAATTTAGTACGGATGGAATTAATTATCAAACAGCAATCTCCATAAACAGCCTTCAAAGCAATGAAGCTTCTTTATACCAGTATAGTTACAACCTCAATAGTGGTTCTAACTATTTTTTTAGGATAAAGATCATTAATGAAGATGGTAGTTTTTTTTATAGTGAAGTGATAAACCAGGAAACAACCTGCGGCGGTGCTGCTTATTCAATGAATATTTCACCAAACCCGGTTGCAGATAAATTATATGCTACTGTTATAATGCCCGTTGCAGGCAGCAACAACATAAGAATATTTGATGCTGCGGGCTCGCTTATGTATAATGAAACCATGCAGTTAAATGCCGGTGAGAACAGGCTACCGTTAACGATCACTCAAAAATTGGCTGCCGGCACTTATATTATAAAATCTAAAAGTGCAAACGGAATCATTTCGAAGAAATTTGTGAAGCGTTAAAAAAGGAATCATTATTAACGACCGTATTTTGAAGAATGATAACTACTCACAGTTAATTAAAAAAGGAATAATTAAACTTGATGGTAAAAATTCAATATGGGCTTGCTGGATTTTTTTCGGGTGTGTTCATTGGATTTTTACTTACACTGGTTGAGATGCGTTTCATGGAATATTCCAGACATCCCAGCAGAATGTTTGCATTAGTTGCCTTCACAATTATTTTTTGCGCTATCTCCGGGATTGCCGTGGCATTAAAAATACTACAACAAAAAAAGTAGCTCCGGCAAAATGCGAATAGAGATATAATGAATTTTATCAGTGATCATTCAGCGGCAAACCCTGTGCCTGCCATTGTTTCCAGTTAATATATTCAGGTGCCACGCGATGCTCTTCCATGGTAATACAATCTGTAACCGGGCACATCAGCTTGCATAAATTGCAACCAACACACTCTTCATCTTTGATAGTATAATTATTATACGGATTTCCTGCAGTTAAGTTGATGGCCTGGTGTGATGTATCTTCACAGGCGATATAGCAGAGTCCACAATGGATGCATTTATCCTGGTTGATCTTTGCAATAACATGAAAATTGATATCAAGATCTTCCCAATGCGTTATATTTTGCACTGACTTGCCGATAAAATCTTCCAGTTTTGTAAATCCTTTTTCATCCATCCAGTTGCTCATTCCTTCGCACATATCTTCTATGATCCTGAAGCCGTGTTTCATAGCTGCTGTGCAAACCTGAACATTGGATGCGCCCAGTAACATAAATTCAACTGCATCTTTCCAGGTACTGATACCACCGATACCAGATATGGGCACACGGCAGGTTGCTGGATCCTGGGCTATTGTGGTAAGGAACTTTAAAGCGATCGGCTTAACGGCAGGCCCGCAATAACCTCCAAATACTGATTTGCCTGCAACATACGGATTTGGAACAAGTGTATTAAGATCTACACCGGTAACTGATTGAATTGTATTAATAAGTGATAATGCATTGGTTCCTGCTTCCACTACTGCTTTGCCTGTTGGCACAACCGAATGTACATTGGGTGTTAACTTGGTAATTACCGGCAATTTTGCAATCTCCATTACCCACTCCACCACCATTTTTGCAATTTCAGGGTCTTGTCCAACAGCTGCGCCCATTCCTCTTTCCGTCATTCCGTGGGGGCAACCAAAATTCAATTCAAAACCGTGAGCGCCGGTATCTTCTACTTTCTTAATTATTTCGTGCCAGCTTTTCCTGTCGTTATCGGCCATCAGTGAAACGATCATTGCCCTATCGGGAAATAACTTTACACATTCTGCGATCTCTTTCAGGTTAATATCTAATGGCCTGTCGCTAATGAGCTCAATATTATTAAAGCCCATTACTTTGTGGCCGCCATAATCAACCGCAGAATACCGGGAAGAAACATTCTTTACCTGCGATCCGAGCGTTTTCCAAACAACACCGCCCCAGCCAGCTTCAAACGCCCGCAAAACATTTATCTTTTTATCAGTTGGTGGAGCACTGGCTAACCAAAAAGGGTTAGGAGATTTTATTCCCAAAAAATTTGAACTGATGTCTGCCATAATAATTATTTTTTGCTGCAAGTGAAGTAATGATATACAATTTTAAAAATGTTCACTTTATAAACGATTCAGAAAAACAATACGTTGAGGCAACGTGAATAGTTCTCTAAAAATTCCAGGGCAATTATTGATTTTCCTGTGGCCATAGAAACTTGAGAATAGCTGCTGCGCCATCCTTACCTGCCTGCACTGCATCCACTACTTCCCTTCCACCATTAACACAATCGCCGCCGGCGAAAACACCTGCGATATTGGTTGAACAATTTTCATCAATTACAACTTTACCGTAACTGTTATTTATATTATTGTGATTTACTAATAATTCGAAAGGCACCTGGCCTGCCGCTTTAATAACCATATCCACTTCCATCACAAATTCTTCACCGGTAGGTACCGGCGACCTACGGCCACTGTTATCGGGTTCCCCCAACTTCATCATCTCAGCTTTTAAAGCCGTTAGTTTTCCCCCGATCCCAATAGCTTCTTTGGGCGCTGCTAACCAGATAATATTACATCCATCAAGCATGGCCAGTTCAAGTTCAACTTCTGTACAGGGCATTTCTTCTTTAGTTCGTCTATAGAGCATCGTTACTTCAGAAGCTCCTAATCTTTTTGCCTGTGTTGCTGCATCAATAGCAGTCATTCCCATTCCAATCACTGCTACTTTATCTCCAACGGCAACTTTACTAAAACCTTTGTTTCGGATATCATAGATAAAATTGATAGCATCCACCATTCCATCCAATTCTTCACCTGGAATATTTAACTGGCGGGCAAGCCCCACACCAAATCCAAGATACACCGCATCATATTCTTTTTGCAGCTGTTCCAGTTCAATATCTTTTCCCAATTCATTATTATACTTTATATCAATACCGCCAATAGATGTTATGTAATCTACCTCGTCCTTGCAAAAACCGGGAGTAACTTTATAAGCTGCAATGCCGTAGGTCATCAGCCCTCCGCCTTGTTTTTCTTTTTCATAAATTGTAACGTCTATACCCTCCCTGCTTAATACATGGGCGCAACTTAAACCTGCCGGGCCAGCACCTACTATTGCCACTTTTTTTCCGGTATTTTCTTTTCTCTTAAACAGCTGCCATTTATGCTCCATCGCTTTTTCGGTACTGTAGCGTTGAAGTTTTGCAATTGGAATTGGAGGCTCATCCATTAAATTAAATACACAGCTTCCTTCGCACAATTTTTCTACCGGGCAAACTTTGCTGCATCCTGCTCCCATGATATTTGAAAGAAATATAGTGTGTGCACTTCCTTTGATATTATCTGTAGTTATCTGCTTGATAAATTTGGGAACATTGATACTGGTAGGGCAAGCTTTGATACAAGGTGCATCATAGCAAAATAAGCACCTGTTTGCTTCTACCAATGCAGCACCATGAGTTTCAAATGGTGGATGAATGTCAGCAAAATTCTGTTGATATTGTTCCGGAGAAAGCCTGTTATTGCTAATGGGCATACTATTTATTATTTATAAGTTTAGATAGTTTTATTGCAAACGTATTCTGGGCTTAATTTTATTGGTAGTAGATTTGAACTTACTTAGCCTAGTCCTGATTATTTAAAATCTTGAATGCTAGTATCCGTTAAAGTTCAGTAATTTTTCCGTAGGTTTCCGGCCTTCGGTCGCGGAAAAACTGCCATTTATTTCTTACTTCTTCAATGAGGTCGAGATCAAACTCGGCAATTAGCAATTCGTCTTTGTCTTCAGATGCACAGGCAAAAATTTGACCCAAGGGATTAACGAAATAAGACGTTCCATAAAATTTGCCGAGGTTCCACGGAGCTTCGGTTCCCACACGATTGATACATCCCATAAAATACCCATTGGCTACAGCATGTGCAGGTTGCTCAAGTTTCCATAGATATTGTGACTGGCCAACGGTAGTAGCAGATGGATTGTAAACGATCTCTGCTCCATTTAAACCGAGGCACCTTGCACCATCAGGAAAATGACGGTCGTAACAAATGTAAACACCTACTTTCGCAAATTTCGTCTGGAATACAGGGTAGCCTAAGTTACCAGGCTTAAAGAAAAACTTTTCCCAAAAGCCACCGGTATGCGGGATATGATTCTTTCTATACTTTCCTAAATAAGTTCCATCTGCATCAATCACGGCAGCGGTATTATATAATACGCCTGCCTGTTCTTTTTCATAAACAGGAACAATGATCACCATGTTGTATCTTTTTGCATAAGCGGCCATTCGCTCTGTTGTGGGTCCGGGAACCGTTTCTGCTGAATCGTACCATGCTTTATCTTGCCCGGGACAGAAATAAGGGGTATTAAAAATTTCCTGGAAACACAATATCTGTACTCCTTTTTCACCCGCTTCTTCTATTAGCGGGATGTGCTTTTGCAGCATAGCTTCCATAATTTCGGCAATAGACCCTTCACCTTCAGTTTTGGGAAGGCTCATTTGAATAAGACCAGATTTAATAATTCTTGGCATAGTAAAAAATTATTTAGTTTATTTCAGGCAGTTGAGAAAGTTTTACAAACCCTTTATAATGATCTATCAAATATTTTGCGAAACCTTATTTCGCTTTATAAACTTACCGTATCCTTTTTCAATCAAACACTCATTATTTTCTATAGCAACTTGCCCTCGCAATAAAACTGTTTTTACTTTACCTGTAACTTCCCATCCTTCATAGCCGCTATAATCAACATTCATGTGATGCGTACTTGCGGATAAAGTATGTTTCTCATTAGGATCAAAAATTACAATATCAGCATCACTACCTACAGCGATGGTTCCTTTTTTAGGAAACATGCCGAATATTTTTGCGGGATTTGTACAGGCTACTTCTACATATTTATTTAAAGAAATCCTTCCTTTTGAAACCCCTTCACTAAATAATAATTCCATCCTGTTTTCTACTGCCGGATGGCCGTTTGGTATTTTTGAGAAGTCGTCCTTTCCCATCAGCTTCTGCTCCCACATAAATGGACAGTGATCGGTTGCTACTACATTTACGATTCCCTGGTTAATGCCGGCCCAAAGTGTTTGCTGGTCTTTCTTTTCCCTAAGCGGTGGGCTCATTACCCATTTTGCGCCTTCAAAATTCTGCTCATACAACGAAGCATCAAGAATTAAATATTGAATACAGGTTTCTACAAAAATCTTTTGATTTCGCCGGCTGGCATTTCGAACAGCATTCAGGGCACCTTCGCACGTTAAATGCACGATATATCCGGGGCAACCGGTAAAATTGCTCATATCTGCAAATCGTTCGCTTGCTTCAGCTTCCGTAACTTCCGGCTGAGATAAATAATGATATAAAGGAGATAATTTTCCTTCGCCCCTATGCTTTTGCGTTAGATAATCTATCATATCTCCATTTGTAGCGTGTACGTTGATAAGGCCACCGTGCTTTTTTACTTCTTCCATCAATCCTATCATCTGCCGGTCATCTATCATTAAAGCTCCTTTATAAGCCATAAAAGTTTTGAAGGAAGTGATTCCCTCCTGTTCAATTAAAGTACTGATCTCGCTTTTAGTTTCATCATTAAAATCAGTTACGGCCATGTGAAAGCTGTAATCTCCCAAACAATTATTGTTGGACCTGGACCTCCATTCATCCAATGCCGAATGCAGCGAATTGCCTTGCTTTTGCAAAATAAAATCGATTACCATGGTGGTACCACCATACAAAGCGGCCCTGGTTCCCGTTTCGTAGTTATCACTGGAATAAGTTCCCATAAAGGGCATATCCAAATGAACATGCGGATCAATTCCCCCGGGTATTACAATTTTTCCGGTGGCATCAATTATTTTATCGGCAGCTACATCAAGGTTCTTTCCAATTACAGCAATGCTTTCACCTTGTATAAAAATGTCAGCTACATAATCATCGATTGCTGTAACAATTCTTCCATTTTTAATTAATATGCTCATGAAAAATCCGGTTTATAATTTATAGAAATTTAGCATCAATATTTTATATAAAATTCTAACAATCTTGAAAATTTTATCGTTTTTGTTTCATTAAAATATAATATAACAGAGCGCTCACACCAAATCCAACGAACCATGCATAATGGTATAAAGCTGCTATCCAGGCCGGGAATGTTGCATCATCAATTAAATTGATCTGAAGCAGAAAACCGGGGATATTCGGTAAAATGCCTGCCAGCAAAGCCAGCATAGCAATTGTGTTAAACCCGTTTCTGTAGCTATATGATCCGGTTACTTTATAAAGATCTTCCAGCTGTAATTCTTTTCTACGGATAAAAAAATAATCAACGATCATAATACCACCAACCGGCCCCAGCAAACTGGAATATGCTATTAGCCAGGTAAAAATATATCCATTGGGGTCGCCCATTAGTTTCCATGGAAAAATTAAAACACCAATTATTCCTGTAATATATCCACCTGTTCGAAAGCTGATCTTTTGAGGCGAAAGATTTGAAAAATCATTGGCCGGACTTACAATATTTGCTGCAATATTGGTTGCTAATGTAGATATCAATATTCCTATCATGGCAAAACTAACCAACAATTTACTTGAGAATTTACTGGCCAGTTGAACAGGATCCCATTCGGCAGTACCATAAATTATAGCCGAAGCAGAAGTAACTACCACACCAACAAACGCGAATAAAGTCATTGACGGTGGTAAGCCGATAGCCTGGCCTTTTATATGAGCTGCCTGGCTTTTTGCGTACCTGGTAAAGTCGGGGATATTTAATGAAAGAGTTGCCCAAAATCCAACCACTGCAGTTAATGCCGGAAAAAAGAACTTAAAAAAACTGGCATTGTCGGTAAATTTTGAAGGTTCACTTAAGATCGGGCCTAATCCTTTTGCAGCAACAACGGCCCAACAAAAAAGGGCAATGGCAGCGATTGGTAAAAAGATCGCTTTAAACAGCAGCAGTTTCCTGATGCTTTCAACACCTTTATAAATAATCAACATATTTAATAACCAGAAAATAATAAAGCATTCTGCCGGCAAGGCCTGGGGGAAAAGAGTTGTATTGTCAATAGGTTCCAGGGCCGGGCTCCAAGCTCTTAACAGGTTATACAATGAAGCACCTCCTATCCATGTTTGAATGCCAAACCAACCGCAGGCAACAATGGCCCGGAGCATTGCCGGAATGTTGGCGCCTTTGGTGCCAAAACTTGCCCTTGCCAAAACAGGAAAAGGAATTCCATATTTAGCTCCGGCATGACCGTTAAGGAGCATCGGCACCAATACAATCGCATTGCCGATAAAAATAGTTAGCACCGCCTGCCACCAACTCATTCCCTGGTTGATCATTGAACTTGCCATTGTGTAGGTTGGTATACAAAGGCTCATGCTGATCCACAAGGCTGCATAGTTCCATGTACCCCAGGTTCTTTTACTTTGGGGAACAGGAGCAAGGTCTTCGTTATAAAGAGGAGAAGCCGCCAGGTTTTGGTTCATTAATACAATTTGACTATTGAACGATGAATTTTAATGAAGCAGCAGTACTACCCAAAAAATGAATCATCCAAAACAATTAAACAATATGCTCATCCGCTATTTTTATTGCCTCAGAAATTATTGCCAGGCCCTCATCAATCTGCTCTTTTGTAACACAAAGAGGTGGCGCAATAAAAATATAGCTCCAGCGAACAAATGTGTACATTCCTAAATCTTTTATTTTAGCAGCCACTTTGTTCATCACTGCCATTTCATCGGGCTTTGCATTGAAGGGAGCCATCGGTTCTTTTGTATTACGGTTCTTCACCAATTCGATACAACCTAATAAACCCCGGGTGCGAAAATTGCCGATAGAAGGATGCTTGTGTTTTAGTGCTTCTACACATTCCTCCACATAACTTCCCATGGCCGCAGCATTATCAATTAAACCATCATCTTCATAAATTTTTAAAGTTTCCAATGCCGCCGCGCAGCTAACCGGATGGGCAGAATAAGTGAGGCCCAATGAAAGCATAGTATCATCGAATTTTGAAGCGATCTTATCAGACACCATTAAACAACCAAAAGGCAGATAACCACAGGTGAGGCCTTTAGCCATAGCGATCATATCTGGTACAATATTGTGGTGTTGAAAACCAAACCACTTTCCGGTACGCCCAAAGCCACTCATCACTTCGTCTATGATGAGCAGTATGCCATGTTTATTACATATTTCCCTAACCGCTTTTAAATAACCAGTAGGGTACTGCAGGCATCCGGAAGATCCCGATTCACCTTCCAGCAATATAGCGGCGATCGTTGCCGGGCCTTCATAAGCGATCATACGTTCCAGTTGTGCCACAGTCTCTTTCAACAAATTTTCTTCGCCGTATTCCCACCGATACAGGTAGGGAAGATCGAAGTGCACAAAATTAGGAGCCTGCTGTGCATCAACAGGTATTTTCCTTGGATCTCCACTGGCTGCCATAGCACCAATTGAAGCACCATGATAAGACTGATACCTGCTGAGTATCTTATGCCGGCCCGTTGATAAACGTGCCAGTTTAATAGCATTTTCAATAGAAGTTGCTCCACACAATGTAAAAAAAGCCTTGTTAAGATCGCCAGGACATATCTCTGCGAGCTTTTTTCCTAATTCTCCACGCACTTTGGTTACACAACTTGGAGTTACATAACTCACTTCTCTCATCTGCTTTATAACAGCTTCGGTTATACGCTGATCACCATGGCCGATATTAACATTCATTAATCCCGATGAGAAGTCGATATAACGCTTGTCATCATAGTCAAACAGGTAAACGCCTTCTGCATATTTTACAGCGATCGGAGAGATCCCTTTCTGCTTACTCCAGCTAAAAAGTGTGTAATCGAGATTATTCTGAATGATCTCTGTTGCTTCTGAAAATGTTTTCGTTTCCAACAATTAGATATTTTATAGTTTTAAAAATAGCCGGGATTGTTAAATGCTATTACAGCAGCAAATAACGCTTCCCGTTAGCTCATCCAGTTAACGCCTGCTTCCGCATTCCATTTGGTAGTAGATTTTTTTAGCTTTGTCCAGAATTCTACAGAGCTTTTACCGGTAATATCGCCTACGCCGAATTTACTTTCATTCCATCCGCCAAATGAAAATGGTTCCCGAGGTACCGGAACGCCAACGTTTACACCAATCATTCCGGCACTTGCCTTTTCAATGATATATCTCGCCATGCCGCCGTTTTGAGTAAATACGCTGGCTGCATTTCCATAGGGATTTGCATTTTCTATTGCCAGGGCCTCATCTACTGTATTGGTGCGCATGATGCTAACAACCGGACCAAATATTTCCTCTTTTGCAACACTCATTGATGGCGTTACAAAATCGATCACTGTAGGCCCTACATAAGTTCCGTTTTCTTTTCCGCTTACTTTTGCATTTCTTCCATCAACTAAAATTTTGGCACCGTCATTTTCTGCTTCGGTAATATATCTTTCTATACGCTCCTGCGACTCCTTATTAATAACGGCTCCCAGGTTTTCACCGGGAATAATTTTCCTTGCTTCCTCGCAGATTTTATCAATAATATGATCAATATTTCCTACACCTATCATCGCGCTGGCCGCCATACAACGCTGCCCGGCACAGCCACTCATAGATGCTGCCACATTTTGTGCCGTCATGCCGGGAATCGCATCCGGCAGCACCATCAAATGATTTTTTGCACCGCCCAATGCCAGGCAACGTTTATAGTTACCGGTAGCACGTTGATAAACTATCTTAGCAACTTTTGTAGATCCAACAAACGAAACTGCTTCAATATCAGGATGATCACAGATCGCTTCAACAATTGCCACATCCCCGTGTACTACATTAAAAACACCATCAGGCAAACCAGCTTCCTTTAACAATTCTGCAAGGCGCATACAACTTAAAGGAACTTTCTCTGATGGCTTCATGATCATACAGTTACCAAGCGCAATGGCGTTCGGTAACGTCCAGTTGGGAACCATACTCGGGAAATTAAACGGAACAATGGAGGCCACAACGCCAAGGGCTACATGCTCTGTACGGCATTCTACTCCACGGCTCACTTCCAGTATTTCACCGGTTACCAGCTGGGGAAGAGAGGTTGCAAACTCGGTAAGCTCGATTGACTTCTCGATTTCTGCCACAGACTCACCGTATGTTTTACCATTTTCTTCACTGCAAAGGGCGGCCAGTTGCGGCAGATTTTTTTCCAGTAAAGTTTTATACCGGAAAAACACCTGTACTCTTTCTTTGATAGGAGTTTTACTCCAGCCGGGAAATGCCGCTTTTGCTGCAGATACGGCCAGGTTAAGGTCTGCTGCGCCTGAGAGTGGTACGGTAGATAACAAGTTTCCATCAACAGGAGACACTACGTTCTGTAACTTATCTGTTTGTGGAGTAACAAATTTTCCGTTTATAAAATTCTGGGTGGGCTGGTATTTCATATGCATCAACTAAATTGAATAATTTATAATTTACAAGGCAAGAACTAAAAATAATTTAATTTTAGTTATTAATAAAGAATTAATTGTAGATTCTCAAAAAATAAAACTAATGCTCATGGTAAGCAATGATTCAATTTCACTGGATAAACTTGATTTTGAAATCTTATCTTTTCTGCAGAAAGATGGACGAATGTCTTTTACTGTTATTGCTGATAAATTAGGTGTTTCAATTGGAACTATCCGCACCCGGTTCAATAAATTGATAGACGATGGAACGGTTAACATCATAGGCAGGGTTGATCCGGACAAGGTAGGGTTTCGTTCCTATGCACATATTGCCGTTTTTGTAAGGCCGGCAACGTTAAGAGATAAAATTGCCCATACGATCTCAAAACTGCCTGAAGTAAGTTTCCTTGCAATGACGTCTGGCGATTATGACCTTGAAGTAGATGTGATGTGCAGGGATAATAACCACCTGGTAGATTTTGTTAATGAGATCAGCAAGATAGAGGGGGTACATCAAACTAAAACCACAATGTATTTTAAAGTATATAAATATGCGCAGCCTGATCTTAAGTTATTAAGCTGAAAGAACTGACCGTTTAGGACGGTTCTTTCAGAATGTCTAACTTTTTAGAATTAATTTTTATCCACTATCAATGCTGTTTGCAAGCTTACTTCTCCCGCACTTAGCCTTAGCTGGTATTCACCTGCAGGAAATAACGGGTTCAATTTAAAACTGTATTTAAAAATTCCTCCCGGGTGTTGAACAATTACTTTGTGAAGCTGCTGCCCTTTCATATCAAACAATAAAATGCTATAATTTCCTTTTATAAGATCAGGGCATTGTAATGCAACCAGATTATTCTTTACCGGGTTAGGAAAAACTACCAATGAATTTGCTTTTGTTTCTGCCCTGCAATCAACTTTTACAATTGGGCTGTATTTTTCAGATGCATCATTTGCAACAGAAACGATCCTGTAATAATGTATTGCTGTAGTAACATTCCTTTCTAAAAAAGTATATTGAGCTTTACCTGAGCTTAAACCTTTTGAAGCTACTTCTGCAACCCTGATAAAATCGACAGCATTTAATGACGCTTCCACAAAATAATTTTTGATGCCCTCTTCCTGTTCTGTTTGCCAGCTTACAACTACATCTTTATTCAGCTTCGATGCATTTACCGCTGTAAATGTTACGGGTAAAACAACTAACCTTTCAAATACAACACTAAACCGATTAACTGCATAGGATGCGGGGTTGGCATTTACAGTAAATGGAACAGTTGTAGTTTCCTGCAAACTCAAAGGATAATTATTAGTTGCAGCTTCATAGTTATCTTTCAAAACTGCTATTACATTATCATCTCCCATATTTTCTGCTGTAATCTCAAGGTTATAAGGCTGAGGTTTCATTTGATACAGGTTTAAAAAGCAGGTATCCTTTAATGCAATATTCTTACGTCGTTCTATTGCCAACATTTGACCATCTCTTTTTAAATTGATGCTTTGGTTACTTCCATACAATTTTTTAGCATCGTCACCGTCAACAATATCCTGGTTAGCATCATCATAAGTTACCAGCACTCCATCTAACAAAGAGTTACTGGTACCTGTTGAATCTGCAGCAAGCATATTAATACGTAATTGCTTTCCTACTTCAGTGGAACGATATACCTGGTCGGAACCTAAAAGAGTTTTATCGGATTCTTTAAAAGTAAGTGTACCCGGGCTAGTAAGATCTGAAGAAGCGATCATAAATGCTTCGCCACTTTGTATATACTGATTCACAGGACTTACGGAGGTCGTTTTATCGTACAAACCAGTTGCGCTGTTATAGCTAACCGTTACATATCCGCCGAGGCCATAGTTTCCCGCCATTTTGGGATCCCATAAATAAAAAGTATTGCTTACATTAGATCTGGTTAAAGTAGCAAAATCTACTGCTGCCGGATATGGATTACCTACAAGCGTATATCCGCTGGCGCGAATATTAACAGGCTTATTACCAGTTTGAAGCTGGCCCTTTACCCGTAAGGTTGCCGGAGTGATTGCAGCATTTAATCCCTGCATCAGGTTGATACCGCGATCTCCGCGTAAATAAAGAAAATATGCCGGATAATTGCTGATCGGAATATTGGTGCCGGGGTTGGATGGTAGTGCAATGAATCTATTGGCACTGCTATCAAATACTTTTATTGATGGAAAATTAGTAGTACTCTGGTCATACCCATTTGCTACTGTACCGCCGGTTATTTGTCCGCCATAACCAGGATTAGGATTAGGTACGGGAGACGCTGTAGTTGCGCCTTCCTGCCAGGCCGTATTAATTGTTGGTGCACCTGCTGAGCTTATTGGCACACTCAATAATCGCCAGCCTCTTGCAGAAGGTATGTATCTTTCTACTGTTACGTTACCAATGATGGCAGCACCTCCGGAAAGTGGAGCCAGCCTGGCTGTTCCGCCGGCATTGCTTTTTAAAGTAAGATTAGATCCGGTATTGAAGGTTCCCCCGTTTAGGATGAGTATGCCGGGAGAACTTCCGGCAACAATTGCCAACGGGCTTATCAAGCTTATATAACCTGCATCAACCTGCAGATTTTTTAAGCTGTCGTTTCCTGATCTAAAAAATAAAGTTGAAGTGTCTCTTACTGTTAGTGATGCAGTTCCAGATCCTGCAATTGATCCTGTTCCTGACCTGATTATCTTTTTAACGTTCAGTGTGGTATTTGATGAGATAGTTGTAACGGCATTGGCTACATCTAAAGTACCGGCTATGTTTAAATTACCTCCTGTTGATGCATTATTTTTAACAACAAAAGTATGTTCTGCCCTGGTAAAATCAACAGGCGAACTTCCGGTACCATCGGAAGCAACTCCCCAAGCTGAGGGTAAGTTTAAATTAACACCGTTCTTAGAATAAAGCGTGGTTGAGCCGGTTATTACCACCACATTACTGGTAATGTTTGCACAACCGCTATTTGCCGGATTGATGATTCTTACTGAATAACTGGAAGTATCTACATAGTTTACCGAGCTAATAGTATACGTTGCAGATGTAGCACCGCTGATATCTGCACCCGCTTTTCTCCATTGATAACCTGTAGCATTATTGGCGCTTACAGAAAGCGTACAACCTGCTCCGGTGGCTATAAGTTGCGCAGCTGGTGAGGGTTGAACCGAAATTGAAATATTAAGGTAAGCAGGGTTACTAACAACAGAGCCAACCGGATTAGTTACAACTACTGTATAGGTACCGGCACTTGCTGTAACTACATTTGCAATAGTGTATGAGGAACCGTTAGCTCCGGCAATATCAACATTGTTCTTTCTCCATTGATATGTAAGGCTCCCTCCGGTTGCTGATACCGTAAATGTAACGCTGTTAGATGCATTGGGACAAACCACCTGTGTAAGAGGATGTACTGTAATTACCGGGGCAGGAATTGTAAAAGCATCCGCATTATAAGCGATAAATGCCGGATCACTTGACCCGCTGGCTTTTAATACAAACCCGGTAACCGAGGAAGCGTTACCAGCGGTGATTCCAAAATCAGACAATTTGAATGCGATCATTCTTATCTCACGGGTTGTTTCCTTATCGAATGCACCGCTAATTCTTGCAGTATCACATAAAGCTCCTGAAGGCAGGCTGAACAGATCCAGGTACCAGGTTCCCATGGAACTTATGCTCGTCCAGTTTATCGCCAATTTACTTCCTACCACTACTCCTGAGCTATTGATGAAATATAACGTATCTCCTATGGAAGTTGGTTGCGCTATCTGTGAAACAACAATATCAGGTTTGGCATCTGAAATAGAAGATGTAATTACTGTGTTGATAGGAAAATTTATTAAAGCAGATGCAGGAATATTGGTAGCGCCGGTTCCGATATCAAGCCCTTGGATACCGTCTATGAGCACATCTTTAATTCTAAGAGACGGCAGCGGGCTACTGTAACCGTTAGGTATTCCATCGTACCTGCTTGCCAGTGCAATAAAAATGGAAGATCCTCCTGTAACGGTTCCTCCTACTGTAGCTACAGGAAATGCCCTGAAATCACCCGAGGTATAAATGATGCTATTGGCAGTTAGCTTGCTGTCGTCTACACCTGTGGAATATACTACACTATTATATTTAAACGAAAGTACGTTGTGACTTGTATTGGGATATGCAGGATTTATCGATCCCACGCCAGATTTCCAAAATCCACCAAAATCGGTAATTACTTCTGCAACCTGCTGTGCCGAAGTAGTGGTGGGATTACTAAAAAATAATACCAGCGTAAATAAAGTGCAGAAATTGAAAAGAGTTACTTGCCTGCAGGCAAAAGATTGATTGGACATTGGATCAGGTTTAAATACTGTAACGCATAAACGCAATTAATGGGCTACTAGTATTTCTCTAAAAAAAATTACCTGAATTAGTAAAATAAAAAAGCCGCCCGGTAAAGGCGGCTTTAGTCAAGCTGATTTATTCTACTCTTTAATTAAAGAAGTTGATAATTTTAAAGTTGAGGTTCCACTAAGTTGAACCTGGTATTTACCAGCAGGTAGCGTTTCATCAAGTTGAAAAACGTACTTCATATCGCCACCGTTGTGTTGAATAGACTGCTTCTTTACCAACTGCCCGTTTATATTAAATACCTGCAACAGGTAAACTGCTTTTTCCAGGCTGGCAACTTGAATGCTAACAGTATTATTTACAACCGGGTTTGGAAAAACAGCCAGATTTCCGGAAACCACAAGGCTTTTCATATCTGCTTTTGCGATATTACTGTAAAGCTTGCTACCATTAGCTGTATTTGATTTAATGCGATAGTAGTGTGTACCATCCGATGCATTCAAATCAAACCATGAATAAGATACATTGCTGCCGTTATTTGACTTCGCATTTACCATTGAAGATGTAACAAACTTAATTCCATCATCTGAAGTTTGTACTTCGTAGTTGGTTACAGCCGACTCATTTTGAATCTGCCATTCTACCGCAATATTTTTCTGTTGGGGAGTTGCTTTTACAGAACTGATAGTGAAAGTAGTTGCTGCTTGTTTAATAAAAACAATACTGAATCTTCCGGCATCAAAAGAGGCGGGATCATCTGTAATATCAAAAACAACCTCAGTAGTACCATTCATATTGAGCGTTGTATTGTTAACCGTAGCTAAATATTTATCTTTTAACACTGCTATGAAGCCCGGCACTTCAAGCTGCTCGGCAATAACCTGTAAAATATACTGTTGTTTCCTTAATGCTTTCAACTGCAAAAAAGTAGTATCATTTTCAACAATGATCGTCCTTCTTTCAATTGCCAGGTTGTGGTTTCCTCTTAAAAGAGCAATATTTTCACTTGCAACGGCAATTTTAGTTATATCGTTCGCATCCAACTCGTTTGTGTTTCCGTTTTCATAAGTTGTTAATGCGCCATCCAACAATGATGATGTGCCATCACTATTTTTTGACAATAGATTCGTTCTCAATTTTTTCCCGGATGTTGCCGGCCTTCCAAACAGCATATCGCTGCCATTTGCTGTTTTATCAGATTCCTTTATTATTATAGAACCAGGATTTATACCATCCATAGATTCAATTAAAATAGCTTCTCCACTTGGAATATACTGGCTTACCGGACTTGCAGAACTGGTTACGTCGTATAAACCTGTACCGCTGTTATAGCTTACCGTTACATATCCACCCAGTCCGTTACTACCAGCAAGTTTTGGATCCCATACATAAAAACTATTCTTCACATTGTTTCTTGTTAAAGTAGCGAAATCAATTGCAGAGGGATAAGGATTACCCATCACTGTGAAATTAGCAGCATTAACAGGATAAGCCTGGTTACCGGTGTTTACACCACCTTTCATCCTTAATGTTGTAGCCGTAACAGCCGCATTGTTTCCCTGGGAAAGATCAATACCCCTGTCGCCTCTTATATATACCAGGTAACCTGTGTAGCTATTCAGCTTAGCAAATGTGCCGGGGGTAGATGGCAAGGCAACAAAACTATTGGTTGTTTGACTATATATCTTCATTGATGGGCTATTGGTTGGGCTTTGATCAAAACCATTGGCTACTGTGCCTCCCATTATGTGAACACCATATCCAGGATGCGGATTTGGATCCGGCGCGAAAGAAGTAGAATAAACTCCTTCCTGCCATGCAGCGGTAATAGATGTAGCGCCGCCCGTGCTAATTGGTGCACTTAACAAGCGCC
The DNA here is from genome assembly GCA_031411955.1 of Ferruginibacter sp. Lineage (GTDB taxonomy): Bacteria > Bacteroidota > Bacteroidia > Chitinophagales > Chitinophagaceae > Ferruginibacter. The sequence goes on from JANOCC010000089.1 coordinate 57,224, forward strand.
ATGCCTTACGTGCAGGAATATATCTTTCTATACTTACATTACCTGTTATAAAAGCAGTAGCATTTCCTGATCCATCAACAGGCAATGAAGCAATACGGGCTGTGCCGGTTGCATCCGATTTTAGTACCAGTTGATCATTGGTTGTTAAAGTTCTTGTGTTATCTACAGTAAGTGTTCCAGTAATGATAGTTGCATCATCAAGAATAACGTCGTTGGAAACTATAAGGTTCTTTATCAGATTACCCGAGAAAGCACCTGCCGGTATATGCTGGGTGGTATTACCATTAAATTCGATGGTTCCAGACGATGCTGTAAAATTTCCTGCATTACTTATAACGCCGGCTATTTGTAATACCCCATTACTAACGGTAAGGGATGCAGTATTTTCAATTGTGATATCATTTACTATTCCTGTAGCGGATGACAGCACAGGATACACTCTTCCGGGAGAAATTCCACCAGGAATTATAGTTGGAACAAGATTGGTTGGTACAAGTCCTCGCCAGTTTTTAGGTGTAAACCAATCTGAAGTCATGGCATTTCCCGTCCAGGTTGATCTGCCAATATTTTCTCCTACAGAAAAATCTCCCAGATTCGTAATTCCATTGGCCTGTATAGAGTTTGGCAGTGGTGAAACAACAGCAGGTAAAATCCAATTTGAGCCATTGAACATTCCTGTTTTAAAATTAGCCGTTGTAGATCCTGGATCTATATCAGTTGCCGTCCAGCCAAATGTTGCGCTGGCGGTAGTAAATAATATCCCTGAATTATTTAACGACCAAAAACGGTTAACGCTTTTATCCGGATCAATACCTGAATAGTCAATTTCGGGCTGGTCGGTAGAAGTGGTTGTTGCAGTAAGGTCGCCGGCAATGGCTACACTGGCAAATACAATTGATACAGGAGCGTAAGTTGCTTCTCCAATTTCAAATGATCTTATTATGGAAGTACCCGTAGGGATATTTCTCGTAAGGTTTCCTTTTACCCATCCTGTACTTTGTGCTGCACCTGTTATGTTTGCTGCAACGGGCATGATCACTTCAAAAACCCCTGTTTCAATAATCCCACTTATAAAATTTAGTGTATTGCTTACCGTTATATTACTTGCCAGATCTACCTTACCTGAAAGTTTATTTACTGAAAGTTTATTTATTGGTGTAACCAGGCTCACTGATTGATTTGATGTACCATTTAACGTATAGGTATAGTTTGTACCGGTGAAAGCTCCTCCGGTCATAATAAAATCGCCTGCTATGCTATGGTTTACTACTGTAGCATTGGTATTTAATGTACCATTGTTTAATAACAGGTTTCCCATTACATTAAAAGCAGTTGTTGCCGTTTTAATTCCAGCGGTTGAGAAGAGAAGGTTACCATAATTTTGTGCAGAAACAGTTTGATCAATTCCATTGTATTCTACAGTACTGGTAGGTGCAAGTACCCTCAAAGAGAAATTTGCGGGATAATTACCTGTACCACCAACTTTTAACAGAGCTCCACTAGCGAGATTAAATTCTCCGCCAACTGTATTGGTGGCCCTGTTAGCAGTGTAAATACCCATATCAAATGTTATCCCGGCATTTATAATTATTTTTCCCTGCGCTATATTTCTTCCATACAATGGCAGCAGGTTTGCTGTAAGTGATTTAGTTCCTGAGCCACTTAAAAGCAAAGTAGAGTAAGAATAAACGGGACTTATAACCTGGTTTGTTGTGTTGGAACCGTATTCTACCGTTGAGCCGGAATAAAGCGTTGTAGCACCAGTAAATATATAATTAGAAGTAAAAGCAGAAGCATTTACTTTAATTTTTCCTCCGTCGTACACCCTTGCAAGTCCGGTTGCCGTTACACTGTAGCTAGGGCTCTGGCCCGGGTCTAAAGAACCGTAAACGGCAAGTAAACTACCAGTACTATCTAATTTTATGTTGGTTGCAAGTGTTACTGTACTACTGGCATTGATCGTTACCCTTCTGAAAGTTGTTACAGAAGTCCCGCCAACGGTCTGATTGGTACCATTAAAAATAATCCTGGAACTGGTTGCAGTATTAACGTATGCACCATTATTGATAAAATCACCTGCGAGATTAGTGGTTGTATTCGCTTGTATAGCGATACCATTAGGATTGATAAGCAAATTTCCCAATACAGTCAGCGTTCTTGAAAAGGTGAGTGTTGTAGCCACTGCTCCTCCTATAGTTACTGTTTTACAAGTGGAAACTACATTTACTTTCGGCTGATTAATGCCTGTAAAGTTTGCATCTCCCAGTATTGCATCTTTGGTATTGTCTGGAATGCCGTTAGTCCAGTTGAGTGGATTATTCCAATAAGTGTTAAAAGTGCCTTTCCAACTGGTGGATTGAGCAAAAATTTGCCCGAAACCAAGCAGGAATGCAACAAGCAGGCTACAAAATAATATGTTTTTTTTCATAGTTTGGATATTATAACGTGTACGTAACGACGGAAATAGGAATTTTATTATATAATACAGACGATTTATTAATATAATATCCTACTGTATTAAAACCTACATTTATAATTTACCAAAGACATTTACGAGGATGAAAATGCTTTACCAATTACTGATTCTTATGTTTTGCCTAATGGGATGAAATATTGAGAACTATTTACTTAAAAAGACTTCCGGCATTTTAAATTGCGCTACCGCATTGATAATTAGTTTACGGCTTGTTTTCAACGAAGTCAAAAAAACATCAACGGAGCTGCCATAAGCCCTTTTGCTTACGCCAAATAACGTTACACCCAGTTTACCTTTTCTATCTTTCAATGATTTATACCTGTAAACATTGTGTTCAATGATGCTAACGGCTCCGTTGGCATCATTTGCCGTCATTAAAAAGTCAACCAGGTACTCTCCAGTTGCAGGATTTTTAATTAGATCATAATTTACAATAGGATTGTTCTCTTTTAATTTTTTAAGTTCGGCGATCTTTGCTGCAACAATATCTTTAATATCTGATCCATCCGACAGCACTTCAATCAATAACATTGTCTTAAAACGATCTGCATTTTCAGTTTCTATTAAATACTCCTGTTTATAATACGCAGCAGCAGGATGTGTACTCCAGCTAAGGAAATAACTTTTTCCTTCAAAAATAACAGGGCCAGGTATACTTAAGTAATCCACGGGAGTTTTTTTTGTTTGTGCTACGGTAAATAATGATGCCGTGCATACAATGGACAAAAGAAATAATTTTCGAAAAAAAGTTGATACGTTCATATACCGATAAAAAATTTACAGTTAATTACTCATGATCATAAAACGACTACGATTAGCGGTTCATATCATTTCAGCAATACTAAAAGTAATGAACTATCACTTGCTGAAAGCTTATAAAAAAGAAACGGCTATTCTCATTTTGCAAACGGTTTTTGCGATACAGGTTTATATAAGGGAGAGATAAAGTGGCACTGGCAACGGAGTGATCAACAATAATCCTGTAGAGAAGAGCATGAGCGCTGTAGCATTGGGAAGAAAAAATTATCTTTTTGCAGGATTACATGAAGCTAAAAAGAAGTGTCATGTTGTATTCATTATTAGGAACTTGCAAAATGCAAGACATTGAACCAAATCAATGGCTGCGCAATACACTCGAAAAAATAGCACCAAATACAATTAATAGGATCAACTCCTTCCAATTACTTCTTAATAAAAATATTAATTCACATTAGCAAGATGAAGTTCGGCGAAGGAATACGTTCATTTGTAGTAAGACAAAAAACCTTGTGTTTGATTAGTTTTTTTTCTCTATACATTTTCTATACCCCATTCTATAAAACAAAAAACCCTGCGATATTAATCGAAGGGTTATTGTTGGGAATTTTGTCGGGATGGCAAGATTCGAACTTGCGACCTTCCCGCATTAAAGCGGGACGCGATCAACAAAACCGATTTTCTTACTGATGTAATAAAACAAAAAACCCTGCGATATTAATCGAAGGGCTAATGTTGGGAATTTTGTCGGGATGGCAAGATTCGAACTTGCGACCTTCCCGCATTAAAGCGGGACGCGATCAATAAAACCATTTTTTTATTGATGTAATAAAACAAAAAACCC
>JANOCC010000090.1:0-1912 GCA_031411955.1 Ferruginibacter sp.
AGGTGCGTCATTATCATAGAATTCTACAGTAAAATCGCCTTTCTCTGTTTTTATTATTGCTTTGCTCATTTGATTGAAAATATTTGTGGGGACGAAAGTAACAAAATTTTATAGCCTATTAAACGTTTGCCATCATTATAGCAGGGCAAACGCATTAAAATTTAAGTAGCATGAGCAAATACTTAAAATCCCATGCTGCAATGTTCTTTTTTCTTCTGATACTAATATTTCTTGTCTGATCATTTTTAAGGATATTCAGAGCAATTTTATTGATCAGAGAGAAGTTTTGTGCTGCATGTCTGTGTCTTTTCCGGTCGGCGTCTTCCCCAAAAACAACGTCAAGTGTCCAATGGAGCTTGTTTTCTATTGCCCAGTGTCCCCTGATGTTTTTCTGATAGAAGGCAGCATCGGCTGGTTTGCTCCCAATATAATAGCGGATTGACCTCTCTGTTTTTCCGGTGGCCTTAAAGCATCTTTCGCTTTCCATCTTTACCAGAACATGCAGGCTCTCCCATCTTTCAGGCTCTTCAATATGTGCCAAATCTGTTATGATGGTGCATTTTCTGGTTTCTATCCTGCCATGGTCTACATCTATGGTTTCGTCATGACCTGCTGTCTTAAGAAATCGGAACGAATCTTCCATGTTCTGATATAGTGAAGCTTGGTTGTTTTTTACCGCCAAAAGATAATCTCCCTTACCTTCTATAATGCAGGAAGCAATATCTTCCTGGCAGCCCATGGCATCTGTACTAATCAGGCAGTCTTTTATGAGCAGACTCTTTAACAGCTCGGGGATAGCGGTGATCTCATTTGATTTCTCACTTACCTTTACCTGCCCCAAAACCATATTGCTATCAGTTGCCCATGCACTTACCATGTGAATCGGAGACTTTATCCCGTGGCTTTTAGCTCCCCGGATGGTTTTCCCGTCAATGCTGATCTGCTGACCCGTGTGGCTCTCAAGAATGGAATCGACCCAATTCCTGAAGCAAGCCTCAAACTTGAGAGGATCCATATTGGCAAATACCCTGTTAAACGTGTCATGCGAGGGTATCCCGTTTGGAAGTTCCAAGAAGGTTTTTAGCCAGTCTTGCCTGACCACCCCGAAATCTTCGATGTCATTATAGCTTTCAATACCACATAGGGCAGCAGCAATGGTTATTGTAATAATATCTGTTAGAAGATGTCGCTTCTTCCTGTCTTTACGAAAGTCCTCCATTTCGCTAAAATAAGCGAAAATTGTGTTTGTCTTGTTTTTTGTATCCATCTGATTGTCAGATAAATATACAAAAAATAAGCCATATTTTCAACATAAATAACTGAAAATCAGACGATTAATTTAAACCGATATTTTAATGCGTTTGCCCTGCAAAAAAAGTGCCATCTAAAATATGAAAACTAGTATTCTTGCGTTTTAAAGTTTATTGCGATTTTGATTCCTTAAGTACAATTCTTAAATGTAAAATAATGTTTAAGATTCAAACTTCGTTTAAATTAAAAGAATTTTGTGTAACTATTTTGTTATTATCACTGTTAATGACTAAAATTGTAACCTCCATTATATTGTAAAAGATTGAAAATATTTCTACAAATAAGTAAATAGTTATATTTTTATGGATTGTTAACCTCAATAGAAAAATGAAAAAAACCTTTTTATGTGCCTGTGCTATTATAGCCTGCATACTCTTAACTCTCCCTTCTTGTAAAAAAAGAGTGGGTGCATCGCCTAAAACTGGTGCAGCATACAATCAAAGAAGACCGGGTTCATTGCAAATTTCGAAGAAAACCAAACCTGCGCCAGGTCCAGGTCTGGTGCATATTGAAGGCGGTACCTTTGTGCTTGGCGGTTCTAACGTTGATGATATTGGATATGATTACGCTGCTCCTAAACGTAGAGTAACCGTTGCAACCT
>JANOCC010000091.1:0-2588 GCA_031411955.1 Ferruginibacter sp.
GCCTGCAAGTGCCAGCCTGAAAAGAAGTTCGCTTTCTTCAGCTTTGTGAGTAGCATTTTTTTGGTCAGTAATGTCTATACATGAACTTACATACCCGGCAAACGAACCGCCAGGTCGGAAAAGAGGAGGTCCCTGGGCTAACAACCACCGGTATTCGCCATTTTTGTCAAGCACCCGAAACTCTCCGGTAAAGGGAACTTTATTTTTAAATGCATCGAGGTAAATATTTACAAATATTTCTTTGTCATCCGGATGAACCAGGTCAACCCAGCCAAACTTCAGCAGGTCATCCATTGGCCTTCCGGTAAGGTTTACCCACGCCTTATTAAAATAAGTGGCATCGCTTGTTTCATCACTAACAGCAATTAAAATATCCGAGGCTTCTGCCATGGTTCTGAAGCGTTCCTCGCTCTCTTTTAATTGGGTGTTCGCCTTTTTTTTATCGGTTGTCTCAATTACAGTAACCAAAACGCCACCAACGGTTCCATCATCTAACCGGATGGGACTAAATGCAAAATCGAAATAACATTCTTCTACAAAACCATTCCTGTTTAGAGGTAACATCAAATCAGGATAGCCAACCGCTTTCCCCTCCATCACGCCGTCAAACATGGACGCTATAATGTTGTCCCAAATTTCTGAAAACGTTTCACGGGTGCTGATACCCAACGCCTGGGGATGTTTGGTGGCTCCAAGTATGGGGCGATACCCATCATTATAAAGCTGGATGTATTCTTTGCCCCAGGCTATGTACATGCCAAAGGGATTATCAAGCATTACGGCAACCATGGTGCGAAGGCTTTGGGACCATTCTGCAGGGTCGCCTAAAGCTGTTTTGCTCCAATCTTTTGCTCTTATCAGAGCACCCATTTGTCCTCCTCCCCTCAGAAAATAATACTCAGAATTGTTATTGCTCATATAAAAAGTACTTACGGGTAAAGTATAAATTTATCTCTTGCGGGTTGAGTACAGTCTTTTTGCGATATAAGTGTAAGCGCTTCTAAGATCACTTTTTTAAATTGATCGTATTCACCTGGCTTACAAATGTAATAAAGGGCCCCTTTTTGGTAAAGTAAATCTACAACTTCAATGTTAAGCGAGGTAGAGTACACTATTACAGGAAGGCTCATTAATTTGTCAGTTATTTTTATTTCTGATAAAGATTCGAACCCGCTTTTTCGGGGCATGTTAAGGTCAAGGAAAAGCGCATCGGGTAAAGTGTCAGTTGCGGAAAGCAATTGCATAAGTTGCACGCCATCATTTACGGTGCTGAGTTTTGCAGATATGGGTATGTCTTCTAATGCTTCTTTAAATAAAAGCAATCATCCAGATCATCATCAGCAAGTAATAGGTTTAGGGCCGTTATAGACATCGTACAAATGTAGAAATAAATTTAAACGGATAATTTAAAAAGGGAAGTGTTTGTTGGGGGGGCTATTATTATTTTACTATAAATAGCCAGGTGGTTTTGCCGAAACATTCCTGTCTTGTTAGATTATGTTTACCATGAAGTTGATCAGATTGCTAAGCATTGCGTTAAACAAACATATTGCTGCGATGGGGAAATTGACGGGCAGTATGCCAGGAATGGAAGCCCCGCTTTTAGAATTTAAGGTTAGCAATTTTGCGAAGCTTCACTTGTTAGGCCCGGTACTAAAGTACAGAGACGTAAACAACAGAAGCTTGAACTCTAAGCCCTTCTCCCACAAAACCAATGTTTCGTGTTCCCTTATCTACCGTAATTGATTTACTTGCCTTGGACCCAAAATTGCTCTGTGCAAACAATTGTTACCATGAGAATGCAGGCGCTTTAAGAATTTAGATTAACCTGCTCACGCCGTTTCAATAGGAAGAAATTAATCAGCAACGTACTTAGCATGGGCACTAATAAAATTACAAAATATACCAGGTACGAAACATGTACGATGGGCTGAGGCATCACTTGTATGAATATCCCTTTCCCAATTGGCCCTTGCGAGAAAACAAAACCTTGTGTGAGGTTCCAGCCCAGGTGAATAGCGCATGGAATATAGAGTGAGAAAGTTTTTGCATACCCATAGGCATAGAGCAGACCCATCAACCCTGTGGTTACAAAAGTGATTGCCATTTGCGTGGGATTGCCTAAAACTTCATGTGAAAACCAGTGATAGATTCCGAAGGCGGTGGCCGACATAAGCATAGCCCTCCACGGCCCAATTTTTTTAAGGAGGATATAAAAAATAACACCTCTGAAAATCAGTTCTTCAAAGAGTACTGACTTTACATTCCACCACATAGCTTCCAGGATTAGTGCAGGTGTAAGCGCAGGGTTTAAGCTCCATTGCTCCTTCCCGAAATACATGCGCAGAAAGAAGCCTGTAGAGCAAAATATTGCCGTAATACAGAAGAAAAGAATGAAATCAAATAGTCGTCTTTTTGTGGGGTAGAATCCTAAAAAGGATAAACTCCCTTTTTCAAAAAGCCAGACGATTAACCAGGAAAGGGTAAGCTGAACAATAATACCGATCATAGTTTACTTTATAATTTGTGTCATACAATTGCAGCCAGCATACAACGCCTCGGTGTGTACGAAGCGGGAAATTCTTGAA